>NZ_PNOS01000056.1 GCF_002869745.1 Oceaniglobus roseus
GCACCGGCGCGGCCAGCACCCGGCCCGCGGCGGCGCGCAGCGGCACGGTCTCGGGGCCGAGCGGGGCGACCAGGTCGAACACCCGGGCGAGCGCGTCGTCGACCGAGATCATGGCGCCTCGAACCGGCCCGACTTTCCGCCGTCCTTCAGGGTCACGCGGATCTCGCCGATGACCATGGTCTTCTCGACCGCCTTCACCATGTCGTAGACCGTGAGGCAGGCGGTCGAGACGGCGGTCAGCGCCTCCATCTCGACGCCGGTCTGCCCGGTGGTCTTGACCGTCGCCTCGACCCGGACACCGGGCAGGGCGTCGTCGGGGGTCAGCTCCAGCGACACCTTGGTGACGGGCAGGGGGTGGCAGAGCGGGATCAGGTCGGCCGTCTTCTTCGCCCCCATGATGCCCGCCAGCCGCGCGACGCCGAGGACGTCGCCCTTCTTCGCCCGCCCCTCGACGATCATGGCCAGCGTTTCGGGCCGCATCCGGACGTGGCCGGTGGCGGTGGCGATGCGCGCCGTCACGGCCTTGTCCGAGACGTCGACCATGTGGGCGTTGCCCTCGGCGTCGAAATGGGTCAGCGCCATCGCCTCAGCGCCCCGGCGCGGTCAGCGGGTCGGAGAGCAGGGCGCGGGTGGCCCTGGCGACGTCGTCCTGCCGCATCAGGCTTTCGCCGATCAGGAAGCAGCGCGCGCCGTAACGCGCCAGGTCGGCCAGGTCCTCGGGCGAGGAGAGGCCGGATTCGGCGACGATGGTGCGGCCCTGGTCCACCAGCCGGGCGAGGCGGCGGGTGGTGTCGAGCGAGGTCTCGAAGGTCTTGAGGTTGCGGTTGTTTATGCCCATGAGGGGGGATTTCAGCAGGCTCGCCCGCTCGAGCTCGGCCTCGTCGTGGACCTCGAGCAGCACGTCCATGCCCCAGTCCCGCGCCGCGGCTTCCAGTTCGGCCGCCTGGGAGTCCTCGACGCTGGCCAGGATGATCAGGATGCAGTCCGCGCCGAGCGCCCGCGCCTCGGCCACCTGCCAGGGGTCGTAGATGAAATCCTTGCGCAGCACCGGCAGCGACACCGCCTCGCGCGCGGCTGTGAGGTAGCTGTCGTCGCCCTGGAACGAGGGCGCGTCGGTCAGCACGGATAGACAGGCGGCGCCGCCGTCCTGATAGGCGCGGGCCAGGGCGGGCGGGTCGAAATCGGCGCGGATCAGGCCCTTCGACGGGCTTGCCTTCTTGATCTCGGCGATCAGCCCGTAGCCTTCGCGCGCCTTGTCCCTGAGCGCCGCCGCGAAGCCGCGCACCTTCGGCGCGTCACGGGCGGCGGACTCGACCTCGGACAGGGGGCGGGCGGCCTTGCGGGCGGCGACATCTTCCAGCTTGTAGGCCTTGATGCGGTCGAGAACCGTGGTCATCGCATCTCCTGTGGCAGGCCGGGGAGGGGGCGCTGCCCCCGCTGCCTGCGGCAGCCCCCCGGGATATTTGTGAAGCAAAGATGGGTCAGGGCGTGAGGGTGACCAGGGCGTGGCGCTTCTTGCCCGCGCTGAGCTTGATCGGGCTGGCGAGGGCGGCGGCGTCGAGCATCATCCCGGCGTCGGTCAGCGGCGCGTCGTCGATCCGCGCGCCGTTCTCGGCGATCAGGCGCTTGGCCTCCTTGCCGGTCTTCGCGAGGCCCGCGCGGACGATCAGCTGCACGACCGAGATGCCGCCCTCGACCTCCGCGCCGGTCAGGGCGAGGGTCGGCAGGTCGTCGCCGACGCCGCCCTTCTCGAACACCTCGCGCGCCGTCGCCTCGGCCGCGGCGGCCGCGTCGGGCCCGTGGCAGAGGGTAGTGACGGCATTGGCCAGGACGATCTTGGCGGCGTTGATCTCGGCCCCCTCGAGCTTTTCGAAACGCGCGCACTCGTCGAGCGGCAACTCGGTGTAGAGGCGCGCGAAGCGGCCCACGTCGGCGTCGGAGGTGTTCCGCCAGAACTGCCAGAACTCGTAGGGGGAGAGCATGTCGGCGTTCAGCCAGATGGCGCCTGACTGGGTCTTGCCCATCTTCCTGCCGTCCGAGGTGGTCAGCAGCGGCGAGGTCAGACCGAAGATCTGGTGGTCGAGTACCCGGCGGGTCAGGTCGATGCCGTTGACGATGTTGCCCCACTGGTCCGAGCCGCCCATCTGCAGCACGCAGCCGTAGCGGCGGTTCAGCTCGAGGAAATCGTAGGCCTGCAGGATCATGTAGTTGAACTCGAGGAACGACAGCGACTGCTCGCGGTCGAGGCGCGACTTCACCGACTCGAAGGCCAGCATCCGGTTGATCGAGAAGTGGCGGCCGATGTCGCGCAGGAACTCGAGGTAGTTGAGCCCGTCGAGCCACTCGGCGTTGTTGATCATCAGCGCGTCCGACGGCCCGTCGCCATAGGTCAGGTACTTGGCGAAGACCTGCTTTATGCCGTCGATGTTGGCGTCGATCGCCTCGGGCGTGAGCAGCGGGCGTTCGTCGGCGCGGAAGGAGGGATCGCCCACCTTGGTGGTGCCGCCGCCCATCAGCGTGATCGGCTTGCCGCCGGTCTTCTGCAGCCAGCGCAGCATCATGATCTGGATCAGCGAGCCGACGTGCAGCGACTTCGCCGTGGCGTCGAAGCCGATATAGGCCGGGGTGCCGGGCTTCAGCATCGCCTCGTCGAGGCCCTGGTAGTCCGTGCAGTCGGCAAGGAAGCCGCGGGACATCATCACGTGCAGGAAGTCGGATTTCGGGTGGTAGGTCATCGGGGCTTCGTCCAATCTTGCGCCGAGGCCTCTATATCCGCGGTGCGGGGGAAGGGAAAGGGACATGGGCGAGACGGCTGCGGCGGCGGTGAAGGCGGGACCCCTCCGGGCGCTCGGGGCGATGTCGGGCACCTCGCTCGACGGGGTCGACGCGGCGGTGGTGCTGAGCGACGGCGTCTCGATCTTCGGCTTCGGCGAGAGCCGCTACCGCGCCTACACCGATGCCGAGCGGGCGGTGCTGCGCGCGGCCATGGGGCTGTGGGAGGGCGGCGATGCGGCGATCGAGATCGTCGAGGCGGTCCATGCCGAGGTGCTGTCGGGGTTCGAGGGCGTCGATCTCGTCGGCTTCCACGGCCAGACCCTGGCGCACGACCCGCGCGGGCGGGGGACGCGGCAGGGCGGGGACGGTCGGGTGCTGGCCGAGGTGCTGGGGCTGCCGGTGGTTTGGGATTTCCGCAGCGCGGACGTGCGGCTCGGCGGCGAGGGGGCGCCGCTGGCGCCGTTCTACCACCACGCCTGTGCGCGCTGGACGGGGGCGGAGCGGCCGCTGGTGTTCCTGAACCTCGGCGGGGTCGGCAACATGACCTGGGTCGACCCGGCGGTGGCCGAGCCCGAGGCGCCGGGCGCCTGCCTTGCCTTCGACACGGGACCCGCCAACGCGCCGCTCAACGATTTCATGCAGTTGCGGCGGGGCGAGGCGCTGGACCGGGAGGGGGCGCTGGCCGCGGAGGGAACGCCCGACCAGGCGATCCTGGAGCGGCTGATGGGCCAGGGATATTTCCGCAGGATGCCGCCGAAGTCGCTGGACCGGAACGACTTCGCCTGGCTCGGCGACGCGGTCTCGGCCCTGTCCGGCGCCGATGGGGCGGCGACGCTGACGGCGGCGGTGGCGTTGAGCGTCGCGGCCGGGATGGAGCATTGTCCGCGCCCGCCGGAGCGGGTGCTGGTGACGGGCGGCGGGCGGCGCAACCCGGTGATGATGGAGATGATCGCCGCCTCGGTCGGTTGTCCGGTGGCGCCGGTGGAGGCGGCGGGGCTCGACGGCGACATGCTGGAGGCGCAGGCCTTCGCCCATCTCGCGGTGCGCGTGGCGCGGGGGCTGCCCACGTCGTGCCCGACGACCACAGGGGTGGGCGCGGCGGTCGGGGGCGGGATCCTCAGTCGGCCGGGCGCGGGCTGAGCGCGCAGCGGATCCTGCGCAGCTGGCGGTATTCCCAGGCGACGAGGCCGATCATAAGGGCGTCGAAGCCGCTGAGCACCAGCAGGCCAAGGCCGCCGTCCCGCAGGAAATGCTGCATCTGGTAGCCCACGAAGCCCGCCAGAACGAGCATGCCGAGGGGATAGGCCCAGGGCAGGCGGCAGGCGAGCAGGACGACCACCGACAGCTTCAGAAGCCCGTGCACCATCAGGTAGAGCGCGTAGAAGTGCTGGGTCTGGATCGACAGGCCCCCGATCAGGCCCCCGATCAGGTGTCCGAGCAGGCGGGCGATCAGGTCGGGCGGGGTCGCGGCGAGGTCGGGCGCGGTGAAGCCGTTCACCGCGGCGACGATCTGGGCATTGGCGACCATCAGGAGCAGCAGGCCGCCCGCAAGCTCGGCCAGGGCGCTGGCGCCCTTCACCATCAGACCGCCCTGGAAGGCGAGGTCGAGCAGCCGGAAGACCGCGGGGCGCAGCCGGTCACACGCCGCCGCGGTAGGGTTCGACATATTGCAGCGCCATGTCCCAGGGGAAGAAGATCCAGGTGTCCTGGCTGACTTCGGTGATGAAGGTGTCGACCATCGGCCGGCCCTTGGGCTTGGCATAGACGGTGGCGAAATGCGCCTTGGGATAGAGCGCGCGCACCAGTTCCAGGGTGCGGCCCGAATCCACCAGGTCATCGACGATCAGGATGCCGGTTCCGTCGCCCATCAGCTCGTGGTCGGGGGATTTCAGCACCCGCGCCTCGGACTGGGTCTGGTGGTCGTAGGACTTCACGCTGATCGTGTCGACGGTGCGGATGTCGAGTTCGCGGCTGACGATCATCGCCGGGGCCATGCCGCCGCGGGTGATCGCGACGACCGCCTTCCACGCGCCGTCGTCAGGGCCCTGTCCGTCGAGCCGCCAGGCCAGCGCGCGGCTGTCGCGGTGGATCTGGTCCCAGGAGATGTGGAAGCCCTTCTCGTGGGGCAGACGCGTGGAGTCGCGCCGGGAGTCCTTCGGGCTCGGCGTCGGGGTGTCGGTCATCGCGGATCCTCGAGGTGGCGGGCGTTGCCGTCTATCTAGACACTTGATCCGGCGATGGGAAGACGGGGCGGGACGCCACGACGCCGCGCCCCGCCGCCGCGGTCGGTTGATCGACATCAAGGCCAGGCCGAGTCGTCCGGACCATAAGGGGCCAAAGCCTGAGGAGATGGCCATGACATTCGACACCTACCGCGCGGCGCTGTTGCAGCGGCGGCGCGAGCTTGACGAGCAGCTGCGGCGCGCCGAGCGGACCCTGGACGAGACGCCGCCCGCGGACTGGGAGGACCGCTCCTCGGAACGGCAGGGCGACGAGGTGCTGGAGACGCTCGGGCAGAGCGAGCTGCGCGAGATCCGCCGCATCGACGCGGCGCTCGGCCGGATCGACGCGGGAACCTACGGCACATGCAGCACCTGCGGCGCGCCCATCGGCGAGGCGCGGCTGGCGCTGCTGCCCGACACGCCGTTCTGCAAGAGCTGTGCCCCTTGACCCTTCGCGCCTCAGGCCTCGACCCGCGAGGGATCGTAGGCGGCGCAGGTCCAGCGGGTGATCTTCCAGCCGAGGTGGCTTTCGCTCCACTGGGCCAGCTGGGTCTGGGCCTGGAGCATGCAGACCATCAGCGGCACGTCGCTGAACAGCAGCTGTTCCTTGCGGCAGGTGGACATCTGGGCTTCGAGGCAGGCGACGAAGGCGATCTCGATCATCGGGGAGTCTCCGGGGTTGCTGTTCGGACGGCCGGAACCCCCGGCCGCGCGGCTGTTTCGGGTCCCGCCCTCCCCGGCGGTCCTGGTCGGCGTCCGGCGGCCCTCCGGCCGGCTGGACGCCGCGGGCGCGGGGGGCCGTCGTTGCGGCCCCGGTGCACGCCCTGCGGGATCGGTTGGTCAGGACGCGTCCCGCCAAGTCCCGCTCCGTGGCCCGCGCTGCGGCGGGCCTTGCTCCGGATAGGCTATGCCCGATCCGTTGACCAAGGATGTGAGGCACCGCCATGGCAGGGCAAGGGCGCAAAAGCTGCGCATCTGCCGAAAAATGCGGCGGATGCGTCAGAGGATCAGCAGAACGACAAACGGGACGGCTGGAATGGCGCCAGTTCAGCCGGCGGCGGCCATGGTGACGGGCAGGGCGCCGATGCCCTCGATCACCACCTCGACCGCGTCACCCGCCTTCACCGGCCGTGCACCGAGGGAGGTGCCGCAGGCGATGACGTCGCCCGGCATCAGCGTCATGTCGTGGCTGAGGCGGCTGACGATCCGCGCCGGGGGCAGGATCATGTCGGCGGCCGGGTAGGACTGCCGCTCGCGCCCGTTGACGGTGACCTTCACGCTCAGGGCCTGCCAGTCGAGATCCGTGGCGATGACCGGGCCGATCACGCCGAAGCCGTCGAAGCCCTTGGCGCGGGTCCACTGCGGAAAGGCGGGATCGGCGGTCAGAACCTCGATCGCGGTCAGGTCGTTCACGCAGGTATAGCCGAGGATCGCGTGCGCTGCCTCCTCTTCGGTCGCGCGGGTGACGGGCGCGCCGATGACGATGCCGAGTTCGCCCTCGAAGATCACGCGGCCCGCCTCGGGCGGGATCGTGACGGTGGCGCCGGGGCCAGCGAGGCTCGAGAGCGGTTTCAGGAAGAACAGCGGATGATCGGGGATGGTGTTGCCCGCCTTCTCGGCGGAGGCGTGGAAGTTGTTCCAGAGGCCGATGAACTTGTGGGGCTCCACCGGCGGCAGCAGGGTCGCGGTGTCGAGCGCCACGGGATTGCCCGCGCCGTCCGCGCTGCCGAGGGCGGTACGCGGATGCAGGTGCCCGCCCTCGATCACGCCCGTGACGGTGTTGCCCTCGGCGGTGCGGATCCGTGCCCAGTTCATCGCGAAGCCCCCTCAGCCCTTGGCGATGTCGGGCGCGTCGACGGCCTTCATCCCGACGACGTGGTAGCCCGCGTCGACGTGCAGGCATTCGCCCGTGGTGCCAGAGCCGAGGTCGGAGAGCAGGAACAGCGCGGCCTTGCCGACTTCTTCCTGGGTCACGTTGCGGCGCAGGGGCGAGTTGTACTCGTTCCACTTCATGATGTAGCGGAAGTCGCCGATGCCCGAGGCGGCCAGCGTCTTGATCGTCCCGGCCGAGATCGCGTTGACGCGGATGCCGTCCTTGCCCAGGTCCTCGGCCAGGTATTTCACCGACGCCTCGAGCGCGGCCTTGGCCACGCCCATGACGTTGTAGTGCGGCATCACCTTCTCGGCGCCGTAGTAGGTGAGGGTGAGGGCGGCCGACCCGGGCTCCATCAGCTTTTCCGCGCGCTGCATCACGGCGGTGAAGGAGTAGACCGATATGTCCATCGACATGCGGAAGTTCTCGCGGCTGGTGTCGACGTAGCGGCCGCGAAGCTCGTTCTTGTCGGAGAAGCCGATGGCGTGGACGAGGAAGTCGAGCCCGCCCCACTTCTGCTTGATCTCGGAAAAGAGGGCGTCCATCGACGCCGCGTCGCCCACGTCGCAGGGCAGCACGAAGTCGGAGTTGACCTCGGCCGCGAGCGGCTTGACCCGCTTCAGCAGCGCCTCGCCCTGGTACGAGAAGCAGAGTTCGGCCCCGGCGTCGGCGACGGCGCGGGCGATCCCCCAGGCGATCGACTTGTCGTTCGCCAGCCCCATGATAAGACCGCGCTTTCCTGCCATCAGCTGGTTCGACATGTCGGATAACTCCTCGCCCGATCTTACAATCCTTCGCCGTTTAGGCCATTGTCGGCGCGTCATCAAGGGCAGGGCCAGGCAAGGAGCGGCGCAGACATGAGCACGGACGGCAAGAGCATCTTCGGCGGCAGCGATCCCTTCGCGCTGACCCGCGCCTGGATGGAGGAGGCGGCGCCGCAGGAGCCGGCCGATCCGAACGCCATGGCGCTGGCCACCGTCGACGGCGACGGGATGCCGGACGTGCGGATCGTGCTGCTGAAGGAGATCGAGGACGCGGCCTTCGTGTTCTATACCAACTACGACAGTGCCAAGGGGCGCGAGCTGGCCGAGACCGGCGTGGCCGCCTTCGTGCTGCACTGGAAGTCGCTGAAGCGGCAGGTGCGCGTGCGTGGCCATGTCGAGAAGGAGGACGGCGCGCAGGCGGATGCCTATTACGCCTCCCGCGCGCTCGACAGCCGTCTCGGGGCCTGGGCGTCGAAGCAGTCGCGCCCGCTCGACAGCCGCGAGACGCTGATGGCCGAGGTCGAGGCGGCGCGGTCGGAGCATGGCGAGAGCCCGGCGCGCCCGCCGCACTGGGGCGGCTTCCGGATCCGGCCCGTGTCCTTCGAGTTCTGGGCAGACGGCGCCTTCCGCTTGCACGACCGGGAGCGCTGGACTCCGGGTCGCCAGCCGGGACAATGGGAGGTGCAGCGCCTTTATCCCTGAGCGGGATGTCGGGAAACCTTTGCGTTTCCGCGGTTTTTGTTGAAGAGTCCATAATTGGTGGCGCATGTTGCGCCCGCGGGTGGTGAAGCTTCCCACAGGAGGCATCAGGGGGTCATGGGACATATCGAAGGCGGACCGGAAAGAGTCGAGGGCCATGTGAAGTGGTTCGACCCGGGCAAGGGGTTCGGATTTGTCGTCGGCGAAGGTGTGTCCGGCGACATTCTTCTGCATGCCAATGTCCTGCGGAACTTCGGGCAGAGCTCGGTCGCCGACGGTGCTCACGTGGTGATCCACGTCCAGCACACGCCGCGCGGCGCGCAGGCGATCGAGGTGCTGTCGATCAGCGCGCCCGATACGGGCGAGCCGCGCGACGAGGCCCGAGGCGAGCTGTTCGACCCGGCGCTGGAAGGCGGCCCGCGGGAACCGGCGCGGATCAAGTGGTTTGACAAGGGCAAGGGCTTCGGCTTTGCCAATGTCTTCGGCAAGCCCGAGGACGTGTTCGTTCATATAGAGGTGCTGCGCCGGTCCGGCCTCGCGGATCTGCAGTCCGGCGAGGCGGTCTCGGTCCGCGTCGCGCAGGGCAAGCGCGGGCGGCTCGCGACGGAGGTGAGTACATGGGAAGCAGCGTTGCATTCCGACGAGTGACGGCCCTCGCGGCGGCCCTGGCCGCCGTGGTTGCGGCAGGACAGTCGCAAGCCGCGGCCTGCCGCGACACGGTCGCCGAACTCAGGGGCGACTGGGGGCAGGCGCGGTTTAACGTCGAGATCGCCGACGACGATGGCGAACGTGCCCAGGGGCTGATGAACCGCGAATCGATGCCGAAGAGCGCGGGCATGCTGTTCGTCTATCCTCGCGAACAGTCCACCTCGTTCTGGATGCGCAACACGCTGATTCCGCTCGACATGATCTTCATGGACGGCACCGGCACCGTGACCCGCGTCCACAGCAATGCCGTGCCGCTGGACGAGACGCCGATTCCCGGCGGCGACGACGTGATGCTGGTGCTGGAGATCAACGGCGGTCTGGCGAAGTCGCTCGGGATCGCGCCGGGAACCGAGCTGCGCAATCCCGCGGTGCCGCAGGACGGGGCGGCCTGGCCCTGCGACGGCGGCTGAGGTCTCGCGTCAGGGTCAGTGCGCCGCGAAGCCGTCCTTCCTGAACCGTACCATGGCCTCGGGGCTCTTGGGATCCACCTCGTAGAGCGCGGGCCGTCGCGTGAGGTAGATCCGCCACCTCCGTTCCGGCAGGCTGCCGATCCTGATGTCGTGACGGTTCTTCATCTGCGCTGAAAGGTCCGCGATCCGCATCCCGCGGCCCTTGAGGCTGTGTTCCTCGATCATCCGGCGGATCTGGCGGTCCAGTTCGGTGAGTCGGGCAACGGGAACGGGCGGCGTTGCGCTTGCCGGGGTCGAGGTCGACCGGGCCGGGACCGGCTTGGCGGCCGAGATGGCTTTCACCGCAGCACCGTCGGGCTCAGAATTGCCCTGCAGTTCCTCGAAGACGGCGCAGGCCAGCCGGAACGTCTCGGGCGCCTTCGCCTCTCCGATCCCCAGCACATGATGGCCCCTTTCCCGGAGCCTCTGCGCGACGTGGCGGAAGCCGCCGTCGGAGGAGGCGATAACGAAGGTCTCGATCCCGCCGGCAAGGGCCAGCTCCATCGCGTCGATGCTGAGCAGCAGGCCGGCGGAATTGGTGCCGGGCCCCGCGTGGATCAGGCGGAAGGCCGGCGCGGCGGCCCAGCCTGACTGGGCGGAAGCGACGTAGCTGCGCAGCACGTCGATCCGGCCGCAGTCGCGCGCCGCGCGAAGGATGTCCTCGGCGCGCTCCGCCGAGACGTTGTCGCCGTCCACAAGGACGGCAACGCGAGGATACGGCATGGCTCGATCCCATAAGATCCAGGTCGAGCCGGAGCCTGGCACCGCGATGGGGCGGAATTGGGGCGGGGCCGGGCGCTCAGCCCTTCGCCAGCAGCGCCTTCTTCAGAAGGCCGTGCACGCCCTTCTCCTGGTTCACCGACTGCGTCACCGCGAAGTCCACGGCGAGGGAGCAGAACTGGTAGGCCTCGGTCTCCGTGATCCCCGTCTCCTCGCGGATGATCGCGATCATCTGGCGCAGCGCGATCTGGAGCGCCGTGTCGAGGCTGGGGTGGAAGCCCATGGAGATCAGGGCCTCGGGCGTCTCGGCCCGGGGCAGGTCGATGTGGGAGGCGTCCTTCAGCAGCTCGAAGCGGAAGGTGCCGGTCAGCGCGGTTTCGAGCGCGGTGATGCAGACCTCGCCGTCGCCCTGGCAGCCGTGGCCGTCGCCGCAGGAGAAGAGAGCGCCATCGACATGGACGGGCAGGGTGAGGATCGCGCCCTCGGTCAGGTGCTTCAGGTCCAGGTTGCCGCCGTGGAGCCGCGGCTGGACCGACGTCAGCTCGCCCCATTCGGGCGGCGGGGCCACGCCCATGACGCCGAAGAAGGGGGCCAGCGGCAGGGTCGCGCCCCAGGGCAGGCGCGTCGTCTTCGCCGCGCGGTCGATGGGGATCTGCGTGGTGGTCGTGCAGGAGACCGGAAATTCGCCGGGCAGGGTGCCGGCGGTCGGGCGCACGGTGTTGTAGCCCCAGTCGGCGCCAAGGTCGATCCTGTCGATATGCACCTTCAGCGCATCGCCCTTGCGCGCGCCCTCGATGGCGACGGGGCCGGTCAGCAGGTGGGCGATGCGCGGCAGGCCCGCGTCGAGGATCCGGTGCAGCTCCGGCGCGACGGTCATGCCCGAGCCTTCGGCGGGCAGCACCGTCTCGCGCCCCGAGAAGGTCTGGATCGTCACCGATTCGCCCGGCTTCACGGTCAGCACCGGCGGCAGTTCGGACCAGAAGCGCCCCCAGTGCACGGTCTCGGGGGTGGCGGCAACGTGGTGTGCGGGCATGAGGGGGCTTTCGGTTGGGGCGTCGGTTCAGTTGGCGGGGATCGTCTTCTTCGGCGTCGGATCGGCCTCGCGCGACTTGCGCATGAGGTACCAGGCGAGCGACGAGCAGACGAGCGTGCCGATCATCAGCGGCACCACCGTCCCGTCGAAGGCAAGGCCGATGGGCACCGCGATCAGCACCGCAAGAACGGTCGCCATGGCGCCCACGACCGAGGCCGCCATGCCCGCGATATGGCCCATGGGTTGCAGCGCCAGCGCGTTGATGTTGCCGAAGGTGAGACCCGCCATGAAGAACACCGAAGCCGCCCAGAACAGGAAGACGGGGAAGGCGGCCTCCTGCGGGATGGCGTGGATCAGGCCCAGGGCCAGCAACACGGCCGACAGCACGGACTGCACCGCGTAGGCGGCGATGGCCATGCGGCGCATGCCGAGGCGCATGACGAGGCGGGCGTTGACGATGGTGCTGGTGCCCGAGATCAGCGCAATGCCCATGAACCACAGCGGAAAGGCATCCGTGATGTCGAAGACGCCTTCGAAGACCTGCTGGATCGATGAGAGGAACGCGAACATCTGCGCGAAGCCCAGTGTCAGGACGGCGATGTAGAGGCGGACCATGCGGTGGGTCAGCACCTCGACCAGCGCGGATCTCAGGCTGGCGACCTGGAGGGGGCGGCGGTTCTCGGGGGCCAAGGTCTCGGGCTGGCGCAGGAGCATCCAGAGGAAGCCCGCGAGCGCGAAGACGATGAAGGCGCCGAAGATGCCGCGCCAGCCGAAGACCGAGATCACGAGGGAGCCGACGAAGGGGGCGACGGCGGGGATCATGATGAAGATCATCATCACGAAGGACAGGATCTGCGCCATCTGCCGCCCCTCGAACTGGTCGCGGATGATGGCGGTCGACACGATCCGCGGCCCCGCGGCGCCGAGGCCCTGGAGCAGGCGGGCCAGCAGCAGCGTCTCGAGCGTCGGCGCCTGCGAGGCAAGGAGCGCGCCGCCGATGTAGAGGACGAAGCCCCCGGTGATCGCCGCCTTGCGCCCGGTGGCATCCGAGATCGGCCCGGCGAAGAGCGTGCCGATCCCCATGCCGAGGACGAAGGAGGTCAGGATCAGCTGTGCCTGGTTCGGGTTCTCGGGGCTGAGCTCGGCCGCGATCTCGGGCAGGACGGGCAGCATCGCGTCGATCGAGAAGGCGACCATGGCCATCATGACCGCCATCATCGCCACGAACTCGGGGCGGGAAAGCGGTTCGGTCGGGGCGGAGAGGATCGAGCGGGCGGTCATGGCGCGGGCGTCTTTCGTTGGAACGAGAGAGCCGCGGCAACGGCCCGGACCGGAGGTTCCGCGGGGAACGTCCGGTGGGTGGAAAAGGCGGGCGGGGCGGCGTGGTTCCCGGCGATCGCCGCGATCGGCCGCCCCGGTCGGCGCGGGGCCCGCCGCCGGGCCGAAGGATCGGTGGCGGCGGTCATTCCGCCGCGGCCTGGGCGGCGAGATCCTCCAGCACCTCGGCCCAGAGCGTCGTCGGCTGCGCGCCCGGCAGGGCGTGGGTGTTGGCGAGGATGAAGGTCGGCACCCCGGTCACGCCCCGGCTGCGGGCGTGGGCGTCGCGGGCGCGGATGTCCTCGACATCGGCATCGGTGGCGAGCAGGCGCTCGGTCATCGCCGGATCCATGCCGATGCCCTCGGAAATCTCGATCAGAGTCGCGGGATCGCCGATGTCGCGGCCGTCCTGGAAATAGGCCTTGAACAGGCGGTCGACGGCGAAGGTCTGGCGCTGCTCCAGCCCCGCCCAGTGGATCAGCCGGTGGGCGTTCAGTGTGTTCGGGGTGCGCCTGATGCCTTCCCAGTTGATCGCGATGCCGGCCTCCGACGCCGTCTCCTCGATCTTCGCATAGACGCGCACAGCGTTCTCCTTCCCGCCGAACTTGGCTTCGAGGTAAGCGCGGCGGTCCATGCCCTCGGGCGGCATGTCGGGGTTCAGCTGGAACGGGTGCCACTCCAGGGCGAAGGGGTGGTCGGGATGGGCGTTCAGCGCGCGGTCGAGATAGGTCTTGCCGATGAAGCACCAGGGGCAGATCGGATCGGACAGGATATCAAGCTTGACGGTCTGCATCGGCGGCCTCGAACATCTGGCGGAGGGCGCGGCGCAGGATCTTGCCGTTGGCCCCCTTTGGGATCTCGTCCACGCGGACAAACAGGCGCGGACACTTGTAGCGGGCGAGCCTTGCCGCGCAATGGGCGGCGAGGGCGGTTTCGTCCACGGGGTCGGGTGCCGCGTAGAAGGCGGCGATGACGGTGACATCCTCGCGTACCGCGACTTCGGCGGCGGCGGCCTCGGCAATGCTGGTGAAGGCGGCCAGCGCGGCCTCGACCTCCAGCGGCGAGACGCGGTAGCCGCCCGCGTTCATGATGTCGTCGTCGCGTCCGAGATAGGTCACATGGCCGTCGCTGTCCATGGTGCCCGTGTCGCCGGTCAGGAACCAGCCGTCCTGGAAACGGGCGGCGGTGGCCACGGGGTCATCGAGGTAGCCGAGCATCAGGCCCGGATCACCGGCGGCGACGGCGATGGTGCCGGGGGTGTCGGGCGGCAGCGGTCCGTCGGGGCCGAGGATCGCCACCCGCCGCCCGGGCTGGGCGCGGCCCAGGGTGCCGGGCCGTGCAGGGTGCGTCGGCGAGGCGGAGATGAAGGTCGAGCATTCGGACATGCCGTAGGCTTCGAAGACCTGGGTGCCGGTCGCCGCCTCCCAGGCCGCGCGGGTGGCTTCGGGCAGCTTCTCGCCGGCGGAAAGGCCATGGCGCAGGTGCGGTGTCGGTTTCATGCCCGATCTGAGGAGCTGGCGGTAAACCCCCGGTGCCGCGGCGAAAATCGTTGCCCGCTTTTCCGCGATCATGGCAGCCAGGGCTGACGGCCCCGTGCCCGCGCCGGGGATCAGGGCGGTGGCGCCCGCCGTCCAGGGATCCATCAGGCCGGTGCCGAGCGTGTAGGTCCAGTTGAAGGCACCCGCGTGCATCAGGCGGTCGGCGGCGGTCAGCCCGTACCAGCCCTCGACCATGGCGAGGCGGGCGAAAATCGCGCGGTGGGCGTGGACGACGCCGCGGGGCCTGCCGGAGGTGCCGGAGGTGAAGACGATGTAGCCGGGGCGGTCGGGGTCGCCCATGGCGAAGGCGGCCGCCGGACGGCCACGCAGCGCGCGCAGGGCGGCAAGCGGCATCGCCGGCGCGTCGCCTTCGGGCAGGGCGATGCCGGGCGCGGCCAGCACCAGGCGCGGCTTCACCGCTGCGGCGATGGCGGTGATCTCGAGCGCCGTCAGCTGCGATGAGGTCGGCACCGGGACGAGATCGACCGCGAGGCAGGCGAGATAGGCGATCGGGAAGTCGACGGTATTGCCGAGCCGCATCAGCACCCGGTCGCCCGGACGCGCCCCGGTTTCGAGCAGACCCGTGGCGGTGCCGAGCACGGCGGCTTCGAGCGCGCCGTAGCTCCAGGTCTCGGGCGCGGCGGGGTCCAGCACCTCGAGCGCGATGCGCTCCGGCGCCCGTGCGGCATGACGCAGGACATGGGCGGTCAGGTTGAAGGGGGCCGCGGCGGGATCGGAGGGGATCGGCATGCCTCTGGCTAGTCCCGTGCGGAAGGCTTGGCAAGATGCGGGGACTGCCCCTCCCGTTGCCCCCGCTGCCCCCATTGCCCACGCCGCCGCCCGCGGCGTATAGGGCGGGCATGGACGACCCGAAGGATCCCCTGCCGCTCCGTCTGACCCGCGCCGGGGGCGCGGAGGAGGAGGCGCGCCCGGTGGATCTCGGCGCCCGGGTGCGCGACCTGAGGCAGGCGCGCAACTGGACGTTGGAGCAGGCGGCGCGGCAGGCGGGCATGGCGCGCTCGACCCTCTCGAAGATCGAGAATGGGCAGATGTCGCCGACCTACGACGTGCTGAAGAAGCTGGCGCAGGGGCTGGAGATCACGGTGCCGCAGCTGTTCACCCCGCCGCGCCGGGCGCAGGCGAACGGACGGATGGCGGTCACGCAGGCGGGCGAGGGCACCGCGCAGGCGACGGCGACCTATGAGCACGAGCTGCTGGCCGCCGGGATGACCGGCAAGCGGATGCTGCCCTACCGGGCGCGGATCCGGGCGCGCAGCCTCGACGAGTTCGACGGCTGGGTGCGCCACGACGGCGAGGAGTTCCTGCTGGTGCTGACGGGGACGATCCGCCTCTGCACCGAGTTCTACGCGCCCCTCGACATGAAGCGGGGCGACAGCGCCTATTACGACGCGACCATGGGGCACAACGTGATCTCGACCTCGCGGGAGGATGCCGAGATCCTCTGGGTCACCTCCCTCGGCTGAGGCGGACGTCCCGGCGGAGGCTGCGGGAGCGAGGGGCCGGCCCCTTGCGCTCCCCGGAGTATTTCGGGCAAAGAAGAAACAGGCGGGCGGGTCCGGTCGGTGCGGCGACGTGAGCCGGGTTGCCAGCGGTTCAAGGCGTCGCCCGATTTTCGGCCGCGGGGCGCGCCGCTACTCCTCGTACCACCAGACGTCCGGCAGGAAGCCGAGCCAGTCGCCGTAGATCGACACCCGGTCCTCGGGATAGTGGAGCGCGCTCGAGTGGGCGATGCGGCCGATGGCGGAGTACCAGATCGGGATCACGTAGCGCCCCGTGGTCAGCGCCCGGTCGAGCGCCTTGACCGCGGCGGTGAAGTCGTCGGCGTCGGTCGTGGTCAGCATCTCGTCGATCATCGCGTCGATGGCGGGGCTCTGTGCGCCCATCCAGTTGCGCGAGCCGGGCTGTCCGGCGGCCTCGGAGCCCCAGTAGAGCTTCTGCTC
Organism: Oceaniglobus roseus; assembly: GCF_002869745.1. Classification (GTDB taxonomy): domain Bacteria; phylum Pseudomonadota; class Alphaproteobacteria; order Rhodobacterales; family Rhodobacteraceae; genus Oceaniglobus; species Oceaniglobus roseus. The sequence goes on from NZ_PNOS01000056.1 coordinate 16,060, forward strand.
GTTGCCGGGGCTGAGGGAGACCGAGCGCAGGTAGAAGGCCATGCCGAAATCGAAGGCGTTGGTGCGCTCGGTGTACTGGGCGCTGTCGATGACGGTGACCTTCGGGAAGATGCCGAGGCGTTCGAGTCCTTGCGTGAAGATGTCGATCATCTGCTGGCTCGAGCCGCCGCCCATGATGTTGGTCGCGCCCTGGTTCAGCAGGATCTCGAAGCTGAAGGGCTGGCCCTGCCCATTCTTCAGCACGCCATCCTGCACGGTCCAGCCCGCCTCGTTCAGCCGGTCCATGGCGGCGCGCAGACCGGCGCGGTTCCGCGCCGTGCCGTCGGAGACCGGCAGGTCGTAGCCGTCGAGCGCGCCGGGCAGGAGGCTGTCGGCATAGGGTGCGAGCAGGTCCTTCACGCGGCCCGTGGCGGGGCCGTGGTCCATGGCGAGCACCGAATTGTCGAAGTAGGAGCGGATGCGGGGCTGCTCGCCGTTGTTCAGCGTCTGGTTGATGTATTCGAAGTTGAAGGCGTGGAGCATCGCGTCGCGCACCCGCCAGTCGTCGAAGGGCGCGCGGCGGGTGTTCATGACGAAGCCCGCGATGCCGGTGGGGCGGTCGTTCGGGATCTCCGATTTCACGATCCGCCCGTCCCGCACCGCCGGGAAGTCGTAGCCCTCGGCCCACTTGGCGGCGTTCAGCTCGCGGTAGGCGGTGACCTCGCCGGCCTTGAAGGCCTCGAAGGCGACGTTGGCGTCGTTGAAGTAGTCGTAGCGGATCTGGCCGATGTTGTGCTGGCCGCGCATGGCGGGCACGTCTGCGCCCCACCAGTCGGGGTCGCGGTCCAGTTCGATGAAGCGGCCCGGCTCGAACCGGCCGATGGTGTAGGGGCCCGAGCCGATTGGCACGAGGTCGAGCGTGCTTTCGGCGAAGTCGCGCCCCTCGTACTGCGCCTTCTTCAGGATCGGGCGCAGGCCCAGGATCAGCGGCAGCTCGCGGTCCACGGTGTTGAAGGTGAAGCGGACGGTGCGCGGGCCGGTCGCCTCGGCCTTCTCGACCTTGGCCCAGGTGGAGAGGTAGCGGGGGTGGCCAACGGTGCCGAGCGTCTCGTAGGACCAGAGCACGTCCTCGACCGTCACCGGGGAGCCGTCGGAGAACTTCGCCTCGGGGCGCAGCGTGAACTCGACCCAGCTGCGGTCCTCGGCCGTCTCGACCGATTCGGCGAGCAGGCCGTAGAGCGAGAACGGTTCGTCCCAGTTGCGCGCCATCAGGCTTTCGAAGACGTAGATGCCGACGCCGTAGGGGGCCGAGCCCTTGAGGATGTGCGGATTGAGGCTGTCGAAGCCGCCGCTTTCCGCGAAGACCACGCGCCCGCCCTTCGGCGCCTCGGGGTTCACGTAGGGAAAGGCGGTGAACTCCGGGGGCAGGGCCGGTTCGCCGTACATCGCGATGCCGTGGGCGGGTTCGGCGCCCGTCGCGGCGGCGCCGAGGAGAAGCGCGGCCGATGCCAGGGCGGCCCTCAGGACCGTGGGGGCGAAGGGGCAAGGCATGGGCGGGATCTCCGTTCTCGTTCTGCTCGCATCGGCGTCCAACCTACGGGGATTGCTCGGGACTGGCAATTTTCGCCCTTGGATACCGTCGCGGAATTGCGTATAAGGAAGGCACTGCTCGATAGGTTTCTTGCCTGTATGAAACCTGCCTCAATAACTTGACGCCCGCCTTGCGCGGGCGTTTTTTTTGGCCGCGCCGCAGTATCGTTGCAGATCGTCGAAGGGCTGTCCAACCGGAAATCCGGTCGTCCACGCTGGCGAAAGGCCATGATTGCTTGGCTGCGCGCGGGATTCACCGGGCTTTGCAAAGTTTGCAAATCATGTGCGCCGCACGGGCCGCCGATGCCGCATCGCAGAGAGCGACGGGCGAGTGGACGAATCGCTTGCAACCTGAGCGGTATCCGGCGCCGCGAATCGCCCTCACGGCGAAGCCGGGATTTTCCTGCTTTCCGGCCCGGTTGACCTTCATTTCGCATCCGCAGCATGTAGGATGGGACCCGCTCCGGCACCGCGCGTCTTCGCGGTAGGGGGCGGCAGGTGGGCGATGCTGCGCTGCCGTCGCTGTCGCGGAGGGGAACGGAGCGCGGCGCGATGGTGCGGAGTCGGGGGGACACGTCGGAGGGAACGGAATGGCGGAGGTGAAGCGGATCAACCTGGCGCTCCAGGGCGGCGGTGCCCACGGCGCGTTTACCTGGGGCGTGCTCGACCGGCTGCTGGAGGACGAGGGGATCGAGATCGCGGGGATCTCGGGAACCTCGGCAGGGGCGCTGAACGGTGCCGCGCTGAAGGCCGGGCTGGTCCACGGCGGACGGGAGACGGCGCGGGCGAACCTCGACTGGCTCTGGACCCAGGTGGCGGGCCTGCGCGCGCCGGCCCTGCAGGACTGGGTGTCGTCCCTGGCGCCGCCGACGCGGGTGGTAAGCGGCCTGATCGAGAACTCTCCGCCCTTCGCCACGGTCGACGCGCTGGCGCGGATCGTCAGCCCCTATGCCTTGGGGCCGCTGTTCCGCAACCCGTTGGAGCGGATCGTGTCGCGCTTCGCCTACGACAAGGTCTGCGCGGACGAGGGGCCGCGGCTGGTGATCTGCGCGACGAACGTGCGCACCGGCAAGATCCGGCTGTTCACGGGCGAGGAGATCACGGCGCAGGCGATCATGGCCTCGGCCTGCCTGCCGACGCTGTTCCAGGCGGTCGAGATTGTCGAGGGCGACCGGGTCGAGGCCTATTGGGACGGCGGCTATACCGGCAACCCGGCGCTGTTCCCGCTGTTCGAGATGGACCTGCCCGACGACATCGTGGTGGTGAACATCAACCCGATCCTGCGCGACAAGGTGCCCGAGACGCCCCACGAGATCGCGAACCGGATCAACGAGATCAGCTTCAACTCCTCGCTCCTGCGCGAGATGCGCGCGATCCGCTTCGTGCAGAAGCTGCTCGACTCGGGGCGGCTGCCGGAAGGGTCGATGAAATACGTCCGGATGCACATGATCGCCGACGACGCCCTGATGAACGAGCTGAACGTGGCCACGAAGACGATCCCGACCGCGGTGATCGTGACCCGGCTGAAGGCGGCGGGTCGGGCGGCGGCGGATCGGTTCCTGGCCGAGCACCGGGGGGATCTGAACCGGCAGGAGACCGTGGACCTGGAGGCGATGTTCGGCTGACCCCGCGCCAGGGGGCGGCGCCGGCCGGACGGCTATTCCGCCGCCCGCGCCTCCCGCGTCGGGGGCGGAGTGCGGCGCTCGGGCGGATAGACGAGCCCGGCCGAGATCACGAGCTTGGCCGCATCCTCCACCGTCATGTCGAGTTCGTGGATGTCCTCGCGGTCGACGAACAGCAGGAACCCCGAGGTGGGGTTTGGCGTGGTCGGAAGGAACACCGTCACCTTGTGGCCGTCGCCGGGCATGGCGTTCCGGATCTCGCCCTTGGCGTCGGTCGAGATGAAGGCGATGGCCCAGAGCCCCTTGCGCGGATATTCCACCAGGCAGGCGCGGTCGAAGGAGGTCTCGGACTGGGCGAACACCGTCTCGGCGATCTGCTTCAGCCCGTTGTAGACCGAGCGCACCACCGGCATCCGGTCGACCAGGCTTTCGCCCCAGCGGATCAGCGACTTGCCGATCAGCCCCTTGGCGAGCCAGCCGACGACCACGGTGAAGACGAGGAAGAAGATCACCCCGACGCCGCGCAGGTTGATGCCGATGTAGTTCTCGGGACGGAAGCGCGAGGGGACGAAGGGCAGGACCCAGCCGTCGACCCAGCCGATCACCGTCCACATCAGCCAGACGGTCAGGCCGATCGGCGCGATCACGACGAGGCCGGTCAGGAAGCTGGCGCGCAGGCTGCCGAACAACGGGTTGCGCCGCTTGCGGGGATCGGCGGGGTCGTCGGAGGATCTGGTCATGGAAAACGCGGGGCCCGATTGGATGCACCCTATCTAGGAAGGCGTGGCGCGGGGTGCAATGGAGCGCCGGCTGCCGCGGGCCCTCAGGGGCCGGGGGCGCGGATGGCGATGATCTCTTGTGCGATCCGCGCCGCGACCCGCGCATTGTTCAGCACCAGCGCGATGTTGGAGCGCAGCGAGCGTCCCTCGGTCAGCTCGAAGATCCGCGCCAGCAGGAACGGCGTGACGGATTTCGCCGTGATGCCCTGTTCCCCGGCCTCGGCCACCGCCTGCGCGATGATCGGTGCCAGTTCGGCGGCCGGGATCTCCTCGGCCTTCGGGATCGGGTTGGCGACCAGCTGGCCGCCCGGCAGGCCGAGGCGGGTGCGTGTCACGTGGGCCGCGGCGATGTCTTCGGCCGTGTCCATGCGAAGCGGCGCGGGCAGGCCCGAGTCGCGCGACCAGAAGGCGGGGAAGGCGTCCTGGCCGACGGCGATCACCGGCACGCCGAGGGTTTCGAGCACCTCCAGCGTCTTCGGCAGGTCGAGGATCGCCTTGGCGCCGGCGGCGACGACGGTCACGGGCGTCTCGGACAGCTCGCGCAGGTCGGCGGAAATGTCGAAGGTCGTCTCGGCACCGCGGTGCACGCCGCCGATGCCGCCGGTGGCGAAGACCTCGATCCCGGCGAGGCGGGCGGCGATCATCGTCGCCGCCACGGTGGTCGCGCCGGTGCCGCGGGTGGCGATGCAGGCGGCGAGGTCGGCGCGCGAAAGCTTGGCGACGCTCTTCGCCTGGCCGAGCCGCGTCAGCTCCTCCTCCGAGAGGCCGATGTGGAGCTTCCCCTCGAGCACGGCGATGGTGGCGGGGACGGCCCCGCCCCGGCGCAGCGTCTCCTCGACCATCACCGCGGTCTCGACGTTCTGCGGATAGGGCATGCCGTGGGTGATGATCGTGCTTTCCAGCGCGACGACGGGCCGTCCGGCCGCGCGGGCCTCGGCCACCTCGTCGGAAAAGTGCAGCGGGAAGGGCATCAGGTGACGTCTCCGGAAACATAGGTGGCGGCGGCGGCCAGGGCACGGGCCAGCGCCTCGGGCGGCGGGGCGCCGTCGAGGCTGGCGGCCATGTGCGCGGCCATGAAGGTGTCGCCCGCACCGGTGACGCGGGTGACGAGGACTTCGGGCGGCGTGGCGGTGTGGAGGCCGT
>NZ_PNOS01000057.1 GCF_002869745.1 Oceaniglobus roseus
CCACGGTCTGTGGCGCGTCGTCTCCGAGTCGGGCGAAAGTCCCGCCGCGACCGCCGCCGCCGGGCGGCCGCACACCGACGTCGCGCTGGTATGCTTCCGCGGCGCCGGGGCCGCGCCGCGGGTGATCGCCCGTGCCGTCTACGACACCAAGCCGCTGGCCTCGCACAACGGCGCCTACGTGCGCGAGAAGTCGGCGCAGATGATCCTGCGCGAGGTCGCGCGCTGCCTGCGCGACGGGACGCCCGCGGACCTCGGGCCGCTGCCCGCCGTGGCCACCCCTCCGCCGCCGGCGCTTCCGGGCTACGTCGGGCGGTCCCTGCGCGGCGGCTACCTGCGCCTGCGCCACCGGATCGCGGGCAAGCAGGGCTATCTGCCGCGGGCCTTCGGCCTGAAGATCGGCCGCGGCACGGCGGCGGACTTCGATCCCCTCGCCGCGCGCCCGGTGCCGATGCCCAGGATCTCGCTCTGGGCCGATCCCTTCCTGATCCGGCGGGGTGAGGAGACCTGGTGCTTCTTCGAGGACGTGGACCCCGCCCGCGGCTTCGGCCACATCAGCGCGGGCCGGGTGACCGAGCAGGGGCTGGTCGACGTGCAGACGGTGATGCGCCAGCCCCACCACATGTCCTTCCCCTTCGTCTTCTGGCACGAGGGAGAACTGCTGATGATGCCCGAGGTCCACGCCGCCGGTCGGCTGGAGATCTGGCGCTGCACCGACTTCCCGGGGAAATGGGACCTCTACTCGACCGCATTCGAGGGGACGCCCTGCGCCGACAGCGTGCTGTTCCGGCGGGGCGAGGAATGGTGGCTCTTCACCCACCAGTCACGCGACAGCTTCGGCGACTTCTGCAGCGACCTGCACATCTACCGTGTCGACGGGCCCGCCCTGAACCGGCTGGTGCCGCACCGCCTGAACCCGGTCGTCACAGATGCCGCGACGGCGCGCGGCGGCGGGCGGATCCACGTCACCGACGACGGCCGCGTGCTGCGCTTCTCGCAGGACAATTCGGGCGGCTCCTACGGCTGGGGGCTGAACGCGATGGAGATCCTGCGTCTCGACCTCGACCACTACGAGGAGCGGCGGGTGCGCCATGTCAGGCCCGATTTCGCACCGGGCCTGATCGGCTGCCACCACTTCGACGCGAGCGACGGCTGGTTCGTGATCGACGTGCGCTACGCCTGAGGCGCGTCACTCGGCCGCCGCGACATAGCTCGGCCGGACGCCCCCCTCGACCCCCATCTCCATCAGCACGCGGGCCATCTTCTGGCGGAAGATCGGCTCGGCGAAGGTGGCGGCGTGACGCACGAAGCGCTGCGGATCGGCCTGTTCCAGCCCCGAGGCTTCGAACCGCTCGACCGCGTCGACAAGCGAGTCGACGCTCTGCGTGTCGAAGAGCAACCCCGTCTCACCGTCCACGACGGAGTCGAGCGCGCCGCCCCGCCCGTAGGCGATGACCGGCCGGCCCGAGGCCATCGCCTCGACCGGGACGATGCCGAAATCCTCCTCGCCGGGGAAGATCAGCGCGCGGCAGCCCGCGAGATAGCGGCGCAGGCGCGCGTCGTCGACGCGGCCGAGGAAGCGGACGGTGTCGCCCGCCCGGCGCGCGAGCTCCGCCTCGGCGGCGTCGGGTCCGCCGATGACGAACAGCGGCCGCTTCAGCCGGGTGAAGGCCTCGACGGCGAGGTCGGGACGCTTGTAGGGGGCGAGTTCGCCGAGCCACAGGTAATAGCCGCCGCGCTGGTCGGCGGCCACGGGCCGGAACTGGTCCACCGCAACCGGCGGGTGGATCACCTCGGCGTCGCGGCGCCAGAACTTCTCGACCCGGCGGGCGACGTGGTTCGAGTTGGCGACGATCCGGTCGGGCCGGCCCGCCGTCGCCACGTCCCAAGCGCGCATCCGCCGCGCCATGGCGGGCATCAGCTGGCGGGTGAGGAAGCCGGCATTGGCGCGGTAGACGGGGTACTGGTCCCAGATATAGCGCATGGGCGAGTGGCAGTAGCACAGGTGCGGCGTGTCCACCGGCGTGATGACACCCTTCGCCGGACCCGCCTCGGAGGACAGCACCAGGTCGTAGCCGCTCAGGTCCAGCGCATCGAGTGCCGCCGGCATGAACGGCAGGTACTTCTGGTACAGCCGGTGCGCCATCGGCAGCCGCCCGACCGAGGTGACGATCACCCGGTGGCGGCGCAGCTTCTCGCTGATCTTCGCGGGAACGTAGGCGTGGGTGAAGATGTCCGCCTGCGGGAACATCGTCGAGAGGGATTCAAGTACCTTCTCGCCGCCCCGCATCCCGACCAGCCAGTAATGGATGATCGCCACCTTCAGATCGGGACGAAACGCCGATCCAGCCGGGACGGCCGGGAAGTTCGCTCCAGGAGTCCTTGACCCAGTATTCATATCCGTACTTTCCCTCCACCGTGTCGGTCGATGTGCGCGCGTCGACCTTGTTCAGGATCAGGCCGCGCACCTCCACGCCCATCTCGCCCAGGGTCGACAGGCTGCGTTGCACCGCGCTGCGCGGCGTGTGATCGTGACTGACGAGGAAGAACCTGGTGTTCACCTCCTGCGCCGCGATCAGGGCATCGGGCACCGCCAGCAGCGCCGGGGCGTCGACGATGACGAAATCGTAGGCCCGCTCGAGCTCGCGCAGCACCGGACCGAGCCAGCTGACCGCCAGGGCGTCGGCGGCCGCACGGCGCGGGCGCTGCGCCGCGAGCACATCGAAATCGTAGCCCGCGGGCGCGCAGATCGCGTCGGGCAGGTCGCATTCGTCCTCGATGAAATCCGCGAAGTCGTGCATCAACGGCGCCTTCGACCCGAGCGAGGCAAGAACCTTCGGACGGCGCAGGTCGCAGTCCACCACGATGGCGCTGCGTCCCGACAGCACCGCCATCTGGGCCAGCGCCAGCGCTGTCGTCGTCTTGCCCTCGCCGGGGGCCGAGGCGAGGATCATCACGCTCTGCCCCCGCCCGGTGGTGTCGCGCCTGAGGCTCAGCGCGGTGCGCAGCTGGCGCACCCTCTCGGCGTAGAAGGAATAGGGATTGTTCCTGAGGTCGGCCAGCATGTCGCCGGTGTCCGGCCAGTTGCCCTTGGGCAGGGAGGTCAGGACCGACAGGCCGGTGGCGTTGCTGAGTTCCTGGCTGGTGCGGAAGGTGTTCGGGGTCATCTCGCCGAACAGCACCCAGGAAGCCGCGAAGGCTGCGGTCACCGTCATCGCCAGCGTCGCCAGGAGCATCGGCCGCGGCGCCGACGGGGCCTCGGGCAGGATCGCGCGTTCGACGAGGACCGAGTCGGGCTGCTGAAGCTCCCGCTGGGCCCGCGCCTCGGCGATGCGGACCAGGAAGGATTCGTAAGTCTGGCGCGAGGCGTCGGCCTCGCGGTTCAGCTGCCGCAGGTCGAGCTGGTTGTCGGTCATCGACATGACCTTGCCCTCGAGGGTCGAGATGCTGTCCTCGACCCCCTTCTCCTGACCGCGCGCCAGCACCAGCGCGCTTCTCTGCGCGGCCACCGCGTTGTCCAGCTCGACCCGCATCGCCGAAAGGATCTCGTCCATCTGCTGGCGGTTCCGCACCCGGCGCGGATTGCTCTCGCCATAGCTGCGGGCCCAGACGGCATCGTTCTGGCGCAGCTCCAGCAGCTGCGCCGACAGCTCCTTCATCGTCGGCGTCTCGAGGACCTGCGCCGCCGCCTCGACCCCCTGGTCGCGCAGCAGCGCGGTCAGCTGGTCGAGCCGGGACTCGGCCGCGACCCGCTCGGCCCGGATCTTCGCCAGTTCCTTGTTGAGGTCGGCCAGCTGGTCGGTGACGCTTTGCAGCGTGCCGCCGTCGTCGATCAGGCTCTTGGCCTCGAACCGCGCCACCGCGCGCTCGGCCTCCTCCACCTGCCCCTTCAATTCGGCGAGCCGCGCCTCGAGCCAGGTCGTCGCGCGGCTGACCGCGGCGCGACGGTTGTCGAGCTGGAGCCCGATATAGGCGTCGGCCAGGCCGTTGGCGACGTCGCGGGCCAGTTCGGGGCTGGAGGAATCCACGCGGATGGCCATCACGAAACTGTCGGATTCGGCATAGACGTTGCGCATCTGCCGGACCGCGTCCACCATCCTGATCCGATGCGCCTGCGCCTCCGCCTCGGGCGAAAGCGGCGGCGGCGGCGAGACGAAAAGCCCCTTCACGAAGCCCTTGACCCGCGATTTCAGCGATTCCGGCTTCAGGTCCGGGTCGAGCAGGGCCAGCTGGTCGGGGGTCATCGCGTCCAGCATCTTCTCGATGACGATGTTCGAGCGCAGCACGGCGATCTCGCTGTTGACCACCTGCTCGCTCGGGACGATGTCGGCGACGACCTCGTTGCTGCCGACGATCTGCGCCTTGCGGGTGTCGAGCATCAATTTCGAGGTCACGCTGTAGGTCGGCGTCACCTGCATCATCGCGAGCCACACCAGGAGCCCGGCCGCGAACGAAAGCCCGAGGATCCGCCAGCGCCCCCGCCAGAGCGCCGCCATCAGGGCGCGCGCATCCACGGCATCCAGATCGGTCAGCCTCCGGGACCCCGGGCTCCTGGCGGCATCGGGGTGCCCCTGCGCGGAACTGGCGTTCATGCGATGACTCCCTGCGGCCCGGTGCGATAATGCGGGCGCGCGGCATTGGTGAGGGACCGCGGCGGCGGCTCCGGTCGGGTCCGGGGGCTGAATCGGCGCCCGGGGCGTGGTGCAGTCGGAATGCAGCGGGACGTTCCGCCGAGAGCCGCATTATTGTCAAATGCACCGGACTTTCTTCACGGATTGGAAGCGTGGCCGGGAACAATCGGCAAGCGGCCCGTCGATTGTTCGGCCGAAGGGCGGCCCGGGCGGGGGATGCTTCCCATCGATTCGACTTGGGGGATAGTGTCGGGCCAACCCGTCGCCCCGCCGCCTTCCGCGGAGGGTGCGGCCGCCCCTACGGTGTCGCGCCATGGAGATCCTGTCCAGCACGTTCATCGCCGCCGCGATGATTGGCACGCTGCTCGTCCTCGGGCTGCGGCGGGGGCTGTGGATGTTCTTCGCGATGATGCCGCTCGGCGCGGCGGCCGCGTTCAACATGCCCGCGGTCGGCAACGCGTCGTTCGGGATCAAGGAACTGGCCGTGATCGCGGTCTTCGGCATGGTGTTCCTGCGGCCGGGCGGGCCGGACAGCGTGATCGGAACGGTGCGCCCGGGTCAGCCCGGCTGCATCGCCCTGGTGCTGTTCGTCTGGTGCATCCTGTCGGCCTTCTGGGTGCCCGCGGTGTTCCGCGGCGCGACCGAGGTCTTCACCATCTCGCGCAGCGCCAACGCCAACGGCATCCGCTCGATTCCGCTGGGTCCGACGACGGGCAACCTGACCCAGCTCTTCACGCTGTCGATCAGCCTCGCCGCCTTCCTGACGCTCGCCACCTTCAGCCGCCTGAACCCCGATCCGCGGCAGATCGACCGCGCGATCGCCGTGGCGACCGGGCTGAACCTCGCGCTCGGGCTGCTCGACCTGCTGAGCGCGGCGGGCGGCTTCGAGATCGTCATGGAGCCGCTGCGCACCGCCAACTACACGATCCTCTGGGAGGCGCGGATGATGGGGCTGAAGCGGATGATCGGCGCCTTCCCCGAGGCATCGAGCTTCGGCAGCTTCTCGATGGGGCTGTTCGGCTTCTGGCTGCACCGCTACCTGGTCGAGCCGAAGTCGCGGCTCGCCCTCGTCATGCTGCTGATCGCGCTGTTCTGCCTGCTGCGCTCCACCTCCTCGGCGGCCTACGTGGGGCTCGTGCTGTTCGTCGCCGTCTACGTCGCCTACGGCTCGGCCACGCGGATGCGCTCGGTGCTGCAACGCCAGGTGGTCGTGACCGCGATCATCGGGGCGCTGCTGCTGTGGCACGCGGTCATCCTCGTCTACGCCTCCTACGAACTGGTCGAGCCGGTGGCCGCCTTCCTGAACGAGACCGTGTTCGAGAAGCTCGGCACCGACTCCGGCGTCGAGCGGATGAGCTGGAACGCCCAGGCCCTGCGCAACCTGACCGACACCTGGCTGATCGGCGCGGGCCTCGGCAGCGCGCGGGCATCGAACTGGCTGCTCAGCACCCTCGGCAGCCTCGGGGTGCCGGGCACGCTGCTGTTCATCGGCTTCCTCGCCAGCGTCTTCGCGATGCGGGTGCGCGGCGGGCGGGGCAGCGAGGCACAGATGACGGTCAGCGCACTGAAATGGGGCTGCGCCGCGACGCTGGCGACCGAGCTGCTGATCGCCTCGACCCCGAACCTCGGCGTGTTCTTCTTCGCCATGGCCGGGCTTGCCACCGGACTGGCGCGCAGCACCGCCGCCGAACCGGGCCGGTACACGCCCGTGCCGCGGGGCCACCCGGCATGAGGCTGCACCGCCTTGCCGCCGCAGCCCTGGCCGCGCTGGCCTGCGCCGCCCCGCTGGCCGCCTACGACCGGCCGCTGATCGGCCCCCGGCTCGGCGCATCGACCGACCTCGGGCAGACCTGGCGGCCGGACCTGCTCGACGCCGCCCGCGCCCTGCCCCTGACCCTGTTCCGGGACGAGATCTTCTGGCGCAACGTCGAGAGCGGCGGGCGCTTCGTCTTCGACAATCGCCGCGCCACCTATCCCGACCTCCTGCCGCCGCAGGGGGCGGGGCTGCTGTTCCTCGTCAACAACCCCCCCCCCGACCACGACGGCGGCACCACGCCCCGGACCGCCGAAGGCGCCGCCGCCTTCGCCCGCTACACCGCCGAGACCCTGGCGCGCTTCCCCGACATCTCGATCCTCGAGGTCGGCAACGAGATGAACACCGGCGATTTCGCCTGGGGTCCGGGCTGGGACGCACCGCTTGAGACGCGCGCCGCCTCCTACGTCCGTCTCCTCGCCGCCACCGCCGGGGCCGCGCGCGCCGAGAGGCCGGGGATCGAGGTGCTGGGCGGGGCCGCCCATTCGATCCCGCTGGCCTGGCTGAAGGAGATCTTCGCCAGGGGCGCCGCCGATCACATGGACGCCCTCGCCCTCCATCCCTACACCGTCCGCCCCGAACAGCTGGCCCGCCAGATCGCGCTGATGCGCCGCGAGGTGCCGCAGACGGCGAACCTGCCGGTCGCGGTGACCGAGTTCGGCCAGACCGACGCCGCCACCGCCCCGGCCTACCTGCTGAAATCCTACTGCCAGCAGGCGCTTTCCGGCGTCACCCTGTCCGTCTGGTATCCGCTGAACCCGCGCGGCGACGGCCTGGCCGCGCTGCTGACCGAGGACGGCCGCCCGACCCCGGTGGGCGAGACCTTCCGCCTGATCCGGGCCGGGTTCGAGGGCCGCCCGGTGGAGGACGTCGCCCCCGACCCCTTCACCTGGGGCTGCCGGTTCGGCGAGGACCGGTTGGTGCTCTGGGGTGCGCCGCGCAGCGTGGCGCTGGACGACGGCGTTCAGGCCCTCGATGCGCGCGGCCGTCCCCTGCCCTCCGGCGGGGCCGCGAGGCTTTCGGAGGAGGACCCGCTGGTCCTGGTGTCGTCGGCCGGCTCCCTGCGGCTTGGCCGGGAGGTGCGGCTCGGGCTCAAGGAGGTGATCGCCGACAGCTGGGCGCAGTTCGCCTATCCCGGTGCGGGCGCAGCCGATCCCTTCGCGCGCCTCGTCCGCCAGAACGGCGCCGAACGACCGCTGGAGATGCGTCCCGGGCAGGAGCGCGACGGCGTGCCCTGGACGCCGTACCTCGGAACCGGGATCGACGGGCTCGCCCGCGCCAGTGCGGAATGGGCCCTGCCCTCCAGCCCCCCGGCGGGCGAGATCGACATCATCTACCGATACCGGAGCCCCCGCGCCGCGACCGTCCTGCCCGAGATCCGGCTGGAGCCCTGGTCGGACGGCGTCACCCTGTCGGTGCTGCTGAACGGCACGCCCCTGCTTTCGACCGGGGTCGAGCGCGACCGGACGCTCCGCCTCGCCCCCCTGCACCTCGCCGCGGGCGACCGGCTGGACACCGTCATCGGCCCGCGGGGCGATGGCGGCAGCGGCGCGGGGGTGCGTGTGATCCTGAGGAGACCGCCGGAATGACCGTTCAAACGCCGCCTTTCCGTCCCGCCGGTGACGCGATCGCCCGCCACGACGCCCCCGGATCGAAGGAACCCGCCCCGATGAACCCGAGCAAGATCGTCGTCATCAACGACACCAGCCTGCCCCGCGGCGGCACCGCGAACCTTGCGCTGCTGGCCCTGCGCCACCTGCGCGCCCGCGGCGTCGCGGCGCACTGGGTCTGCGGCGACGACGGCGCCAACCCCGAGTTCGCCGAGCTCGGCGTGCCGGTGACGGCCGCGCACCAGTCCCCGCTGCTCGAGCGCGGGCGGGTCGATGCCGCCCGCGCGGGCGCCTACAACACCCCGGCGCGCGACATGCTGGCCCGCTACATCGTCGAGCATGACGACCCAGACACCGTCTATCACCTGCACGGCTGGGCGCAGATCCTGTCGCCCTCGGTCTTCTCCGCCCTCGCGCCGGTGGCCGAGCGGGTGTTCGTGCACGCCCACGACATGTTCCTCGCCTGCCCCAACGGCGTCTACATGGACTACCGCAAGGGCGAGGTCTGCACCCGCCGCCCCCTGGGTCTCGACTGCGTCACGACCAACTGCGACAAGCGGGCCTATCACCACAAGCTCTGGCGGGTGGCGCGGCACGCGATGCTGCGGCGCACCTTCGCGCCGGAGCTTCCCTGGGCCGGGGTGTTCCAGATCCATCCCGACATGCAGTCGCGGCTGGAGCGCGGCGGCATTCCGGGGCGGTTCTGCCGGACGCTGCGAAACCCCGCCGACCCGTACTCCGCCACCCGCATCCGGGCGGAGGAGAACGGCGGGCTGCTCTATGTCGGGCGGCTGGAGGCGGACAAGGGCGTGCTGGCCCTCGCACGCGCCGCCCGGCGCACCGGCGCTGCCGTGACCTTCGTCGGCGAGGGCACCCTGCGCGCCACGCTCGAGGCGGAGTATCCCGAGTTCCCGGTGACCGGCTGGAAGAGCCGCGACGAGATCGGCGCCATCGCGGCCGGGATGCGGGCGCTGGTGATGCCCTCGCTTCATCCGGAACCCTTCGCGCTGGTGCTGCCCGAGGCGATCCACTCGGGGCTTCCCGTGCTCGTCGCACAGACGGCGCTGATGTCGCGCGAGATCGCCGCGCGGGGCCTCGGCCTGTCCTTCGACGCCTCCGACGACGCCGCCTTCGACGCGGCCCTGCGCGCCATTGCCGCGCTGCCCCCCGCCCGCCTGCGCGAGATGAGCGAGGCGGGCTTCGCCGGGGACGCGCGGCTGGCGCTCAGCGTCGACGAATGGGTGTCGGGGCTGCTCGACGCCTACCGCGGCGCGGTCTTGCGCCAGCGCCCGGCCGAGTAGGTGCGCCTGCGGGTGAAGTTCAGGATCCGCTCCGGATCGCACCGCCCGCGGCAGAGATCGGACAGCGCCAGCAGGTTGCCCAGCAGGCGGCCCCGGTAGTCCGCCCAGGGACGCGGCCGGATCGTGCCGAGCAGGTTCGACCCGAGGTGGCGCACGATCAGCCGCCGCACCCGCGGCCCCTCCAGGGTGCCCTTGCGCTTCATGTAGACCGGGTTGACGATCTGCGAGTACCCGAGGTTCAGGCCCGGCGTCCGCCCCGTCTTCGTCCCGAGGTGCACGCCCCGCGTGACCGTGGCGCGCACCATCCGTCCGAACGGCTGGAGCCGGGCCGAGAAATCCGCGTCCTCCAGCCAGCTGTAGAGCGGAAGGCGCTCGTCGAAGCGCAGGCCGTTGGCCAGCACAGGCGCGGCGCGGATCGCGGTGTTGCAGCCATAACCGGTGTCGGTGGGCCGGAAGCCGTCCTCGGCCGGGGTGCGCAGCGCCTCCGCCAGCAGCGCCTCGCCCTCGGCCTGTGTCAGGCCGGGCCCGAGGATGCCGTCGGCGACGACATGACCGGTCAGCAGCACGATCTCGGGGCGTTCGGCGAAGATGCGCTCGACCTGCACGAGGTAGTCCGGCGCCATCAGGAAGTCGTCGTCGAGGAACATCAGCAGGTCGTCGGGCCGCAGCCGGTCGAGGATCGCGTTGCGCTGCCGCGACAGCCCCGGGGGACCGACCAGAACCTCCACCGGGAACGGCAGCGGCTCGGACTCGATCCCGCCGGCATCGGCGCCGTTGGCGACGCTCAGCAGCACGAGGTCGGGCCGCCGCGCCTGCCGGGCGAGGAAACGGACCGTGTCCGCGACGATCCCCGGCCGCCCCACCGTGGGGATTCCCACCACGATCCGGGACACGGGCCTGGCGGCGTCGGCTTCGGCGGGCGCGGCGGGAGATGCCATCAGAACGCGCCTTCGCGCCGCAGGACCACGCTCACGGTGCGCAGCAGGATCCCGAGATCGGTCCGGAAGCCCCGGTTGCGGACATAGGCCACGTCCAGCGCCACCCGCTCGGCATAGCTCGCCTCGCTGCGGCCGCTGACCTGCCAGGCACCGGTGATCCCCGGGCGCACCGACATGTAGTCGGCGGCATGGGGGCCGTAATGTCCCAGTTCCTCGGACGTCACGGGGCGCGGGCCGACAAGGGCCATGTCGCCCCGCAGGACGTTCCAGAACTGCGGCAACTCGTCCAGGCTGGTGCTGCGCAGGAAGGCGCCGAGACGCGACACCCGCGGATCGCGGTGCACCTTGCGGTGGGTTTGCCAGTCGTCCCGCGCGACCGGGTCGATGTCGAGGATCGACTGGAACCGCCCGGCGCCGTTGGGGATCATCGTGCGGAACTTGTGGCAGCGGAACGGCTGCCCGCCGCGGCCGACGCGGACATGGCTGAAGAACACCGGGCCGTCGTTGCCGCGCAGGATCAGCAGGCCGACAAGCACCATCACCGGTGCCAGCAGCGCCAGGGCACAGAAGGCGACGCTCCGGTCGAAGGCCGACTTCCAGAACGCGGACAGCCGCCCAGTCGTCCGGAACCGCTGCGGCGGCGTGGACGGAACGGGCTGCACGCGGCGGCGCGGCTCGAGATACGGATCACTGGCAACACTCATGGCTTTCCCCTCAGGCAGGTGCCGAAAATAAGTCACATTCGAGGCACCGCTTTCGACACAGTCCTGCGAAACAGTTTGTTGCCAATGAGGAAAGCAGCACTCGGCGCAATTCCGGCCATTTCCGGCGGGAGCGGAGCCGCCACGCTGTTTTTTCCTTTCCACACAATACCTAAACTATTAACCAAGACCTCCACACCGAGAAATCGGATGGACGACATTCTCCCTCGACGTGTATTCCGCCAATTTTCACAATTCCCTTAAGGCGAGCCGCGCCCCAATCCCGCCCGATCCTCGCCACCTTTTGACTGTGGCGCGCCCGTCCCCAATCCGTTCCGGCCCGCGGCATTGGTTCCTGCCCTCCCCGGAAACAGCGGGTTTCGGCACCGCGATTTGACAGGTCCATGCCCGACTCCAATAGTCGCGCCATCTCCAACGTGAACGGACACCACGATGACCCAGCCCAAGGAATCGCCCGACGCCCCGGCGCTCTTTCCGGCGACGCCGACGCAGGAGCGGCTGTGGCGGCTCGAACGCGATCACGGCGATGCGGTGTCGAAGAACATCGCCGTGCAGTGGGAACTGCGCGGCCGCTTCAGCGACGCCAACGTCGAGGCCGCCTTCCAGAAGGTCTTCGACCGGCACGAGATCCTGCGCACCGCCTTCGAGGAGGTCGACGGCAAGCTGCGCCAGCGGGTGGTCGCGCGGGTGCCGTTCCGTCTGGGGCTGATCGACCTGCGCGGCATGGGCAGCGCCGACTGCGAGGCGCGTATCCGCGGCATCGCCGAGGAACTCGCGGCCCGGCCCTTCGACATGACCGCCCCCGGCCAGCTGCGCGCCTGCCTGGTCCGCTTCGCCCCGGAACGGGCGATGCTGCTGATCGCGACCCACTACGGCGTCTTCGACGGCTACTCGATCCGCATCCTCGGGCGCGAGGTCGGCACCCTGCTCGGCGCCGCCGAAACCGGCGGCCAGGCCGACCTGCCCGAGCTGCCGCTTCAGTACGGCGACTATGCCGCCTGGCGCGCCGCCTGCGCCGACAGCGCCGCCATGGACGAGGCGCGCGGCTACTGGCACGCCCGGCTGCGCGGCAAGCCCTACTTCGAGGTTCCGACCGACCGGCCGCGCCGCCCCCTGTCCGAGCGCGCGGGGACGACGCTGAAACTGCCCATGTCCCCCACCTTCCGCGAGGACCTGGAGCGGGCGGCCAAGGCGCTCGGCACGTCGCCTTTCGCCCTTGGCGCGGGGGTCATGGCCGCCGCGCTCCATGCCGCCACGGGCGAGGACGAGGTGGGCTTCACCACCTGCGTCGCGGGGCGGGAGGAGGCCGAGCTCGAGCACCTGATCGGCGTCTTCGTCAATCCGGTCGTCCTGCGGTTCGACTGTGCCGATGCCAGCGTCGGCGACCTGTCGCACGCCGCCCGCCGCATCGTGGCCGAGGCGCTGGCCCACGGCGACTATCCGATCGACGACCTCGCCCGCGACCTCGGAGAACCGCTGGACCCCGCCCGGACGCCCTTCGTCGCGCCCTTCTTCTCGCTCCAGTCGGTCTTCGTGGAGGAACAGCAGTACGGACCGGTGCGCATCGTCTCGGTGCCCTCGCACACGCCGCAGGTCACCCACGACATCGCGGTGCAGGTGATCGGCCGGGACTCGGGCTGGCACATGATCGTCGATTACGACACCGGCCTCTTCGAAGAGTCGACGGTGCGCCGCTTCGCCGACATCGTCCAGCGGGGCTTCGTCGCCGCCTTCGACCTGCCTGCGACGCGGGCCGCGGCGCTCGCCGCCCCGACCCACGACGCCGCCAACCAGTCCCGCGCCCCCCGCCTTGCGCCCGTGGCAGAGGCCGCGGTTGTGTCACCGGCGCTGCCCGCCCGCGCCGCGCCCGAGACCCTGGCCCGCCTCTCGGCCATCTGGGCCGAGAGCCTGGGCCGCACGCCGGACGGTGCGGCGGCCGAGTTCTTCAACCTCGGCGGCAACTCCATGGCGGCGCTCAGGATGCTGGCGCGGGTCGAGGCGGTGCTCGGCGCGCGCATCGACATCGCCGGCTTCTTCGACGACCCGACGCTTGGCGGGCTGGCGCGCAAGATCGACGCCCTGCTCGGCACCCCGGTGCCCGAAGCCGACAACGCTGCGGGGCAAGATGACGGGAATGAGGACGACGGGATCTGGTCCCTGATCCCGCTGCGCCATGGGCCGGACACGGCACCGCTGATCGTCTCGATCAACCAGCCCTTCCTCTATCACGGCCTGTCCCGGGGCCTCGCCTCCGAGGCCGAGGTGGTGAACCTGCACGTCCGCGACACCGCCGCGCTGGCCGGTGACGACGCCGCGGTGCTGGAGCGTCTGCTGAAGGGCGCGACACAGCGGATTGCCGAACGGGCCCGGGGCCGCAGGTTGATGCTGATCGGCCATTGCGTCGATGGCACGCTCTCGCTGCTGATCGCCGACCGGCTGAGCGCCCTGGGGCAGTCCCCCGACCTCGTATCGGTGATCGACTGCTGGGCGCCCGATGCCAACGCCGCGCTGTCGGCCCGGCGGATCCGCCTGCGCCGCCTCGGGGAGAAGGCGCGGCGGTGGGGACTGAACCTGCGCCAGAAGATGACGGGCGAGATCGGCTGGACCGAGTTCCTGTCGCGCAACAAGCTGTCGCGCCCGCTGCTCGAACGGCTGGGCCGCGTCGCCCCCGCGACCGAGGCCGAGCACGAGGAATGGGCCGTGAACGCCCGCCTCGTGCGGCTGGTGAAGTCGATGGGCACGCTCCGCTATGGCGGTGCGGTGGCGATGTTCGCCACCGGCGGACAGTTCGCCGACGCCCGGCCCCGCCTGTTCGGCTGGCAGGGCCGCCTGCCCGCCGACGCGTCGATCTTCGACATCCCCGGCTGGCACGAATACGCGCTGAAGCAGCACGGGGCCAAGACGATCGCCGCAGTGCTCGACGCGAAGCTGCGACGCGGCGCGGCCTGAGACCGGGCGCCGCGTGAGCGCCGGTCCGGTTGCGGCCGAGCTCTGTATCCGGTCGCTCGACGACGGAGCCGAGGACGACCGCGCGCTGCTGTCCGCCGCGGAACGCGACCGCGCCGACCGCTTCCTGCACCCCCGTGACCGGCTGCACTTCACCGCGGCGCGCGCCGGTCTCAGGCGGCGACTGGCGGGCCATATCGGGGTGCACCCTGCCGCCCTGCCGCTGCGCACGGCGCCGAACGGCAAGCCCGAGCTTCCCGGCGGCCCGATCTTCAACCTCAGCCATGCTGCGGGTCTTGCCGCCCTCGCCGTCACGCCCGCGGCGGACGTCTGGCGGCTGCACGATTTCCGACCTGCCCCGGAGCTTGCCGGCGCCATCGCCGTGATGAGCCGCGGACGCGACATCGCCGTGACCCCGCGCCGCTGACAACCCCGAACGAAAGGCCCGCGCCCCGGTTCTCCCGGGGCACGGGCCCTCTGATCGCCTGCCGCGCCGGGCTCAGCTGGCCGTGCGCTTCCTCAGGAAATCCTTGACCGAGGGCTTGGCCGGTGCCGTCACCGTGCCGCGGCGGTCGGCGAAGGCGGCCAGCTCGCGCAGGCTGGGGTTGTCGAGGACATGGCGCGCTTCCAGGTTGTGGCCCTTCGCGATCATCCGGGCGGCCAGGCGGAACACCGCGAAGCTGTCGATGCCCATGGTGAAGATGGTGTCGGTGACCGAGATCTCGGGCAGACCCAGCACCTCGCACCAGATCGCGGCCAGCGCCTTCTCGGTCGCGGTGTCCGGCGCGCTTCCGGCCGGCACCGCTGCCGGGGCGGCGGCGAGGTCGGGCGCGGGCAAGGCCTTGCGGTCGAGCTTGCCGTTGGCGGTCTGCGGCAAAGCCTCGAGCCGCTGCCAGAGCGTCGGCACCATGTAGTCCGGCAGATGGCGCGAGAGCGCCTCGGCCAGGGCCGCCGGATCGGCGGTGCCGACCAGATAGCCCACCAGCTTGCCCTCCCCGCTCGGCGCCACCTTGAGGGCCACCGCGGCCGCGGCGACACCGGGTTCGGCGCGCAGCCGCGCCTCGATCTCGCCCAGTTCGATGCGGAAGCCGCGCAGCTTCACCTGGCCGTCGCGGCGGCCGAGCACGGCAAGGCTGCCGTCGGCGGCGCGCACCGCGAGGTCGCCGGTCATGTAGAGCCGCTGCGCCTGTCCCGCGACGGTGCAGTCGCGGAAGGCCGCCCCGGTCAGGTCCGGCCGGTCGAAATAGCCGTTTGCCAGACCGTCGCCGCCGATGGCCAGTTCGCCCACCTGCCCCGGCGCACAGATCCCGCCCGCGGCGTCCAGGACATGAAGCGCCGTGTTGGCGACCGGCGCGCCGATGGTAATCGGCCGGTCCGGAGACACGCGGGCCAGCGCCGACCAGATCGTCGTTTCCGTGGGCCCGTACATGTTCCAGAGCGTCGCGCCCCCTTCGGTCAGCCGCTGGGCAAGGTCGCCCGGCAGCGGCTCGCCCCCCGCCAGCATCCTGAGGTCGGTCCGGGGCTGGAAGCCGGCCTCCAGCAGCATCGCCCAGAGCGTCGGCGTGGCCTGCATCGCCGTGATGTCGCCGCGCGACAGGCGCTCGACCAGGCGGAAGCCGCCGCGCACGTCCTCGCGGGACGCGATCTCGACCTCGGCGCCCACGGTCAGCGGCAGGAACAGCTCCAGCAGGGCGATGTCGAAGCTGACCGTGGTGACGGCGAGCAGCTTGTCGGTGGGCCAGAGCCCCGGCGCGACGGCCATGGAGGCGAGGAAGTTCACCACCGCGCGATGCGGCACCTCGACTCCCTTCGGCGTGCCGGTGGAGCCGGAGGTGAAGATCACATAGGCGGCCGCCCCGGACGAGACCTTCCGCGGTTCGGGCGTCGCCCCGGCCTTTGCGTCCTCGGGGCGGATCAGCGTCCGGCCGGGTGCCGCCGCTGCCGCCGCGTCCGATGTCAGCACCGCGGCGATCCGCGCGGTGTCGAGGATCAGGCTCTGGCGTGCCTCCGGCAGGTCCGGATCGACCGGCACATAGGCATGGCCGGCCTTCAGTACCGCGAGCATCGCCACCACCATGCCCGCACCCCGCGGCACCGCGATGGCGATCCGCTCGCCCGTGCCGGGGACATTGGCCTGGATATGGGCGGCAAGCGCATCCGAGCGCTGCGCGAGATCGCGGTAGGCGAGCGTTCCCGCGGCATCCGTCACGGCGGGCGCGTCGGGGTTGGCGGCGGCGGCCTTCGCGATCAGGTCCTGCACCAGCGCGTCGCGGTCGAAGGGCATGTCGCTGCGGTTCCAGCGCTCGGCGATCTCCCGCGCCTCGGCGGGCCGGAGCATCGGCAGGGCGGAGATCGGCGCCTCGATATCCTCGGCGAGCGCGTCGAGCACGGTTTCGAGGTGGCGCACCCAGCGCTCCACCGTCGTCCGGTCGAACAGGTCCGTGTTGTAGTCGACGTCGACCCTGAGTCCCTCGCGCCCTTCGACCATGTTGAAGAACAGGTCGAAGTTGACGGCGGCCTTCGGGTTCGCGCCGACCTGCGCGGTGGCCGTGCCGAAGCGCAGGCCCTCGGGCACACGTTCGAGGTTGAACTGCACCTCGGTGATCGGCAGCCGCGACAGCGTGCGCGGCAGGGCAAGGTCGCGCACCAGCGTGCCGAGCGTGTAGGCGCCGTGATCGAAGCCGTTGGCGACCGCGTCGCGCACCCGCTTCAGGTGGGTGGAGACGCTGTCGGCGGGGTCGAAATCGGCGCGGATCGGCAGGAAGTTGACGAGGTGGCCGACGATCGCCTGGTCGTCGAGCTGCGCCTGCCCGCCGGTCGGCACGCCCAGCACGACCTCGCCGCTGCCCGAAAGCTTCCCGAGCGTGATCTGGAGCGCGGCGAAGAGCGAGGAGAACAGCGTCGCGCCGTGGCGCGCCCCGGCCTTGCGCACCTTCTTCACCAGCTCCGGCCCCATGCGGCACGAGGCGGTAGCGCCGGCGAAGCTCTTCCTCGGCGGGCGCGGCCGGTCGGTGGGCAGGTCGGGCAGCGCGGGGATGTCGGCGTACTGCGCCTTCCAGTAGGCGCGCACGGCGGCGTCGGGCTCGCGATCCTGCCGGTCGCGGGCGAAGGCGGCGAAGGAGGGCGCGGGCTTCAAAGCGGGGGCGCGGTTCTCGGTCGCGGCGGTGTAGAGTTCGGCCAGTTCGGTGAACAGCGTGTTGTAGGACCAGCCGTCGCAGACGATGTGATGTGCCGTGATCACAAGGACATGGCGGGCGTCGTTCATGCGGAACAGCAGGGTGCGGAACGGCAAGCCTTGCGTGATGTCGACGGGCTGTCGGGCGTCGGCGGCCAGTGCCTCGGACAGCGTGCGTTCGGCATCCCCGGCGCTCAGGTCGTGGAAGACGGGCGTGGCGTCGGCCTCGGGCATCACCTCGAAGCTGGTACCGTCGGTGGCGAAGACCGCGCGCAGGGCGTCATGTCGGGCGACGAGCGCGTTCAGCGCGCGGTCGAGCGCGGCACGGTCGAGCGGGCCGTCGATGGTCATCGAGACGCTTTCGTTGAAGCTTGCCGCCGGGAGGTCGCCCAGCTGGTGGGTCATCCAGATCTCGCGCTGGCTTTCGGTCAGGGCGACGGGGCCGGTGACCGGGACTGTGACCGGGGCTGTGACGGCAGCGGGCTTTTGTGCCGCGGCAGGCTTCGGCAGGGTCACGCCGTCCTTCGGCGCGAGGATGCCGACGGATTGCAGGCTGTCCACGGCCGTCTCGAAGGCCTTCAGGACGGCGGCGCATTCCGCCTCGCCGTGGGCGGTGGTCAGGAAGCCGCAGAAGCCGTCGAGGATGTGGATCCCCTCCATCCGCATCAGCGGGAACAGGAGCGTGGCGCGCGGATCGTGCTGGCTGGCGTTGATGACGAACCAGCTGGAGAAGCGGGTAACGAAGCCCGGAAGCCCCCGCGCGGCGAGCGCGGCGTTCATGTCGGCGGCGAGCTTCGCCGCCCGCCCGGCCGCCCCGGTCCAGAGCCGGTCGCCCTCGGTCTCGAGGTGGTCGAGCACGGCGGCCACGGCGGCCACCACCAGCGGGTGACGCACGAAGGTGCCCGCGAAGAAGGTGGGCGCGACCTGCGGCGCGCTGTCGTCGCCGAAGGCCCAGGCCCCGCCGTCGAGCGCGTCCATGAACCTCCGCCGGCCCGCCAGCACGCCCACCGGCATGCCGCCGCCCACGACCTTGCCGTAGGTCGCCATGTCGGCGTCGATGCCCCAGAGGCCCTGCATGCCGCGGGCGTGGGTGCGGAAGCCGGTCACGACCTCGTCCATCACCATGGCCGCGCCCCCTTCGGCGGTGATGCGGCGGATCTCGCGGACGAAATCGGCGGGTTGGTGTTCGGGGTGGCGGCTCTGCACCGGCTCGACCACCACGGCGGCGATGTCGGCGACGTTGGCGGCGATCCAGTCCCGCGCGGCGGGTTCGGCCCAGGGCAGCACCACCATGTTCGACAGCGCGTCCACCGGGATGCCGGGGGCGATCGGCAGCGCGCCGGGTTCGCCCCGGGTGCGGGCCTTGATCAGCACCTCGTCGAACTGGCCGTGGTAGTCGTTGGTGAAGGTCACGATCTTCTTGCGCCCCGTCACCGCGCGGGCCAGCCGCATGGCGGCCATCACCGCTTCGGAGCCGGTGTTGCAGAAGGTTGCGCGGTCGTGGCCGACGAAGCGGGCGAAGCGCTTCGCGGTCGGCCCGGCGAGGTCGGCCTGCGGGCCGATGGGAAAGCCCTTCTCCATCTGTTCGGCGACGGCCTTCGTCACGAAGTCGGGGGAATGGCCGAAGGCGGTGGTGCCGAAGCCGTTCACGAGGTCGATGAAGCGGTTGCCGTCCACGTCCTCGATATGCGCGCCCTTCGCCTTCGCGGCGACGACGGGGAAGATCATCTCCTTCCACTCGGCGCGGAAGCCCGCGACGGTGCGCGGATCGGCGTGGGTGTCGCGGTTGGCGTCGGTATGGGCCTTGGAGCCCGCGAAGCGCTTGCCGTAGCGCAGGGCGAGGTCGGTGGCGAAGGCGCGCTGTTCCTCGGTCAGTTCCGCATGGGCGACGGCGGGAGCGCGGCCGAAGCGGATCGGCTCGGGCTTCGCCGGGGGTTCGTCGGTGTCGGCGGAGGGGGCCGCGGCCTGCGGCGCTGGCGCAGGTGCGGCGGCGACGGCGGTCTGGGCCGGAGCCTGCGCCGGGGCCGCCGCCA
>NZ_PNOS01000058.1 GCF_002869745.1 Oceaniglobus roseus
GACAGTGCGACGACGACATCGCCCGCCCCGGTGTCGACGGGCAGCGCCGCGGCGCCCTCCGCCGCGACGACCGCCAGCCCCAGCGCGGCCAGCTGCCGCGTCAGCGTCTCGCGCAGCACCGCGGCGCCGCCGAGGATTACCGCCCGCTTCAGATGCTGCGGCGCAAGAAGCTTCGGCGCCGGGACAGCGCCCGCGGGCAGGGGAAGCGCGGCCACGAAGCGGCTGCCGGTGCCGGGTTCGGAGTGGACGGTCAGCCGCCCGCCCATCTGCTCGACCAACTGGCGCGAGATGGCGAGGCCCAGGCCCGTGCCCTCGAACTTGCGGGCGCTGCCGTCCTCGACCTGGGTGAACTTGTCGAAGACGTGTTCCAGCTTGTCGGGCGGTATCCCGATCCCCGTATCCTCGACCTCCACCACCAGCACACCCGCCGCGTCGCGGCAGGCGCGGACGGCCACATGCCCCCGCTCGGTGAACTTCAGCGCATTGCCGACGAGGTTGGTCAGCACCTGCCGCACCCGCCCCTCGTCGCCGATGGCCACCGGCACGAAGTCGGACGGCACGTCCACGACGACCGCCAGGTCGCGGTCCTGCACCGTCGTCTGCAGGAGGCGCACCACGTCGTGCAGGCAGCGTTCGACGTCGAACGGCTGCGCGGCGAGCGGCATCTTCCCCGCCTCGATCTTCGAGAAGTCGAGGATGTCCTTCAGGATCACGAGCAGCGCTTCGCCCGAGGACTTGATGGTTTCCGCGCAGATCCGCTGTTCGGCGGTCAGGGTGCCGTCGCAGAGCAGTTCCGCCATGCCGACGACGCCGTTCAGGGGGGTGCGGATCTCGTGGCTCATGTTGGCGAGGAAGGTGGACTTGGCGCGGTTCGCCGCCTCGGCCCGCGCCCGCTCGGCCTCCAGGGCGGCCTGCTGTTCCTTGATCGGGGTGATGTCCATCCTCAGGCCGACGCGCCCGCCGTCGGGGGTGGAATGTTCGAGGATCCGGAGCCAGCGCCCGTCGCCCAGCTGCTGCTCGATCATCTGCGAGGGGGCGCGGTGGGCGGCCATCCGCTCCTCCAGCCACTCCTCCTCGCGGCCCACCGCCTCGCGGTACTGGCCGCGTGCCAGCCCGAAGCGCAGGATGCTCTCGAAACTCGCGCCGTGCTGGATGGCGGGGGCGCTTTCCGGATAGATCTCGCGGTAGCGGTCGTTGCACATCACCAGCCGGTCGTCCTGGTCGAACAGGACGAAGCCGTCGGGAATCGCCTCTACCGCGGCCCACATGCGCAGGTTGTCGGTCTGGTTGATGCCCAGCGTCACCATCCCGCCGTCCGGCGTGCGCCGGTCCACCAGCTTGACGAACTGGCCGTTCCAGAGCCGCAGCACCGCAGAGGGCGGCACGTCCTGCTGCCAGCGCGCCTTCATCGCCGCGCGCCAGGGTCCGGGCGGGCCCTGCGGATCGACGATCCCCTCGTCCAGCAGGACATCGACGATGTCGTTGTAAGGGACGCCCGGCGCCATCATCGCGAGCCCGTCGAAGATCGACAGGTAGGCCTTGTTGGCGACCACCAGCCGGTGCTCGGCATCGAACATGGCGAAGCCGTCGCGCACCGATTGCAGCGCGGCCCACAGCCGCGTCTCGGCCAGGGCGGCGGCCTGTTCGGCGCGGGCAAGGTCGGCCTGGGTGCGCGTCACCTCGCCGTGCAGCTGTTCGCTTTGCGAGCGGATCGAGGCGACCTCGTCCCGCGTCTCGACGATCTCGGTGGACAGGGCGCGGGCGTGCAGGGCGAGGCGGCGGTTGGCCTCGCGCAGCTCGGTCTGGCGCAGCTCCAGCAGCCGTTCGGCGGCCAGCCGCGCGCGCCGTTCGTTCGCCAGAAGCGACGACAGATCCATGCTGTCCCCTTTCCCTTCGGCCTTCTGCCGGATCCACGGGCGCGAGACTGGAGGCGGGAGGTTTAGATCACCTTAACGGCAGCCCGCCCCGCGCCGCCTTGTCAGACTCGCGGGCGGTATGCGACGATGAGGGGGCTGCCATCCCCGCAATCACCAGGTGGATCTGCCATGCTGCGCGTCGTCCTCACGCTTGCCTCCCTTGCCCTTGCCGCGCCCGCCCTCGCCGACTCACCGGTGCCCGAGCGGCGCGTCACCGTCACCTCGGACACCGATTTCTTCGGCGGCGACCTCAGCGCGGTGTTCGACACCACCTACGACGTCTGCCGCGCCACCTGCCTTGCCGACAGCAGCTGCACCGCCTTCACCTTCAACACCCGCTCGAACGCCTGCTTTCCGAAGACGGGCGTCACCGACCGCCAGCCCTACCAAGGGGCGATGTCGGCCGAAGTGACCGACGTTCCGGCCGAGATCCTGTCCCGCGCCGAGGGGCTGGCGCAGACGCTCGATTTCCTCGAGCCGGCCGACCTCGAGGCCGCGAAGGCCGAGGCGGTGGACCTGCCGCTGCGCCATGCCATGACCGGGCTGACGGCGGTCGAGCTGCTGCAATCGGCCCGCGCTGCGCGGAGTTCGGGCAACACCGGCGGCGCGCTGCGCTTCACCGGGCAGGCTCTCGGGATCACCGACGCGGCCGACCTCTGGACGGAATACGCCCGGCTCCTGCTGGCGGTGGAGGCGTCGAGCGGCGACCAGCAGCAGACCTATCGCAACCGCGCCGTGCTGGCGGCGATCAACGGCTACCTGCGGTCGGGCACCGTGCCCGCCCAGGTCTCGGCGCTGGAGGTCATGGCCGACGCGCTGGAGCGGGTGGGCCGCGGCCGCGCCTCGATCCCGGCGCTGCGCCTCGCCCAGTCGCTGTCGCCGCGCGACGACATCGCCGCGGCGCTGGATGCCGCCATCGGCAAGTTCGGTTTCCGCGTCACCGACAACAGCGTGGAAAGCGATGCGGCCCAGCCGCGGATCTGCGCCCAGTTCAACGAGGATCTGGTGCAGGCCGGGGTCGATTACGCCACCTATGTCCAGACCGATGCCGCGGGCCTCGTCGTGCAGGCCGAGGGCAACCAGCTGTGCCTCGACGGGGTCGAGCATGGCCAGCGCTACCGCGTCACCATGCGCGAGGGGCTGCCCGCCGCCTCGGGCGAGGTGCTGGCGAAATCGGTGCCGCTGACCCTCTACGTCCGCGACCGCGCGCCCGCCGCCCGCTTCCCCGGCCGCGGCTATATCCTGCCCGCGGGGGGCGAGGTGGCGGTGCCGGTGGTGACGGTGAACCTCGACACGGTGGAGCTGAAGCTCTCCCGCGTCTCGGACCGCAACCTGATCCGCGCGATCCAGGGAGACATGTTCGCGCGCCCCGTGCCGCAGTACCGGCAGGACCAGTTCGACGGCGAGATCGCCGAGGAGATCTGGAGCGGCACCGGCACCGTGCAGCGCGACCTGAACCGAGACGTGACGACCCGCCTGCCCGTCGGCGAGGTCGCGGGCGCGCTTAAGCCCGGCATCTACGTGCTGCAGGCGCGTGTGCCGGGGGCCGATCCCTACGACGATCCGGCGGCGGCGCAGTGGTTCGTGGTCTCCGACCTGGGGCTCACCACCTTCTCGGGCAACGACGGGCTGACCGCCTTCGTGCGCGGGCTGGGCGATGCGGCGGCGAAACCGGGCGTGACGCTCACCCTGCTGTCGCGCGCCAACGCGGTGCTCGGCACGGCCGAGACCGATGCCGAGGGCCGCGCGACCTTCGCCCCCGGCCTCACCCGGGGCACCGGCGGCGCGGCGCCCGCGCTGCTGCTGGCCGAGGAGGGGGACGACATGGCCTTCCTGCCGCTCACCGACCCGGAGTTCGACCTGTCGGACCGGGGCGTGGAGGGCCGCGCGCCCGCCGGGCCGGTGGACGTCTTCGTGACCACCGACCGCGGCGCCTACCGCGCGGGCGAGACCATCGTGGCAACGGCGCTGGCCCGCGACGACGCCGCGCAGGCGATCGAGGGGCTGCCGCTGACCGCGATCCTCTACCGCCCCGACGGGCAGGAATATTCCCGCACGCTGTCGCAGGACGAGGGGGCGGGCGGCCATGTCGTGCGGATGCCCGTGGGCGACGACGTGGCGCGCGGCACCTGGCGGCTGTCCTTCTTCGCCGACACCGACGCCCCCGCGTCCGCCACGGCCGAGGTGCTGGTCGAGGATTTCCTGCCCGGGCGCATCGACGCAACGCTCTCGCTGCCGGGGGGCCCGGTGCCCGCCACGGGCGGCACGCCGCTGACGGTTGAGGCGAAGTACCTCTTCGGCGCCCCCGGCGCGGGACTGAAGGTCGAGACCGACGTGCAGGTGGCGCCCGCCGACACGCTCGACGCATACCCCGGCTTCGTCTTCGGCCGCTACGATCAGCCGGTGGATGCGCAGTCGCGCTATCTCGACACGGTGCAGACCGATGCTGCCGGAAAGGCGGTGATCGAGTTGCAACTGCCCGAGATGACCGCCCCCTCCCGCCCGATGGAGGTGCGCGCCCGCGTGCGTGTCGCCGAAGGTTCGGGCCGCCCGATCGAGCGCGACATCACGCGGCCGCTGGCGCTGGAGGGTCCCGCCATCGGCCTGAAGCCCGCCTTCGACGGCGTGCTGCCCGAGAACGGCACCGCCGCCTTCCAGGTGATCGCCGCCAATGCCGACAGCCCGGTGCAGGCGCGCTGGACCGTGAACCGGGTCGAGACGACGTACCAGTGGTACACGCTCTACGGCAACTGGGAGTGGGAGCCTGTCACCCGCCGCACCCGCGTCGCCACGGGCGAGGTGACGCTTGGCACCGATCCCGTCACCGTCTCGGCGCCCGTCACCTGGGGGCAGTACGAGATCAGGGTGGAGCGGCTGGGAAGCGCCTATGCCGCGGCCTCCATCTCCTTCGATGCGGGGTGGTACGCGGCGGACGGCGCGCTCGACACGCCGGACGTGCTGGAGCTGTCGCTGGACAAGGCGGCCTATGCGCCGGGCGACACCGCCGAGTTGCGGATCGTGCCGCGTGCCGCGGGCACCGCGCTGGTCAGCGTGCTGTCCGACCGCGTGATCTCGACCCGGACGGTCGAGGTGCCCGAGGGCGAAAGCACGATCCCCGTGCCCGTGACCGAGGACTGGGGCGCGGGCGCCTATGTCACCGCCACGGTGCTGTCGCCGAACGGCGCGGGCCACGCCCCGGCGCGGGCGCTCGGCCTGGCCTATGCCAAGGTCGATCCCGGAGCGGCGCAGCTTTCCGCCAGTTTCGAGGTGCCCGACAGCGCCGAGCCGCGCCAGCCCTTCGAGGTGGCGCTGAAGGTCGAGGGGGCAGAGCCGGGCGACACCGCCCATGCCGTGATCTCGGCCGTCGACCTCGGCATCCTGAACCTGACCGCCTTCGACAGCCCCGACCCCTCGGCCTACTACTTCGGCCAGCGGAAGCTCGGCGTCGCGATCCGCGACGTCTACGGGCGGCTGATCGACGGCAACACAGGCAACCTCGGCAGCCTGCGCTCGGGCGGGGACGGCAGCGCGGGGATGCGGATGCAGTCGCCGCCGCCGACGGAGAAGCTCGTCGCCTTCACCTCGGGCCCGCTCACGGTGGGCGAGGACGGCATGGCGCGCACCACCTTCGACCTGCCCGCCTTCAATGGCACGGTCCGCCTGATGGCGACGGTCTGGTCGGCCACCGGCGTCGGACAGGCGGAAAAGGACGTGCTGGTACGCGATCCGGTGGTGGTCGACGCCACCCTGCCGCGCTTCCTTGCCCCCGGCGACCAGTCGCGGCTGCTGCTGGAAGTCACCCATGCCACCGGACCCACCGGCGCCGCCGCCCTGCGCGTCGGCAGCGCGGGGGTGACGCTGGAGCTCGGCACCCTGCCGGCGAGCTTCACCCTGACCGAGGGCGAAAAGCAGACCTTCAGCGTGCCGATCACGGCGGGGGAGGAAGGCGACTACACCATCGACATCTCGCTGACCACGCCGGGGGGCAAGACGCTGGAGCGCCAGCTGACCCTGCCGGTGCGCGCCAACGACCCCGAGACGCAGCGCACCAGCCGCTTCACCCTTGCCGCCGGGGACACCTTCACCTTCGACGACGACGTGTTCGCGGGCCTGATGCCCGGCACCGGCCTTGCCACCCTCACCGCCGGTCCCCTCGCCCGGTTCGACAGCCCCGGCCTTCTGGCCGCGCTCGACCGCTATCCCTACGGTTGCACCGAGCAGGTGACGAGCACGGCGATGCCGCTCCTCTACCTCTCGTCCGTCGCCCGGGCCATGGGCCTCGGCACGAAGGACCAGCTGGACGAGCGGATCGAACAGGCCGTCACACGCGTCCTCGACAACCAGGCGCCGGGGGGCAGTTTCGGGCTGTGGGGGCCGGGGTCGGGCGATTTCTGGCTCGACGCCTACGTCACCGACTTCCTGTCCCGCGCCCGGGTGCAGGGGATCGACGTGCCCGACACCGCCTTCCGCGAGGCGCTGGACAACCTCAGGAACCGGGTGAACTACGCCCCCGACTTCGACGACGGGGGCGAGGATATCGCCTATGCGCTTCAGGTGCTGGCGCGCGAGGGGGCGGCGGCCATCGGCGACCTGCGCTACTATGCCGACGTGAAGGCCGACGCCTTCGCCACGCCGCTGGCGCTGGCCCAGCTTGGCGCCGCACTCGCCTCCTACGGCGATCCGAGCCGCGCCGACGCGATGTTCGCCCGCGCGGGCGAGCGGCTGACCCGGCCCGAGCCCGAGGAGGCGGGGCGCACCTGGCGCGCCGACTACGGCACCCGCCTGCGCGACAGCGCCGCCGTCCTGACGCTGGCCGTGGAATCGGGCAGCACCGCAATCCCGCGCGATGCCCTGATCGACCGGGTGGTGCCGAAGACGGGCGAGCCCGAGCGTTCGACCCAGGAGGCGGTCTGGTCGCTGCTGGCGGCCCACGCGCTGATCGGCGACGCCCGCTCGGACGGGCTGACGGTGAACGGGGCGGCGCCGGACGGCCCGCTGATCCGGGTGCGCGAGGCCGACACGGCGGGCGGCCCCGTCGAGATCGCCAACACCGGCAGCGACGAGGCGACGCTGACCCTCACCACCTTCGGCGTGCCGGAGGTGCCGGAACCGAAGGGCGGCGAGGGCTACGCGATCGAGCGGACCTATTTCACCATGGAGGGCGATCCGGTACAGCCCGACCGCGTGAAGATTGGCACCCGCCTTGTCGCGCTCCTGACCGTGCAGCCCTTCGCCGACACCGAGGCGCGGCTGATGGTCGACGATCCGCTGCCCGCGGGGTTCGAGATCGACAATCCGAACCTGCTGCAATCGGGCGACATCGCGGCGCTCGACTGGCTCGACACCGTGCAGGACGTGCAGACGGCGCAGTTCCTGAGCGACCGGTTCCTCGCCGCGGTCGACTGGCGCTCGGACCAGGCGTTCCGCGTCGCCTATATCGTGCGCGCGGTGTCGCCGGGCCTCTACCACCACCCCGCGGCGAGCGTCGAGGACATGTACCGCCCCCGCTTCCGCGCCCATACCGCCACCGGCCAGGTCGCGGTGACGGAGTGAGACGGTGAAGGGCGAGGTCAAGGCGGTCGCCCGCTGGACCCGGCTGGACGGGGCGGGCGACGACACCTGCAAGCTGGTGCGCGAGCCCGAGGGCTGGATGCTGCTCGGCCACGCGCGGTTCACCGAGGGCGGGTCGGAGACGCGGCTCGACTACCTCGTGCGCTGCGACCGCGACTGGCTGTCGCAAAGCGCCGACGTCACCGGCACCCGCGGCGGCGTGGCGGTCGGCTGGAGGCTGGCGAAATCGCCCGAGGGCTGGCAGGTGAACGGGCGCAGCATCGCCGACAGCGCGCAGTGCCACGACGTCGACCTGGGATTCACCCCGGCGACGAACCTGCTGCCGGTGCGTCGGCTGGGACTGATGGCGGGGCATCCGCAGGAGGTGGCCGCGCTCTGGCTGCGCTGGCCCGAGGCGCGGGCCGAGGTGCTGGAACAGACCTATGCCCGGCGCGACCACCGCACCGTCGACTATGCCTCGCCGGGTTTCGCGGCGGCGCTTGAGATCCATCCCTCGGGCTTCGTCACCGCCTATCCCGGCGGCTGGGAAGGCGAGGTCCATGCGCCCTGAGCGGATGCTGTTCGCGCTGGCCGTGCTGCTGTTCCTGGGCGCGGCCGCGCGGGACCGCTTCGACGGCTGGATCGACGCCACCCGGCTGCCCCCGCTCGCGCTGGAGACGGGAACGGAGGTGCGCGACCGCCACGGCCTGCTGCTGCGCGCCTATACCGTGGCCGACGGGCGCTGGCGGCTGGCCACGGGGCTGGATGCCGTCGATCCGCGCTATGTGAGGATGCTGGTCGGCTACGAGGACAAGCGGTTCTTCGAGCACGGGGGCGTCGACCCCTTGGCGGTGCTCAGGGCGGGGGTCGGTGCCGTGATGCACGGCGGCATCCGCTCCGGCGCCTCGACCCTGACGATGCAGGTGGCGCGGCTGCTGGAGGAGGGGCCGACCGGCGCCTGGTCGGGCAAGCTGCGCCAGCTCAGGGTCGCGCTGGCGCTGGAGCGGCGGCTCGGCAAGGAGGCGATCCTGACGCTCTACCTCAACCGCGCGCCTTTCGGCGGCAACATCGAAGGGGTGCGCGCGGCGTCGCTCGTCTATTTCGGCAAGGAGCCCGCCCGCCTGACCCCCGCCGAGGCGGCTTTGCTGGTGGCGCTGCCGCAGTCGCCCGAAACCCGCCGCCCCGATCGTTTTCCCGCCGCCGCCGAAGCGGCCCGCGACCGGGTGCTGGACCGGCTGGCGCGCGCCGGCGTCATCGGCACCGAAGCCGCCGCCGCCGCCCGGCGCGAAGCCGTGCCGACCGCCCGCCGCCCGTTCCCGGCCCTTGCCCCGCATCTCGCCGACCGCCTGCTGGCTGACGACCCCGGCGCGGGCGTGATCGCGACGACCCTCGACCGGCCGCTGCAACGCGCGATGGAGGACCTTGCCCGCGAGGCGCTGCGCGGGCAGGGGGCGCGGGTGTCGGTGGCGCTGCTGGTCGCCGACCACCGGACGGGCGAGATCCTGGCCCAGGTCGGCTCTCCCGCCTACGACAACGACCCCAGGCAGGGCTTCGTCGACATGACCGAGGCCCTGCGCTCGCCCGGCTCGACGCTGAAGCCGGTGATCTACGGCCTCGCCTTCGACCAGGGCCTTGCCCATCCCGAGACGCTGATCGAGGACGTGCCGACCGCCTTCGGCACCTACGCGCCGCAGAACTTCGACGGCGCCTTTCGCGGCACCGTGCGGCTGCGCGACGCGCTCCAGATGTCGCTGAACATCCCGGCGGTGAAGCTGACCGAGGCCATCGGCCCCGCCCGGCTGGTCGATGCCCTGCGCCGCAGCGGTGCGCGGGTCGAGATCCCGGGCGGGCGCGCGGGGCTCGCGGTGGCGCTCGGCGGCGCGGGGCTGACGCTGGAAGGGCTGGTGCAGGTCTATGCCATGCTGGCCGAGGGCGGGGTGCGGCGCGACCTGCACGCGCTGCCGTCCGGCGCGGGGACGCCGCAGCGGGTGCTGTCGGCCGAGGCGGCGTGGCAGGTGGGCGACATCCTTTCGGGACTCGCGCCGCCGGTGGGGGCGCCGCGGAACGGGCTCGCCTACAAGACCGGCACCTCCTACGGCCATCGCGATGCCTGGGCCATCGGCTTCGACGGGCGGCACGTCGTCGGCGTCTGGATGGGCCGGCCCGACGGCACGCCGGTCCCTGGCGCCTTCGGCGGAGACCTGGCCGCCCCGGTGCTGTTCCAGGCCTTCGCGCGGCTCTCGCCCCGGCTGGAGCCGCTCGGCGCGCCGCCTCCCGGCGTGCTGACGGTCGCCACCGCCGACCTGCCGCAGCCGCTCCAGCGCTTCCGCCCCCGCGACGCCGCCTTCGCCGCCGCCCCGGACGCGCCGGTGATCGCCTTCCCGCCCGAGGGCGCGGAACTGGCGATCGGGGACGGACAGCTGGCGGTGAAGCTGCGCGGCGGCGTGCCGCCCTTCACCATCCTCGCCGACGGCCGCCCGGTTTCGGTCGCCACGCCCGAGCGGGAGACCTGGGTCGGCGTCGGCGGACCGGGCTTCGTGACGCTGTCGGTGATCGACGGCGCGGGCCGTTCGGCAAGGGTGGCAATCAGGGTGGAGTGAAGGCCGGGGCCCGGTGCCGACCGTCAGCGATCCGCTATCCGCCCCGCCGCCGGTTCAGCCGCGCCTCGAGCCGCCGCAGCAGCAGCGACAGGGTGACGGTCATCAGCAGGTACAGCAGCGCGACCACGTTGTAGGTCTCGAAATAGCGGAAGTTGCCCGCCGCCGTGACCTTGCCGAGCTGGGTGATGTCGAGCACGCCCAGCACCGAGACCAGCGAGGAGTCCTTGATCATCGCGATGAAGTCGTTGCCGAGCGGCGGCAGGATGGTGCGGATCGCCTGCGGAAAGACGATGAGCCGGAAGCACTGCCAGCCCGAGAGGCCAAGCGCCTTCGCCGCCTCGATCTGCCCGGGATCGACCGAGACGAGGCCGGCGCGGAACACCTCGGCGATGAAGGCGGCATAGCCGATGACGAGGGCGAGGATCGCCCGCCAGATCAGGGGAAAGTCGCGGGTGCGCGCCTCTTCCAGCCCCAGCGGCCTGACCAGCCAGTTCCACGCCTCCACCAGCATCGGCGCCAGCACGAAGGCGACGTAGAGCAGCAGCACGAGGATCGGGATGCCGCGCACGATTTCGACGTAGAAGCGCGCGACCTGGCGCAGCGCGAGGTGTTTCGACAGCGCCGCGAGGGCCAGCAGCAGCCCAAACCCCGAGGCCATGGCGAAGGCCACGGCAGTCACGAAAAGGGTGATGCCGATGCCCTTCGAAAGGGTCGCCAGCACCTGCGCATAGAAGTCGTCGGAGACGACGCGCACCAGCATCACCGCCGCGATGGCGGCGGCGACCAGAAGCCACCAGGGAAAGTCGCGGTCGCGCGGCGGGGTCATGCCGCGCGCCCCTTCCTCCGCCTCACTCGCCCATCTTGAAGTCGAGGAACCACTTCTTGTTCAGCGCCTCGATCGTGCCGTCCTCCTTCATCGACGCGATGGCGGCGTTGACCGGCGCGACGAGGTCCGAGCCCTTGGGGAAGATGAAGCCGAAATCCTCGCTCCCTAGCTTCTCGCCCACGATCTTCAGCGCCCCGTCCGACGCGGCGACATAGCCTTCGCCGGCGGTACCGTCGGTCAGCACCAGGTCGACGTCGCCGGTCCTCAGCGCCTGCACCGCGGCGCCGAAGGTTTCGAACTGCTTCATCCGGGGGTCGGATTCATCGCTGCCGAGCACGTCGTAGATCCCGACGTAGAAGGGCGTGGTGCCGGGCTGGGCGCCGATCAGCAGGTCGGGATCCTCCTGGAACGAGGCGGCGTCGATGAAGCGGTCCTCGTCGCCCCTGACCAGCATGACCATTTCCGAGCGCATGTAGGGATCGGAGAAGTCGACCACCTCGGCGCGGTCCTCGCGGATGGTGATGCCGGTCATGCCGATGTCGTACTGGCCCTGGCTGACCGCGGGGATCATCGCGTCCCAGCTGGTGTTGGCGTATTCCACCGTCATGTTCAGCCGCCTGGCGATCTCGGCCATGGCGTCGTATTCCCAGCCCGTCGCCTCGCCCGTCTTCGGGTCGACGAACTGGAGCGGGGGATAGGCGTTCTCGGTCACGACGGCGACGGTGCGTCCGCCGAGGTCGGGCAGGTCGGCGGCGGCGGCGGCGGCGAGGCCGGGCAGGACGGCCAGGGCGGCCGCGGCAAGGAGGCTGGGAAGGCGTGTCATCGGGGGCAATCTCCGTTTCAGATCGGGCGAGAGGTTAGGCTTTGGCGATGGCGGCACGCAAGTCCGGCGCGCATGTCCGGGCGTGTTTCCGGGCGCGGTGCTGGCGTGGTGCGGGCGGGGTTCAGGCGGGGTTCAGCATCCGCCCGAGGCCGCGGCCCGCGAGGATGTGCATGTGGTAATGCGGCACTTCCTGCACCCCGTGCTCGCCCGCGTTCGAGATGGTGCGGAAACCCTGCCCGCCCTCGCCGGGCTGGATGCCGAGCATCTGGCAGACCTTCCCCGAGACGCGCATGAAATCCACGATCTCGGCGTCCGAGGCGGCGATGCAGAAGTGGTCGTGGCAGACATAGGAGCCCTTCGGGATCACCAGCACGTGGTGGGGCGCCTGCGGGCGGATGTCGCGGAAGGCGAGCGTGTGCTCGGTCTCCATAACCGTGTCGTTCGGAATCTCCTTGCGCAGGATCTTCGCGAAGATGTTCTGGTCGTCGTAGGCATAGGGCATGGTCTGTCCTTTCTCGGGCGGTGTCCGGGCCGTTCGCGGCCGTAGGGCGATCGGGTCTAGTCGGAGAAAAGGCCCGGATCCGAAACGATGGCAAGGGCCTGGTCCGGGGAAATCCCCAGCAGTTCGGTCAGAGCGGCGGCGTTGGACTTCGGGGGCGCGGATTCGCTCAGGCGCAGGAAGTGCTCGAATCCCGCGTCGCGCAGGGCGTCGCTTTCGAAGGCGATGTCGGCGCGGATGGTCGGCAGCAGGGTCGCCAGGGTCTCGGCCGGGGTCGTCTCCCCGGCCAGCCCGACCCGCCGGGCGTGGCCGGCAAGATAGCTTTCGGAGAAGACGCAATCGATCTCCAGCACCTTCGTCACGGAGCGGTCGTTCTGGAAGTCGCGCAGCAGGTCCATGTTGTTCGGATCGAGGCAGATCATCAGGCGGTCGGTCTGGTGATAGTCGAACAGCATCCGCATCAGCGCGCGGCGGTGGCGGGTGCGCTTTTCCATCGTCTTCTGGATGCCGCCGAGATCGGGCAGCGGCGTCGCCTCCTCGTCGAACAGGTATTCGAGCGCGGCGATCCCGCTGGCCCCGGCCAGCCGCCTCAGCACGCGCTTGCCGACATGCCATTTCTTGCAGGCCAGGATGATCAGCGTGCGTTCGTGCCCGAGGGTCGACTCCGTTTCCCAGAACCGCGGCGCGAAGCGGCGGCCGGTGCGGCCGCGCCCGGTGAGGAAGTGGAACAGGCGGCGGCCCTCGTTGCTGATGCGGAAGTCGCGCGTCTCGCTGGCATAGAGCGCGCCCAGCCGCCGCTTCAGCTCGGTCGCGCCGGGGCTGATCTTGCGGGCGAAAAGATAGTCCTGGGACAGCAGCAGGTCGTAGTGGTCGTCGTAGAACACGACCGGCATCCCGTAATCGGTGAACAGCAGGAAGGTCGGCGTGCGCGAGCGGATCTCGGTGCCGGGGATGATGTGGCGCACGACCGTCTGGAAGAACGTCTCGTCCGGGATCCAGGTGGTGCGGAAGAAGCGCATCACGTCGGGGCGCTGCCGGCAGAAGTCGAGCACCCACTCGATCGTCTGCCGCCGGAGGCACCACCACTGGCTGCCGATCATCATCTGCAGATCCTCGGGGATCCGGCGGGTCAGGCCCAGCCGCTTCTGGAGGTCGTAGGAGGCGTAGAACAGCCGCTTCTGGGTACGTTCGTTGAACCAGTGTCGGTAGATCAGCCGTTCCTCGCGGAAGCCGGTCTTGATCCAGCCGCTTTCGAAATAGTCGACGCTTTCGATATAGTCGGCATCCTCGGCATCGAGGAAGGCATGGGCGTAGTGGGCCGACTTGATCGCCATGCAGTCGCCGGACACCATGTAGAAGTGGGTTGCGCGGGGGAAGGCCTCGACCGCGGCCTCCACGGCGAGGAGGGTGGCCGCGACGAGGCTCCAGCCGCCCCAGCCGCATTTCAGGCGGCGCCGTGCGAAGACGACGCGCGGATTGTCCTTCAGCGCCGAGGTGATCCGCTCGTAATCCGCGGCGGCGGCACGGGCATCGAAGTGGATCGAGATGCAGTCGCCCACGGCAGTCAGCCCCCGGGCCTGCTGGATGATCGCCTCGGGATCCTTGTGGCAGAGCAGGATGAATGCGATTTGTGCCATTCGGGAAACGTTGTTGTCACCGCGGGATCATACGCGCCAACAGGTAGCGCAAAGCGATCCGGCAATGACAGGACTATTCTGATTTTTCTGTCCCTTGGCGGCAAGCTGCCCCATAACGGGCCAAAGCGGAAGGAGTGCGCGCGCCATGGGTTTCCCCGGAACCTGGATGACGGAAAGCGAGAACATGGTGTACCGGGTGGTGCCGAAATGCGCCTGCTCGACCATCGGCCAGATCATGTACTACTCGGATCACGGCCGCTTCTTCGACGGCGACATCCACGACGCGAAGGACGGGCTGCACAAGTGGGCGCAGGACCACAGCCAGCCGGTCATCGAACGGGCGGTCAAGGGTCACACGGCGCCCGCCTTCACCTGCGTCAGGAACCCCTACAGCCGCATCCTGTCGTCCTTCTTCGACAAGATCTGCGGCATCCAGAGGAACGGCAACCGCTATCGCGGGAACCTGGTGCCGGGGCTGATCCAGAAATACGGCGTGGACGTGGGCGGCGACGACGGCACCGCCGAGTTCGACCAGATCAGGAGCTTCCGGCGGTTCCTGCTGTTCGTGCGCGACACCATCCGGTTCCGGAAGCCGATGGATCCCGACATCCACTGGTCGGCGATGTCGGGGCACATCTCGACCTTCATCGTCAACGGCGGGCGGTACGACCGGATCTTCTGGACCGAGTCCTTCAACGACGGGATGCGCGACGTGCTCGACATGGCCGAGCTGCGCAATCCGGTGGATCTGGACGCGATCCCGCGCTTCAACGAGTCCGAGGGGCACGGGCCGAAGCGGGCGCATCCGGTCGAGGACTATTTCGACGACCTGTCGATGCATTTGATGAAGGAAATCTACGACAAGGATTTCAAGCTGTTCCGCTACGACTTCGACGATCCGTCGAACCGGAAGCCGGTGGGCGAGATCGACCTCGACGAGGTGCACGCGAAGCTCGGGGACTGAGGATGGGGACCGGGGCCGCCGGACCCGGTCAGATCAGGCCTACGGCCGCGAAGATCTCCTTCAGGCTCGCCTCGGGGCGGGGGCCGATGTGGCCGATCACCTCGGCCGCCGCGGCGACCCCCATGCGCCCGCAGGTCTCGAGGTCGCGCCCCGTGGCATAGCCGTAGAGGAACCCGGCCGCGAACTGGTCGCCCGCGCCGGTCGCGTCCACCGGGACCACCGGCGTGACCGGCGCCTCGGCCCGCTGGCCGCCGCGGATCAGCAGCACGGCCTGGCCCGAGCGGGTGCAGACGACCGTCTCGCAGACCTCGGCCGCGCGCTCCAGCGCCGCCACCGGGTCGTCCATCTGGTAGAGCGAGGTCCACTCCGCCTGGTTGCCGATGACGAAGTCCATCTCGCCCTCGATCAGGCGCTGGAAGTCGGCGCGGTGGCGGTCGACGCAGAACGGGTCCGACAGCGAGATCCCCGCCTTGCCGCCCGCGTCGTGCATCAGCCGCGCCGCCTCGGCGAAGGCGGTCTTTCCCTCGTCCTTGTCGAACAGGTAGCCCTCGAGGAACAGGATGCCGCCGCCCGCGAAGGTCTCGGGCGGCACGTCGGCGCGGCCCAGATCGGCCCCGGCGCCGAGGTAGGTGTTCATCGACCGCTCGCCGTCGGGCGAAACGAAGATCATCGAGCGCGACGTCGGCGCCTCGGCCCCCGGCACCGGCGGGTTCGGGAAGGCGGTCCCGGCCTTCAGCATCCCTTCCGCATAGAAACGGCCAAGCGCGTCGTCCTTCACCTTGCCGATGAAGGCGGTCGAAAGGCCCAGCTGCCCGAGCCCCGCCAGCGTGTTGGCGACCGATCCCCCCGGCGTCTGGGTGCGCGCGTCCATGGCGGCGTACAGCACCTCGGCCCGCTGGCGTTCGACCAGCTGCATGATGCCCTTCTCGATCCCCATGTTGTCGAGGAACGAGTCGTCGGCCTGGGCGATCACGTCGACGATGGCGTTGCCGATGCCGATGACATCAAACTTCATTCGGTCTTCTCCTCAAAGGCGCACAGGTCGCGGATCAGGCAATCGGGGCAGCGTGGTTTCCGCGCCACGCAGATGTAGCGTCCGTGCAGGATCATCCAGTGGTGCGCGTGCTGCTGGAACTCGGCCGGAACGTGGTCCTCTATCGCGCGCTCGACGGCCTCGACCGTCTTGCCGGGCGCGATGCCCGAGCGGTTGCCAAGCCGGAAGATATGGGTGTCGACCGCCTGGGCGGGATGGCGGAACCACATGTTCAGCACCACGTTCGCGGTCTTCCGCCCCACGCCCGGCAGGGATTCCAGCGCGGCGCGGGATGACGGCACCTCGCCGCCGTATTCCTCGACCAGGATGCGGGACAGCTTGATGACGTTTTTCGCCTTGTTGCGGTAGAGGCCGATCGTCTTGATGTACTCGGTCACGCCCTCCTCGCCGAGCGCCAGCATCTTCTCGGGCGTATCGGCGACGGCGAAAAGGCCCCGGGTGGCCTTGTTCACCCCCGCGTCGGTCGCCTGGGCGCTGAGCGCCACGGCGACGACGAGGGTGAAGGCGTTCAGATGCTCGAGCTCGCCCTTCGGTTCGGGCTGGGCCGCGCGGAAGCGGCTGAAGATCTCGCGGATCACGGGATAGGGGAGCTGTTTCGCCATCGCTTCCCCTATGCCCGGATCGCGCCGGTGCGGCAAGGCCCGGCGCATCCCCGCCCGGCGCCGACAAGGGCGCTGTGCGACTCGGGCGGGCGGGGTGTAGGCTGCGCGCGACGGCTGCGGCGGGAGAGGCGGCGATGGCGGGGATCACGATCCTGATCGGGACGACCAAGGGGCTGTTCCTGGCCCGGGGCGACGAGGCGAGGGACGGCTGGGCGCTGTCCGGCCCGTTCTGCGGCGGCTGGCCGGTGAACCACGTGGCGGGCGATCCCGAAACCGGGCGGCTCTGGGCCGCCGGGGGGAACGAGTGGTTCGGGGCCGGGGTCTGGCGCTCGGAGGACGGGGCGGAGTGGACGCTCGCGAAGCTCGCCAACGGGCAGGCCGACGCCTGGCTCGCCGCGAATCCCGAGATGGCGGCGCATCTGGGCATGGAACCGGCGGGCCCGGCGCCCTTCAGCGGCGCGGTGGATGCGCTGTGGTCGCTGAAATGGGCGGATGGCACGCTCCATGCCGGGGCGAAGCCGGCGGCGCTGTTCGCCAGCCGCGACGGCGGCGCGACCTGGCACCGGGTGCAGGGGCTGACCGACCACCCCTCCTCGGGCAGCTGGGAGCCGGGGGCGGCGGGGCTGACGCTGCACACCATCGTCACCGATCCGGCCGATCCGGCGAAGATGTGGGTCGGCATCTCCGCCGCCGGGGTCTTCGCCACCGAGGACGGCGGGCAGAGCTGGGAGCGGCGGAACCGCCGGTCGAACGCCGAGGCGGTGGAGACGGCCACGGGCGCCTGCGGGCACGAGGTGGGGCACTGCGTGCACAACATGGTGCGCGCTTCCGGCGCGGGCGACCTCCTGTACCAGCAGAACCACCACGGCACCTTCCGCAGCCGCGACGGCGGGCGCAGCTGGGACGATATCGGCGGCGGACTGCCCTCGACCTTCGGCTTCCCGATCGCCGTGCATCCCACCGACCCCGACCGCATCTGGGTCGTGCCCCTGAACGGCGACACCCAGGGCCGCTTTCCGGTGGAGGCGAGGGCGGCGGTCTGGACCTCGGGCGACGGCGGCGCGACATGGGAGGCGCAGCGGCAGGGGCTGCCGCAGGAAAACTGCTTCTTCACCGTGCTGCGGCAGGCGATGGCGACCGACCGGGGCGCGCCGGCGGGCGTCTATTTCGGCACCAACTCGGGCAGCGTGTTCGCCACGCGGGACGAGGGCGAAAGCTGGCACGAGATCATCCGCCACCTGCCCACCGTGCTCTGCGTCGAGACGATGACCCGCTGAGCCATTGCGCAACATCCGGGTCGCGCGCTGCGGGGCAGGGGCGTAGGTTCAGGGCACACGCAGGAGAGCGACGATGAACATGCCCATGCCCATGTCGAAGACCGGGAGCGACGCCGAGAAGAGCTATTACTGGCAGCTGATGCGCCGGGCCATCGAGCGGCTGGACGCCGAGGACGGCCGCGACCTGACGCTCGAGGGCATCGCGGCCGAGATGAACCTTTCGCCCGCGCATTTCCAGCGGATGTTCTCGCGTTGGGCCGGGATCTCGCCCAAGCGGTTCCAGCAGTTCCTGCGGCTCGGCCACGCGAAGGCGCTGCTGGCCGAACGGTTCACCACCCTCGACACCGCGGCCGAGACCGGGCTTTCCGGGGGCGGGCGGCTGCACGATCTGTTCGTCCGCTGGGAGGCGATGAGCCCCG
Organism: Oceaniglobus roseus; assembly: GCF_002869745.1. Classification (GTDB taxonomy): domain Bacteria; phylum Pseudomonadota; class Alphaproteobacteria; order Rhodobacterales; family Rhodobacteraceae; genus Oceaniglobus; species Oceaniglobus roseus. The sequence goes on from NZ_PNOS01000058.1 coordinate 18,168, forward strand.
GCGAATATGCCCGGGCGGGCGAGGGGCTGACGATCTTCTGGGGCTGGTTCGAAAGCCCCTTCGGCCCGGCCCTGGTGATGGCGACGAGCAAGGGCATCTGCGGCATCGGCTTCGCCGCCGAGACGGGGGCCGAGGCGACGATGGAGGACCTGAGGGGCCGCTGGCCGAAGGCGGACTTCGTGGAGGACCCGATGCGCCTGCGCCCCTGGGCGCTGGCCGCGTTCGGCGCGGCGGACGACGGGCTGGATCCGGCGCCGCTGTTCCTGATCGGCGCGCCGTTCCAGATCAAGGTCTGGGAGGCGCTGCTGGCGATCCCCACGGGCCATGTCACTACCTATGGCGAGATCGCGGCCCACATCGGCGCGCCGAAGGCGGTGCGCGCGGTGGGCACCGCGGTGGGGCGCAACCCGGTCAGCTGGCTGATCCCCTGCCACCGGGCGCTCAGGAAGACCGGCGGGCTTGGCGGATACCACTGGGGGCTGCCTGTGAAGCGGGCGATGCTGGCCCACGAGGCGGCGCGGACCGGGCTCTGACATCACGCGGATGTGTGGCAAATCTCCGCCGACGCCCCATTTCCCCACATGCGCTCGACGCGCCGAGACCCTATCACGCGCGTTGGAGATGTGACGGAAACCGTGTGAGGATCAAATGACCACATCAAGATATGCCCTTCTGGCCGCAACGCTCGGCGTCTTCACGCTCGGCGCCTGCGTCAACCAGCAGACTGGCCAGCCCAACCGCACCGGCACCGGCGCGCTTGCCGGCGCCGCGCTCGGCGCCCTGGTGGGCGGCACCCGCGAAAGCGG
>NZ_PNOS01000059.1 GCF_002869745.1 Oceaniglobus roseus
GCGCCGGTTGAGGCCGCGGGCAGCGCCCCGGCCAGCGGCGCGGGATAGCGCCCGGTCCCGAGCACCCAGCCGAGCGTCGCCGCGAACCAGCCCGCCAGCAGCGCCGCCGCCAGCCCCACCGGCACCGCCACCCCGCGCGCGCGGCCCCGCATCGCCCGCCTGAGCGCCGCCGCCTGCCGCCCGAAATCCAGCTGCATCGCCATCAGCGCGGGCACCACCAGCAGCACCAGCACCATCCCGAAGCCCAGCCCGTAGACCAGCGTGATCACCGTCGGCTTCAGGAACTGCGCCTGCGACGAGCCCTCGTAGAGCAGCGGCGCCAGCCCCAGAACCGTCGTCAGCGTCGTCAGCAGCACCGGGCGCAGCCGGTCCGCCGCGCCGTCGACGATGGCCGGGATCAGGCCCCGCTTCTCGGCGTATTCGTCGATGGTGCCGACCAGCACGATGGAATCGTTGATGATGATCCCCGTCATCCCGATCAGCCCGACGACCGAGAACATCGACAGGGGAATGTCCCAGTACCAATGGCCCCAGATCGCCCCGGTCAGACCGAAGGGAATCACCGCCATCACGATCGCGGGCCGGGTCCAGCTGGCGAAGATCCAGGCCAGCGTCAGGTAGATGCCGAGGAGGCACAGCACCAGCCCGAGCAGGGCGTCCTGCAGGAACTCGTTCTCCTGCTCGGCCAGCCCCGCCTGCCGCGTGGTGACGCCGAACTTAGATTCGAGCGCGGGCAGGATCCGGTCCCGCACCTCGGACTGGATCTCGGTCGCCCGCGCCGGATCGTCCTCCGACACCGATCCCGTGACCGAGACCAGGGGGATCCCGTTCTCCCGCCGTACGGTGGAAAATCCGCCCCGCGCCGTCACCGTCACGATGTCGGCGAGCGGCACATAGGCGCCGCTTTCGGTCCTGACCCGCGTCGCCTGCAGGAAATCCGCCGCCCGCTCCGCCTCCGGCAGCTCGACCCGGATGGTGGCAGAGCGCGGGCCGTCGGGATAGGTCGCCGCCTCGATCCCGTTCAGGCGGTTCCTCAGCACCCGGCCCAGGTCGTCGATGTTCACGCCCAGCGCCTGCCCTTGGGCCGTCAGCTCCAGGATCAGCTCCTCCTTGTCGTAGGCGAGCGTGTCCTCCAGCGCCGAGACCTCGGGAAAGCGGGCCATGGTGGTCTTCAGATCCTCCGCCGCCGCCTTCAGCACCTGCGCCTCGGCGCCGGATATCTGCACGTCGAGCGAATCTCCCCCCGGCCCCGAGCCCCAGGAGCGGAAGCTCAGCGTCTCCAGCATCGGGTGCGGCGGCACGGCGTCCTGCAATTCGGCCACGAAGGCGTTCGAGGTATAGGGGCGCAGGTCCGGGTCGATCAGCTCGATCGCGATCGAGCCCAGCTGCTCGGGCTCCTTCGTGTCCTCGCCCGCCAGCCCCCGCCCCGTGGTGCCGCCGATCTCGGCCATGGCGAAATCGACCGGATTGCGCCCGTACTCGGCCTCGTACTTCGCCCCGAGGTCGTCCACCGCCTTCTGCAGCACCCGCACCATCTCCAGCGTGTCCTCGCGCGTCGCGCCGGGCAGCATGGCGAAGTTGGCGCTGATCGAGCCCTGCTCGGGCGAGGAGAAGAAGCGCCACTGCACGTCGCCCTTCACGAACAGCGCGACCTGGCTCAGCAGCAGCGCCGTCACCCCGGCGAGAACGGGGTAGCGCGCCCAGACGACAAGCTGCATCGCCGGGCGGAAGATGCGGCGGCGGAACCAGCCGAAGCCGCGATTCACAGTGCGCGAGGGCCAGTCGTACCATTGCGCCTTCGCCGAATTCGCCATGGCATGGGCCATGTGGTTCGGCAGGATCAGGAAGCATTCGACCAGCGAGGCCAGCAGCACCGCGATCACGGTGAAGGGAATGTCGGAGATCAGGCTGCCGAACTGGCCGCCGATGATGACGAGGCCGAAGAAGGCGATCACGGTGGTCAGCGTGGCCGAGAGCACCGGCGCGAACATCCGCCTTGCCGCGTTCACCGCGGCGTCGACCGGGGATTCGCCCAGACGCCGGACGCGGAAATCCGCGTGCTCACCCACCACGATGGCGTCGTCCACCACGATCCCGAGAGTGATGATCAGCGCGAAGAGCGAGATCATGTTCAGCGTCAGACCGGCGGCATACATCACCGCGATGGCCGCCGTCATCGCCACCGGGATCCCCGCCGCGACCCAGAGCGCGGTGCGCGCGTTCAGGAACAGGAACAGCAGGCCAACGACCAGCGCCAGCCCCTGCAAGCCGTTGTGCAGGAGGATGTCGAGCCGACCGCTGATCTGCTCGGCCCGGGTGCGGATCAGGTCGATCTTCACGCCCTGCGGCAGGGAGGGCAGCATCTCGTCCGCGACTTCCTGCACCCGGTTCTGGATCCTGATCGCATCGCCGGTCTGGGTCCGGTCCACCCGGATCGAGATCGCGTTGTCCGGCCCGACGAAATAGGCCCGCGTCCGGTCCACCCCCTCGACCCGGATGTCGGCCACGTCCCCGATCCTGAGCTTCGAGCCGTCGGGATTGGCGCGCAGCACGATGTCCCCGATCTGCTCGGCCGAGCGCTTCTCCACCCCCGTCCTCAGCCGTGCCGCGCCCGAGATGTCGCCCGCGGGCCGCGCATCGGCCTCGCCCGCGATGGCCTCGGCGATCTGCTGCATCGTGATGTCGTAGCGGATCAGCGACAGCGACGGCACCTCGACCACCGTCTCGGGCGCCGCGACGCCACGGACCGTCACCCGCGTCACGCCCGCCTGGAACAGCCGCGCGGTGAAGCCGTCGGCGATCCGCGCCAGCTGGTCCACGCCCACCGGGCCGGTGATCACCACGTCCGTCACCCGGTCCCGCCAGGCGCCGCGGCGCACCTCCGGCTCTTCCGCCTCCTCCGGCAGGTCGGTGGCGGCGTCCACCGCTGCCTGCACGTCCGTCGCCGCGCGTGCCATGTCCCAGTCCGGCTCGAACTCCAGCGTCAGGCGGGCGCTGCCCTCGCTCGACTGGCTCGTCGTGCTCTCGACCCCCTCGACCGCCAGAAGCGCGGGCTCCAGCACCTGAACGATGCCCGAGTCGATATCCTCGGCCCCCGCCCCGTCCCAGCGGACCGAGACGCTGACCGTATCCAGCACCACGTCGGGAAAGAACTGCGCCCGCATCTGCGGCGCCGCAGCGATGCCGAGGGCGACCATCACCACCAGCAGCAGGTTCGCCGCCGTCCGGTGCCGCGCAAAATAGGCCAGCAGCCCCCCGGCCGCCGAAAACGAGCGCTGCGCCACCGCCTCAGCCCCCCATCCGCGCTTCGATCCGCGCGACGGTCGTCGCCGGCACGCTCTCGGCCTTCAGCTGCGCCAGCATCCGCTCCTTCGCTTCGGGCGGCATCGGTCCGCCCTCCACGAAGGCGATCAGCTTCGCGCGCCGCTCCTCGCTCAGCGCCACCATCTCGGGAATCTCGGGCGCCACCTCTCCCGCAGGCTCGGACGGCTTCACCTTGATCCCCTGCCCCAAGAGCGGCGAGCGCTCGGCCACCACGCGCGCGCCCTCCAGTCCGTCGCCGCGCACCAGCACGACATCGCCCTGCCGCCGCAGCACCTCGACCGAGGCCACCTCGATCCGCTCGTCCGCGCCCACCAGCAGCACGGTCCCGGCGCTGTCCACCGCGCTCGACGGCAGCTGCGCCACGTCCTGCAACGCGGGCTCCGCCACGTGCACCGTCACGAAATCGCCGGGCCGGAAGCCGCGCGCCTGCCCGAGCGTCGCATAGAGCATCCGCCCGCTCTGCCCCTCGCCGACCGAGGCGCTTTCCCGCGCGATCGTCCCCGTCGTCGACAGCGTCAGCCCCGTCACGTCGAGCGACACCCGCACCTCCGCCGCGGTCAGGCGTCCCCGATCGTCCAGAAGCCGCGCGTATTCCGGCGTCGACAGCCGGAACGATACCTCCAGCGCCTCGGGGTCCACCAGTTGCGCCACCTGCTCGTTCGCACCGACCAGCCGCCCCTTCACCAGCGTCACCTCGCCCAGCACGCCGTCGAAGGCGGCGTGGACGGCGGTTTCTCCCAGCCGCCGCTCGGCCTCTGCCAGCGCGATCTCGGCCCGCGCCTGCGCCGTCGCCGCCTGGTTGATCCGCGCCTCGGCCACCGCCAGCGCCTGCCGCCGGGTCAGCACCGCCTGGGTCGCCGCCGACTCGGCCAGCTCGGCCTCTTCCACAGCCGCTTCGGTGCCGACACCCCGCGACGCGAGGTTGCGCTGCCGCTCCAGCGCCTTCGTCCTCAGCCCGGCCTGCGCCTCGGCCGCCGCGACCTCGTCCTTCGCCAGCCCCAGCGCGCGCTCGGCATCCTCGGCCTCGCCCCGCGCGTCCTGAAGATCGGCCCTGGCCACGTCCAGCGCGGTCGTCGCATCCGCCGGATCCACCCGGAACAGCAGATCCCCCGCGGCCACGCGGCCGCCTTCGCGGAAGTCCTCGCCCAGTTCCACCACGGTGCCCGTCGCCTTCGCCCGCACCTCCAGCGTGCGGCTGCTGACGACCTGGCCATAGGCGGTCAGGTCCGGCACCACCGTTCCGCTCTCGTAGGGCACCACGTTCACGGCCAGCACCCGCTCGCGCGCCGCGCGCGCGGGCCCATCGTCGGCCATCCGTTCGCGCACGGCCGAGACCAGCACGCCGCCGCCGACCGCCAGCAGGCCCAGCGTCAGCGCCAGCAGGAACAGCCCGCCCAGGGCCCTTCTCAGGAATCGCATCTCAGGAACCGCATCACATAACCCTTCGCCGCACAGGTGGCGCGCCCCGCCCGAAGTCCAAGACGAAACCCCCTGACAATGCCGTGACGCCCCGCTCAAGGCGGGCCGCTACCGCATCCTATACGAAGACAGCAGCTATTTCCGTCGCCGGTGCTCATCCAGGCGCGGAAAGATCTCGACGAAGTTGCAGGGACGGTGGCGATAGTCGAGCTGCAGCGACAGGATCTCGTCCCAGGCATCCTTGCAGGCGCCGGGCGATCCCGGCAGCGCGAACAGGTAGGTGCCATGGGCGACACCGCCGCAGGCGCGGCTCTGCACCGCCGAGGTGCCGATCTTGTTCATCGAGACCATGGTGAAGACCGTGCCGAAGGCGTCGATCTCCTTCTCGTAGACGTCGCGGTGCGCCTCCACCGTCACGTCCCGCCCCGTGAGCCCCGTGCCCCCGGTCGAGATCACCACGTCGACGCCGGTATCCGCACACCACGCGCGAAGGCGTTCGACGATCTTCTCGCGGTCGTCTGTGACGATCGCCCGGTCCGCCAGCACGTGCCCCGCGTCGGTCAGCCGCTGCACCAGCGTTTCGCCCGAGCGGTCGTCCGAGGCGGCCCGCGTGTCCGACACGGTCAGCACGGCGATGCGAACGGGAATGAACGCGCGGCTTTCGTCGATACGCGACATGGTCGGCCTCACAGGCAGGGGTTGGTCACGGGCAGGCGCGGGGTGGCGAGCATCTGCTCCACCGCGCCCTTCTTGATGCCGTCCGAAATCGCCCCGGCCATTCGCGACGCCTCGGACAGGGTCGCGGCGTCCAGCGTCGGGCAGACCTCCTCGGCGGGCGCACGGGTGCGGTCGTAATCGGCGAGGATCGCATTGACCGCCTCCGCCCGCTCGGCCTCGGGCACCGGCGGCCAGGTGTTGGCGACGTAGAAGGACAGCACCCGGCCGAACGCCCCCTCGATGGCCTCCGCCTGGTCCGGCGACATCACCTCGCCGCAGGGCTCCACCTGCCGCAGCTCCGCCAGAATACGAAGCAGGCAGCCGACCGCGCCTTCGGGACTGGTATCGGTGGCGAGGTATTCGGTCGCATTCTCGTTCTGAAGCTCGGTCACGGTGACGGGGCCGAGTTGCAGGACGCGGGTGCCGGGCCCGTCGGGCTTCGTCCGGTCCTCGACCAGCTCCGCCTTGTCGCGGAACAGGGCCGCGAAATCGACGGCATAGCTCTCGCGCTCCTCCGCCTGCGCAACCCCGGCCACAAGTGCCGCCGCAAGGACCAGTCGCCACATCCCGTTCAACTCCTCTGCATCACCGCCAGCCGCACCGCCAGCGCCCCGAAGATCCCGGCGCTGATCCAGCCCAGCACCCGCCCCGCCCGGCCCCCGCGCAGCCTCTGCGCCAGCCGACCGGCGAAGGCCCCGGCCAGCGCGTTCACCACGAAGCCGCCGACCGACAGGATCGCCCCGAGCGCGAGGAACTGCAACAGCACCGGTCCCTCGGGCCGGACAAATTGCGGCAGGAAGGCGAGGACGAACAGGACCACCTTGGGGTTGGTCAGGTTCACCACGGCCCCGTCGCGGAACGCCCGCGCCGGGCGCACCGGCGGCACCTCCTCCGCCGTTCCGCCGCCCCGGAGCGACGTCCGGGCGAGCCACAGCAGATACCCGACCCCGGCCCAGCGGATGACCTCGAACAGCCAGGGCAGCGCCGCCACCGCCGCGCCGAGCCCGAGGCCCGCGAGCGCGACATGCACCATGCAGGCCGCCGAGACCCCGGCGCTCGCCGCCGCCGCGGGCCGCCAGCCGCCCTTCAGCCCCTGCCCGATGCAGAACATCATGTCCGCGCCGGGCGTCAGGTTCAACGCCAGGGCGGCGGGGGCGAAGGCCAGGAGGGTGAGGGGATCGGCAAACATCGGGGCGCTTTCGGTATGGGAAGGGGACGGACTCCGGCCCTACCCGCCGTGGCGGAGCCGGGCCTGCACCTCCAGCAGGTCGGCCCAGGCCTCGCGCTTGGCGGCGGGGTTGCGCAGCAGGTAGGCCGGGTGGAACATCGGCATCGCGGGCACCCCCAGCGCCTCGGTCCAGGCGCCGCGAAGCCGCGTGATCCCCTTGCGCCCCAGCAGCGCGAGACAGCTGATGTTTCCCATGAGGACCAGCACCTCCGGCCCCACAAGCTCGACATGACGCCGCACGAAGGGCAGCATCATCGCGATCTCGGCGGGCTCGGGATCGCGGTTGCCCGGCGGCTGCCAGGGCAGGATGTTGGTGATGTAGAGCGCATTCTCCCCCGGCTCGGCCCGGCCCATGCCGATGGCGCCGAACATCCGGTCCAGAAGCTGCCCCGCCCGGCCGACGAAGGGCTTGCCCTGGGCATCCTCGTCCCGCCCCGGCGCCTCGCCGATCACCATGACCCGCGCCGCCGGATTGCCGTCGGAGAAGACGAGGTTGCGGGCGCCCTTCTTCAGCTCGCAGCCCTCGAAATCCGCCATCGCAGCGCGAAGCCCGTCCAGGTCCGCCGCCCCCGCCGCGGCCGCCTCGGCGATGGCCACCGCATCCGGCGCCTCCAGCGGCGGCGGCAGCTCCGGCGCTCCCCGCGCCACCGGCGGGGCCACCGGAGCCGCGGGCGCCGCTTCCGGCGGCGGCAGCTCGTAGCGGTTCACCGGCGTCTCCGACAGCGCCTCGTCCGCGCCAAGCTCCGCCTGCCACTCGAGCAGCGCCGCCGCCAGCCAGTAGTCCTCGTCCGATGTCACACCCGAATCCATGTTGCCGAGCCTAGTCCGCCCGGCCGGAAAAGGGCAGAGCCCGCGGCAGCCGCCCTTGCTGCCAGCCCCGCCCCTTCCTATAACCGGGCGACGTCAGGAGAGCCCGCCGGAATGACCTTCAGCGCCCGCCACCTTCTCGGGATCGAGCATCTGCATCCCGTTGAGATCACGACGCTTCTCGACCTCGCCGAAACCTATGTCGCGTTCAACCGCGCGCCGGGCAAGCATTCTGACGTGCTGGCGGGGCTCACCCAGATCAACATGTTCTTCGAGAATTCGACCCGGACGCAGGCCAGTTTCGAGCTGGCGGGCAAGCGGCTGGGCGCCGACGTGATGAGCATGTCGATGCAGGCCTCGTCGATCAAAAAAGGCGAGACGCTGATCGACACGGCGCTGACCCTGAACGCCATGCACCCCGATCTGCTGGTGGTGCGCCACCCGCACTCCGGCGCCGTCAACCTCCTGGCGGAAAAGGTGAATTGCGCCGTCCTGAACGCGGGCGACGGGCGCCACGAACACCCGACGCAGGCGCTGCTCGACGCGCTGACGATCCGTCGCGCGAAGGGCCGCCTGCACCGCCTGACCGTGGCGATCTGCGGCGACATCGCCCACTCCCGCGTCGCCCGCTCCAACATCCTGCTGCTCGGCAAGATGGAGTCGCGCATCCGCCTGATCGGGCCGCCGACGCTGATTCCCGCGGGGGCCCGGGACTGGGGCGTGGAGGTCTTCGACGACATGCGCGCGGGGCTCGAGGGCGCCGACGTGGTGATGATGCTGCGGCTCCAGAAGGAACGGATGGACGGCGGCTTCATCCCCTCGGAACGCGAGTATTACCACCGCTTCGGCCTCGATGCCGAGAAGCTGGCCTATGCGAAGGACGACGCGATCGTGATGCATCCGGGGCCGATGAACCGCGGGGTCGAGATCGACGGGACGCTCGCCGACGACATCAACCGCTCGGTCATCCAGGAGCAGGTGGAGATGGGGGTCGCCGTGCGCATGGCGGCGATGGAACTGCTGGCGCGGAACCTGCGGGCCCGCGCCGGGGCTGTACCGGCATGATCCCGAACAGCCCCCGGAAGGAGCCCCGCCGATGACGCAAGACATTCCCCTTGCTGCGGACGAGACCGGCATCGTGCGCCTGTTCTCGGTGTCGATGCCCGCCGCCGAGGCGAAAGGCCTGAGCGACGGCGACAAGGCCGCCCTGCTCGGGCTCGACCGCGTGGACCCGGCCCATGCCGAGCTTGTCAACGTGTCTGACCTCGCGCCCCTCGGCCTCGCCAGCTATCTGACCGAGGGCCTGGGCGTGCGCCCCGAGGAGGTGCGCGCGGTCCGCGGACGGCTCGACGCGCTGGAGGGCCACGTCCTGATCCTGCGCGCCGCCGCCCACCGCGGCGCGACCGGGCTGCGCCCCGACCCGCGCCTGACCCTGATCGCCACGCTGCACGAGGAAGCGGCGGCCCCCGCCGCGCTCACCCCGCTGCGCAGCGAGGGCGCGAAGGGCACGCTGTCCCGCCCGTCCGAGCCCGAGCCGACCGCCGCGAAAGGCAGGGAGGGCCGAAGCAGGTGGCTGATCCTCGCCGCGGTGATTCTCGTCGTCCTCGCAGGCCTCGCCCTGCTCTTCGGGGGCGCTGCATGAGGGACACGGCCCCGCCGCCGCCCGGCTGGGAAGACATCCTGTCGGAGGGCGAGGAGATCCTCTGGCAGGGCCAGCCCGTGCGGGGCCTCAGGCAGCCGCTGCAGACGATCGCCCTGTCGGTCTTCGGCCTGCCGTTCCTGGCCGGCGGGCTCGCCTGCTCGGGCGCCGGGCTGCTCGGGCTCTTCGCCCCCGGCCTGTCGCCGCACCGGCTCGAGGCGGCCATAGCCCTGGTCTTTGGCCTGCCTTTCATCGCCACCGGCGCCCTCATGGTCTTTGGCACCTGGTACAAGGCGCTGACGGCGCACCGGAACGTGTTCTACACCCTCACCAACCGCCGCGGCTACATCGCCACGCAGTTCTGGAAACGCAGGCTGACGTCCTTCCCCATCGGCCCCGCCGGCGCCGTCAGCCTCGACACGGGGCGCCGGGGCGACACCGTCTGGTTCGCCGAACAGAGCCGCCGCGCGGGCAAGCGCGGCTACACCACCGTCCGCATCGGGTTCGAGGACATCGCGGACGGCGCCGCGGTCTGGCGCCTGATCCGCGGCCTTCAGGACAGGCAGAGCGCATGAGCCTTCTCTTCACCAACGCCCGCCTGATCGACCCCGAAGCGGGCAGCGAGACCACGGGCAGCCTCTGGGTCGCCGACGGCGCGATCCGTGCCCTGCCGGACGGCCCGCTGCCGCAGGCCGAGCGCACCGTCGACTGCGGCGGCCACTGCCTTGCCCCCGGCATCGTCGACCTCGGCGTGAAGGTCAGCGAACCGGGCGAGCGGCACAAGGAAAGCTTCCGCTCGGCGGGTCTCGCCGCCGCGGCGGGCGGGATCACCACCATGGTCACCCGCCCCGACCCCCCCCCCGCCATCGACACGCCCGAGGTGCTGGAGTTCGTCCCCCGCCGCGCCAAGGCCGACAGCGTGGTGAGGGTCGAGCCCATGGCCGCCCTCACCAAGGGCCGCGAGGGGCGCGAGATGACCGAGATCGGCTTCCTGAAGGATGCAGGCGCCGTGGCCTTCACCGACTGCGACCGGGTGGTGCAGAACACCAAGGTCTTCTCGCGGGCGCTGACCTATGCCCGCTCCCTCGGCGCCCTGGTCATCGCCCACCCGCAGGATCCCGGCCTGTCCGACGGCGCCTGCACCACCTCGGGCAAGTTCGCGTCGCTGAAGGGGCTTCCCGCGGTCTCGCCCATGGCCGAGCGGATGGCGCTCGACCGCGACATGGCGCTGGTCGAGATGACGGGCGCGCGCTACCACGCCGACCAGATCACCTCGGCCAGAAGCCTGCCCGCGCTGGAGCGGGCGAAGCGCAACGGGCTCGACGTGACGGCGGGGGTCGGCATCCACCACCTGACGCTGAACGAGCTCGACGTCGGCGACTACCGCACCTTCTTCAAGATCAAGCCGCCGCTTCGCTCCGAGGACGACCGCCGCGCCATGGTCGAGGCGCTGGCGAACGGGCTGATCGACGTCCTCTGCTCGATGCACACGCCGCAGGACGAGGAGTCCAAGCGCCTGCCCTTCGAGGAGGCGGCCAGCGGCGCCGTGGCGCTCCAGACCCTGCTTCCGGCGGCGCTGCGGCTGGTTCACGCCGGCGCCATATCGCTGCCGCTGCTGTGGCGGGCGATATCGCTGAACCCGGCCCGCCGCCTCGGACTGCCCGCGGGCCGGCTGTCCCCCGGCGCACCCGCCGATCTCGTGCTGTTCGACCCGGACGCGCCCTTCCTGCTCGACCGCTTCACGCTCCTGTCGAAGTCGAAGAATACCCCCTTCGACGGCCAGCGGATGGAGGGTAAGGTGCTCGGAACATGGGTCGGAGGGGAACGGGTGTTCGAAGCCTGACCCCTTCCATCTTTGCTTTGTAAATATCCCCGCCGGAGGCATTGAATGTTTCTTTCCAGACCCTTGCCGGAGGCGCGACGATGACGGGACTGATCGCCGCCGCCGTGTTCGGCTACCTCCTCGGCGCCGTCCCCTTCGGCATCGTCATGGCGCGGCTCTTCGGGCTGGGCGATCTCAGGAAGATCGGCTCGGGCAACATCGGCGCGACCAACGTGCTGCGGACCGGGAACAAGCCCGCGGCCTTCCTGACCCTCGTGCTCGACGCCGCGAAGGGCGGGATCGCGGTGCTGGTCGCGCGGGCCCTGCTGGGCGAGACGGCGGCGCAGCTCGCGGGTTTCGCCGCCTTCCTCGGCCACTGCTTCCCGGTCTACCTCGGGTTCCGGGGCGGCAAGGGGGTGGCGACCTTCCTCGGCACGCTGCTGGCGCTGGCCTGGCCGCTGGGCCTTGCCGCCTGCGCGACCTGGGCGGCGACGGCGGCGCTGTTCCGCTTCTCCTCCCTCGCGGCGCTGGCCGCGGCGGCACTGGCGCCGGTCTGGGCACTGATCGGGGGGCGGCAGGATCTCGCGGTCCTCGCGCTGGCGCTCGCCGTGCTGATCTTCATCCGTCACCACGCCAACATCCGCCGGCTGGTCGCCGGCACCGAACCGAGGATCGGCAGGAAATGAGAACCGCAGCCTTCACGGTCCTTGCGTGCACGACCGCCATCGCGTCCGTCTGCACGGCCCAGACCGCGCCGATCAACCCGCAGGCCGACGCGATCCTCGCCGCCGCGCTGCAGGAGTGCGTCACCGAGGTGCAGGGCAGCGACCCGCAGGCGCCGGTCCCGGTGCTGGAGATCGAGCCCGGCGCCGTCACCTGGGTCGCCCTCTCCGACCTCGACGAGAAGGACGACGTGATCCTCGACTTCAACCACATCCTGTGTTCGCAGGACTATGCGCTGTGGCACGGCACCGGCGGCAGCATCATCCACGCCGTCGTCGACGGCGAACGCTCGGCCAGCTGGAGCGGCGGGATCTGGCGGGTGGACGAGTTCTATGGATCGCCCCTGCTCCTGATCGGCCGCCACGGCACCGCCTGCGACGGCTACGGCGCCCAGCCCTGCGTGCAGGCGATCTCGGTCTACGAGGGCGGCTTCTCCACCGTCCGCCTGCCGCAGTCGAACGAGGAGGACGCGGGCGACGACTGAGCCCGCCCCGGCTCCGCCCCGCCTCCACTCCGTCTCCACCCCGTCTTGCCCTCGCGCCCGCACCGGCTTACTCACCTCCCATGAGACTCCTGTTCCTCGGCGATGTGATGGGCCGCGCGGGCCGGGCCGCGGTGACCGAACGGCTGGCCGGCCTGCGGAAAGCGTGGGCGCTCGACTTCGTCGTGGTCAACGGCGAGAACGCGACCAACGGCGCGGGGCTGTCGGCGGATCACGCGAAGCTGCTGCTGGACGCCGGGGCCGATGTCCTGACGCTCGGCGATCACGCCTTCGACCAGAAGGACATGCTCCGGTTCGCCGAGACCGAGCCGCGGATCATCCGTCCGATCAACTTCTCGAAGGCCGCGCCGGGCCGCGGGGCGCGGGTCTTCGCCGCGCCGGGCGGGCGCAAGGTGCTGGTGGCACAGGTGCTGGGGCAGGTGTTCATGAAGCGGCCCTTCGACGATCCCTTCTCGGCGATCGAGCCGGTGCTGAAGAACGCCCCCCTCGGCGCCCAGGTCAATGCCGCGCTGGTCGACATGCACTGCGAGGCGACCTCCGAGAAGATGGCGATGGGCCACTGGTGCGACGGCCGCGCCTCGGTCGTCGTGGGCACCCACACCCATGTGCCCACGGCCGACGCGATGATCCTGCCCCGCGGCACCGCCTACCAGTCGGATGCCGGGATGTGCGGCGACTACGACTCGGTCATCGGCATGGACAAGGCCGAGCCGCTGAACCGCTTCATCACCGGGATGCCGAAGGGCCGGTTCGAGCCCGCGGCGGGCCCCGCCACCCTGTCGGGCCTGTTCGTCAGGACCGACGACGCCACGGGACGCGCGCTGGAGGTGGCGATGGTGCGCGAGGGCGGGCGGCTTTCACCCTCGGGCCCCGCCACGACCTAGCCGCCCCGCACCCGCGCGGCAAGCTCGGCCACGAGCCCGCCGGGCACCCAGCCGATGACATGGTCGGGCACCCAGAAGAGGTTCGCCACGCAGATCGCCGCCACCAGCCACGGCCGCGCCGGGCGCACCTGCCGCACGACGCCCTGCAACCTCAGCGCCAGCAGCACGAGTCCCGCCGAGGCGACATGCAGCGCCATCCACCGCCCCCAGTCCACCGCGACGGCAAAGAGCGGCAGGATCGGCAGCAGCAGGAGCAGCGAGATCCCGAGCATCAGACGCCAGCGGTCGTGCAGCGCGACGAGATGGATCAGCGGCAGCCCCGCCAGCGCAGAGGCCAGCAGGAACGCCGCCCCGGACCGGCGGTTCAGCAGGCTGCCGAGCAGGTCGCGGGCGAAGGCGATGTCGTGGCCAAGCCACTCGATCGCGCCGATGCAGATGCGCGGCGATGCCCCGCGCGCGGTCAGCGCCGCGCAGACCGCCGCGGGATCCCCGCCGTCCCGGTAGGCCCAGGCGAACAGGAACGCGGCGGCAGTCCCCCCGACGACGACGAGGGCGGCCACCCGCACCGCCCCTGCCCGCGGATCGGGCCGCAGCGCCACGAAGGCCAGCAGCCCGTAGGCCGGCAGCAGGAAGACGTTCGCCTCGTGGCCGACGCAGGCGGCGAGGAACAGGGCGGCGGAGACCGGCGCGAGCCGGCGCCACCTGCCATCCCGTCCCGCCGCGGGCAGCAGCAGCGCCATGGCGGCGAAGACCAGCAGCTCCTTGCGCAGGCCCGCCTCGGGCCGCGCGGCCCAGAACAGCGGGAAGAAGGCGGGCGAGGTCAGCAGCAGCGCCCAGACCGGCTGTGCCAGCGCCCGCGCGAAGGCGTCGAGCAGCGCCGCCATCGCGACAAGGACCAGCGCCGCCTGCACCGCCACCGTCAGCGCCACGGGCGACAGCCCCGCGAGGTCGGCCAGAGCGATCAGCGCCGCGCCGAAGGGCCCCCGGCGCACCGTCCCGCCCGCGTCGTTGATCAGCCAGTCGCCCTGGTGCCAGGGCTCGCCGCCCGCCGCGAGGTCGGCCAGCGGGGTCGCGAGGATCAGCAGGGTGCAGAGCCCCGCCAGCGCCAGCGCGCCCGTGCGGATCGCATGGTCCGTCCGTCCCTCGCCGCTCATGGCAACGTCCCGGCGAGCGCGAACAGGAGGATCAGCCCCAGGCAGGCCCGGCTGACCGGATCGCGCAGGGCGAAGACCACCGGATCGTCCAGCATCTCGCCCCGGTGGGTCAGAAGCACGATGCGCGAGATCCAGTAAAGCAGAACGCAGCAGATCCCGCCAAGGGCGGCGGGCCGGGCATAGAGCTCGAGCACGGCGGGCGAGGTGACGTAGAGCGCCATCACCAGAACCGAGACATAGCCCGAGGCCACCGCCATCATCGAGATCACCGGCAGGTCCTCGACGACATAGCCGCGCCCCCCGGCGCCAAGCCGACCGCGGGCGGCGCTGTCGACCAGTTCGGCCTGCCGCTTCACCGCGGCGAGGGAGAAGAAGAAGAAGATCGAGAAGGCCAGCAGCCACATCGACAGCGGGATGCCGGTGGCCGCGCCCCCCGCCACGATGCGCAGGGTATAGAGCCCCGCGAGAACCGCGATGTCGATCACCCTGCGCCGCTTCAGCACCAGCGAATAGGCGGTGGTCAGCAGCAGGTAGGCCAGCATCACCGCCGCGAAGGGAGGCCCCGCCAGGAGGCTCAGCACCGCGCCGAGCGCCATCAGGCCGGCCATCAGCCCGCTGCCCCGGAAGATCGGCAGGGCGCCCGCCGCCAGCGGTCGGAAGCGCTTCCTCGGGTGGGCGCGGTCGGCGGCGAGGTCCAGCAGGTCGTTCAGCAGGTACACGCCCGAGGCGATGACCGAAAAGGCCGCGAAGGCCAGCAGGCTTGCGAGGCCCGTCGCGCCGTCGAACCGGTGGGCGGCAAGCATCGGCAGGAACACCAGCAGGTTCTTCAGCCACTGGTGCGGCCGCATCGCCCTGATCCAGGGAGCGGCCGAGGGCGGCAGCGTGCGCAGGTGCTCGACCGGCAGGCCCAGGGCATCGACCGCATGGCGCAGCCGCGGCGACGCGTTCACCGTCACCGCGGCGGCAGCGGCCTGCCAGACCGGCAGGTCGGCCCGCGAGTCCCCCGCATAGACGAAGCCGCCCGTGCCGAAGCGCGCGACGAGGAAGGCCGCCTTCCGGGCGCCCTTCAGGTTCTCGGCCCCGTCCGAGCCGTGGACCTCGTCGAAGAGTTCGAGATGGGCGGCGATGGACCGGGCAATCGCCGTGTCCGAGGCGGTGACGAGCACGGTGCGCCCGCCCCGCGCCCGCCAGTCCCGCACGAAGGCGACGACGTCCGCGTCGTAAGGCAGCACGGCGGGGTCGACGACCACCCTTTCGGCCAGCATCCGCTTCAGCGCCGCCCGCCCGCGCCGGAGCGCCGCCAGCGCGCGCAGCGGAGTCCGGCTGTCCGCCGCGGTCGCTGCCCAGAAGCTCTCGGCCAGCATGTCGGTGCGCAGCAGGGTTCCGTCCAGATCGACGGCCAGCACCTGTCCCGTCCCGTTGCGCGTCACCCTCGCCCGCCTCCGCTCCCGCACCGCCATGGTCCGGCCCGCACAGGCATAGCCGGTTCCGACCGGCCACGGAACGCCCCGCTGCGTCGCGTCGGCTCAGACCGTGGGGGTGGCCCGCAGCCAGAACCGCGCGACAAGGCAGATCCCCGCCACCCCGAGACCGAGGGCGAGACCCAGCCACACGCCGACGCCGCCCAGCCCGCCCGGAAAGCCGAGCAGGTAGGACACCGGCACGCCGAGCCCCCAGTAGCTGACCACGGCGATCAGCATCGGCCCCCGGGTGTCATTCATGCCGCGCAGCAGCCCCAGCGCCATCACCTGCGCCGCATCCGCCAGCTGGAACAGCGCCGAGGCCGCAAGGAGCACGACGCCGATGGCCAGCACCTCGTCGCGCACCGGATCGTCGGGCGACAGGAACAGGCCGATCAGCACCTCCGGCAGGCCGAGAAACAGCGCCACCGTGACGGCGACCGCCGCGCCCGAGAGCGCCAGCGCCACCAGCGCGCCACGCCGCAGGTGCGCCCCGTCGCCGCGGCCGAAGGCGTTGCCCGCCCTGACCGTGGCCGCGTTCGATAGCCCGACATGGACCATGAAGGTCAGCGAGCTGATCTGCATCGCGATCCCGTGGGCGGCCAGCGGGATCGGCCCGAGCCAGCCCATCATCAGCGAGGCGGCGGCGAACAGCCCGGTTTCGGCGAGGTTTGTCAGCCCGATCGGCCAGCCGAGGCGGAACACCTGGCCGAAGGCCTCCCAGTCGGGCCGCCAGAAACGGGCGAAGAGCGTGTGCTCGGGCAGGGCCCAGGCGGCATGGCCCGCAAGCAGGATCAGCGAGAGCAGGTTGACGGTGAGCGAGGCGATGGCCGACCCCTCGATCCCGAGTTCCGGCGCCCCCCAGTGGCCGAAGATCAGCGCGTAGTTGACCAGGGCGTTCACCCCCACCGCCGCCAGGGTGACGATCAGCACCACCCGCGTGCGTTCGAGCGCGGCGAGATAGCTCTTCAGCACCATCACGCCAAGCGCGGGCACCAGCCCCCAGCCGTAGATCCCGAGGTAGCGACCGGCCATGTCCGCCACCGCCGGATCCTGGCCGAGCGCGCTCAGCACCGTGCCCGCGTTCAGCAGCACCGGCACCGCGAAGGCGGCGAAGATCGCCGAAACCCACAGGCCCATCCGCGTCACCCGGCGGATCTGCGCGATGTCGTTGCGCCCCGCCGCCTGCGCGACCATGGGCATCACCGCGAAGGCGAAGCCCGAGCCGCAGATCAGGAAGACGAAGAACATCGACCCGCCCAGCACCTCGCCCGCCAGCGCGGTGACGTCGTACCAGCCGAGCATCAGCGCGTCGGTCAGGGTGATCGAGACCTGCGCCAGGTGGCTGCCGACCAGCGGCAGGCCCAGCGCCAGCACGGCGCGCACATGGGCGCGGCGGCTCATGGCGTGGCCGTCGCCCGGGGCGGGCGCGGCGGCGGGGTCGACGACGCTGTGCATGGCCCTGCGTTACCCGAGGGGGTGTCAGGCGGCAAGGGCCCGCGACAGCAGCCCCGCGGCAGCCAGCAGGACCGCGCCCCCGGCGAGACATTCGAGCACCGGCATCCCCCAGCGCAGCGCCCGCCCCTCGCCCACCGACGCCCAGGCGCCCGCGCGGAAGCCGACCGCCGCCAGCGCCACCGCGACGGTCACGGAGGCGGTGCCGAGCCCCATGGCGAAGGTCCCGGCGATGCCGGCAGGAAGGATCTCCATCCGCCAGGTGACGATCAGCAGGAACAGGGCGCCGGTGCAGGGGCGGATCGCGATGCTGCCGATCAGCACGAGGGCATCGCCGAGGGAGCGGACACCGGCCGCCTCCGCCGCATCGGGGCCGTGACGGTGCGTGCAGGCGCCGTGGGCGTGGGCATGGCCGTGATCCTGTGCGTGGCCATGGTCCGCCCGCGCCCCGACCGCCAGCAGCCGCCGCGCGCCGCGCACCAGCAGCCAGAGCCCGACGAGGCCGATCGCGCCATAGCTCAGCGGCGCGAACAGGTCCTCGGCAAGCCCGACCATCCGCTGGCGCGACCAGCCCAGCATCGCGACCCCCGCCAGCACCAGCAGCACCGCCGTCGCCGCC
>NZ_PNOS01000060.1 GCF_002869745.1 Oceaniglobus roseus
GCGCCGCCGCAGCGTGGCGCGGGATCTTGCCGTCAGGACGCCGCCTCGGCGAGGGCCGCGCGGCGCGCCTGGTCCTCGGGCTTCCAGCGGCGGTGGATCCAGAACCACTGGTCCATGTTCGCCCGGACCATCCGCTCGAGGCTGTCGTTGGCCGCCTGGGTCATCGTCACCGCGTCCGAAAGCGGGATCTCCTCGTCCAGCACGATGTCGAAGTCGAGCCCGTTCTCCCGTCGCCGCCCGTAGATCGGGATCACCGTGGCGTCGTATTTCAGCGCCCATTCCATGGTCGAGGTCGCGGTGGGTGCTGGCTTGCCGAAGAAGCTGACCTTCGCCCCCTCGCCGGCGTAGATGTCGATCAGGATGCCGATCAGCCCGCCCTTTCTCAGGTGGTCGACGAAGCCGGTGATCCCCGCCCGGGTGGCCGGGAAGATCGGCGTGCCGATCACCGACAGCGCCTCGACGTAATGGGTGTTGAACTCCGGGTTCTTCATCTCGCGGTAGAGCGCGCCCAGCGGGTGCCCCTGCGCGAAGAGCGCGGTGCGCGCCACGTCGTAGTTGCCGAAATGCGCGGTGACGAGCACCGTCGGCCGCCCCGCCTCCCGCGCCGCCCGGAAGGCCGCGACGCCGGGGCCGGTCAGGGGCGTGTCCTTCACCCGGGCCTTGAACTCGGGCCCCGAGTAGAGCTCGATCAGCTGGCGGCCCGCGTTGTTCGGCACGGCGCGGGTCAGCCGCGCGACCTCGGCCTCGGGCAGGTCGGGGCAGACATGGGCGAGGTTGGCGCGCACCCGCTTGTCCCAGCCCAGAAGCGGCGCGACCACGCGGGCGGCGAGCCATCCCATCATCCTGATCCGCGCCGCGTAGGGCACGCGCAGGATCAGCCACAGCAGCCCGCGGATCAGCGCGTTCTGGGCGGCATCGGCGGCCCGGTTACGGTCGGGGTTGCGGGGGGAGGCCATCTTTCCGGTCCTTGCGGGTTTCGCGGTGCCAGACATAAAGTCCGGCCCCGACGATCACAAGCGCGCCGAGCCCGGTCGCCGCGTCCGGCACCTCGCCGAAGAACAGGAACCCCCAGATCGAGGCGAAGAGCAGCGAGAGATAGGCGAAGGGCGCGAGCAGCGAGGCCTCGGCCTGCATCAGCGCCTTGATCAGCAGGAGCTGCGAGGCGCCGCCGAAGACGCCGATGGCAAGCATCATCAGCGTGGCCTGCCAGTCGGGGGTCACCCATGAGAAGGGCACGACCGCCGACAGCACCACGGCCCCGAGGATCGCGGTGTAGAAGAGCGAGGTCCAGGCGTCCTCGGCGCGGCCCACATGGCGGGTGACGAGGGCATAGCTGGAGTAGCAGACCGCGGCGACGAGGGGCAGCAGCGCGTAGGGCGAGAAGACGGCGCTGCCGGGCCGGATGATGATGAGCGCGCCGACCAGCGCCACCGCGATCCCGGCAAGGCGGCGGATGCCGAGCTTCTCGCCCAGGAACAGCCCGGCGCCGAGGGTGATCAGCACCGGGTTCAGGTTCATGATCGCCGCCGCCTCGGCCAGACCGAGATGGGCGAGGGCGAGGAAGAAGGAACTGGTCGCGCCGAGCAGGAACATCGAGCGCAGGAACTGGAAGCCGGGATAGCGGGTCTGCAGCACCGTCTTCAGCCGCGGCAGGATGATCGCCGTGACCACCACGGTCTGCCCGGCATAGCGCGCCCAGACGGCCATCACCGTGGGGATGTGCTGGCTCATCGCCTTGGCGAGCAGGTCCATGACCGAGAACAGCAGGATCGCGCAGACCATCAGGGCGATGCCCCGCGCGTTGCCGGTGAGCGGCCTCACGCCGCCGGGCGGGGGAGGCCGGTGCCGATCATCGAATCGCGGGTGACGAGGGCGGCGAGGCGGTCGGCGTCCCAGTCCTCGGTGCCCGCGGGACGCTCGGGGATCACGACATAGCGCATGTCGGCCGTCGAATCGTGGACGCGGATCGTCGTGTCCGCGGGCAGGGTCAGCCCGAATTCGGACAGCACCCGGCGCGGCTCGCGCACGAGGCGGCTGCGGTAGGCGCGGGACTTGTACCAGTCGGGCGGCAGGCCGAGCAGGTTCCGCGGATAGCAGGAGCAGAGGGTGCAGACGATGACGTTGTGCACCCCCGGCGTGTTCTCGACGGCGAGCAGGTGCATCGGCCCGATGTCGAAGCCCATCTCGCGCGTCGCGGCCGAGCCGTCGGCGAGCAGGTGTTCGCGGAAGGCGGGGTCGGTCCAGGCGCGGGCGACGACGGCGGCGCCGTTGGCGGGGCTGCGGGCGTCCATCCTGTCGATCTGCGCGGCGATCTCGGCCGCGGTGACGTGGCCCTTCTCGACCAGCAGTTCGCGCACGGCGATCTCCATCGTCTGCCAGTAGGTCAGCGGCGTGTCGTCGTCGGCGCGGTAGGGGTGGCCCGAAGGGCTGATCCCCTCGTGGTGGAAGTGGTCGTCGTGGTCGTGGTGATCGTGGGGCATGTCAATCCTCGGGCAGGAGCCAGGGGCCGTAGATCTCGGCATCGAGGGTGTCGTCGGGGCGCTCGGCGGCGGGGCCCCAGACCTCGGCCATGGTGAAGCGGACGCGGTAGAGCGGCAAACGCTCGGCGGGCAGGTTGTAGGCCAGCTGCTCGGGGCTCGGGAAGGGCCCGAGGCGGCGTTCGACGATGCCGCGCTTGCCGCGCAGGTAGGCGGGCGTGCGGACGTGGCCCGGCGGCATCAGCGCCTTCACGCGCACGGCCGCGCCGTCGGGAAACTGCGGCGCGCCGTCCGTTCCCCCGGTCGCCGCCTCAGTCACGGTCCGTGCTCCGGGGGTCTGCCGCGAGGCCGTAGGTGCCGCCGCGCCGCGCCACCCGTTCCATCCTCTCGCCGAGTTCGGTGGTGGTGTAGAGCCCGGCCTCGACCAGGTTCTGGTTCACCGCCGCCATCCAGCGCTCGTAATAGCTCATGGTCTCGAAGGCCCGGGGGCCCATGTCCTCCAGCACGCGGCGCAGGCCGTCGACGCTGAAATGCCCTTTCGAGGTCATCAGCACCATCAGCGCGTCGACCCGTTTTTCCCAGAGCGCGAAGTCGTGATCGGGCGGCAGGTCGGTGAGCGCGCCGCCCTCGCCGCCGCCCATGTCATGCCAGCTCTTGCCGTCGAACCTGTCCATGGGCGCGAGGTTACGGTGGCCCGCGCGCCCTGTCCATCGGGGTTTTGCGGCCTCCGGTCGGGAAGCGGGGCCGGGCGGCGGGGGCATCTTGCGGAACCGGCGTCGCGGGGGGGCGGGCGGGGAGGGGGCATTCTGCCCCCGGCGCTGCGCGCCTCCCCCTGAGGATATTTGGAAAGCAAAGATGGGGGGTGCGGGGGGAAGCGGCTGGGCGTCGGAAGGATCCGTGAACTTGACGGCGCGGGTGGGGCGGATCAGCCGTCCTCGGCGCCGACCATCGTGATCTCGCCGCTGTCGAACAGGGCGCGGATCGCGGTGATGACCTCGGCCCGGGCGGTTTCGGCGGTGCGGGCCTTGACGCTGCCGATCTCCAGCGCCTCGCTGCGCAGGGTCGCGGCCATCCGCTTGGAGGTGTTGTCGAGCAGGAAGTCCACGGCGCCCTGGGTCTTGTCGTCGGCGGCGGCCACCACCAGCACGAGCGTTTCCTGCGGGATCTGGCGCAGCACGGTGGGCACGTCGCCGGGGGCGACCCGGGCGGGGATGTCGGGGAAGGTGAAGATGGCGCGGCGCACCTCCTCGGCGAACTCGGCATCGGCCTGGTCGAGCCCTTCCAGCAGGTCTTCCCGCGTGGCGGAGGGCGAGACGTTCAGGATCGCGCCCACCCGCTGCACCGCGTCGGCGACGAAGGCGCGCGGCGGCTCGGCGTTCAGTTCGGCGGCGAGGGACAGGCCGATCCGGCGCACCGTTTCCGGCGCGATCTTCGCGGTTTCCGAGACGGCGAGTGTCAGGCGGCGGGCGCGGTCGCCCGGCAGCTTCACCAGCAGGTCGGCGGCCTTGGACACGCTGAGCTTGGACAGCAGCACCGCGCCCACTTCCGGGGACTGGCGCTTCAGGAGCGGCAGCAGCTTCTCGACGTCGAAGGCGGCCAGCGATTCCCAGGGGTCGCTGTGCCAGATCATCCCCGCCTGCTTGCGCAGCTTGGCGGCCATGTCGGGGCTGATGACGCCGTCGAGGATCGACAGCGCCCCTTCGAGCCCGTTCGGGAACGACAGCCCGATGCCGTCGAGTTCGTCGGCGAATTCCTCGATCACCTCCTTCAGCGTCGCCCTGTCGATGTAGCGCATCTGGCTCATCTGCGTGGTGAGTTCGGCCTGCAGCGCCTCGGGCAGGTCGGCCAGCGGCAGCGTGGCGCCTTCGGCGATCAGCAGGCGGACGACGATGGCCGCCTTCTGGCGGCGGGTCAGAGCGGCGCCGGGCTGCAGCCCGGACAGGCGTCCCCGGGACGCGGCGGGCGCGGCCGGCCTGGCGGGGACTTTCGGCGACGTCGCGGGGAGATCTGATGTCACGAGGGGCCTCCGGCGGATGCGGTGGGTGCAGGCCAACCTCTGACAGGAAGCGGTTAACGGAGCGTTCCCGGCACCGGTCGCGGGTGGCGCCGCCGTGCCTCGTGACGGGCGTTTTCGAGGCGTTTCCCGGGCATCCGTCCGGCGGCGCGCGGAGCGCCGCCGGAGCGGCGGCTCAGCTGGTGGCCTGGGCCACGCAGGTGCCGGTGGCGGTGTCGAGGACGTAGCCGTCGGCGCAGGTCATCACGGTCTTCTTCTCGAACATGCAGCCTGCCGCCATGGCGAGGCCAGGGGCAAGGGCAAGGACGGAGGCCGCAAGAAGGGTCTTGATCGTCATATCGGTGCTCCTGTGGGGTTCACGTAGGGTAAG
Organism: Oceaniglobus roseus; assembly: GCF_002869745.1. GTDB lineage: Bacteria > Pseudomonadota > Alphaproteobacteria > Rhodobacterales > Rhodobacteraceae > Oceaniglobus > Oceaniglobus roseus. The sequence continues at coordinate 4,862 of NZ_PNOS01000060.1, forward strand.
GATAGCACGACTTGCCCGGCGGTCATGGTTTTTCCGATGATCCCGGGGATTGCAGGCGCCGTGCGCTGTCCGGCCGCACACGAAGGAGGAAGAAACGTGCAGAAACGCTACAAACTCGATCAGGACGTGATCTGTCACGTCTGGAAAAGCGGCACCCGCACGAACGGCACGAAGGAGCCGAACGACGGTGCGGGGGGCCATGCGACGCAGGACATCACGCCGACGGATTACCAGATCGTCGGCATCCCGCCATCGCGGAAGGGCGAAGCGGACAAGTGGTTCAAGGCCACGCTGTCGGAAGCGCTGAAGTGCCCTTTCGCCCATATCGCGAGTTTCAAGATCGGCACGACGAAGTACCTCAACAAGTCCATGTTTCCCTGCACCGAAAAGAAGGACGACCTGATCAAGACGATCGAGCGGGCCCTGTCGAGCTGCACCCCGGGCCACACCTACGATGGACAGGCGAAGATCAACGCGTCGAGCGGCAAGCCCATCGTGACGGCGAAGGACTATGTGCGTCCGCTGTCCGACATGACGGTGGAGAACGGCGCCTATGTCGTGGGCCGTGCCAACGGGCTCAGAATCAAGGGACAGTGCAAGGGGGCGGGGGCGGGCGGTCTGACCTCGGTCTTTCCCGACACCCGCGGTTTCCTCCCGACCACCGAGAAGCCGCGGATGACCTGAGCCGCGGCGCATCGCCGCCTGTCGGAGGCAGGATGGGTGATGTCACCCATCCTGCGGGTATGGGCGTTCAGCTCTCGCCGAACACCCGGGCGAAGATCGTGTCGACGTGTTTCGTGTGGTAGCCGACGTCGAATTTCTCGGCGATCTCGTCCGGGGGCAGGGCGGCGGTGACCTCGGGGTCGGCCAGGAGCTCGGTCTGGAAGTCGGCGCCCTGTTCCCAGACCTTCATCGCGTTCCTCTGCACGAGGCGATAGGCGTCCTCGCGGCTGACGCCGGCCTGGGTCAGGGCCAGCAGCACGCGCTGGGACATCACGAGGCCGCGGAACCTGTTCATGTTGGCCAGCATCGTCTCGGGGTAGATCACCAGCCTGTCGACGAGGCCCGTCAGCCGCGCGAGGGCGAAGTCCAGCGTCACCGTCGCGTCGGGGCCGATTCCGCGCTCGACGGAGGAGTGGGAGATGTCGCGCTCGTGCCAGAGGGCCACGTTCTCCATCGCCGGGATCACCGCCATGCGCACCAGCCGGGCGAGGCCGGTGAGGTTCTCGGACAGCACGGGGTTCCTCTTGTGGGGCATGGCGGAGGAGCCCTTCTGCCCGGCCGAGAAGAACTCCTCGGCCTCCAGCACCTCGGTCCGCTGCATGTGGCGGATCTCGATCGCGATGTTCTCGATCGACGAGGCGATGACGCCGAGGCAGGCGAAGAAGGCGGCGTGGCGGTCGCGGGGGATCACCTGGGTGCTGATCGGCTCGGGGGTGAGGCCGAGCTTCGCGCAGACGTGTTCCTCGACCGCCGGGTCGATGTTGGCGAAGGTGCCGACGGCGCCGGAGATGGCGCCGGTGGCCACCTCGGCGCGGGCCGTTTCCAGCCGTTTCCGGTTCCTCGCCATTTCCGCGTGGAAGCGGGCGAAGGTCAGGCCCATGGTCGTCGGCTCGGCGTGGATGCCGTGGGACCGGCCGATCCTGACCGTGTCCTTGTGCTCGTAGGCGCGGCGCTTCAGGGCGGCGAGCAGGTTGTCGAGATCGGCAAGCAGGATGTCGGCGGCGCGCACCAGCTGGATGTTGAAGGTGGTGTCGAGCACGTCCGAGGACGTCATTCCCTGGTGGACGAAGCGCGCCTCCTCGTTGCCGATGATCTCGGCCAGGTGGGTCAGGAAGGCGATGACGTCGTGCTTGGTGACCGCCTCGATCTCGTCGATCCGCGCCACGTCGAACTCGACATCCTTCGCCTTCCACACCGCGGCGGCGCTTTCCTTCGGGATCACGCCGAGCTCCGCCTGGGCGTCGCAGGCGTGGGCCTCGATCTCGTACCAGATGCGGAACTTGGTGGCGGGGGACCAGAGGGCGGCCATCTCGGGGCGGGAATAGCGCTCGATCATCGGGGGGCCTTTCGGGAAATGGGGTTTGTGCGGGGATCGCCGGGGTCTTAGACTGGCGCCGGAAAAGGGGCAAGGGAGCCGGGAATGAGGCGGATTGCCTTGGTGCTGATGCTGTGGCCCGTCGCGGCGGCGGCCCATGACTGGACGCCGCTGACGGGGGGCGAGATCGCGGACCTGCTGTCGGGGCACGGCGTGGTGTTCGACGGGGTGCGGCAGCGCTTCGATGGCTCCGGCGCGACGGTGCTGGAGGTCAGCCCGCCGCGGCGGGGCAAATGGCGGGTCAGGGGCGATGCCTATTGCACCGTGATCCCGCCGCTCACCTCCTGGACCTGCTACCGGGTCGAGTCGGTGCATGGCGAGATGGTGCGCTTCACCGGCCCCGGTGGCGCATCGGTGGAAGGGGTGGTGATCCCGTGACGCTGGAATTGCAGGATTTCGAGGGGCGCTGGTCGCTCACCCGGTCGATCGACGATGCGCTGACCCGCTCTGTCGGCCGGCTCATGGGCACGGCGCAGCTGACCCCCATGGAGGGCGGGCTGCATTACTTCGAGGACGGGATGCTGCACCTTCCCGGGCAGCGGCCGGTGCCTGCGCGGCGCGCCTTCCTCTGGCGCGCGGGCGCGCAGGGGATCGACATGCTGTTCGACGACGGCCGCCCGTTCCACAGCTTCGACCCCGGCGCCGGGCTCTGCGAGGCGCTGCACGACTGTCCGCCGGACCGCTACCGCGTGACCTACGACTTCCGCCAGTGGCCCCACTGGAGCGCCCAGTGGACGGTGCGGGGGCCGCGGAAGTCCTATGTCATGCGCTCGTCCTACGCGCCGGTGGCGGTGCGTCAGCCGAAGGGCGCGGGGCTTGCGGGGTCGGGCCCTTCGGTGCAGAAGTAGGCGCACAATCCAAGCGGGAGACGGAATGATGGCGATGACGACGAACGATCCGGTTCTGGTCGATACCTTCGGGGCCTCGGACGGCGCCATGCTGCGCGTGAAGCAGGCGGTGCTGGTCTGCCTCGGCATCGCGCTGCTGACGGTCTGCGCCAAGGCGAAGATCCCGGTGCCGGGCAGCCCCGTTGCGATCTCCATGGGCACCTTCGCGGTGCTGGGTCTCGGCGCCGCCTACGGCCCGCGGCTGGGGCTGGCGACGATCCTGGGCTACATGATTCTCGGCGCGATCGGCTTCGACCTCTTCCAGAGCTCGACGGCCGAGCTGAACGGGCTCTCCTACATGATGGGCGGCACCGGCGGCTATCTCGTCGGCTACGTCCTGGCGACGGTCGCTCTGGGCCTGCTGGCGCGGCGCGGCTGGGACCGGTCGGTGGTCTGGATGGCCCTCGCCATGCTGATCGGCAACGCCGTTCTCTATGTTCCGGGGCTGCTGTGGCTCGGCCAGCTCTATGGCTGGGACAAGCCGATCCTCGCCTGGGGCCTGACGCCGTTCCTCATGGGCGATGCGCTGAAGCTGGCGCTGGCGGCGCTGGTACTGCCCGCGGCCTGGAAGCTGGTGGGCGACGCGCGGCGCTGAGGCTGTCGCGGCGGCAGGATTTGGGGGCGCGGCCGGGCTGGCCGCGCCCTTAGTGCTTCGGGAGAGGGCGGATGAGCCATCCGGCGGCGAAGGAGGTGATCGCGCTCTACCGGGCCGAGGCCGCGCGGTGGATGGCGGCGCGGGGACAGGCGCTGATCGAGAGGGACTGGCTGCGGCGGTTCCGCGCGCTGCTGCCCGCGACGGCGCCGGAGGTTCTGGACCTCGGCTGCGGTTCCGGGCGGCCGATGGCGGCGCATCTGATCGGGGCAGGGTGCCGGATGACGGGTGTCGACGCGGCGGCCTCGCTGCTGGAGGCGGCGCGGCGCGATTTTCCGGCTCAGCGATGGATCGAGGCGGACATGCGTCGGCTTCCCGACCTCGGCCTGTTCGACGGAGTGCTCGCCTGGCACAGCCTGTTCCACCTGACGCCCGAGGACCAGCGCGCGATGTTCCCGGTCTTCGCCCGCCTCGCGCGGCCCGGTGCGGCGCTGATGTTCACCAGCGGAACGGAGGCGGGCGAGGCGATCGGGGCCTTCGCGGGGCGGCCGCTCTATCACGCCAGTCTCGATACCGCGGAGTACCGGGCGCTTCTGGAGGCTGAGGGGTTCGAGGTGCTTCGTCACGTCGCCAGCGATCCGGACTGCGGCGGGGCGACGGTCTGGCTTGCGCGGCGGCGCGCCCCTGACGGGACCGGCGGCACGACGTGATGTCGACGGCCGCCGGTGCGCCGCGCCTCAGCACTGGGCGACGAAGAGCGCGAAGTTGTCGGCGTTGTCCGTGGCCTGGCCGGGATTGTTGATTGCCAGCGCCTGGCAGGGGCCGGGATCGTAGGCGTGGTCGTTGGTGGCTAGCACCTTGTGGGTCAGCTCGTGATAGACGGTGACGGCGCGCTCGGTGGCGTCGAGCTGGAAGAACACGTCGTTGAGGTAGATCCGCATGCCGCTGCCGACGTGGGAGATCGTGCGCTTCGGCCCCGGCTCGTCGCGCCGGTCGACGGGGTGGGCATAGGCGACGACGCCGGTGAGATCCTGGAAATTGCCGGGGGCAAGCAGGGTTTTGGTGTAGATGTCGGTGTGCTGCACGCCGAGCTGTCCGCCCGCGCGGTTGACGAAGGTGACGGTGCGGGCGGTGTCGGCGATCACCGCCTCCATCATCCTGAGCTTCGGGGTGACGATGGCGTTCTGGCCCGCCCCGAACCACAGCGCCATGTTCCGCGGCGCGATGATCGCGCGTTGCGACATGGCGGCCATGGTCTGGCAGGCGGTCTCGATCACCTGCTGCTGGTTGGCGTTGAACCCTTCGAAACGGCGGCTGAACATCGGCGTGCTCCTTCGGTGATGGGGCGGAAGCTGAGTGGATGGCGTGTGAAAGCACGCAACCGGACGTTGCGTAAAGTCGGGAAAGCCACCATGGACAGCCAGGCGCCGGACGCCGCGGCGCAGGCTTTCCTTCGCCGCCGCCATCGGCTATGGCGTCCCTGTCGGGGCGTAGCGCAGCCTGGTAGCGCATCTGTTTTGGGAACAGAGGGTCGTAGGTTCGAATCCTATCGCCCCGACCACCTTTCCTTCATGTCGTCTCGGCGATCGCCGAGCCCTTCGCGCAGTGCATGGCGGGCTTGTCCTTGCGGGCGTTGCGCATCGCCGGGGGTCGGGCCATCTCTCTGCCAGACAAGAGAAGAGATGGAGAGTGAAAGATGGCTTTCGCGAACACGCTGAGCACCACCCGCATGACCTGGCGCGAGCGCCTCGATGGCTTCCGCGCCGCGCGCCGTGAACGCGCCGCGCAATACGCGACCTACCGCCGGGTGCACGACGAGCTGTCGGCGATGTCCGACCGCGAACTGGCCGACATCGGCATCAGCCGGATCGAGATCGGCGACGTCGCGCGTCAGGCTTCCGGCCGGGCCTGAGGGCCACGGCCGGGACGGGGCACAGGATGTGCCCCACGGCGCGAATCGTGGCGGCCCCTTCAGGTCGCGATTCGCGGGTGACGGGACACCATCCCTAGACGGGTGAGAGTCCATTCGCCGAAAATTGGGGCACATATGGTGGCCGCGGCATCGTCCGCGGCCTCATGTCGTTCCGGGGGGCGGCGACGGATTCACCCACAGGCCGACCTGCCCCAGGGCGTTGATATCGCCGCGCAGCCTGAAAAATCAGAGCGCTGCGGCCGTGAAGCCTGTGGATGAACCGGGGACGGATCCCGCCCCGCCGAGTCGTGCGATCGCGAGGGAGGGCGCGCCCCTCCCGTCAACCGAAAGTTTTCCGAGAATCATCGCAAAATTCCGTTGACCCCATGGCCGTGTCTACGTCAGTTTGTGCAGGCCTACGGGGGGACACACCACATCTAGTGATGATCCCGCGGCTCAAATGGATCTCCAAGCGTCTTGCGTGACGTGTGCACGCCGCCCTCCGGGGGGCGTGGCCAGGTGTCCTTTGTCCGCGCTCCGGGGGGCGGTTGGGCCACGCGACAACGATCGCGGGCAGGTTTGAACACGGCAAGGGGCAGAAGCGATGAAGATCGAACGCAGGTTCACCAAGGCAGGCAAGGGCACCGCGGACGGGGCCTATGCGGATCTTGAATTCACCACGGTCACCTCGGAAATCCGCAATCCCGACGGCACCATCGTGTTCCGCAACGACAGCGTCGAGGTGCCCTCGACCTGGAGCCAGGTGGCCAGCGACGTCATCGCCCAGAAGTATTTCCGCAAGGCCGGTGTCCCCGCCCGCCTGAAAAAGGTGCGCGAGAAGGACGTGCCCGAGTTCCTGTGGCGCTCGGTCGCCGACGACGACGCGCTCGCGGCTCTGCCCGAGAAGGCGCGGTTCGGCGGCGAGACCTCGTCGAAGCAGGTATTCGACCGTCTGGCCGGCGCCTGGGCCTACTGGGGCTGGAAGGGCGGCTATTTCACCACGGAAGGTGACGCCCGCGCCTATTACGACGAGATGCGCTTCATGCTGGCGACCCAGAAGGCCGCCCCGAACTCGCCCCAGTGGTTCAACACCGGGCTGCACTGGGCCTATGGCATCGACGGCCCGGCCCAGGGCCACCACTACGTCGACTTCAAGACCGGCAAGCTGACCAAGTCGAAGTCCTCCTACGAGCATCCCCAGCCGCACGCCTGCTTCATCCAGTCGGTGAAGGACGACCTGGTGAACGACGGCGGCATCATGGACCTGTGGGTCCGCGAGGCGCGGCTGTTCAAGTACGGCTCGGGCACCGGCACCAACTTCTCGTCGCTGCGGGCCGAGGGCGAGAAGCTCTCGGGCGGCGGCAAGTCGTCGGGACTGATGGGGTTCCTGAAGATCGGCGACCGTGCCGCAGGGGCCATCAAGTCCGGCGGCACCACGCGCCGCGCGGCCAAGATGGTGATCGTGGATGCCGACCATCCCGATATCGAGGATTTCATCAACTGGAAGGTCATCGAGGAGCAGAAGGTGGCGAGCATCGTCGCCGGCTCGAAGATGCACGAGCGCAAGCTGAACGCGATCTTCGCCGCCATCAAGGCCTGGGACGGCGCGGTGGCCGATGCCTATGACCCGGCGAAGAACGAGGGGTTGAAGGGCGCCGTGAAGGACGCCAAGAAGGCCGCGATCCCCGAGACCTACGTCAAGCGCGTGCTGGACTATGCGCGGCAGGGCTATGACAGGATCGAGTTCCCGACCTACGACACTGACTGGGACTCGGAGGCCTACAACTCGGTCTCGGGCCAGAACTCGAACAACTCGATCCGCGTGACCGACGCCTTCCTGAAGGCGGTGGAGCAGGACGCCGACTGGGACCTCATCAACCGCAAGGACGGCACGGTGGCAAAGACCGTGCGGGCCCGCGACCTGTGGGAGCAGGTGGGCCACGCCGCCTGGGCCTGCGCCGATCCCGGCATCCAGTACCACGACACGGTGAACGACTGGCACACCTGCCCGGAGGACGGCGAGATCCGCGGCTCGAACCCGTGCTCGGAATACATGTTCCTCGACGACACGGCCTGCAACCTCGCCTCGATGAACCTGCTGACCTTCCTGAAAGATGGGGAGTTCCAGGCCGAGGACTACATCCACGCCACGCGCCTCTGGACGGTGACGCTGGAGATCAGCGTGACCATGGCGCAGTTCCCCTCGCAGGAGATCGCGCAACGCTCCTACGACTTCCGCACCCTCGGACTCGGCTATGCCAATATCGGCGGGCTGCTGATGAACATGGGCCACGGCTATGACAGCGACGCGGGCCGGGCGCTCTGCGGGGCGCTGACCGCGATCCTGACCGGCGTCTCCTACGCCACCTCGGCCGAGATGGCGGCGGAGCTGGGCGCCTTCCCGGGTTACGGAAAGAACGCGGCCCACATGCTGCGGGTGATCCGCAACCACCGGACCGCGGCCCACGGGAAGACCGAAGGCTACGAGAAGCTGGCGACGAAGCCCGTCGCGCTGGATCACGGCAACTGCCCCGATCCGCGGCTGGTCGAGCTGGCCACGGCGGCCTGGGACGAGGCGCTGAGCCTCGGCGAACGGCACGGCTACCGCAACGCGCAGGTCTCGGTGATCGCGCCGACCGGCACCATCGGCCTGGTCATGGACTGCGACACCACGGGGATCGAGCCCGACTTCGCGCTGGTGAAGTTCAAGAAGCTGGCCGGGGGCGGGTACTTCAAGATCATCAACCGCTCGGTGCCTGCGGCGCTGGAAAACCTCGGCTACGGCTCGGCCCAGATCGAGGAGATCATCTCCTATGCCGTCGGCCACGGCACCATCGGCAACGCGCCGGGCATCAACCACACGGCGCTGATCGGCCACGGCTTCGGCGAGGCCGAGATCGCCAAGGTCGAGGCGGCGCTGCCCTCGGCCTTCGACATCCGCTTCGTGTTCAACCAGTGGACCCTGGGCGAGACCTTCTGCCGCGAGACGCTGGGCATCCCGGCCGAGAAGCTGGCCGATCCCACCTTCGACCTGCTCCGCTCGCTGGGCTTCACCAGGGGCGACATCGACGCGGCGAACGACCACGTCTGCGGGACGATGACGCTGGAGGGCGCGCCGCACCTGAAGGAAGAGCACTACCACATCTTCGACTGCGCCAACCCCTGCGGCAAGAAGGGCAAGCGGTTCCTGTCGGTCGACAGCCACATCCACATGATGGCGGCGGCGCAGAGCTTCATCTCGGGCGCGATCAGCAAGACGATCAACATGCCGAACAACGCCACCATCGAGGACTGCCAGCGCGCCTACGAGCTGTCCTGGTCGCTCGGGATCAAGGCGAATGCGCTCTACCGCGACGGGTCCAAGCTGTCGCAGCCTCTCACCGCGAGCCTCGTCGAGGACGACGAGGAGGCGGAAGAGATCCTGGCGACCGGGTCGGACCGCGAGAAGGCGGTGGTGCTGGCCGAGAAGGTGATCGAGAAGATCATCGTCAAGGAGGTGGCCAAGGGCCGCGAGAAGATGCCCCAGCGGCGGCGCGGCTATACCCAGAAGGCGATCGTCGGCGGTCACAAGGTCTATCTCAGGACCGGCGAGTATGCCGATGGAAAGCTTGGCGAAATCTTCATCGACATGCACAAGGAAGGCGCCGGGTTCCGGGCGATGATGAACAACTTCGCCATCGCGGTCTCGGTCGGTCTTCAGTACGGCGTGCCGCTGGAGGAGTTCGTCGACGCCTTCACCTTCACCAAGTTCGAGCCCGCCGGCATGGTCCAGGGCAACGAGACGATCAAGAACGCGACCTCGATCCTCGACTACATCTTCCGCGAGCTGGCGGTGTCCTACCTCGACCGGACGGACCTGGCCCACGTGAAGCCCACGGGCGAGAGCTTCGACGACATCGGCCGGGGCGAGGAGGAGGGCGTCAGCAACTTCCGCTCGGTCCCCGGCTCGGAAGGCACCTCGCCGCTGGAGGTGCTGCGCCAGGTCGCCTCGACCGGGTACCTCAGGAACCGGATGCCGTCGGAGCTCAGGCTGCTGCAGGGCGGAGTCTCGGCGGTGGCGCTCGACACCAAGGGGGCCTCGGTCGCCGAGCTGCACGGCGTGGCCGCCGAGGTGAAGGCGAAGCCCGCCGCCGCCAGCGCGACGGCGATGGACGCCCGCGCCAAGGCGAAGATGCAGGGCTACGAGGGGGAGGCCTGCGGCGAATGCGGCAACTTCACCCTGGTCCGGAACGGCACCTGCATGAAGTGCAACACCTGCGGCGGGACGAGCGGGTGCAGCTGAGGAGGGTGGAGCGCGGTCTGGGGCCGCGCTCCATTCTGGGGTGCTGTCGGCGCCCTGACTGAGACACGGTGCCTCAGCAGGGCGGAGGCACCGGAGACAAGGGGCGGGTGCGCTCGCCCTGGACGCAGGCCGGACCGCAGGCAGAAAAGCATCGGGCGGCAACGAGTGAGTTCGGTCTGCGAAACTTCGGGGGCGTCTTCGGGCGCCCCCGCTTTCGTTCCGAGGGTGACCTTCGTGCAGGGCGGATGCAACGGGGGAGAGGGAAACCCTCTCCCCCGACCCCCTCTCGCCCGACCGGGACGACCGCCTGGCACGACCTCGCGTCTCACCCCCGGCGACGGCCGCGTCCCCTGCCGTTCCGCCGACGCTGGCGGAAGGATCCGCCGGCCGTCCTTCTTCCTCCGGTGACGCTTGGCGCTGTGGAGAGGGGTCCGGGGGGGGGGGGGGGGTCCCCCCCCCCCCCCCCCCCCCCCCCCCCCCCCCCCCCGCCGCGCCCGCCGCCCCGCGCGGGGCGGGGGCGGGCGGCGCCCGTGCAAAATCCACGATCGCGCCGACGAGACAGTCGAGCGTGTCGAGCCCCGCGACCGCCTCCGGCAGCGAATCGGCGATGAGCGAGAACTCGGTGCAGGCGATCAGTTGCACCCGGGCGCCCTGCCGCCGCAGCACCTCGGAGGCTTCGGCGAGGCGGCCGCGCGCCTCCTCCATCGGCCCGCCCGCCTTGACCGTGCGGATCACCGGCAGCAGCGCCGCGGTGTCGTCGGGGTGGTAGAGGGCGGTGAGCTCCGCGTCGGCGAGCGCCCGGTCGAACAGCGCGACCTTGCGCACCGCGGGCGAGGCGAGGATGCCGACGGGCGCGCCGTCTCCCGCCAGCGCCCGGGCCCGGGCCACGGAGTGGGCCACCATGTCGAGGAACGGCAGGTCGGTCGCGGCGCGGATCGCCCCGGCGTAATGGTGGGCGGTGTTGCAGGGCATGGCGAGGGCCGCCGCGCCCGCGCCCGCAAGCCGCCGCGCCATCGCCGCGAGGATCGGGCCGGGATCGGCGCCGGTCCCCTCGATCAGGTGGGCGATGCGCGAGGGCACCTGGGGGTTCTGGTCGACGAGCAGCGGCACGTGGCCGGCATCGTCCGTCGCGGGCACCGCGGCGATGACCTTCTGCATCAGCAGCACCGTCGCCTCGGGCCCCATGCCGCCGAGGATGCCGACCGGGCGCATGGCCCTCAGTGCCCGCGCGTGAGCGCGGCGTCGTAGCCGAACAGCCCCGCCGCGCCGCCGGTGTGCAGGAAGACGACGCGCTCGCCCTTCGCGAACTTGCCCTTGCGGCAGTAGTCGATCAGGCCCGCCGCGCCCTTGCCGGAGTAGACCGGGTCGAGCAGGATGCCCTCCAACTCGGCCAACATGCGGATCGCCTCGAGCGTGTCGGCGCGGGGGATGCCGTAGCCCTCGCCGACATAATCGCAGTCCGCCACCACGTCCTCGCGCTTCACCACCCCGGCGCAGCCCAGCTTTTCCGCGGTGCGCTCGGCGAGCGCGAAGACGTTCGCCTCCTGCTTCTCCTTCGGGGCGCGGACGCCGAAACCGAGCAGCGGGATGTTGGCGCTCGTCGCCTTCAGCCCCGTGATCAGCCCCGCCTGCGTGCCCGCGCTGCCCGTGGCGGTGACGATCCGGTCCACGGCGAGGCCGCGGTCGTTCAGCTGGCCCAGCAGCTCGAAGGCGCAGTTGACGTAGCCGAGCGCGCCGGTCGGGTTCGAGCCGCCGCCGGGGATGACGTAGGGCTTGCGCCCCTCGGCGCGCAGCGTCTCGGCCAGGCTTTCCATCTCGGCCTGCATGTCCGCGCCGCCGGGGCGCTTGTCGGTCGTCGCGCCGTGCAGGCGGTCGAGCAGGACGTTGCCGTTGCCGTTGTAGTTCGGATCGTTCGACCCGGTGCGGTCCTCCAGCAGCAGGTGGCAGGCCATGCCCATCTTCGCGGCGAAGGCGGCGGTCTGGCGGGCGTGGTTCGACTGGGTCGCGCCCTGGGTGATGATCGTGTCGGCGCCCTGCTGTTCGGCCTCGGCCATCAGGAATTCGAGCTTGCGGGTCTTGTTGCCGCCCGTGGACAGCCCCGTGCAGTCGTCGCGCTTGATCCAGATCTCCGGTCCGCCCAGTTCGCGGCTGAGCCGGTCGAGCCGCTCCAGCGGCGTCGGCAGGTGGGCGAGGAAGATGCGGGGAAAATGGGCGAGGTGCATGGGCGGTCCTTTCGGCTTGTGGCCTCCTCCCGGGGGTCGGGACTCGGCCGGGCGCAGTCAAGCCGATTTGCGGGGCGGGGGGAAGGGCGGGTGCGGGGGCGTCAGCGGTCCATCGTCACGACCTTGCCGAAGGGCGGCGGCGGCACCGGGCGGGGGACGGCCCAGATCACCGGCAGGGCCGGGCGGGGCGGCAGGGGGCCGTCGAGGTCGGTCAGCAGCACGGCGAGGGAGGCGCGCAGGCGTGCGGCCTCGGCCAGCACGTCGGTGAAGGCGGTGCCGCCCTCGCGGCGCAGGTCGAGGGCGGTGAGGGTCGCGTGCAGGCGGGCGGGGTCGAGGCGCCGGGACAGGTGCACCGACTCGTCGAAGGCGAGAAGGTGGAGCTCGGTGCCAGAGCGGCGGGCGATGCCCGCGATCTCGGCGGCGAAGAGGCGCAGCTGATGGGTGTCGACCGAGCCCGAGGTGTCGAGGCCGATGGCCACGCGCGGGCGCGGCAGGGCGCGGGCGAGGCCGGGCTGGAACACCGGGGCGGGGCCGTTCGCGGCGCGGGCGGCGGCCTCCATAGCCACCCAGGCGCTCCGGGGGCGGCGGT
>NZ_PNOS01000061.1 GCF_002869745.1 Oceaniglobus roseus
CCCGCTGCTCGACGACAGCCACGTTGCGATGTCGGTGAACCTTGACGCCTGCATCCAGTGCGGCCTCTGCGTGCGGGCCTGCCGCGAGGTGCAGGTCAACGACGTGATCGGCATGGCGGGGCGGGGGGACGACCACCATCCCGCGTTCCGCACGGCCGCCCCCCCGGGCGGGGCCACCCGCGGCCCCCGCGGCGGCCGCGGCCGAGCCCGCCTGGCAGGAGCCCGCGTTCCACGCGGCGCCGACGCCCGAGGGCGACGACCGGATCAAGGCGAAGATCGCCGATGTCATCAAGGCGCGGGTGCGCGCCAAGCCGATCCTGACCGCGACGATCCCCGGCCGGGCCGAGCCGCCGCTGAAGGCGCGCCATCCCCGCGGACCGCAGCCGATGATCCTCGACACCACGCCGCGCGCGCCGCGGATGCCGGCCGAGCCGCCGCTGACCGCGGCGCAGGCGGCGCATTACGCGCAGGAGGCCCACGAGGCCGACGACGCCGTCCATTACGACGTCTGGGAGGATGCCGAGCTCGAGGCCGCGCCGCTGCCCGAACCCGAGCTGGTGGCCCCCCAGCCGCAGAAGACCCCGGTCTTCAGCCACGCCGCCTCGGCCCCAGTGGCCGCCCCGGCGAAGGCCGTCGTCCAGCAGCCGCCGAAGAAGGCGGTGCCCCTGTCGAAGCAGGCCCGCGCCGAAGCGCAACCGGCGCTCCAGTTCGACGACGGCGGCGACGACTACGAGCGCCCGCCGCTGTCGCTGCTGACCAACCCCGACACCGTGACCCGCCACCACCTCTCCGACGAGGCGCTGGAAGAGAACGCGCGGATGCTCGAATCCGTGCTCGACGACTACGGCGTGAAGGGCGAGATCGTCTCGGTCCGCCCCGGCCCCGTCGTCACGATGTACGAGCTGGAGCCGGCGCCGGGCCTGAAGGCCTCCCGCGTGATCGGCCTGTCCGACGACATCGCCCGGTCGATGTCGGCGCTGTCGGCCCGCGTCTCGACCGTGCCGGGGAGGTCGGTCATCGGGATCGAACTGCCGAACGAGAACCGCGAGATGTGCGTCCTGCGCGAGATCCTCGCCTCGCGCGATTTCGGCGACTCGACAATGCGCCTGCCGCTCGCCCTCGGCAAGGACATCGGCGGCGACCCGGTGGTCGCCAACCTCGCCAAGATGCCCCACCTGCTGATCGCCGGGACCACCGGCTCGGGCAAGTCGGTGGCGATCAACACCATGATCCTGTCGCTGCTCTACAAGCTGACCCCGGACGAGTGCCGGATGATCATGATCGACCCGAAGATGCTGGAACTCTCCGTCTACGACGGCATCCCGCACCTGCTTTCCCCCGTCGTCACCGACCCGAAGAAGGCGGTCGTCGCCCTGAAATGGGTCGTGGGCGAGATGGAGGACCGCTACCGCAAGATGTCGAAGATGGGCGTGCGGAACATCGAGGGCTACAACGGCCGCGTCCGCGAGGCGCTGGAGAAGGGCGAGATGTTCTCGCGCACCGTCCAGACCGGCTTCGACGACGACACCGGGGAGCCGGTGTTCGAGACGGAGGAGACGCAGCCGGAACTGCTGCCCTTTATCGTCGTCATCGTCGACGAGATGGCCGACCTGATGATGGTCGCGGGGAAAGAGATCGAGGCCTGCATCCAGCGCCTTGCGCAGATGGCGCGGGCCTCGGGCATCCACCTCATCATGGCGACCCAGCGCCCCTCGGTCGACGTCATCACCGGCACGATCAAGGCCAACTTCCCGACCCGGATCTCCTTCCAGGTGACGTCCAAGATCGACAGCCGCACCATCCTCGGCGAGCAGGGGGCGGAACAGCTGCTCGGCATGGGCGACATGCTCTACATGGCCGGCGGGTCGAAGATCGTCCGCGTCCACGGTCCCTTCTGCTCGGACGAGGAGGTCGAGGAGATCGTCAACTACCTCAAGGGCTTCGGCCCGCCGAAGTACATGTCGGGCGTCATCGAGGGGCCGGACAGCGAGGCCGAAAGCAACATCGACGCGGTGCTCGGCCTCGGCGGCGGCAACAGCGACGACATGGAGAACGCGCTCTACGACACCGCGGTGGCGATCGTCATCAAGGACCGCAAGTGCTCGACCTCCTACATCCAGAGGAAGCTCGCCATCGGCTACAACAAGGCCGCGCGCCTGGTCGAGCAGATGGAGGAAGAGGGCGTCGTCTCCTCCGCCAACCACGTCGGCAAGCGCGAGGTGCTGGTTCCCGAACCGCAGTAGGCGCCGACGGCCCTGCCCCTCCGGGGGCGGGGGCCTCTCCCATCTTTGCTTCCCAAATATCCTGGGGTCCGGGGCAAAGCCCCGGGGGCCTGCCACCCCGCGCAACCCTCCGGGCAGACGCGCATCCCGCGCCCCGCAACGCGCGGCTCAGGCCGGGGGAAACAGGCGGTCGATCTCGTCGGCCACGCTGTGCTGCAACTCCCACAGGTAATCGTCGCGGATGTCGAGCGCGGCCAGCGCCTCCACCGTGTTCAGCAGGTACTCGGCGCAGCTGCCCTTCGGCCCGACCGCCCGGGCCAGCCGCTCGGTCTGCCGGGGCAGGGGCAGGTGGATCAGGCCATTGCCCGCCAGCGGCGTGCAGTAGAAGGCCAGGGCCCGAAGCGGCCCCTCCGCGGTCTCCACCGTCAGCCAGCGGATCCAGGGCAGCGCCTCGACATGGTCGACCTCGCGCTCGAGCAGGCGGCGCATGTGGTCGAGCGGATCGCCCTCGGGCATCCGGTAGACGGCGCCGGTGCAGCTGCCGCCCTCGGTCAGCGCCAGCATCAGGCCCGGCTGCTCGGGCGTCGCCCGCCAGCTGTGCATGTCGAGGCAGAAGGCCCGCCGCCAGCCGCGTGCCATTCCGATCCGCCGCTCGACCGTGTCGAAGGCGGGCTTCCAGATCAGCGAGCCGTAGGTGAACACCCAGAAGTCCCCCCGGCCTGCGGAGCGGGCAAGGCTCTGCGCCGCACGCTCCATCCCCGCCTCGGAGAGCAGGGTCAGCCGGGGCTCCTGGATCCCGTCGGCGATCTCGCGGTGCACCCGCGCGACGTGGCTGCGGGTGAGCGAGAGCCGGGGCAGGGGAGGCGGGGCCGGGTCGTTCACGGGAGTCGGTATCCTTCGGAAGGGGCGGTCTGCGGCGCAAGGGAAGGGCAGCGGGCGGGCAATGTCAAACCGGCGCGGGAATCTTCCTTTCGATCCTCGCCGCGATCTTCGTTGACATCCGATGCAACCCGAGGCCCCCCCGGCCTGTTATTGCCTATCAGTGGCACCTGCCCGACCCTGCGCCTATATCCAAGGCGAACCGCCGAAATGAGGACGACATGCTGACCCGACGCACTTTCATCGCAGGCACCGCCGCCGCATCCGTACTGGCCGCGGCCTCGCCCGCCTTCGCGGCGAAGATCCCGCTGAACACGATCTCGCGCTACCTGAACGGGTTGCAGACCGCGACGTCGGACTTCACCCAGATCAACGACGACGGCACGATCTCGACCGGCAAGATCTACATCTCGCGCCCCGGCAAGATGCGCTTCGACTACAACCCGCCCGAGAAGTCGCTGGTGGTGGTTGGCGCGGGCTCGGTCGCCGTGTTCGACGCGAAGTCCAACGCCAACGGCCCCGAGCAGTATCCGCTGAGCCGCACGCCCCTGTCCATCATCCTCGAGCGCAACGTCGACCTCGGGCGGCGCAACATGGTGGTGGGCCACCGGGAGGAAGGGACGAAGACCATCGTCACCGCCCAGGATCCGGCGCATCCGGAATACGGCAAGATCGACCTCGTCTTCACCGACAACCCGGTGCAGCTGCGCCAGTGGGTCATCACCGACGGCTCGGGCACGAAGACGACCGTGGTGCTTGGCGATCTGAAGGCGGGCGGCAGCCTGCCCTCGCAGCTGTTCAACATCTCGGCGGAGACGGCGAAGCGGCGGGGCTGAGCCCCGCCCGCGAGTTCAGTTCTTGCCGCAAGCCCGGAGCTGCGCGTCGTAGGTCACGGCGCGGTCGGCCACCTTGTCCGAGACGGTGAGCAGCCAGGGCTTGCCGTTGTAGCTGGCCCGGGCAAAGCCGGTGCGCCCCTCGTGATAGGCGAGATAGTGATTCTTCGCGTCCCATTTCGGGATGCCGAGGCGGGTCGAGCTTTCGTGCATGTACCAGCCCATGAAATCGGTCGCGTCGTCGATGTCGTCACGCTTCGCGCGGCGGCGCCCCTCCTTCTCGCGGTACTCGTCCCAGGTGCCGTCCAGCGCCTGGGAATAGCCGAAGGCCGAGGACTGTCGGCCCATGGGAATGATCCCGAGCGCGTACTTGTGCGGAGTGCGGGCGTCGCCGATGAACTTCGATTCCTGGTAGATCGTCGCCATCTGCACGGCGACGGGGATGCCCCACTTCCGCTCGGTGCGCTTCATGGCGGTCAGGTAATGCGGACGCTCGGCCACGATGGCGCAGGCGTTTTCCAGGTTGCGGGGCGCCGAATGATCGCGGCTGCCGCAGCTTGCCACGAACAGCAATAGAATCAGGGCGCGAAGACGTCTGCTCATCTGCCTCTCGCTATTTGTCTTTTGTTTTGGGAAAGTTTAGCGGATTGAGGCCAAATGTTGAACCTCAAATTCCCGTCGTCTCACATGACAAACGCGAGTGTGACCGGCAGCGCGGCCACCGCCATCAGGGTCGAGACCACGACCATCCCCGCCACGGCATCCGAATCCGCCCCGTATTTCTCGGCCAGGAGATAGCTGGTCACGGCCACCGGGGTCGAGACCTGGAGCACCAGGACCGCGAAGGCCACCGGGGGCAGGGCGAACCAGCGGCCCGCGGCGACGGCGATTCCGGCGCAGGCCAGCGCCTTGAACAGCGACAGCCCGATCGCCGGTCCGAAGCGTCCGGGCCTCAGCCGCGCGACCGCCACGCCGAGGGTGATCAGCATGAGCGGGATCGCCATCTGGCCGATCAGTTTCAGCGTGTTGGTCAGGAAGGCCGGCGTCTCCCAGCCCATGACGAGGAACAGCACGCCCAGCAGCGTTGCCGCCAAAAGCGGCTCTTTCAACGCCTTTACCACGCTTCCACCCCCCGAAACGATCCAGATTCCGGCGGTGAACGAGTAGATCGCCATGATCGCGAAGATCACCACGGCATAGCCCAGTCCCTCGTCCCCGAAGGCGAAGAGGGCGAGCGGCAGACCGACGTTGCCGGTGTTGCCGAAGACCAGCGGCGCGAGGTAGGTGCGCAGATCCAGCCCGGCCACCAGCAGCAACGCCAGCATCGCCACCGTCACCGCGGCATAGGCCGCGACGGTGGCCAGCGACACGGTGCCGAGGGCGGCGGGATCGATCTTCGTCTGCATCAGGGCGGTGAAGATCAGGCAGGGCACCGACAGCGTCATCGCCAGGCGGGTGACGAACTGGATCCGGTACTCGAAGCCGAGCTTCACCCAGGCGAACCCGATGGCGGCCAGCAGGAAAACGGGGGCAACGACCTGGACAACTGTAAGAAACACGCTCACAGACTGTTTCTCCGACGTCCCGTGGCTTGCATGGACAGCCACTCCCCTGCCACAATATGAACACATTCGAGGGGGATCGCACGATGTTGAAGACGCGAGCCAAATATCATCTGGGCCAGGTTGTCCGTCATCGCAAGCATCCGTTTCGCGGTGTGGTCTTCGATGTCGACCCCACCTTCGCCAACACCGAGGAGTGGTACGAGGCGATCCCGGAAGAAAGCCGGCCCGCGAAGGATCAGCCCTTCTATCATCTCCTGGCCGAGAACGATCAAAGCTATTACGTCGCCTATGTGTCCGAGCAGAACCTGGTGGCCGACTATTCCGGGCGCCCGGTGGATCACCCCGATCTGCCCGACCTTTTCGGCGATTTCCGCGATGGCGCCTATCCCCTCGAGATCCAGATGAACTAGGCCTCGACCGGGGCGCCGCTTTCCTTCCAGTGCTTGAATCCCCCTTCAAGCTCGGCCACGTTCTCCATCCCCATGTTCTGAAGCGTCTGCGCCGACAGGGCCGAGCGTGCGGCGCCCGCGCAGAACAGGATCAGCGTCTTGTCGGTGGCCAGCGCGGGCTTGTGGTAGGGGCTGGCGGGATCGACCCAGAACTCCAGCATCCCGCGCGGAACGTGCATCGCGCCCGGCACGCGTCCCTCGCGCTCCAGCTCGCGCGGGTCGCGGATGTCGACCAGCATCGCGGTCCCCTCGGCGACGCGGGACTGCGCGTCCTCCACCGACAGCGTCGTGATCTCGGCCTTGGCGCGCTTCACCATTTCGGACACGGGGGTGATCGGCATTCCTGTTTCCTTTCCTTGAACGGGCCTCAATAGCCCAGGGCGCAGCCGTCCTTGCGGGGGTCCGACGCGCCTTCCAGCACGCCGCTGTCGTGGATGCGGATCGCCTGCGCCCCGCCGATGGCGGTCTCGGGGATGACCACCTTGTGCCCCATCTCCGCCAGCTCGCGGCGCACGGCATCGCGGTAGCCGCGCTCGACCCTCAGCTCGCCCGCGTCCGCGAAGGCGCGGGGGGCGTCGATAGCGCTTTGCGGGTCCATTCCGAAGTCCGTCATGTTGCTCAGGAACCGGACATGCCCGCAGGACTGATAGGCCCCGCCCATCACGCCGAAGGGCATGATGACGCGGCCCTCCTGCCGCAGCATCCCCGGAATGATCGTGTGCATCGGCCGCTTGCCGCCTCCGGCCTCGTTCGGATGCCCCTCGGCCAGGGTGAAGCCCGCGCCCCGGTTCTGGAACAGGATGCCGAACTTCCCGGACGCGATGCCAGACCCGAAGCTGTGGAACACCGAGTAGATCAGCGAGACGGCCATCCGGTCCTTGTCGACCACGGTGATGTAGATCGTGTCCCTGTGCACCGACTCGGTCAGCTCGGCGACATGGGCCGAGGCCCGCTTCGGGTCGATCAGCGCGGCCAGCTTCTGGGCCGTCTCGGGCGAAAGCATGTGGTCGAGCTTCGTCATGTGGTCGGGGTCGCACAGGAAGCGGTTGCGCGCGTCGTAGGCCAGCTTCGACGCCTCGGCCTCGATATGGGCGCGATCGGTGCCGAACGGATCCATCGCCGCGATGTCGAAGTGCGACAGGATGTTGGCCAGCAGCACCGCCGTCGCCCCCTGGCCGTTCGGCGGATGCTCGACCAGCTCGATCCCCTTGTAATGGCCCGACACCGGCTCGGTATAGTCGCAGGCGGTGGCGGCGAAATCCTCCAGCGTGTGGCTGCCCCCCGCGGCACGCAGCGCGGCGACCATGTCCTCGGCGATCTCGCCCTCGTAGAAGGCGTCGCGCCCCTCGGTCGCGATGCGGCGCAGCACCTCGGCCTGGCCGGGGGCGCGGAAGGTTTGCCCCGCCTTGGGCGCCCGGCCGTCCAGCAGGTAGGCTGCGCGCGCCGGACCCTGCAACGTGTCCACCGCCTGCGCCCAGTCCGCGGCGACCCGCGGCGCGACGGGCACGCCCGCCTCGGCATAATGCACGGCGGGGGCGAGGCTTCCCGCCAGCCCCATCTTCCCCCAGTCCTTCGACAGCCTGCAGAAGGCGTCGATGGCGCCCGGCACCGTCACCGCATGGGCCGAGGTCAGCGGGATGCTCTGATGCCCCCTGTCGCGCAGCGCCGCCGCCGACAGGCCCGCGGGCGCCCGGCCCGAGCCGTTCAGCGCCCGGACCTCGTCGCTCCCGGGGAGCGAAAACAGCACGAAGCAGTCGCCGCCGATCCCGGTCATCTGCGGCTCGCAGATGCCCAGCAGCACGGCCCCGGCAATGGCGGCGTCCACGGCGTTGCCCCCGGCTTCGAGGATCTGGACGGCGACCTTCGCGGCCAGCGGATGCGACGTCGCGCAGATCCCGTTCTCGGCATAGACGGCCGACCGGCCGGGCAGGTGGAAATCGCGCATCTTGGGTCTCCGCTGGCTGTCGCGGGCTACCCTAGGGGCTCGGGTGGCGGATGCAATGGCGAAGGCGCGGGGCCGACGGGGAAGCAGGCGCGGCGCCGTCATCGGTGATCGGGGGAAGGCGTGTCCCGGCGCCGCGGACTGGGTGGGGGCTGTTGGTCGCGGCGCCGGGTGAAGCTTCAAAGCAGCTACAGCCTCCTTTTCCCCCGGACTCCTGTTCGCGGTGGGGGGGAAGCGGGGCATTCTTGCGGCTTTCGCGGACCCCCGCTCAACCCACGGTGTAATCCCCTGCGCCGTCCCTCCCTGGGCCGGAGGGGAGGGCGGCGATCCGTCTTCCGGCAGGCGGCGTCCCGGGACAGGTGAGAGCGAACGGCCGACGGGGTGCGGCGAGGTTCCGTCACTCGGTGCCGGGCCGTCCCGGGGCTCCGCGCAAGCGCGCGATTGCGGCTGCCCCGCGGAAGCGGCGGCCGTCGGACCGCGGCGCGCGCGGCCGGGTCCGCTCAGTTGCGGCGCAGGGACTGGTCGACGTCGATGCGGAAGCTCAGGATGTTGCGCCCGCCGTCCCGGAGATAGGCCAGATCGCGGGTCAGCCGGTGGATCAGGTACCAGCCGAAGCCCCCCTCGGGCTGGTCGCAGAGCGGCCGGTCCGGATCGGGCACGCGCAGGGGCGGGAGGCGGCACCCGGGCAGGGCATGGCCGCTGTCGATCACCCGGCAGCCCAGGCCCGCCCGGGTCTGGGTCAGCTGCACCTCGATCAGGCCCTCGGGATCGTCGCGATAGGCATGTTCCGAGACGTTGTTCAGCACCTCCGCCAGCACCAGCTCCACCGTGCTGCTGTCGTCCGCCGAAAGCTCCATCGCGCCGAGGCCGGCGAGGATGCGCGCGAGGGCGCCGCGCACGCCCAGCGGCGTGCAGGAGAAGACCATCCGCAACTCCACCGAGCGGCCGCGCGTGCCGGGGCGGCGGGCCGGCAGCGGCCGCTTGTGGGGGTCAACACGCATGGGCGGTGCCGCCGTGCGGTCGGCTTCCGTCCTCGGTCAGGGCGGCCGCGACATCGTTGTGGATCACGAAGATCGTGTCGATCCGGGTCAGGCGGAACACCTTGGCCACCGGCGGTTTCAGCCCCGCCAGTTCCAGCCGCCGCCGGCTGCCGAGCTGCTTCATCGCGCCGATGATCGCGCCAAGGCCGCTGCTGTCCAGGAACCGCACCTGGGCGAGATCCAGGATCACCCGGCCCGGCGCATCGAGGGTCACGTCGCGCATCCGTTCCTTGAAGTCGATGGCGACGGCCGCATCCATCCGGTCCTCGCGCACCGTGACCACCATCGTGCCGTCGATCATCGCCGTGTCCAGTTGCATTCCGAAGCTCCTCTCGGCACCTTGCGGAAATCAGTAGCCGCGAAGTCCTTACCTTTCCCTAACCGTCGCCAGAACGCCGAAACCTCCGAAGGAGCCCCCGATGACCGAGGTCGTGATCGCCGCCGCCCGCCGCACCGCCATGGGCGGCTTCCAGGGGGCGCTGTCGCCGCTGGCGGCGCCCGCGCTCGGCGGTGCGGCGATCGCCGCCGCGCTCGACGATGCCGGGCGCCCGGCGGTGGACGAGGTGGTAATGGGCTGCGTCCTGCCCGCGGGCCTCGGCCAGGCGCCCGCGCGCCAGGCGGGCTTCGCCGCGGGCCTGGGCGAGGAGGTGCCGGCGACGACGGTGAACAAGATGTGCGGCTCGGGGATGCAGGCGGCGATGCAGGCCTTCGACCGGCTGGCCCTCGGGCAGGCGGGGGTGATCGTCGCGGGTGGCATGGAAAGCATGTCGAACGCGCCGTACCTCCTGCCCAAGATGCGCGGCGGGGCGCGGATCGGCCACGGCCAGGTGATCGATTCGATGTTCCTCGACGGGCTCGAGGACGCCTACGACAAGGGCCGCCTCATGGGCACCTTCGCCGAGGACTGCGCCGAGGCCTTCCAGTTCAGCCGCGCGATGCAGGACGACTATGCCATCGCGTCGCTGGAACGGGCGCTGGCCGCCGGGGCCTCCGGCGCCTTCGCGGCCGAGATTGTGCCGGTCGAGGTGGCGGGGCGCGGCGGTGCCGTGACGGTGGACGAGGACGAACAGCCCGGCAAGGCCCGCCCCGACCGCATCCCGAACCTGAAGCCCGCGTTCCGCGAGGGCGGCACCGTGACCGCGGCCAACGCCTCCTCCATCTCCGACGGCGCCGCGGCGCTGGTGCTGGCCACCGGGGTGGCGGCCGAACGCCTCCCCCGCCGCGCCGTGATCCGCGGCCACGCCACCCACGCCCAGGCGCCGGGCTGGTTCACCACGGCGCCGGTGCCGGCGGCGCGGAAACTTCTCGACCGGCTCGGCTGGCGCGCCGCCGACGTCGACCTCTGGGAGGTGAACGAGGCCTTCGCCGTCGTCCCCATGGCCTTCATGCGCGAGATGGACCTGCCCCGCGACGTGGTCAACGTGAACGGCGGGGCCTGCGCCCTCGGCCATCCCATCGGCGCCTCGGGCGCGCGGATCGTCACGACGCTCCTGCACGCGCTCGAGGCCCGCGGCCTGAAGCGCGGCATCGCCGCCATCTGCATCGGCGGCGGCGAGGGCACGGCCATCGCCATCGAACGCGACTGATCCATCTTTGCTTCCCAAATATCCCCGGGGGAGGCGCCGCAGGCGCCGTGGGGGCGGGCAGCCCCCTCCTCCGCCAGCCATCAGGACCGACCATGACCGTTGACTACCCGACGCTCTCGAAAACCATCGCCAGCCTGACCGAGGGTGAAACCGACGCCGTGGCGCTCATGGCCACCGTCGCCTGCGAGGTGCACCATGCCGACGACCGCTTCGACTGGACCGGCTTCTACCGGGTCACGGCGCCGGAGATGCTGAAGATCGGCCCCTACCAGGGCGGCCACGGCTGCCTGGTTATCCCCTTCTCCCGCGGCGTCTGCGGTGCCGCGGCGCGGAGCGGGCAGACCCAGCTGGTGCCGGATGTCGACGCCTTCCCCGGCCACATCGCCTGCGCCTCCTCCACGCGCTCGGAGCTGGTGATCCCTGTGCGCGACGGCAGCGGCCGGCTGATCGCCGTCTTCGACATCGACAGCGACCGGCCCGACGCCTTCACGACCGCGGACGCCGAGGCGCTGGAAGAGATCCTGGCACGGACCTTCGCGGCCGCCCGGACGTGAGCGTCCACGCCTGGCTCGTCTTCGCGGGCTTCTGGGCGCTCTTCGTCACCACGCCGGGGCCGAACGCCGTCAACTGCATCGCCAACGGCATGGCCTTCGGGTTGCCCCGGGCGCTCTGGGGCGTGCTCGGCATCCTGACCCAGGCGGCGCTGTTCCTGACGCTATCGGCGGCTGGGGTGGCGGCGCTGCTCGCCACCGCGCCGACGGCGTTCTTCTGGGCCAAGCTGGTGGGCGCCGCGGTGCTGATCGGGCTCGGGGTGCGCAGCTGGCGCGCGGCGGGGAAACCGGCCGTGGCGCGGGAGGTCAGCGGGCGGTCGATCTACGGCCGGGCCTTCCTGATCGCCACGGTGAATGCGAAATCGGTCGCGGGCTACCTCGCCGCCTTCACCCAGTTCGTCGAGCCGGGCGTGCCGGTCTGGAGCCAGATGTGGGTGATCGCCCCCACGGCGCTGAGCCTCACCGCCCTCAGCTACACCGGCTTCACGACCCTCGGCGCGCTGCTCGGCCGTCTGGCCATGGCGGCGGTGCTGAACCGGCTGGTGCGGCGCGGGCTGGCGGTGTGCTTCATGCTCTACGGCGCGCTGCTCGGCCTCTCGGCGGTTGCGGGCTGAGTCGGGCCGAGCCGGGCCGTTCCACCGGCAGCGCGGCGTCGGAAACCGGCGTCCGGCCCGCCGGGGCTGTGGCAAACGGATGTCCTTTCCGCGCGCAAGGTGCTTCACGGCGGCGCGCCGGGCGCCTATCTCTGTCGCAACGGAACCTTCAGGAGGAGACCGACATGGCCCTGCGCATCAACGACACCGCCCCCGACTTCACCGCCGACACGACCGAGGGCGAGATCCATTTCCACGACTGGATCGGCGACGGCTACGCGATCCTGTTCTCGCACCCGAAGGACTTCACCCCGGTCTGCACCACCGAGCTGGGCATGATGGCGGGCATGGCCGAGGAGTTCGCCAAGCGCGACGCCAAGATCATCGGCATCTCGGTCGACCCGGTGGAGGATCACCACAAGTGGAAGTCCGACATCAAGGCGCTGACCGGCAACGACGTGCGCTATCCGATGATCGGCGATCCCGAGATGAAGATCGCCAAGCTCTACGACATGCTGCCCGCCGAGGCCTCGGGCGAGCCGGGCAAGCGCACGCCCGCCGACAACCAGACGGTGCGCACGGTGTTCATCATCGGGCCGGACAAGAAGGTGAAGCTGTCGCTGACCTACCCGATGACGACGGGGCGCAACTTCGACGAGATCCTGCGCGCGCTCGATTCGATCCGCCTGACCGCGCAGCACAAGGTGGCGACGCCCGCGGGCTGGAAGATGGGCGACGACGTGATCCTGACCGCAGGAGTGACGGACGAGGAGGGCAACTCGAAGTTCGGCGGGTTCGACAGGAAGCTGCCCTACCTGCGCACCGCGAAGCAGCCGCAGTGAGGCGGCCCGGGCGGGGCGACCGCGCGCTGCCGCGCGACGCCCGCCCGCCCGGCCCTGTCGGAACTTCGCCCGCATCGCGGAATTGACCCCGAGCCGCTGCCCATCGGTTGGCAGCGGCTCCGTCGTTTCAGGGAACGCGCGCCATGAGCACACTGACCCCCGAGGGGAAGCGCCTGGTGGAAGAGACCGCGGCCCGCCACGGCTTCGGCCCCGAGGCCGTCACGGCCATGCTGGAGGCGCTGTACCGGGGCGGCGGCACCCAGGCCCAGTTCGACCATCCCGAGTTCGGCGGCATGGGGCAGTGGTCCCAGGGCGGCATGACCATGGTGGGCGACATGTTCAACAACGCCCTGAAAGCGAGGGTCGACGCGCTGTGCAGCGATCTGTCCCAAGGCCTGAGCGGCGCTTTAGCGTTCGCGCCCGGCCGTGGACAGACCCAGAGCCAGGGCCACTCCTCGGGCAAGCACTACCAGTCCCAGGGCTCGGGTGCTTCGGGTCAGTCGAGCCTGTTCGTCCACGATCCCGGCAGCTGCTGGCCCGAAGACCTCGGGCAGCCCGCCTCGGAAGGGTCGCAGAACGATATGCGGTATGCGTATTTCCCGGAGAAGCGGCGTCTGGCGGTCTCGGTGAACGGCCGCCTCACGATCTACGACAGCGGCGATCACCGGATCGGCGGGTTCGGCCAGGCCCAGGGCGGCGGACAGTCCCTGAGCTTCACCAGCCAGCACGGACTGGTGCGCCTGTCGGAGCTGCCAGTCGTGCCGCACGACACCGGCGACGCCCCTCCGCCCCACGATGCGATGCAGGGTGCCGCGATGCCGGGCAAAGTGCCGGAGCGTGTGGCGGAGGCGCCGCAGCCGGATCCGCAGGGCGCTGCTGCCACTCCAGCTACGCCGCCCGAGCCGCCTGCGTCCTCGGCCCACGGTGCGCTCAGCGACGACCAGATCTTCTCGCGGATCGAGCGTCTGGCCGACCTGCGCGACCGGGGCATCCTCAGCGACGAGGAGTTCTCGGCGAAGAAGGCCGAGCTGCTCTCGCGCCTCTGAGATGCGGGGGGCCGGACGCGGCGGGCCGTGGTCCGCCTCGCCAAGGCTCGAGGGGTCGTCGCCTCAGGTCAGGTACTTGCCGAACCAGTCCAGCGTCCGCTGCCACGCCAGCGTCGCCGCCGCCTCGTCGTAGCGCGGCGTGGTGTCGTTGTGGAAGCCGTGGTTCACGCCCTCGTAGATGTACGCCTCGTAAGTCTTGCCCGCCGCGTCCAGCGCTGCCTTGTAGGCGGGCCAGCCCGCGTTGATCCGCTCGTCGAGGCCGGCGTAGTGCAGCAGCAGCGGCGCCTGGATCGACGGCACGTCGGCCGCGTCGGGCTGTCGGCCGTAGAAGGGGACCGAGGCCGCCATCTCGGGATAGGCCACCGCCAGCGCGTTGCAGACCCCGCCGCCGTAGCAGAAGCCCACCGCCCCGACCTTGCCGGTGCTGCCCTCGTGGTTCCGAAGGTACTCGAAGGCGGCGAAGAAATCGGCCATCAGCTTCGCCCCGTCCATCGAGGCCTGCATCTCGCGCCCCTTGTCGTCGGTTCCGGGATAGCCGCCGAGCGGCGTCAACCCGTCCGGCCCGAAGGCGAGATACCCCGCCTTGGCCGTGCGCCTTACCACGTCCTCGATATAGGGGTTGAGGCCGCGGTTCTCGTGCACCACCAGCACCGCCGGCAGCTTGCCGGTCGCGCCTGCGGGTTTCGCCATCAGACCCTTCATCCGGCCGTGCCCCTCGGGACTGTCGTACTCGGCCGTCATCGTCTCGATCGCCGGATCGTCGGGGGCGACCTGCTGCGCCCAGGCGTAGTTCGGCGCGAGCTGTTCCAGGATCATCGCGCCGGTGACGCCGGCGGCGGCGTATTTCCCGGCGCCCGCCAGGAAGTCGCGTTTCGACATGTGCCCGTGCACGTAGCCGTCGAACATCTCGAGGATGCGGGGGTGAAAGTCGCTGGCCTTCCTGCGGTCCATGGTGCCCTCCCTGTGGTGCCGGGGAAGGCTAGCATGCCGGGGCGAAAGCGCCGCCTGAGAAAAGCGTGATCGGCCGGCGCGCGGTCCTCAGGGCTTGTAGCGGCGCAGGGTGTCGCCGACCTGGAGCCGCGGCTCCAGCTCGATCCGCTGGCCGGTCTCGGTCACGGCGCCCGAGGCGCGGTCGGCGACGATCTGCGCGGCGGCGCGGCCGATCTCGATCCGCTCGGCGTCCATGGTGGCGAGCCGTTTCGGCAGGCCCTTCAGGAACTCCACCCCGTTGAAGCCCGCCATGCCGATCCTGCCCGGCACGTCGATCCCCTTCTCGAGGCACCAAAGAAGCCCGCCGGCCCCGATCATGTCGTTGGAATAGTAGAGGAAATCGAGGTCGGGATCCCGCGTCAGGATCGCCTCGGTCATCTCGCGCCCCTTCACCAGCGCCGAGCCGCCGGAGTAGAATTCCTGCTCGACCACCTCGAGCCCGGTCTTCGCCAGCGCCTCGGTGAACCCCTCGAACCTCTTCCGCGCGCGGTGGTCCATGGGCATCTTGGTGCCGAGGAAGCCGATCCGCTCGAACCCCTGCTTCACGATCGCCTTGGCCATTTCCCGGCCCGCCCGGCGGTGCGAGATGCCGACGACGGCATCCACCGCCTCGCCGTCGACGTCCATGATCTCGACCACCGGGATGCCACTGGCCCTGAGCATCGCGCGGGAGGCGTCGGAATGTTCGAGCCCCGCGATGATGACGCCCGAGGGCCGCCAGGACAGCATTTCGTACAGCACGTCCTCTTCCCGGTCGGGCTGGTAGTTGGTGATGCCGACCACCGGCTGCAGGTCGGTCCGGTCCAGCACCTGGGTGATCCCGGTCATCACCTCGGGAAAGACCATGTTCGACATCGAGGGGATGATGACCGCCACCAGGTTCACCCGGGACGAGGCCAGCGCGCCGGCGATCTTGTTCGGCACGTAGCCGAGCCGCTTCGCCGCCTCCAGCACCTTGTTGCGCGTCGCCTCGCTGACGTCGCCGCGGTTGCGCAGCACCCGGCTCACCGTCATCTCGCTGACCCCGGACTCGTCCGAGACGTCGCGCAGGGTCAGGGGACGGCGCGGGGCACTGGCGGGTTCGTCTGTCACGGGGGTCTGTCCTTTGCGTTTGGACGGAGTAAACCGGAAAAGGGGCAGGGGTGAAAGTCCCTTGCCCGGGGCAGCGGAGGAGGCGCGACGATGAACATCCTGATCCTGGGCTACGGGGCCATCGGCGCGGCGGTGGCGCGGGGCCTTGCGGGGCATGTCGCCGTGGCGCTGTGCCGGCCGGGGCGGGAGGAGCACGCCCGCCGCACCCTTGGCGCGACCCGGGCGGCAAGCGACGTGGCGCGGCTGGGCGGGCCCGTGGACCCCCGCGT
>NZ_PNOS01000062.1 GCF_002869745.1 Oceaniglobus roseus
ATGGCGCCGCCCTGTCCCTGCCGGTCTCCCGCCGCGCCCTGGCCGAGGCGCTGGCCGCAGCCGAACGGCAGCCGTCGCAGGAGGGGGTGCGGGACCGTCCCGGCGCGTCGCCCACCGCGCCCGCCACTCCGTCCGCCGGGGACGGGACCGCTGGCGGGGAGCGGCGCATCGTCCGCGTGCTGGCCGCCGAGGACAACAAGACGAACCGGCTGGTCTTCAGCCGGATGCTCAAGGACGCGGGGATCGCACTCCGGGTCGCCGGGAACGGGGCGGAGGCGGTCGATCTCTACCGGGCCGAACCGCCGGACGTGATCTTCATGGACATTTCCATGCCCGGCATGGACGGCCGCGAGGCCACCCGCCGCATCCGCGCCTTCGAGGCCGAAAGCGGCCTGCCCCGGGTGCCGATCCACGCGATGACCGCCCATGCGCTGCACGGCGACGCCGAGGAGATCCTGGCGACCGGCATGGACAGCCACATGACGAAGCCCCTCGCCAAGGCCGACCTCGTCGCGGTGATCGAGGCGACCCGTGCCCGGTTGGGCCCGGCCGGCGCGGCGGGTTGCGTGCCGGAAGGAGGGCCCGCGCAGGAGAAGGAGGAGTCGAGGCTGGAGGGATAGGTCGCGGACGGCCCGTCCCGGCCCGAAGCGGGCACGTTCCGCGGCGCGGGCGCCGTGGTGCGCCCTGCGGGAGAAACTCTGCCGGTCAGGGCCAGGGACGGCAGAGCAACCGGACCGGACCGCTCACCCCTCGGGATAGTTCCGCAGGAACACCGGGCGGTCGGGCGTCGACGCCTCGGGATCGAAGGCATAACCGCCGGTGGTGAAGCCGGTCAGCGCATCGGGGTCGGTCAGGCGATGCTCGACGACGAAGCGGGCCATGGCGCCGCGGGCCGCCTTGGCGAAGAAGCTGACGGTGCGGGCGCGGCCGTGCTTCACCTCCATGAATTGCGGGGTGATGACGCGGAGCTTCAGCGCCTTCGGATCCACCGCGCCGAAATATTCCTGGCTCGCGCAGTTCACCAGCACGCCGGTGCCCACCGCCTCGGCCTGCGCGTTCAGCGCCTTCGACAGGGTCGTGCCCCAGTAGTCGTACAGCGTCTCGCCCCGGCGCGTCTTGAGGCGGCTGCCCATCTCCAGCCGATAGGGCTGGATCCCGTCCTTCGGGCGCAACAGGCCGTAGAGGCCAGAGAGGATCCGCAGGTGGTCCTGCGCCCAGTCCAGCGCCTCCGCCTCCAGCGTCCGTGCCTCGAGCCCGCGATATGTGTCGCCCGCGAAGGCCAGCGCGGCGGGGCGCAGGGACTCGGGCGCCGGGTCGTCGGCGTAGGCGCGGAAGCGGTCGCGGTTCAACCGGGCCAGGTCGTCCGACAGGTCCATCAGCGCCTTCAGCCGGGTCAGCGTCAGCGCGCGGGCATGGCCCGCCAGCCGCGCGGCGTCCTTCAGGAAGGCGGGCGTGGTCGTCTCCACCCCCGTCTCCTGCCAGTCGAGCGTCTTGGCCGGCGAAATCACCACGAGCATCGGCATGTCCCCTTTCCGTCCCCGCCGCGACATAGCAGGCGGGACGGCAGGCTCAAGCGCCGCCGCGCCGCGGGATCAGGCCTCGTGCAGGGCTTCCATGAAGGCGGGGCCGAACCGCTCCGCCTTCTGCGCCCCCATGCCCGGCGCGCGTTCCAGCTCATCCAGCGTCGCAGGCCGCCGCTCGGCGATCCAGCGCAGGGTGCTGTGGGGGCAGGACAGGTACTTGCCCGTGCCGTCCGGCCCGCGCGACAGCTCCAGCTGGATCTCGCTCAGCCGGTCGAAGACCGTGCCCGCCTCGCGCCCCGCGAGCCTCTGGCGCTGCGGATGCTGGGCGGGGGGCGGCGCGCCGGTGATGACCTCGAGAAACGCCGCGCCGTAGCGTTGCAGCTTGGTCGCGCCGACGCCGCCGATCCCGGCCATCTGGTCCAGCGTCACCGGCCGCCGCTCGGCCATCTCGATCAGGGTGCGGTCGGGAAAGATGACATAGGCCGGCACGCGCTGATCCTCGGCGAAGGCGCGGCGGCGGGCCTTCAGCGCCGACAGGAGCGGCGCGTCCTCGTCGCTGACCATCGCCTTGACAGTGGGGCGCGCGGACTGGGCGGCGCGGATCACGTCGCGGCGCAGCTCGACGCTTTCCTCGCCCCTGAGGATCGGGCGCGCGGCCTCGGTCATCCGGAGCGCGCCGTGGCGTTCCGGGTCGGGGCGGATCAGGTCGCGGCCCATCATCTGCCGGAAGATCGCCTGCCACTGGGACTTCGAATAGTCGCGGCCGACCCCGAAGGTCGGCAGCCGCTCGTGGCCCCGCTGCGTCACCTTGTCCGTGGCGTTGCCCATGACGATGTCGATCAGGTGCCCCGCCCCGAAGCTTTCGCCGGTCCTCAGGATCGCCGAGAGGCCCATGCGCACGGCGGTGGTGCCGTCGAACAGCTCGGGCGGCGTGTCGCAGAGGTCGCAGTTGCCGCAGGGCTGCGAGACCTCGCCGAAGTAGGCGAGCAGCTGGCGGCGGCGGCAGCCCAGCGCCTCGGCCAGTCCCAGCAATGCGTTCAGCCGCCCGTGGTCGGCCTGCTTGCGCTCGGGGGGCGCCAGCCCCTCGTCGATCTGGGTGCGGCGCAGGCGGATGTCGTCGGGACCGTAGAGCGTCAGCGTCTCGGCCGGGGCGCCGTCGCGGCCCGCGCGGCCGATCTCCTGGTAATAGCTCTCGATCGACTTCGGCAGGTCGGCATGGGCGACCCAGCGGATGTCGGGCTTGTCGACCCCCATGCCGAAGGCGACGGTGGCGGTGACGATCAGCCCGTCCTCCTGGGAAAACCTCCGCTCGACCTCGCGCCGCTCCTCGGCGTCCATGGCGCCGTGGTAATGGCAGGCGGAATGCCCCTCGGCCCTCAGCGCGGCGGCAAGATCCACCGTCTTCGCCCGCGACGAGCAGTAGACGATGCCGGACTGTCCCTTGCGGGCGGCGGCATAGGCCAGGATCTGCCGGCGCGGCCCGTCCTTCGGCGCGAAGGCCAGGTGGATGTTCGGCCGGTCGAAGCCGCCGAGGAACAGCCTCGGCGCACGGCCCGCGAACAGCCGCTCGACGATCTCTTCCCGCGTCTCCTCGTCCGCCGTCGCGGTGAAGGCGGCGAGGGGGACGCCCAGCGCGTCCCGCAGGCTGCCGATCCGCAGGTAGTCGGGGCGGAAGTCGTGGCCCCACTGGCTGACGCAATGCGCCTCGTCCACGGCGATCATCGTGACGCCGATGCGTTTCAGCATCCGCTCGGTCCCGCCCGCGGCCAGCCGTTCGGGCGCCATGTAGAGAAGCTTCATCCGCCCCTGCTCCAGCGCCTCGAACACCTCGGCGGTCTCGGCCTCGGTGTTGCCGGAGGTCAGGGCGCCGGCCTCCACCCCCGCCTCGCGTAAACCGCGCACCTGGTCGCGCATCAGCGCGATGAGCGGCGAGATGACGACGGTCACGCCCTCGCGGCAGAGGGCGGGCAGCTGGAAGCACAGCGACTTGCCCCCGCCGGTGGGCATGATGGCGAGCACGTTCTGCCCTTCCGTCACCGCCTCCACGATCTCGGCCTGGCCGGGGCGGAAGGCGGAGAATCCGAACACGGACGACAGAAGCGCGGTGGCGTCGGGCATGGGCCTGCTGGTTTTTATGCGAATGCTCTCGAGCGTCCTTGTCCCACATGAAGATTCGGTGAACAAGGGTCGGCTGCCGCCGCGGGCGCGCCACGGAAGGGTCGAGCCGCGGCAGGCGTGGCGCACCTGATGGCCCCCGCAGGGGCACCCGGCAGGAAAAAGGGGGCGTGACGCCGGTTCAGTAGAAGGCGGCGGCGTTGTTGATCAGGATGATCCGGATCGCGTAGAGCGCGATCAGCGCCACCAGCGGCGCAAGGTCGAGCCCGCCCATCGGCGGCAGGATGCGGCGGATCGGGCCGTAGATCGGCTCGACCATGCGGTTCAGACCGTACCAGAGCTGCCCGACCAGCGGCTGGCGCATGTTCAGCACCTGGAAGTTGATCAGCCAGGACATGATGATGTGGGCGATCATGATGAACCAGACGACATTCAGGATCAGCATCAGGATTTGGAAGAGCGAGGTCATGGGCCGTCCGTGCATCTGGATTTCAGGTCGGCACAGACCTAGTGGGCGCGGTGCGTTTGCGCAAGGGAAGCGGGCGGGGCCGAAGTGCCGCGACGTCGCCTTTGACCGCTCCGCCCGTGGCGGCGAGACCGCGGGCGAGAAGAAGGAGCGCCGCCGATGTATCCCGTGATCCGCCTGGCCAAGGAACTGCTGGTCCACCGCAACGCACCGCGGCTCGGACTGCTGGAGACCCACGTGTCGCACCACGTCTGCTGGCCCCACGACATCGACATCTGGATGGAACTGAACAACGGGCGCACCCTGACGCTGTACGACCTGGGGCGGATGGGGCTGTTCAGCCGCATCGGCATCGTGCCCGTGATGAAGCGCGAGGGCTGGACCGGGACCGTCGCCGGATCCTCGGTGCGCTACCGCCGCCGGGTCAGGATGTTCGACCGGGTCGAAATGCGAAGCCGGATCCTCGGCTGGGACGCGCGGTTCCTCTACATCGGGCAGTCGATGTGGCGACGCGGCGAGGCGACGAGCCAGGCGCTGATCCGCACCGCCGTGACCGACCGCAACGGGCTCGTCCCGATGGAAAGGGCGGCGGCGGCGCTGGGGCACGAGGGCGGCAGCCCCGCCCTGCCCGCCTGGGTCGAGGCCTGGTCTGAGGCCGAGGCGCGGCGGCCCTGGCCACCGGAGGCGTGAGGGCGGCCAGGGGCGGCTTGCGACCCGTCCGCCACAGGGCCGGCCCCGTGCAGCGACATGCCATTGCAATTCCACCGGTCCCGGCGCTTTGATCCGCGCGACGACCGGAGGGGGGCCCATGGCAGAGATCGGCAGCCGCAAGCGAATCTGGGGCTGGTTCTTCTTCGACTGGGCCTCGCAGCCCTACAACACCCTGCTGCTGACCTTCATCTTCGGCCCCTACGTGAACGAGATCCTCGGCAGCGGCACCCGGGCGCAATCGGCCTGGGGCTTCGGCATCGGCGCGGCGGGGCTGCTGATCGCCCTGCTGGCCCCGGTGCTGGGGGCCATCGCCGACACCTCGGGCCGGCGGATGCCCTGGATCCGGGCGTTCTCCGTTCTCTATGTCGTCGGGGCGGCGGGCCTCTGGATCGCCGAGCCGGGCGACTTCGACCTGGTGCTGACCATGTGCTTCTTCGCCGTCGGCCTGATCGGCATGGAGTTCGCGACGATCTTCACCAACGCGCTGCTGCCCGACCTCGGCCCGAAGGAGAGGCTGGGCCGCCTGTCCGGCAACGGCTGGGCCTTCGGCTATGTCGGCGGGCTGATCTCGCTCGTTATCATGCTGGTGTTCTTCGCCGAAAGCGGCCGGACCGGGACGACCTTCGTCGGTCTCGCCCCGCCCTTCGGGCTCGACCCCGAGACGCGGGAGGGCACGCGCTTCGTCGGGCCGCTCACCGCGCTCTGGTACGCGGTGTTCATGGTGCCCTTCTTCCTCTGGGTGAAGGAGCCGCGCCCCGCCCCGCCGCCCCCCGGCGCGGTCGGCCTGGCGCTGAAGGGCCTCGGCACCACCCTGCGCGCGCTGCCGCGGACGCCCAGCCTCTTCACCTACCTGCTGTCCTCGATGTTCTACCGCGACGCGCTGAACGGCATCTACACCTTCGGCGGCATCTACGCGGCCGGCGTCATGGGCTGGAGCGTGGTGGACACCGGCATCTTCGGCATCCTCGCCATCATCGCGGGGGCGCTCTTCGCCTGGCTCGGCGGGCGGGCCGACAGCGCCTTCGGCCCGAAGCCCGTCATCACCACCTGCATCCTGGTGCTGACGGCCATGGCCATCTCCGTCGTCACCCTGACCCCGGATTCGATCCTCGGGATCAGCGTGGCGCCGGGATCGAACCTGCCGGACATCGCCTTCTACCTCGTCGGCATCGGCATCGGCGCGGCGGGCGGCGCGCTCCAGTCGGCAAGCCGCACGATGCTGGTTCACCAGGCCAACCCCGCCCGCATGACCGAGGCGTTCGGGCTCTATGCGCTGGCGGGCAAGGCGACCTCTTTCATGGCGCCGCTGCTGATCGGCGCGGTCACCTGGCTGAGCGGCAGCCAGCAGATCGGGGTTTCTCCCCTGATCGCCCTTTTCGGACTGGGCCTCCTTCTGCTAGTCTGGGTAAAACCCGACGGAGATCGAGCAGCATGACAGGACCAAAGACCATCGCGGCACTGCTTCTGTGCTGCGCCCTCGCCGCCTGCGGCGGGCGCGACAGACCGGGCAGCGCCCTGCCCAGCCCGGAGTTCGCGGGCGACATCGTCTCGCGCAACGCCATTGCCAAGCAGCTGTTCGGGGCCGAGGACTATGCCTCGCGCCAGTCGCCCGCGCCGATCGGCTTCTATTCCAAGGGCTGCCTCGCCGGGGCCGCGCAGCTGCCCGAGACGGGGCCGACCTGGCAGGCGATGCGGCTCAGCCGCAACCGCAACTGGGGCCACCCCGACACCATCGCCTATATCGAGCGGCTGTCGCGCAAGGCGGCGCAGCTGCCCGGCTGGAACGGGCTTTACGTCGGCGACATCTCGCAGCCGCGGGGCGGACCGATGGCCAGCGGCCACGCCAGCCACCAGATCGGCCTCGACGCCGACATCTGGCTGCGCCCGGCCACGGACATGAACCTCTCGCGGGCCGAGCGCGAGAAGATCTCGTCGATCTCCATGCGCCGCTCCAACGGCGCCTTCACCAACTCCAACTGGACCCGCGCGCATCACGAGCTGCTGAAGGCCGCCGCCTCGGATCCGGCGGTGGCGCGGATCTTCATCTTCCCCGGCGCCAAGGTGCAGATGTGCAAGGACGAGAAGGGCGACCGGTCCTGGCTGAACAAGATCCGTCCCTGGTACGGCCACCACTACCACTTCCACGTCCGCCTGAAATGCCCCCGCGGCGCCGCCAACTGCGAGACCCAGGCGCCGCAGCCCGCGGGCGACGGCTGCGCCGACGCGCAGGACTGGGTCAACAACATCCTGAACCCGCCGCCGCCGAAGCCGCGCGATCCGAACGCGCCCAAGCCGAAGCCGAAGCGCGAGCTGACGCTGGCCGACCTGCCGCGCCAGTGCCAGGCGGTGCTGTCGCCCTGATCCGGCTTCTCGCGCTCCTCGTCCTGACGCTCGCGCCCCTGTCCGCCCACGCGGCGGGGGCGCAGTTTCTTGACCGTTTCCGCTGGGGCGGGGACGATCCCCACCACGGCGGCTTCTCGGCGCTCGACCTCGACGACGACGGGACCGGCTTCGTCGCCGTGTCGGACCGCGGCTGGATCGTCCGCGGGCGTCTGCAGCGCGCGGGCGTCGCCATCTCCGGCGTGGTTCTGACCGGCGAGGCGCACCTGCTCGATCCCCGCGGCCACGAGCTCGAGTTTCCCTGGCAGGACTCCGAAGGCGTGGCGGTGGATGGCGCGGGCCGCATCTTCGTCTCCTTCGAGGGCCGCCACCGCGTCTGGCGCTACGACCGGTTCGGCGGCCCGGCCACCGCGCTGCCCACCCACCCCGATTTCCGCGGCATGGAGCTCAACTCCTCGCTCGAAGCCCTGGCCATCGACCGGGACGGCGCGCTCTATACCCTGCCCGAACGCTCGGGCGCGCCGTCGCGCCCCTTCCCCCTCTACCGCTTCGCCGGAAACCGCTGGACGAAGCCCTTCACCCTCCCGCGGGAGGGCGGCTTCCTGCCCGTGGGTGCCGATTTCGGCCCCGACGGCCGCCTCTACCTGCTGGAACGGCGGTTCGACGGCATCTTCGGCTTCGCCAGCCGCGTGCGCCGCTTCACGCTGGGGCCGGAAGGGCCGGTCGCGGAGGAGACGCTCTTCACCTCGCCGAACTTCTTCAACGACAACCTCGAAGGGCTCGCCGTCTGGCGCGACGGCACCGGCGCGATCCGCCTGACGATGATCGCCGACGACAACTTCTCGATCTTCCAGCACACCGAGTTCGTCGAGTACCGCGTGACGGAGTGACTTGCGCGCGGTCCGCGCCAGGCGTATCAGCCGCCCGTCCCCCGGCGGGGACCAAGTCTCCGAACCCCTTGTCAAAACGGACCACGCCCCATGACCCGCCTCCTTCCCGGCATCCTCGCCATGGCCGCCATCGTGCTGGCCTCCAACATCCTCGTGCAGTTCCTCTGGGGCGATTTCCTGACCCTCGGCGCCTTCACCTATCCTTTCGCCTTCCTGGTGACGGACGTGATGAACCGGGTCTACGGCGCCGCCACCGCCCGCCGCGTCGTCTTCGCGGGCTTCCTGACCGGCGTCGTCTGCTCGCTGGTGGGCACCCAGATCACCGGCGAGTTCGGCCCCCTCGTGACCTGGCGCATCGCGGCCGGATCGGGACTCGCCTTCCTGACCGCGCAGCTCGTCGACATCGCGGTGTTCAACGCCCTGCGCCGCGGCGCCTGGTGGCGGGCACCCCTCGCCTCGACCCTCGTCGGCTCCGCGCTCGACACGACGATCTTCTTCAGCGTCGCCTTCTCCGCCGCCCTGGCCTTCGTCGAACCCGGCAACGATGTCGCCTGGGCGAACGACGGCGTGCCGCTGCTCGGCCACGGACCCGTGCTGCCGCTCTGGATCTCGCTGGCGGTCGCCGACTGGTGTGTAAAACTTGCCCTCGCCTTGATCGCTCTGGTGCCGTTTCGCCTCATCGTGAAGCAGCTCCTCCCAAGGGTTGCGTGATTTAGTTTGACATACACCAGATCCATGCCACCCTCCCCCTATCGGCAACATTTGAAAGGAGGTGGTCCAGTGTCTAGAATGATCCAGGAGATCGAGGTCGGAACAGTCATGGGGGCCGTCGCCCAAGGGCAGTCCTGAGGGCAGAACATCCATGATTGGGTATCCACTCTAACCGGACCCATCTCCAAGCATTCGAGGGGCCACCGTCATCCGGTGGCCCTTTTCCGTCGCTCCCGATCCCGCCCTGCCGCCCCCCGGACCCGCCGCCATGCTGAAAGTCACCGACAAGATCACCCTCGAGGACTGGGAGATGACCGAGCAGTTCGTGCGCGCCTCGGGCCCCGGCGGGCAGAACGTGAACAAGGTCTCCTCCGCCGTCGAGCTGAGGTTCGAGGCCGAGCGCTCGCCGAACCTGCCGCCCCCGGTCAAGACTCGCCTGCGCCGCCTCGCCGGGCGCCGCTGGACCCGCGAGGGCGCGCTGGTCCTCCAGGTCGACGAGACCCGCAGCCAGGCCCGCAACCGCGAGATCGCGCGCATCCGCCTCGCCGAACTGGTGGCCGAGGCCGCGAAGCCGCCGAAACGCCGGATCGCCACCCGCCCGACCCTCGGCGCGAAAAAGCGCCGCCTGAAGGAGAAGAAGGTCCGCGGCGCCGTCAAGTCGCTCCGCGGCCCCGTCTCGCCCGAGGACTAGCCGCCTCCGTGGCGGGGCTCGCGCCCACATCCCATCTTTGCTTTCCAAATATCCCGGGGGGACGCCGGAGGCGGCGGGGGGCAGCGCCCCCTCCCCCCCGCCCCATCTCACCGCCGCGGCCGCGCAGCACCGGCGGGGGGTGCCGGGGGGGCTGCCCCCTTTGCCGGGTTCCGCTAGAGTGCCGCCATGACCGATCTCATCGCCCGCCGCCGCGCCCGCCTCGGCACCAACGTGCCGACCTTCTACGACCGCCCGCTGCACATCGTCCGGGGCGAGGGCGTCTGGCTCTGGGATGCCGACGGCAGACGCTACCTCGACTGCTACAACAACGTCCCCCATGTCGGGCATTGCCATCCCCACGTGACCGAGGCCATCGCGAAACAGGCCGCGACGCTCAACACCCACACCCGCTACCTCCACGAGGGGATCCTCGACCTCCTCGACCGGATCACCGCCACCATGGGCCACGGGCTGACCCAGGGCATCCTGACCTGCACGGGATCCGAGGCGAACGACGTCGCGCTCAGGATGGCCCAGGCGGTGACGGGAAAGACCGGGATCATCGCCACCGACAACACCTACCACGGCAACACCACGGCCACGGCGCAGCTCTCCACCCGCCGTCCGCCCATCGGCGGCTACCCGCCCCACGTCCGGCTTGTCGCGGCACCGGAAAGCACCACGACACCCGAGGCATTCGCGGCAGGCGTCGCGCAGGCCATCGCCGAGCTTCAGGCCACGCCCCACGGCTTCTCCGCCATGATGCTCTGCCCGATCTTCGCCAACGAGGGCCTGCCGAACGTCGCGCCCGGCTTCTTCGATGCCGCCGCGGCCGAGATCCGCCGGGCGGGCGGGCTGATCCTCTGCGACGAGGTGCAGCCGGGCTTCGGGCGGATCGGCCAGTGGTGGGGACACGACTGGCTCGGCATCGCGCCGGACGTGGTGACGATGGGCAAGCCCATGGGCAACGGTCACCCGGTCGCCGCCGTCATCGCCACCGAGGGCGCGATGCACGCCTTCCGCTCCGCCTTCGGCTACTTCAACACCTTCGGCGGCAATCCCGTCTCCGCCGCCGCCGCCAACGCCGTGCTCGACGTGATCGAGGCCGAGAACCTGATTCCCCATGCCGCCGCCATGGGCGCCCGCAACCGCGACGCCCTCGCGCGGCTGGACCACCCCGCCATCGCCGAGGTCCGCGGCAACGGTCTCTTCTTCGGCCTCGTGCTGGAGGAGGACGGCCAGCCCGCGACCGGACTCGCAACGCGGATCGCGGAGGAGATGAAGGAGCGCGGCGTGCTGATCGGCCGCATCGGGCGGCACATGAACATCCTGAAGATGCGCCCGCCGATGCCGATCGGCCCCGGGGAGATCGACCTCGCCACCGCCACCCTGGCCGAGGTGCTGGCCGGGGCATGACGGACGACGAAGCCCTCGCCCACGCCGTGAACGCCCTGCGCCACTGGGGCGGCGGACCGGCACCGCGGCTGATCCGCAACCGCGAGAACGCCGTGTTCCGCGTGGCGCTGCCGGACGGCACCCCCGCCGCCCTGCGCCTGCACCGCGCGGGCTACCAGACCGATGCCGCGATCCGCTCCGAACTCCTCTGGACCGAGGCGCTGGCCGAGGCGGACTTCCCCTGCCCCCGCCCCCTGCGCACCGATGACGGCCACATCCTCGCCCGACCCGCCTTCGGCCCCCGCGCCTCCCTCGTCACCTGGATCGACGCCCCGCCCATCGGCCTGGCCGACGCTCCCTTCGATGGCAGGCCCGAGGCGCAGGCGGACCTCTACCACAGGCTCGGCCGCCTTCTGCTGGACCTCCACCGCACCACCGACGCCCTGACCCTCCCCGCGGACTTCGAGCGCCCCCGCTGGGATCTCGACGGCCTCACCGGCGCCACGCCGCTCTGGGGCTGCTTCTGGACCAACCCTGCGCTCGGCGCGCCGGAAACCGCGCTCCTGAGCGAGACCCGCGATGCCCTGCGCGCCGAACTGTCGGCGCGCCCGCGGGACACCGGCCTGATCCACGCCGACCTGATGCAGGAGAACGTGCTGCACCGCGACGGACGCCTGTCTCTCATCGACTTCGACGACAGCGGCTTCGGCTTCCGGCTCTACGATCTCGGCACGGCGATGGTGCAGCACTGGCGCACGCCCCACCGCGCCGACCTCGCCGCCGCGCTCTGCGACGGCTACGGCCGCGGCCACGCCGACCTGCCGATGTTCACCCTGCTGCGCGCCCTCGCCTCGGCCGGCTGGATCGTGCCCCGCACCCCCCCCGGCGATCCCCGCCAGCGGATCTATGCGGAACGCGCCGTGACCCTCGCCCGCGCCTGGCTGTCCTGATCCGGCAGGACCGTAGGATGGGTGATATCACCCATCCTGCGTCACACCACGACCGCGCGCCGCTGCTGTTCGCCGACGCCGAACACCCGCTTGTAGCGTGCGACCTCCTCCGCCGGGCCCATCGCCTTCTCCGGGTTGTCCGAAAGCTTCACCGTGGGACGCCCGTCGGCGCTGACCGCCTTGCACACCAGCGAGAACGGCGCCAGCCCGTCCCCCGGCACCAGCCCGCGGAAGTCGTTGGTCAGCAGCGTCCCCCAGCCGAAGGAGACCCGCACCCGCCCCCGGAACTGCGCCGAAAGCTGGACGATCTTCTCGACGTCGAGCCCGTCGGAGAAGATCACGAGTTTCGTCCTCGGATCCTCGCCCCGGCCCTGCCACCAGCGGATCGCCGTCTCGGCCCCTTCCGCCGGATCGCCGCTGTCGATGCGGATCCCGGTCCAGCCGGCCAGCCAGTCCGGCGCGCGCTCGAGGAAGCCGGGCGTGCCGTAGGTGTCGGGCAGGATGATCCTGAGGTTGCCGTCGTGCTCCTCGTGCCAGTCGGCCAGCACCTCGTAGGGCGCGCGGGCCAGCTCCTCGTCGCTCCGGGCGAGCGCGGAATAGACCATGGGCAGCTCGTGGGCATTGGTACCGATCGCCTCAAGGTCACGGTTCATCGCGATCAGGCAGTTCGACGTGCCGGTGAACGAGGCGCCCAGCCCCTCCTGCATCGCCTGCACGCACCAGTCCTGCCAGAGGAACGAGTGCCGCCGCCGGGTCCCGAAATCGGCGAGCCTCAGGTCCGGCACCTCGCGCAGCCGCTCGACCTTCTCCCAGAGCTTCGTCATCGCCCGGGCGTAGAGCACCTGCAGCTCGAACCGCCCCATCCCCGCCAGCACCCGGCGCGAGCGCAGTTCCATCAGCACGGCGAGCGCGGGGATCTCCCAGAGCATCACCTCGGGCCATCTGCCGCGGAAGGTCAGTTCGTACTGGCCGTCCTTCTTCTCCAGCTCGTAGGGCGGCAGGCGCAGGGCCTCGAACCAGTCCATGAACTCGGGCGTGAACATCTGCCGCTTGCCGTAGAAGGTGTTGCCCCGCATCCAGGTCGACTCCCCGCGCGACAGCGAGAGCGAGCGGATGTGGTCCAGCTGCTCCCGCAGCTCCCCCTCGTCGATCAGCTCGGCCAGCCGGATCGAGGTGGTGCGGTTGATGAGCGAGAAGGTGACCTCGGTGTCGGGGTGGTTGCGGAACACCGACTGGCACATCAGGAGCTTGTAGAAATCCGTGTCGATCAGCGACCGGACGATCGGGTCGATCTTCCACTTGTGGTTCCAGACTCGGGTGGCGATGTCGACCATGACGGCTTTCTTTCAAGGGGCGCCGCCCTTTCTGGCAAAGTGCTTTCCCTTCGGCAAGCACCCCCGCCGCTGCGGGCCGCCCGCGGGCGGGGACCGGCGGATTCGAGTATTTGTACAAGGAAGAAGCCCATGCGTCGCGTCCCGCACCGGATCCTCGCCCCGAACCGCGGTCGGGCACCGGCGCTCCGGCTTGGCAAGGGCGCGCTCTGCCGCTATCCCGAAGGGCGCAGCAGCGAAAGGACGCGCCATGGCGGCTAAGGTTTTCATCGACGGCGAGGCAGGCACCACGGGACTCCAGATCCGCGACCGCCTTGTGGGCCGCGACGACATCGCGCTCGTCTCGGTCGCGCCCGAGCGGCGCAAGGACCCCGAGGCGCGGAAGGACGCCTTTGCCGAGGCGGACGTCGCGATCCTCTGCCTGCCCGACGAGGCCGCGCGCGAGGCGGTGACGCTGTGCGAGGGGCTGAACACGAAGCTGATCGACGCCTCGACCGCGCACCGCACCGACGATGCCTGGGCCTTCGGCTTCCCCGAGCTGGCGGCGGGCCGGCGCGACGCGATCGCCGCCGCGCCGCGGGTGTCGAACCCCGGCTGCTACTCCACCTGCGCCATCGCGCTTCTCGCGCCGCTCACCGCCGCGGGCCTTCTGCCGGGCGACGCGGCGCTGTCGATCTTCGGCATCTCGGGCTACAGCGGCGGCGGCAAGTCGATGATCGCCGAGTTCGAAAGCGGACAGGCCAGCGGCAGCTTCGTCTATGCCACCGGCCAGACCCACAAGCACCTGCCCGAGATCGTGAAATACGCGCGTCTCTCGACCACCCCGATCTTCGCCCCCTCCGTCGGCCAGTTCGCGCAGGGCATGGTGGTGCAGGTGCCGCTCTTCGCCGCCGCCCTGCCCGGCCGTCCCGACCGCGCCGCCCTGCATGACGCCCTGTCGCGGCACTATGCGGGCGCCCGCTTCGTCACGGTCCGGCCGCTGGACGCGCAGGTGGCGCGCGAGGATCCGCGCAAGCTGAACGGCACCAACCGGATGGAGCTGGCCGTCCTCGGCGACGACGCCTCGGGGCGGCTGGTGCTGTCGGCGATCCTCGACAACCTCGGGAAAGGCGCCTCGGGGGCGGCGGTGCAGAACCTGAACCTGATGCTGGGCCTCGACGAGGGCGCGGGGCTGTAGGCGCCCCGGCTCAGCCGAACTCCGGCGCGGCGAGCAGCCCGAGGTCGATCCGCTGGCCCGCCGCCATGAGGAAGGCGATGGCCAGCCGACCCTCGCTGGCCTCCCCGCCACGGGGAATCGCCGCGGCGAAGGCGCGGTACGACATCACCTCGGACGAACACCAGCCCATCGCCCAGCCGTCGAACCGCCGCGCCTCCAGCCCGCCGTGGCACAGCACCTCCGGGCCCGTGTGCCGCGGATCGCGCCGGATCCGGACATAGAGCGCGCGCAGCGACCCGGCCGGACCTTCGATGTACTGCAGGAAACAGCCCGCCTCGGCATGGAGGAAACCGGTGATCCCGAGCGGCGGGTTGTCCGCCTGCGACCGCGCGACGATGTCGTGGAAGGGCTGCGAATGGCGGCTGACCCGGGCCCGGCTCCGGTAGACGAGGAATTCCATGGCGTGCCCCCCAGCAGACCGATCTCGGGGCACTCTACCACAGGGCGAGCATCCTGTCCCGAACCGCATCCGCCGCGGGGCAGCATAGGGCGGCGCACCGCCGCGCAGCCTTGAACTGCAACGGAAATCACGAGGCTGGCAGCAGGCCCTCTACCGCCGCCCAGGTCCGCTCCAGCACCGCCCGCTGCGCCGCGGCGACCCCGCGCGCCGCCAGCACCATCGCCGCCCGCGC
>NZ_PNOS01000063.1 GCF_002869745.1 Oceaniglobus roseus
GGCGCGCGCGGGCGGAGGATGCGATCTCCGGCACGGCGCGCTGGCTCGACCGGCGCCCGGGGGCGCGGCCGTTGCACCTGGCGCTCGACGATCCCGCCTCGGTGGCGCGGGTCGCGCGCTTCATCGACGGCTCGGCCCTTGGGCTGGTGCTGTCGGGGGGCGGGGCGCAGGGGACGGCGCATCTCGGCGCGCTGAAGGCGCTGGGCGAGGCGGGGATCGCCTTCGACTGCGTCGGCGGCACCAGTGCGGGCGCCGCCATGGGCGCGGCGCTGGCGCTGGGGCGCGACCCGGACGAGGTGATGCGGCTCTGCGAGGAGATCTTCCTGCGCAGCCGCGCGATGGGCCGCTACACCGTCCCGAAGTTCTCGCTCCTCGATCCGAAGGAGTTCGACGCGGCGCTGCGGCGCCAGTTCGGCCCGCGCGAGATCGAGGACCTGGTGCTGCCCTTCTTCGCCGTGGCCACCAACCTGTCGACCAACGACATGGCGGTGCTGGACCGCGGCCCGCTGTGGGAGGCGATCCGGGCCAGCACCTCGATCCCCGGCGTGTTCCCGCCCTGGATCCGCGGCAAGGGCGAGGTGCTGGTGGACGGCGCGGTGATGGACAACGCGCCGCTGCTCGCCATGCGCGAGCGCAAGGCGGGGCCCGCGCTGCTGCTGAACATGCGCCGCTCGGGCGACTGGCGGGTAGCGCTGCGCTATGGCGAACTGCCGGGGCGGCGGGCGATCGCGGCGCACCTGCTGAAGGGCTGGCTCGGCACCCGGGGGCCGGGCGAGCTGCCGACGGTGGTGTCGGTGCTGGCGCGGGTGTTCAACGTCAACGCCCAAAAGCGGTTGCGCAGCATCGACGCGCCCGGCGACGTGATCATCGACATCGACCCGCTGGAGGGCATGGCCATCCTGGACTGGAGCCGGGCGCGGGCGCAATACGAGGAGAGCTACCGCATGTTTTCCGAAGCCCTGGCGCGGGGTGGGGCCGCGTCGCCGGATCCGGTGGCACGGCTTGCCGCCCTGAAGCAGGCGCTGAGATGAGCGCGCGCCACGTCGCCGTCGTGGGAGCGGGGATCGTCGGCGTCTCGGCCGCGGTCTGGCTGCTGCGCGCCGGGCTGCGGGTGACGCTGGTCGACCGCGAGAGGCCCGCGGCCGGGGCGAGCTTTGGCAACGGCGGGGTGCTGGCCGCCTGCGCGCTGGTGCCGGTGCAGGGGCCGGGACTGGTCCGGAAGGCGCCGGGGATGCTGCTGGATCCGGACCAGCCGC
Source organism: Oceaniglobus roseus (assembly GCF_002869745.1). Lineage (GTDB taxonomy): Bacteria > Pseudomonadota > Alphaproteobacteria > Rhodobacterales > Rhodobacteraceae > Oceaniglobus > Oceaniglobus roseus. Next base: position 1,257 of record NZ_PNOS01000063.1, read on the forward strand.
TGTTCCTGAAGTGGCGGTACCTGCCGCGGATCGCACCCTTCCTCGCCCGCTATCTCTCCCATGCCAGCGCCGGGGGGGCGGCGCGGATCGCGGCCGGGCTGGCGCCGATCGTCACGGACACCCTGGCCGATCACCTCGCCCTGGCCGAGGGGACGGGGGCGGAGCGGTGGATCGTGCCCTCGGACTATCTCTACGTCTACCGCGACCGGGCGGCCTTCGCGAAGGACGCCTTCGGCTGGGGCCTCCGCCGGCAGCACGGGGTCGACTGGGAGGAGATGGAGGCGGAACGCTTCCGCGCCTTCGATCCGGCCTTCGCCGAGGACCTGCGCTTCGCCGTGCGGATGGGGTCGCACGGGCGGATCACCGACCCCGGCGCCTATGTCCGCGCGCTCGCCACCCATGCCGAGGCGCGGGGCGCGCGGATGGTCAGGGCCGAGGTCGACGACGTGGTGCGCGAGGGCGGCCGGGTGACGGGCCTGCGCGCCGGGGGCGAAACGCTGGCCTGCGACGCGGTGCTGATCGCCACCGGGGTCTGGAGCGGCGGGCTGGCCGCGAAGCTCGGGGTGTCGGCGCCGCTCGAATCCGAGCGGGGGTATCACCTCGAGCTGTGGGAGCCCTCGGTGGTGCCACGGGTGCCGGTGATGATCGCGGGCGGCAAGTTCGTGATGACGCCGATGGAGGGGCGGCTGCGGATCGCGGGGGTGGTCGAGTTCGGCGGCACCGCGCTGCCGCCCTCCCGCGCGCCCTTCGACCTTCTGCTCCGGCAGGGGCGGGCGGCGCTGCCTGGGCTGACCTGGGCGCGGAAGACCGAGTGGATGGGACATCGCCCGACCACCGCGGATTCGCTGCCGGTCATCGGTGCGGTGCCGGGGGTCGAGGGCGCCTGGCTCGGCTTCGGGCACCAGCACATCGGGCTGACGGCGGGGCCGAAGACCGGGCGGCTTCTGGCGCAGATGATCGCGGGGCAGCGGGTGAACATGGACCTGGCGCCCTACGCGCCCGGGCGGTTCGGCCGCGGCTGAGCCGTTCCGGAGTCGTGAGGCCGGCCTGGAGCGTCGCTCTTTCGGCCTATTGCAGGGGGGGCCTCGGCGTCAGGCGGGGTGCGGGACGGAGGGCGGGCAGGGGGCTTTCCGCCCCCTCGGCACATGCGTGCCTCCCCCCGAGGATATTTGGAAAGCAAGGATGGGAGGGGGGTGTCCGCGGTCCCCGTGGCTGTGGCGCGCGGTGCGGGAGGCGGGTGCGGCACGGGCTGGGGGGCGCGGAGGGGCGGGCCGCCGGGTTCCTGCCCGTTCGTGCGGCAGGCGGCCGGGCAGGTGCACGGATCGCAGGCAGCGGGTGCGGGGGCTTGTGCTTCGGGCGGCGGGGGGCCAGAACTCTGCGTGACAGTCCCGCAACGCGGTGCCTGCATCGCCCGGCGGCCGGACCCGGCGCAAGACCCGGGGCGCGGCGCCGCCAGACCCGACCCTTGGAGACCCGGATGGCCCAGCCCCTTCCCCCCGCCGTGTTCGACGGCCACAACGACGTCCTGCTGAAGCTCTACAAGGCGGGCGCGCTGGATGCCTCGCAGGGCTTCGTCGACGGGCGCGCGGGCCATGTCGACGCGGTGAAGGCGAAGGCCGGGGGATTCGGCGGCGGCTTCTTCGCGGTCTACGTGCCCTCCCCGGTGAACCTCGATTCGAAGTTCGAGGAGATGACGAAGGAGAAGTACGACCTGCCGCTGCCCCCGGCGCTCGACTGGGCCGATGCGCTGCCGGTGGTGATGGCGCAGGCGGCGGTGCTGTTCGATCTGGAGGCGAGGGGCGCGCTGGTGGTGGTCCGCACCGCGACCGAGCTTGCGGCGGCGCTGGAGGCGGGCAGGCTTGCCGCGATCTTCCACATCGAGGGGGCGGAGGGGATCGACGCGGATCTGCACACCCTCGACGTGCTCTACCGGGCGGGGCTGCGCTCGCTCGGGCCGGTGTGGTCGCGGCCGACGATCTTCGGCCACGGCGTGCCCTTCCGCTTCCCCGCCACCCCCGACATCGGACCGGGCCTGACCGAGCACGGCTTCCGTCTGGTGAAGCGGTGCAACGAGCTGGGCATCATGCTGGACCTGTCGCACCTGAACGAGGCGGGGTTCTGGGACGTGGCGAGGACCACGGACGCGCCGCTGGTCGCCACCCATTCCAACGCCCACGCGATCTGCCCCCATGCCCGCAACCTGACGGACCGGCAGCTCGACGCGATCGCCGAGAGCGGCGGCATGGTGGGGCTGAACTTCGCCGTCGCCTTCCTGAGGGAAGACGGGCGGATGCTGAGCGACGTGCCGATGGAGCAGATGCTGCGCCATCTCGACCACCTGATCGGGCGCCTCGGCGAGGACGGGGTGGGGCTTGGCTCGGATTACGACGGGGCAGTCGTGCCGGACGGGCTGGACACCGTCGCCGATCTGCCCAAACTGAGAACCGCGATGGCCGAGCACGGATACGGTGCCGAGCTGATCGCCAAGATATGCCACAAGAACTGGCTTCGGGTGCTGGAAAGGACATGGGGGCAATGACCCCCCCGGGAGCGCATCCTGGAAGATCCGCCACCGGCGCGCGACGCTGAAGACCTGCAACAGAGAGGATGATTGCATGAATGCCATGAACAGACTGCTCGCCGGAGCGGCCATCGGCCTGGCCGTCGCGGCGACCGGGGGCGGCGTCTTCGCCGAGACCCCCCCGGACATGCTGGTGATCGCGAACCGCATCGACGACATGACCACGCTTGACCCCGCCCAGAGCTTCGAGTTCGCCGGCGGCGACGTCCTGCGGAACACCACCTCGAACCTCGTCGGCTTCGATCCGCTGGACCTGGAAGCGGGCTATCAGCCCGACCTCGCCGAAAGCTGGGAGGTGTCCGAGGACGGCAAGACCATCACCTTCACCATGCGCGAGGGGGTCAAGTTCCACTCGGGCAACCCGGTGCGGGCAGAGGACGCCGCCTGGTCGCTCCAGCGCGCGGTGAAGCTGAACAAGACCCCGGCCTTCATCCTGACCCAGTTCGGCTTCACCCCCGAGAACGTCGAGGAGATGATCAAGGCCGACGGCAACACCGTCTCGATCACCACCGACAAGAAATACGCGACCTCCTTCGTTCTGAACTGCCTGACCGCCACCATCGGCTCGATCGTCGACAAGGAGCTGCTGATGCAGCACGAGACCGACGGCGACATGGGCAACGCCTGGCTGGCGAACAACGACGCGGGGTCCGGGCCCTACAAGCTGGTCTCGTGGAAGCCTTCGGAATCGGTGACGCTGGAAAGCTACGCCGACTACTATGGCGGCGAGCCGGCGATGAAGCGGGTGATCGTGCGCCACGTCGCCGAGAGCGCGACGCAGCGCCTGCTGCTGGAGCGCGGCGACATCGACGCGGCGAGGAACCTGAACCCCGAGGACATCCAGGGCGTGCAGGGCACCGACGGCATCGCCGTCGATGACGTGCTGCGCGGGCGGATCATGTACCTGGGCCTGAACCAGAACAACGAGATCCTGGCCAAGCCCGAGGTGCGGCAGGCGTTCAAGTACCTGGTCGACTACGCCGGGATGCAGGACAGCTTCCTCAAGGGCCAGTACACGATCCACCAGAACTTCCTGCCCGCGACCTATCTCGGCGCGGTGGACGAGAACCCGTTCACCTACAACATCGAAAAGGCGAAGGAGCTGCTGGAGCAGGCCGGCGTGACCGAGGCGACCTTCGAGGTCGGCGTGCGCGACGCCCAGGAGCGCATCGAGATCGCCCAGTCGCTGCAGAACGCCGCGGCGCAGGTCGGCATCACGCTGAACATCACCGTCGGCACCGGCAAGCAGATCCTGACCCGCTACCGCGCCCGCGAGCTCGACATCGCGCTCGAGGCCTGGGGGCCGGACTATCCCGATCCGAACACCAACGCAGGCACCTTCGCCTACAATCCCGACAATTCGCTGGAAGCGCAGAACACCGGTCTGCTCGCCTGGCGGATCGCCTGGGATCCGAAGGACCTGACCCAGAAGGTCGAGGCGGCGGTGCAGGAGACGGACCGCGACGTGCGGGCGCAGATGTACCGCGACATCCAGGCCGAGTTCCGCGAGGTCTCGCCCTTCGTGATGATGTTCCAGCAGATCGAGCAGCTGGCGCGGGATGCTGACCTTCAGGGCCTGTCGCTCGGCGGCGCGATCACCGGCGCGGCCTACTGGAAAGTGACGAAGTAAGTCCGTGGCGCTGAGCGAACCGGAAACTTCCGAGAACAAGGCGCGGGCGGATCGCCCGCGCCGGGTGAGGGGCGGCCTGTGGAAGGCCGCCTCCGTCCTCGGCTCGATCGTCGCGACGATGCTGGGCCTGCTGTTCGTGACCTTCATCATCGGCCGGGTGATGCCCGTCGATCCGGTGATCTCGGTCATCGGCGAACGGGCCACGGCCGAGCAGTACCAGGCGGCCTATCAGGCGATGGGCCTCGACAAGCCGCTGATCGTGCAGTTCGGCGTCTATCTCTGGGACGTGCTGCATTTCGACTTCGGGATGTCGCTGCTGAACGCCCGTCCCGTGGCCGAGGACATCGCGCGGGTCTTCCCCGCGACGCTGGAGCTTGCCACGGTCGGCATTTTCATCGGCATCGTGCTGGGCGTGCCGCTCGGCGTGCTGGCGGCGGTCAAGCGGGGGTCGTGGATCGACCAGATCGCGCGGGTGCTGGCGCTGGTCGGCTACTCCATGCCGATCTTCTGGCTGGGGCTCGTCGGGCTTCTCGTCTTCTATGGCATCCTCGGCTGGGTCGGCGGACCGGGGCGGGTCGGCATCTTCTATGTCGACGTGGTGCCCACGGTCACGGGACTGATCCTGGTGGACAGCCTGCTGGACGGCAACATCGCGGTGTTCAAGGACGCCTTTTCCCACATCATCCTGCCGGCCTCGCTGCTCGGCTACTACTCGCTTGCCTACATCAGCCGGATGACGCGGTCGTTCATGCTGGAGCAGCTGTCGGCGGAATACATCACCACGGCGCGGGTGAAGGGGATGAGCGAGTGGAACGTGATCTGGGGCCACGCCTTCCGCAACATCCGCGTGCAGCTGATCACCGTGATCGCGTTGAGCTATGCGGGGCTGCTGGAGGGATCGGTGCTGACCGAGATCATCTTCTCCTGGCCCGGCATCGGCAGCTACATCACGACGGCGCTGCTGGCGGCGGACATGAACGCGGTGCTGGGCGGCACGGTGGTGGTGGGCCTGGTGTTCATCCTGCTGAACATCTTCGCCGACCTTCTGTACAAGTTCCTCGATCCGAGGGCGGAGTAGGCATGGATCTTTTGATGGTTTTGCCTTCCCTCGCGACGTCATCCTCGGGCCTGGCCGCCTGTCTCGCGGGTGAGGGAGAGATCCCCGGGGCGAGCCCGAGGATGACGGCTGGCGCGGGTGACGGAGAGATCCTCGGGGCGAGCCCGAGGATGACGGCTGGCGGCGTGCGGGAGACCGGGGGGCGCGTGGCGTCCGCGCGGGGCACGCTCCAAAGCCTTGGCGAAAGGAGCGTGCGATGACCGCGACACCCGACACGCCGTCCGGCGCGCCGACGCTGCGCCAGTGGCTGCTGACCGAGACGCCGACCTCGCGGCGCCATGCGCGCTTCGCCTCGGCCTACAAGGGGTGGCTGTCGTTCCGGTCGAACACCATGGCGATGATCGGTCTGCTGATCCTCGTCGCGCTGGTGCTGATCGCGCTTGCCGCGCCGCTGCTGGCGCCCCACGACCCCTATGTGCAGAACCTTTCGAGCCGCCTGCTGCCGCTCGGCTCCGAAGGCTATACGCTCGGCACCGACTCGCTGGGCCGCGACATCCTCTCGCGGCTGATCTACGGCTCGCGGATCACGCTCTACATCGTCGGCCTCGTCGCGCTGATCGCGCCGATCGCGGGGCTGCTCGTCGGCACCGTCTCGGGCTATGCCGGGGGGATCGTCGACACGGTGCTGATGCGGATCACCGACATCTTCCTGGCCTTCCCGCGGCTGGTGCTGGCACTGGCCTTCGTCGCCGCGCTCGGGGCGGGGATCGAGAACGCGGTGCTCGCCATCTCGCTCACCGCCTGGCCGCCCTACGCGCGGATCGCCCGGGCCGAGACGCTGACGATCCGCAACTCCGACTTCATCAGCGCCGTGCGCCTCCAGGGGGCGGGGCCGTTCCGGATCATCGTCAAGCACATCTGGCCGCTCTGCATCTCCTCGCTGATCGTGCGGGTGACGCTGGACATGGCGGGGATCATCCTCGCGGCCGCGGGCCTCGGCTTCCTCGGCCTCGGCGCGCAGCCGCCGAGCCCGGAATGGGGGGCGATGATCTCGGAAGGGCGGCGGTTCATCCTCGACTACTGGTGGGTGGCGACGATGCCGGGGCTCGCGATCTTCACCGTGTCGCTGGCGTTCAACCTGCTCGGCGACGGCTTGCGCGACGTGCTCGACCCGAAGGATGCCGGATCATGACCCTGCTCGACGTCGAGAACCTCTGGGTGCAGTTCCCGACCCGGCAGGGTCTCTTCGACGCCGTGCGCGGCGTCAGCTTCTCGCTGGGCAAGGAGCGGCTGGGGATCGTGGGCGAATCCGGTTCGGGCAAGTCGATGACCGGGCGGGCGATCCTGCGGCTGATCCGGCCGCCCGGGATCGTCAAGGCGGACCACATCGATCTCGAAGGGCAGGACCTGCTGAAGAAGTCCGAGAAGGAGATGCGGTCGGTGCGCGGCCAGCGGATCTCCATGGTGATGCAGGATCCGAAATTCTCGCTGAACCCGGTGATGACCGTGGGCGACCAGCTGGTCGAGGCCTATCGGCTGGCCCATGGCAGCGCGCGGAAGGGGGCGACCCAGGCGGCGCTGGAGGCGCTGGATTCGGTGTCGATCCGGAACCCCGAGCGGGTGATGCGCGCCTACCCCCACGAGATGTCGGGGGGCATGGGGCAGCGGATCATGATCGCCATGATGCTGATCCCGAACCCGCAGATCCTGATCGCGGACGAGCCGACCAGCGCACTGGACGTCAGCGTGCAGCGGCAGGTGCTGTCGATCATGGACCGGCTGGTGGTCGACCGTGGAATGGGGCTGATCTTCATCTCCCACGACCTGAACCTCGTCGCCGATTTCTGCGACCGGGTGCTGATCATGTATGCGGGCCGGGTGGTCGAGGTCTGCGATGCCGACAAGCTGCACCAGGCGACGCATCCCTATACCCGGGGCCTGCTGAACTCGCTGCCCCGGCTCGACGTGCCGAAGGAGCGGCTGGAGGTTCTGCAGCGTGACCCGGCCTGGGCCGAGGCGCCAAGCGTGAGCGGGCGCGTACGATGACGGGCACGAAGACGGGCACGATGACGGGAACCAGCATGCTGTCGGTGAAGGACCTGGACGTCTGGTTCGGCCACGGGGACGACCGGGTGGACGCGGTGCAGGGCGCGAGCTTCGACGTGGCGAAGGGCGAGAGCTTCGGCCTTGTCGGCGAGTCGGGGTCGGGCAAGTCGACGATCCTGCGCGCGATCACCGGGCTTGCGAAGGACTGGAGCGGCACGATCGCCGTGGACGGCGAGCCGGTGGGTCACAAGCGGGCGAAGAGCTTCTACCGCAAGGTGCAGATGGTGTTCCAGGACCCCTATGCCTCGCTCCACCCGCGCCACTCGGTCGACGCGGTGCTGGGCGAGACGCTGCATCTGCACGGCTTCAAGGACATCGACGCCCGGGTGGTCAAGCTTCTGGACGACGTGGGCCTCGGCAACCGCTTCCGCTTCCGCTATCCCCACCAGCTTTCGGGAGGGCAGCGGCAGCGGGTGGCGATTGCCCGCGCATTGGCGGGCGAGCCGGAAATTCTGTTGCTGGACGAACCCACTTCTGCATTGGATGTGTCCGTGCAGGCTGAGATCCTCAACCTGCTGACGGACCTCCGCGCGGAGCACGGGCTGACCTATGTCATGGTCTCCCACGACCTCGCGGTGGTCGGTCACATCTGCGCCCGGCTGGCCGTCATGAAGGACGCCCGGGTGGTCGAAATAATGGATGTGGATGCCCTGCGGAAACGCCGGGCCACGCATCCCTACACGCAGGACCTGCTGCGCAATTCGATCGGAGCCTGAGCCGCCCGCGGCTTGGGGAACATCCGGCGGGAGGGGGACCGAATGTTGATGGGCTTGCACCATGTGCAGCTGGCCATGCCGGAAGGCGGCGAGGCCGAGGCGCGGGCGTTCTACGGCGAGGTGCTGGGCATGTTCGAGGTCGCCCGGCCCGAAGGCCTTAAGGCGCGCGGCGGCTGCTGGTTCGAGCAGGGCTCGGTCCGGGTGCATCTGGGCGTGCAGTCGCCCTTCCAGCCCGCGACGAAGGCGCATCCGGCCTTCCAGGTGGCCTCCCTCGGGGTGGCGACGGACCGGCTGCGCCGCCACGGCGTCGCGGTCGGCGAGGTCGAGGAACTGCCGGAGATCCGCCGCATCCACATCGACGACCCCTTCGGCAACCGCATCGAGATCCTCGAGCGGCGCGACTGACGCCGCGCGCCCCGTTTCCGGCCGCGTGCGGGCGGAGGGTGCGGAACGCCTCCGGCGGGAGTATTTGGACAAAGAAGAAGCCCCAAGGGGATTCTACGCTGCGCGGTGTCGCGGCGGCCGGTCGGGGGACACGTGCCCGGCATGGGAACGAGGCGACTTTGGCGGATTTCGACAGGCCGCCTGTTTCGTCGATTCACGGTGGCCGGGCGAAGCGGCGTCCTGCCGGGCTTGCGGCGGTCGGCGTTCTGGGGTCTGTTCGCCGGGACGTCAGGGGCCTGAACGGCACCGCCGGAGCCGGAAAGGAAGCACCATGCGCCGCATCCGTGGAACGCGCGTCCCGCGCCGCGACCGCGCCGTCGCCACGGGCAGGGCCCGGGGGATCGTCCTGCGCAAACCTGGCCTGCGCGAACCGGGGAAGGGGGCGTGAGCGCCCCCTCGCTCTCAGAGGCCGACCGGCCCGTTCTCGGCATCCTGCTGATGCTCGGCTTCTGCATCCTCGCGCCGATGGGTGACGGGCTGGCCAAGCTGATCGGCGACCGCCTGCCGCTGGTGCAGCTGGTCGCCGCGCGGTTCCTGCTGCAGGCGCTGATCCTGCTGCCGCTCGCGCTGTTCGCCGGGCACGGGCTGCGGCAGAGCCGCCGGATCGCCATGCTGACCGCCCTGCGCACGGCGCTCCACATCCTCGGGATCGGCGCGATGTTCCTGTCGCTGCGCTTCCTGCCGCTGGCCGATGCCGTTGCCATCGCCTTCGTCATGCCCTTCATCCTGCTGCTCCTCGGCCGTTTCGTGCTGGACGAGGAGATCGGGCCGCGCCGCATCGGCGCCTGCGTCGTCGGCTTCGTCGGCACGCTGATGGTGGTTAAGCCGAGCTTCGCCGAGGCCGGCTGGCCCGCGCTCCTGCCGCTGTTCGTGGCGCTGGTGTTCTCGCTGTTCATGCTGGTGACGCGGCAGATCGCCAAGCGGGTGGACCCGATCGCGATGCAGTGCACGAGCGGGCTGATGGCCTCGGCCGTGCTGCTGCCGATGCTCCTTCTGGCCGAGGGGACGGGGATCGTCGCCGTCGATCCGGTGATGCCGGAGGGACGGGAGTGGGTGCTGCTGGCGATGCTCGGCGCGCTCGGCACCTTCGCGCACCTTGTGATGACCTGGTCGCTGCGCTTTGCGCCGGCCGCGACCCTGGCGCCGATGCAGTACCTCGAGATCCCCTTCGCCACGCTGATCGGCTGGCTGGTGTTCCACGACCTGCCCGACGGGCTGGCGGCCGCGGGGATCGGGCTGACGGTGGTGGCCGGGCTTTACATCGTGCTGCGCGAGCGGAAGATCAGCGCGGCGCCAATGCCGCCAGAACCGAAGGCAGGACGTCGCGCGGCAGGATGAGCACCAGGCCGGGTCCCGCCGTCTCGAGGCGCACCGGCCCCGTGGCCCGGTTCGAGGTGCCGATCCGCCCGCCGGGCGCGAAGGTCAGCCCGTCGATCGGCCATTCGAGCCCCTCGGAGCGGCCCGTGACGGGGGCGAAGGGAAACAGCGACACCCGCGTGCCGGGGGCGAGGTCGAGCGCCAGGGCGGCGGGCAGGTGGAGACAGATGTCCTCGGCCCCGATCAGCAGGATCCGTCCCGGCGCCTCGCGCACCAGGGTGTTGAAGGCGGCAAGCTCGTGGTCCACCCGGCGCCCCGTGAAGCCGAGCGCCAGCACCAGCGGCGCTTCGATCCGGGCCAGGCATTTCTCGAAATCCGTCGTCTCCTGGTCGGGGTCGTGGATCACCCGCTCCGGCGGCAGGGCCGCCCGCGCCGCGCCGCTGATCGAGTCGAGATCGCCGATCACCCAGTCCGGGCGCAGCCCCGCGGCCAGCGCCGAATCCGCGCCCCCGTCCGCGGCCACCACCGTCGTCGCCAGATCGCGTACAGTCGCCAGGTCCGCAGGGGTCGCGGCGCCGCCCCCGACCAGGAGAATCGGCCCCGGCGCGGCGACTTTCTTGTGTTTCATGGAGAATTTAACCCTATATCAGCCATTGAACCACATTCTGGCCGCGAAAAGATACCGGTTCCAACGCAGTTCGGTACGGAATTGCGCTCCAGTTCATGGTAAACCTAGCCCTGCTGGATCGGGGGAGAAAGCGAGTTACCGATGGTAGGGTCGAACAAGATTCTTACTGTTTCATACGGCACGTTTTCGTGCACGCTCGAAGGGTTCGACCAGCCTTTCGAAACGATGAAATCCATCGCGGAATACTTCCGCGACCTCGCCGCCGACGACCGCTATTTCGGGGCCGAGCCGCCGCAGCCCGATGCCCAGATGCTCCACCGCATCGCCGAACGCGAGGTGCAGCGCCGGGTCGAGGCGCGGGTCGAGACGAACGGCGTCGTGCTGCGCCAGACCGCCGATGCCGTGGCCGGTCCCGCCGCCGCGCCCCTCGCGCCTGCATCGCCGCGCCGCGCCCGCGACGATGGCGACGACCGCCGCCCCTCGGACGTCCCCGCGACCGGCAACGCGCCCTTCGACGTCGACATCGACGGCGACAGCGTCGCGGCGAAGCTCAGCCGCATCCGTGCTGTGGTGGCCCGCGCCCGCGCCAGCCGCGGCGCCGACAGCGCCTTCGCCGAGGACGAGCCGATCGAGGCCTATGTCGCCCCGATGCCCTCCGCCGGGTTCGACGCGGCCGCCGCCCCGGCCGAGGAGGCCGACGATTTCGCCACCGAGGCGCAGACCGACGACGACAGCGAGCCGAAGGATACCTCGGCGGCCCGGATGGACAGCGAGGCGGCCGAAGAGGCGCCCGACGGTTCCGACGCGGCGTCCGACGCCGCGGCCCGTGCGATTGCCGAAGAGGAGGCCCGCGCCGAGGCCGAGCGGGTGGAGGCGAAAGCCGTGGCAGCGGCCGCGGAGGCTGCGCGCCTGGCGGACGAGGAAGAGGCCCGCGCCGAGGCCGGGCGGGCGGAGGCGGAAGCCATGGCAGCGGCCGCGGAGGCTGCGCGCCTGGCGGCGGAGGAAGAGGCCCGCGCCGAAGCCGAGCGGGCGGAGGCGGAAGCCATGGCAGCGGCCGAGGAATCTGCGCGCCTGGCGGACGAGGAAGAGGCCCGCGCCGAGGCCGAGCGGGCGGAGGCGGAAGCCATGGCAGCGGCC
>NZ_PNOS01000064.1 GCF_002869745.1 Oceaniglobus roseus
CGCTCGGCACCGGCGCGGCGCTGACCGGGGGCCTGCACGAGGACGGGCTGGCCGACACCGTGGACGGATTCTGGGGCGGCTGGACCCGCGAACGGCGGCTGGAGATCATGGCCGACAGCCGCATCGGCACCTACGGGGTGATCGCGCTGGTCCTGTCGCTCGGGCTGCGCTGGAGCGCGCTGGCCACCCTCTTCGCCGCCGGGATCGGCTGGGGCGCCCTGATCGCGGCCGCCGCGCTCTCGCGGGTGCCGATGGCGGCCCTGTCTTGCGCCCTGCCCCCGGCGCGGCCATCCGGCCTCTCGGCCAGGGTCGGGCGGCCCGCGCAATCCACCGTGGGCCTTGCGCTCCTCGCCGCGCTCTTGCTCGCCATCCCCTGTGCGGGCGCCCCCGTGCTGCCCGCAGCCGTCCTGATCGCGCTGGCGGCCTCCGGCCTCGCCCGGCTGGCGCTGCGCAGGATCGGCGGGCAGACCGGCGACGTGCTCGGCGCTGCGCAGCAACTGGCCGAAACGACCGCCCTGATCGTTTTCGCCGCCGCCGCGGCGCAAGGGCCTAGTTGAGCATCAGGTCGGGGAGCACCGTCACGATCTGCGGGAAGATCACGATCAGCACGATCGCGAACAGCAGCACGCAGAGGAAGGGGAAGGTCGCCCAGGCGATCTCGCCGATGCCGCGGCCCGTCATCGACTTCAGCACGATCAGGTTGAACCCCACCGGCGGGGTGATCTGGGCACATTCGATGACGATCACCGCGTAGATGCCGAACCAGATCGGATCGATCCCCGCCGCCTGGATCATCGGCAGGACCACGGAACTGGACAGCACCAGGATCGAAATCCCCTCCAGGAAACAGCCGAGCACCAGGAAGAACAGCGTCAGCACGAAGATCAGCGCGGTCGGCGACAGCTCCATCCCCTGCACCCAGGCGGCGGCGACGCGGGGGATGTCGGCGAAGCCCACGGCGACGGAGAGGCAGGCGGCGCAGGCGATGATGAAGGAGATCATGCAGGAGATGCGGGTGGCCGACAGCAGGCTCTCCGTGAACATCGCGCCGCTCAGCGTGCCGTTGATCAGCGCCAGGATCAGCGCGCCGAGGATGCCGATGGAGGCCGCCTCGGTCGGCGTGGCGAAGCCGCCGTAGATCGAGCCGATGATCGCGACGATCAGCCCGACCACCGGCAGCAGCTCCTTCGAGGCGGCGAGTTTTTGCGCCATGGTGGTGCGTTCGGGCAGGTCGCCCCGCTTGTCGGGGTTCAGCCGCGACCAGAGCGCGATGTAGCCCGAGAACAGCAGGATCAGCATCAGGCCCGGCAGGATCCCGGCGATGAACAGCCGCGCCACCGACTGCTGCGCGACGACGCCGTAGACGATCATGATGATCGAGGGCGGGATCAGCAGTCCGAAGGTCCCCGCCCCGGCCAGCGAGCCGATCATCATCCGCCGGTCGTACTTGCGCGCCGTCAGCTCGGGGATGCTCATCCGCCCCACCGTCGCGCAGGTCACGGCGGAGGAGCCCGAGACCGCCGCCATCACGCCGCAGCCGATGACGTTGACGTGCATCAGCCCGCCCGGAAGTCCCGCGACCCAAGGGGAAAGCCCCCGGAACAGGGAGGAGGAGAGGCCCGAGCGCATCAGGATCTCGCCCATCCAGACAAAGAGCGGCAGCGCCGTCAGCGCCCAGCTCCAGCTCGCGTCCCACATCGTCGCCGCGATGATCGAGCCGGGATCGAGCGGGGCGAAATAGGCGAAGACGATCAGCGCCGCGACCAGCAGCGACAGCGCGATCCAGACCCCCGAGCCCAGAAGGACCAGGAGGCTCAGCACCAGCACGAGCGTGGCAAGTCCGACGCCGCTCATCTATTCGGCCGTGCTGTCGACATTGTCCTCGTACCCCGCGCGCCGTCCCGTCAGCACCAGCGTCGCCTGCTCGGCGATGGCCAGCGTCAGCACGGCCAGGCCGAAGGCCACGCCGCTTTGGGGGATCCAGAGCGGCATCGCCACGAGCCCCGGGCTCAGGTCGCCGTAATCGTAGGACTGGAGGGTATAGAGCGTCATCTGCCAGGCGGCATAGCCCGAGATCAGCGCGCCCACGGCGCAGCACCAGAGCTCCACCACCCGGTGCGCCGTGCCGCCGACGAACTGCGCCACCAGCGAGATGCGGACGTGGCCGCCGTTCACGAAGGTGTAGGCGAGGCCGAGGAAGGTGGAGGCGGCCAGGCAGAAGCCCGCGACCTCCGTCGTCTCGACCGGGATGCGCAGCTGCCGCGCCACGATCTGGTAGAGCGTGACGACGGCGATCAGCGCCAGGAAACCCGCGGCGAGGTAGCCGCAGACGAGGTACAACAGGTTCAACAGCTTGCGCATCGGTCCCGCCCGGATTGCACGCGGCCGGACCCCGCCCGGCCGCCGGTCAGATGGGTCGCGCGATCAGCTGCCCGAGGCGAGGTAGGCGTCCAGCACCGCCTTCTCGTCCGGCGAGGCCGAGGCGCTCCACTCCTCGATCATCACCTTGCCGATCTCGTCCATCTTCTGCTGAAGCTGCTCGGGCGCGTCGGCCACGGTCATCCCGTGCTCCTTCAGCACGGCGACGCTGGCCTCGCCCGCTTCCTTGCTCATCTCCCAGCCGCGCTTCGTCGCCGCCTCTCCGGCCGCGATCACCGCCTTCTGCACCTCCTCGGGCAGCGCCTGAAGCGCGCGGGTGTTTACGATGATGCCGTTCTTGTTGTGCATCGAGCCGGTGTAGGTGAAGTGATCGACGTAATCCCAGGCCTGGATGTCGTTGCCCGTCTGCCCCGAGGTGAACAGCGCGTCGATCAGCCCGGTCGAAAACGCCTGCGGCACCTCGGCATAGGGCAGGATCGTGGCGTCGAAGCCCAGAAGCTCGCCCATCCGCTGGGTCGAGGTGGAATAGATCCGCATCTTCACGCCCTGGAACTGGTCGGTCGATTCGACCGGAAACTTGGTATAGAAGCCCTGCCCCGGCCAGGGATGGTAGGCGAGGATCGTCATGCCGTCGGCGTTGAACTTCTCGTCGAACCAGGGCTTCTGCGCCTCCATCAGCCGCCAGCCCGCCTCGTAGTCGCCCGCGACGTTCGGCAGGCTGTCGAGCACGTACATCGGGCTTTCGTTGCCGTAGACGCCGAAGCGGATCTCGCCGATCTGGATCTGGCCGGACTGCACCGCGCGGCGGATCGCGTCGAGCTTGATCAGCTCGCCGTTGGGGCGCAGGTCGATCTTCAGCTCGCCGTTCGACGCCTTTTCCACCTCGTCGATGAACATGCGGATGTTCTTGGTGAAGAAGCTGTCCTCGGGATAGCCCGAGGCCATGACCCACTTCGTTTCGGCCTGAACGGCGGTGGCCAGCGCGACGGTCGCGGCAAGGCCCGCGGTGATCCGGGTGAAGAACGACATGGTGACTCCCTGTTGTGCTTTGTGATTGCCCGCAGTCTGGACCGGTCCCTGCCGCCGGGGCAAGCGCCGCGGCACCACAGGCGCACAGGAATTCACAGGATGCCCGATATTTCGGCGCCGCCCCCGGTGCGGGCCGCCGTGCCTCAGCCGATGCGGATCAGGTGGTTGTCCCAGGCCCGGTGCGCCGCCTGGAGCGGCTGGACATGGGCGCCGTCGATCCAGAGCACGCCGCCAAAGCCGTCCGTCGCGATCAGCCCCGCCTCGGCGGTCGCGATGCCGCAGACATCGGCGCGGCGGGGCGCGTCGAGGAAGCCCTCGCGGTCGAACCGATGCACCCGCCCGCCCTTGGGCGAGGTGATGGCCACGCAGGACCCGGCGGTGTCGAAGGCGATGCTCCCGGCATAGCCCCTCATTCCCACATGCTCGGGGTACGGCGCCGCCAGCAGCCGCGGATCCTCGCCCCGCTTCACGAGGCCGAGGAGCGGCGGCGCCATGTCCGGATCGCCCTCCCACTGCATCGCGAAGGCCACCGTGCCGTCCCGCGCGACCGCGAGGTGGCGGATCGAGTTCTGGTGCAGCTCCGGCTCGAGCTCCACGAGGTCGGTCAGCGTGCCGCCCGCAGTGAGGAAGGCGAGGTTCGGCTGCATCGTGTCGAGGTTCAGCTTCTCGCGCCCGTCCCCCGCCTTCGGGTCGGTCAGGATGCCGCCGTTCGCCACGACGAGCGATCCGTCGGGCATGGTGCGGATGTCGTGGGGGCCGATCCCGTGCGTCGCCACCTCGCCGATCCGCATGTAGCCGTCGGCGCGGGACCAGAAGCCGATGCGCCCCTGCCCCGTCGCGATGTCGTTCTCGGTCGTCGCCAGCACCGTGCCACCCTCGATGAACGTGCCGTGGCCGTAGAAGTGCCGCCCCTCGGGCGCCGTCAGCCGCGCCTTCTCGCGCCCCGTCGCGCAGTCGATGACCAGCGCGAAGGTGCCGGGACGCCGCGCGAAGGCCACCGCCTCGGCCACCGCGGAGTGTGCGGTGGCGGCATGGCCGCGGGCGGGCAGCGGGATGCGGAAGATGTCGGCCCCGGCGGCGTCGAGCCCGAACAGCGCATAGCCCCCGTCGGCCTCCTTCGCCGCGGCGAGGTAGGAGGGATCGCCCGCCGCTGCCCAGCCCACGGCGGGGGCCGAGGCGGCGGCAAGGGCGGCGCCGAGGAACTTGCGTCGGTGCATGGGATCAGTCTCCGTCCAGGGAATTGAAACCGGCGGTCACGCCAAGCTGGGCGCCAAGCTCGCCATCGACGGCGCGCGATGCGGTGTCGATGGCCTGCTGCAACGCCTCCAGCTTGAAGCGGCCCATGGGGTCGGCCGCCCCGGCGAACACCGGGTCGTCGAAATCGGCGGCGTCGAGCGCGTTGGCGAAGGCCTCGTCGGTCTGCGGGATCGGCTGGTCGGCCAAGGCGTCGGCCATCCGCCTGAGCGCCTGAAGCGACAGCACGACGTTCCTGAGCGACCGGCCCGACCGCCGCGCCTCGGCCCGTTCGGGGCGGGGGCGCTCGAAGGTCCCCATGGGCCGACCCAGACGCTGGCTGTGGTCCACCTCCAGCCCGGTCCCAAGCAGGGTGAACAGCGCCTGCACCGCCTCGTCACGGGTCAGGAAGCGGTCGTTGCCGGGCTCTCCGGCGGTCCTCAGCGTCTCGGCGAAGCTGTCGTGCCACTCGGCATCCACCTCGCCCGCCATCCGCGAGAGGTCCGCCGCCACCGCCTGCACCAGCTTGCAGGTGTAACTGCCCGCCTCGTAGGGATCCTCGTACAGCAGCCGGTCGAGCGCGAAGAACCCCCGCGCCGCCACCGAGACGTCGGCGAAAGCCTCGGGCGAGTCCACCGCCGGATCCTCGGTCGCGATCATCTGGCCGAGGGTGCGCGCCCCCGCCCCCTTGGCGTCGGGCCAGAAGGCGATGGCCAGAAGCCGCCCGCCCTGCTCCAGCGGCCCGATCGTCAGGTGCGACACCCCCATCCAGGCGTCGAAGGCGGACTGGTAGGCGGGGCGCACCGCCTCGGCCGTGCAGTCAGACGCGGCCGTGTCGGACAGTTTCGCGCTGGCCTCGGCGAAGGCGTCCATGCCGGGCAGGATGTGGGTGTCGATGACCTCGTCCACCCCTGCCACGGCCGGCGTGGCGCAGCAGAGGACAAGGGCGGCGGCAAGATGTTTCATAGGCTCTCCAGGTACCGGATCAGCGCGGCGCGGTCATCCTTCGGCATCGAGACGACACGCTCCCGCGCCGCCTCGGCCTCGCCGCCGTGCCACAAGATAGCTTCCAGCAGGCTGCGGGCACGTCCGTCGTGCAGGAAACTCTCCCGCCCCGTGACCTGCTTCGTCAGCCCGATCCCCCAGAGCGGCGCCGTACGCCACTCGCGCCCCGTGGCGCGGCCTTCGGGGCGGTCGTCGGCCAGCCCCTCGCCCATGTCGTGCAGCAGGAAGTCGCTGTAGGGCCAGATCAGCTGGAAACTCTGCTCGGGCTGGTCTGTCAGCCGGTCTGTCACGAACTTCGGCGTGTGGCAGGCGGGGCAGCCCGCCTCGTAGAACACGCGCTTGCCCTCCAGCACCTGCGCGTCGCCCACGTCGCGGCGGGCGGGCACGGCGAGGTTGCGCGAGTAGAAGGCGACCAGGTCCAGTCCCTCCGCGTCGATCTCGAACCCCGTCTCGGCGTCGCCATGGGGCCCGGCGATGCAGTCCGCCTGAGCGGGCGTGCAATCGCCCGAGGACGCGGGGAACAACGGCGAGGAGATGCCGATGTCGCCCGCGAAGGCCGCCGCAGACTGCTCGCGGATGCTCGGCGCGCCGGCCTTCCAGCCGAACCGCCCCAGAACCGGGCGCCCGGCCTCCTTCGACCAGACGATCTGCGCCCGGCCCGAGATCCCGTCGCCGTCCGCATCCTTGGGGTCGGCATGGGCCAGGATGTCCGTCGCCGGCACCGCCTCGACCAGCCCCAAGCCGATCATCTGCGGCGCGACGCGGGGGCTGATCATCAGCTCGTCGCTCGGCGGCCCGTAGGCGGGATCGGCGATGGAATACGTCGGCGCCATCAGCTCGGCCGTCTCGCCGTCGCTCAGCGCCACCTCGACGGGGGTGTAGTCCACCACCATCCGCCCCTCGGCCTTCTGCTCGGGCACGGCGAAGTTCTGGAGCTGCCCGCCGTAGACGGGATCGGGCCGCGTGCCCGGCGTCGGCGTCTGGAGCGAGGCGAGATAGGTTTCGATCTCGGTCTTTTCCTCGTCCGGCTTCAGCGGCACCGACAGGCGCAGGAACAGCGCCACCGGCGTCTCGCCCACCACCGGCGGATGGCCGCGCCCGTCCTTCAGGTGGCAGCTCTGGCAGGAGCGCGCGTTGAACAGCGGGCCCAGCCCGTCGCTCGCCCTGGTCGAGGACGGCGCCGAGACCCAGAGCTTGGTGAACAGCCCGTTGCCGAGCTTGAAGTCCAGCTCGCCCTCGAAACTGGTGTTGCCGGAGGGCTGGGAGAAGGCATCGGCGGTCGGCATCGCCCGCACCGTCGCGGCGCCGCCGGGGTTCTCCTCGAACTTCTCGGGGGCGCTGAAATCCCGCGTCGGTGCGACGATGGCGGCGATCCGCGCCGCCTCGGCCTCGGTCCGCGGCACGATGTCGAGAAGCGGCAGACCCAGGTCCGCCTCTCCCGCCGGAAGCGGCCCCGCAATCCCCAGGGCCGCCACGATGATCGCAACTCGTCTCAAGACTTCACTCCGCCTGACCTTACTCGAACACCGCCGCCGCGTTGTCCAGACTGTCGGAACCTTCCAGCGTCACGTCCCCGAGATCGAGCACGCGCACCGCCCGCTCGACCCCGCGGGTCTGCTTCACCAGCGCGTCGACCCCGCCCATGATCAGCGCCTCGCCCGCGTCGCTGCCGCGCGCCAGCATCATGTCCCAGGAGAAGCCTGCCTCGGCCGCCGTCTTGATCCGGCGCAGCGCCTCCATCGTCGCGTCGAGGTCGGCCCGCAGCAGCGCATCCACTTCCGGGTCGGCCGCCGCGACCAGCTCGGACAGCGACGGCCCCTCGACCACCGTGCCGTCGACCCGGGTATAGCTGCCGAGATAGACGTTGCGGATGCCGAGTCCGTCGTAGAAGGCCGCGTTGTGGGTGTTGTCGGAGAAGCAGTCATGCTCTTCCTCGGGATCGTTCAGCATCAGCCCGAGCTTCATCCGCTGCCCCGCCAGTTCGCCGTAGGCGAGCGAGCCCATGCCGGTCAGGATCGCGCGCAGCCCCGCATCGGTGTCCGCCGTCACGGCCTTGCGGGCCTCCCCGTCGGCGCCCCAGGCCGCGACCATGTCCTGAAGGTCCAGCACCAGCAGGTCCGCGGCGGCCTCGAGGTACTCCGCCCGCCGGTCGCAGTTGCCGTTGGTGCAGGCCTCGCCCTGCGCGTAGTCGGTCCAGGGCCGCTGCCCCGCGCCCGGCCCGGTGCCGTTCAGGTCCTGCCCCCACAGCAGGAACTCGATCGCGTGGTATCCCGTCGCCACGTTCGCCTCGTTGGCGTCGGCCTCCTGCAACGTGTCCTCCAGCAGCGCGGGCGTGATGACGGAGGCATCCACCTCCTGACCCGACAGCGTGAAGGTCGGCGTCGCGATCACGTTCAGGTCGCCATAGGCGTTCTCGTCCGTCGCGCCGCCGAAGGCGACATAGTCGATCAAACCCTCGTCCAGCGGCCAGGCGTTCACCTTGCCCTCCCAGTCGTCGACGATCGGGTTGCCGAAGCGATAGACCTCGGTCTGCTGGTAGGGCACGCGCGACTGGAGCCAGGCCTCCTTCGCCGCCTGCAAGGCTTGCGGCGAGGGCGTCTCGACCAGCGTCGCGATGGCCTCCTTCAGCCGCTCCGCCGTGCTCAGGCTGTCGGCGTAGGCGGCCTCGGCGATGTCGGCATAGGTCGTCAGCGCCGCGGCGCGGTCCTGCGCCATGGCAGAGCCCGCGGCACAGGCACCGGCGGCGGTCAGGGTCAGGGCAAGGCGGTACATGAAATCGGATCCTCTCTCGATCGGATGGGTCAGTGAAGGGTGACGGGGGCCGCGGCCCCCGGTGTCAGCTGGAGCAGCCCGAACTGCTGCGCCGCCTCGGCCACCAGCGGGGCGACCTCGGCATCGACCATCAGCATGGCCATCAGCAGCGCATCCTCCCGCGCGCCGGTGGCGGCGGTGGTCACGAAATGCGCCAGCAGCGCCTCGTCCGCGCCAACGCAGTCGCAGCCGACCGCATGGTGCAGGAAGGGCCGACGGCCATGGGTCAGAAGCAGCTCCATCAGGCTGTCGAGGCGTGCCAGGCCCGCCGCCGCCCGCGCGCCGCTGCGCGACAGGAAGGCGGCCTGCAACGCGGCACGCCCGCTGTCGCCCCCGCACCAGAGCCGCAGCGCAAGGACGACGAAGCGCTCGAAGCCGTCGAGGCTCCGGAGCGACGAGACCGGCCGGGCGCCGCCATGGGCACTCACCGCGCGGCTCCGGGACGGATCGGCAGGTCGGAAACATCGGGCATGGCGAACCTCCGGGGCTTGGGTGACGGGCAATTCCTGACTCTTTCAATCGCCCAAGTCAATCCCGAGTTTTTTGCTCGGAAATCCGGTCCGCTCCGGGTGACACGTACGCTCCCGTATCGCCGTTGCGCCCGGATCCTGCGCAGCCGCCGCCGCAGACCGCCCGCGCCATGGGCGTTCGGCGACCATGCGCTCCGGTATCGCGGACGGGCGTTGACCGGTCCCCGACACGGCGCAAGTTTGAAGGTCCCGAGGGGCGGAGGCTCAACCCCTGGTTGCATAATGGCGCGTCAACCGGTGCCCCGGCACCGGGAGTTGGCGCGGGAATGGGAGGCAGGCATGGGATATACGACGTTCACGATCCGGTGGCCGGACGGGCGGGAAGAAGTCTGCCGCTCCCCCGCCTCCGTGCCGCTGGATTTCCTGGAAGTCGGCGAGTGTTGCTCGGTGACGGACTTCGTGTTCCGCACCCGCCGCGCGCTGGTCCGCGGCGCGCGGCACGCCGGATCCGTCGACATCGACGCCGACGCCGACGTCGAACAGATGGCCCGGATCGAACGCGCCGCCCGCCGGTTCGAGCCGGGTCAGACCGTGACCTGCCTCTCGATCACCCGCAGCCCCGCGCAATAGCCTGCCGACCGTGCTCGCCCGTGCCGAAGGCCGTCGCCCTCAGGCTTCCGAGACCTCCATCGCCGAGATCATCAGCCCCGAGAGCGCGAAGATCGCCGCCGACCACGCCTCCTCCTCCGCCGGGGAAAGGCCGCCCGGCGTCTCCGCCTTCAACGCCTCCATAAGGGCCGTTCCCACCAGCACGAAATGCTGCGGCTCGGCGCCGTAGGCGACATGGCGCAACCCCAGCTCGCTCAGCGTCGACTTCAGCAGCGGCGCGTCGGACAGGTGGCGCACGGTGAAGGCCAGCATGTTCGCCAGCTTCTCGTGCTGCGGCACCATCTCCTCGGCGAAGAGGGGGCGCAGATGGGGGGCGCGGGCGAACAGGATATCGTAGAACGCCCGGGTGATGCGGGCCTTCCGGCGATAGATGCGTGCGAAACTCGCCCGGATCACGGAGATCTGCTGCGGCGTCATCCTTGTCCCTCCGAAGCTGTGGGAAAGGCTAGACACCAATGGTTGAGAAAAGGTTGCGCGACACCCGCGCCCGGAGGCACCGCGGGACGGCGGGTGGGGCGTCGCTGCGCCAGCAGCGCGCGCCGTCCCGGCGTCCGCCTACCGTCTTCCGGGCCACAGGATTCCTCTTGCGGCGCAGCGGGCGAGCCGGTATCCAAATTCCACCGCGGGTGTAGCTCAATGGTAGAGCGAGAGCTTCCCAAGCTCCAGACGAGGGTTCGATTCCCTTCACCCGCTCCATCTCCCCCACCATGCCGCGCTCCCCTTCCCGGGCCCCTCATCAGCGGGCCGGGCAACAAAAAAGCCGCCCGGACGGACCGGACGGCGTTTCAGTTGACGGAGCTTTGTCCGGATCAGGCCGCGCGGCCCACCAGGACGTCGCCCACCTGCTTTTGTGCCAGGACCTCGTCGCCGCCGGTCACGGCCGCGACCTCGCGGGTCAGCCGCTCCAGCGCCGCCTCGTAAAGCTGGCGCTCGGAATAGCTCTGCTCGCGCTGGTCGTCGCTGCGGTGCAGGTCGCGCACCACCTCGGCGATGGCGATCAGGTCGCCCGAGTTGATCTTCTGTTCGTACTCCTGGGCGCGGCGCGACCACATGGCCTTCTTCACCTTCGCCTTGCCCTTCAGGGTCGACATCGCCTTGGTCACGATGTCGGGCGAGGACAGGGAACGCATCCCGACCTCCGAGGCCTTGTGGGTGGGCACCCGCAGGGTCATCTTGTCCTTCTCGAACGAGATCACGAACAGCTCCAGCGAGATGCCGGCGATGTCCTGCTGCTCGATCGAGATGATCTGACCAACGCCATGGGCCGGGTAGACCACATAGTCGTTCGGGCGGAATTCAAGTTTCTTGGCTTTGCTCATTCAGACACACTTCCTCGTAAGGACCCCAGATATCAGGCGGCAAAAGCACGGCGGGAACACACACATCTTCCCGTCGTTCCATCCATGTTGTCAGGTCGTCGTGAACGCCAGAGGCGCTTTTCCCCAGTTCAATGGTGCAGCTGCCGCTAACACGGTTGTAAACATACCACAAAAATGCGCCCGAAGGAAGCAATGCCTGCGGGATGGGCGGAAAAGCCTGTAAACACGGCCCAAATTGCGCAAAGGCCACGCCGCGCCGCGGCATGGCGGCGGCGAATCATCGTTCAGGGGCAAACGATCGGGGCGCTCAGCCGCCCTCGCCCGGCGTTTCCGAGAAGTACTTCTCGAGCTTGCCTTCCTCGCCATCGCGCGATTCGGCCTCGGGAAGCGGGTCCTTCTTGGTGATGATCACCGGCCAGGCCTCGGAATACTTGCGGTTGAACTCCACCCACTTGTCCATGTCCGGCTCGGTGTCGGGGCGGATCGCGTCGGCGGGGCACTCGGGCTCGCACACGCCGCAGTCGATGCATTCGTCCGGGTGGATCACCAGCATGTTCTCGCCCTCGTAGAAGCAGTCCACCGGGCAGACTTCGACGCAGTCGGTGTACTTGCAGGCGATGCAGTTGTCGGTGACGACATAGGTCATGGATAGAGTCCCGTTTCGCTTCGCGCCTGACCTAGCGCAGCGTCCGGGATCATTCAAGCGGCCCCGAACCTCCCGGAATGTCCCCCGCGTCGAGCGCGCGGCGCTCCTTCTTCGTCGGCCGTCCCCGGCCCTCGTAGCGGGGCGCGGCGGGGGCGGAATCGACGCGCGGCGTCCGGTCGGTGTAGAGCGCCCTCGCCTCCGGCACCGGACCGCGGCGCAGGCCGCAGGCGACCACCTCGACCACGCGGATGCCGTTGCCCTGCGGAAAGGTCAGCACGTCCCCTGCCCCGACGGCCTGCGCGGGTTTCGAGACCCGCGTGCCGTTGACCCGCAGGTGACCCGAAGAGATCACCTGCGCGGCCAGGCTGCGCGTCTTGAAGAAGCGCGCGAACCAGAGCCACTTGTCGGCCCGGATGGTCGCGCGCACAGCGGTGCCGCCAGAGGCCGCGGCGCCGCTCAGGTCTTGTCCTTGAAGCCCATGAGGGCCGCAGCAAAGGGGTTGTCGGGGTCGATCTGCTTCTCGCGTCGAGGCGGACGGGCCTCGAAGCTCTTGGCGCCCTTGCCCTTGGCATCGTCGTTCCGTGCACCGCCCTTGCCGCGGTTGCCCTTCGGCTTGCCGTCGAACTTGCGCTCGCCGCGGGACGCGTCCTTCGCGCCGTCGCGCCGACCGCGCGGGCCGCCGTTGCGTCCGCCGCCCTCGGCCTCGCGGCGGGGGCCGCGAGC
>NZ_PNOS01000007.1 GCF_002869745.1 Oceaniglobus roseus
GGTCGCGCGCGGGCCGGGCCCGCCGCGCGGCGGAGTCGCGCATGTGCGAAAGGCGCCCCTCGTCGCTGTCGTCGTCGGCAGCGAAATCGCGATCGGTCTCGTCCGGGTCGTCCAGCGCGTACATCCAGGCCGGATCCGTCAGGCGGCCCGAACCGCCGCCCGGAGCGCGGGAGGCGGCGCTGCCGTAGGTGTCGGTGCGACGCAGGGCGCCGCCGCCGTCGATGCCGCGGTCGCGGTCGCGGTCTCCGTACAGCGGGTCGCGGTCGTAGGACGCGGGCCGGCGGGCGCGATAAGCGGCGCGGTCGTGGTCGTCGTCGTCGTCGTGGTGCGACCGGCCGAACATCATCATCGCCAGCCCCGCGCCGACCAGGGTCAGGCCGACCGGATTGTGCTGCGCCGTGTGGCCGATCGAGCGGCTCAGGGCCTTGCCGTAGGTCTGCACGCCGTCGGCAAGCTCATGCATCAGGGCATCGGGCGAGATCCGCGACTGGATCTCGTCAATGGAACGGGACAGGTTCGAGCGCCGTCGTTCGAGGTCGCGTTCGATGTCTTCGGGTGTGCGGGTTTCACTGGGCATTTCAGGTTCCTTTCACAACGTCTGCGTCGCGTTTGATGTTCTCCACGGTGCGGCGTGGCGTCCGGGTGGCGCGGTTCAGGCCATGCATGCCGCGGGCCAGCAGGGCCCAGCCGATCAGGCCGAACGCCGCCCCCACCACGACGGCCGCCCAGCCCGGATCCAGCCCGAGTTCGGCCACCCCCGAAGTCAGCGCCGCGGCGAGCACGTTGAGCGCCGTCAGGAACAGCGCAGCCGCGGCCACGATCATGCCGATGGCCGCGACCGCGCCGCGGATCTGCTGGCCGACCTCGGCGCGCGCCAGATCCAGTTCCGCGCGGAACAGGTCCGTCGCCTGGTTGACGGTGTCGCTGAGGAGGGTGGCGGTCGATGTTCCGCGTTCGGGCTCCATGGCTCACACCTCTCCGGTATCCGACAGCGGAGTCCGGCCGAGGGGGCCGCCGCTGCCCGCCTCCGCGGTGCAGTGCGGCGCCGCGTCGGTGTGCATCCCGTCGTGCCGGTGGGTCGACTCCGGGTGCCGGGAGGACGCCCGCGCCATCCGGCTCGCCGCGAAGCCGAGCAGCGTCGCGCCGCCGAGGAAGGCCACGGGATTGCGGCGGCCGAAGCTGCTGACGCTGCGCACCAGCTCGTCCGGGTCCCGTCCGCTCATGGAATCCGCGAAGTCGGCGAGGGAGTCCGCCATCGTGGCGAAGACCTGCTCCTGGAGGGAGCCGCGGCGCATTTCCTGTGAGGCGGTCCGCAGCGCCTCTCCGACCGACGAGACTTCGTCGGCCACGCTGTCGCGGGCATCCTCGGCGCGGTCTTGCAGGTGGTCCCGCACGCCCTCGGCCAGGCCGTGCGCCTCGCGGCGGGCGTCGTGGCGGAGGTCCTTCAGGTCGTCGCGGGCGCTGCCGCGGGTCTCGGTCGAGGCACCCGCCGCGTCGGCGGGGCCGTGTCCGGGCATGTCGTTCGAGGTCATGTCTTTCGTCCTTGATCAGTTGAGGAAGCCGATGATCGCCAGGACGATCACCACGAGGCCGACAACGTAGATGATCGTGCGCATGGTCAGTCTCCGGGCCTGTTGCTTTCAGGTCCTCGAACCGGAGGTTTGCGTAAATGTTCCAGCCCGACGCGCCCACGGTTTCGTCCGGCTCTCATGCCTTGCGAAGGCATGCCGCGAGGGACGCAGGCGCGGGGAAGCAGGCATCGCGGCGCGCTCGATCCCTGAACCCGCTGCCGCGCCCGGTCGGTTCTCGGGGGCTGTTCCAGACGGTCTGACCCCACGTCATTTCCAGCGGTTCACCGCCGACAATGAACAGGGCCGCGAGGAGGAGCCCGCGCGGCCTTTTCAAGGGATACCGAAGAAAGCTGACGCCGGGAGCTTCAGGCCATGCGATCCCCGGCCGCCTTGGAGAGCGGCGGAAGCGTGGAAAGACCCGGGGGGATGAGGTGGAGGCACTGTTGATGACATCCGTGTCACCGCCTCATGTCACTGGTGACCCTAGAGCTTGGCCGGATTGGGGATCAAAGCGCGGCGGTCGAGGCAGACCCAGCGGCCCCCGTGGACAAGGACCAGACGGCCATTCTGGTGGGCACAGACGGCAGCCGCCTCCGAGGCATCGTCGTAACGCGCGATCTGCTCGACGTAGGAGTAGGCGATGGTGACTGCGGTGGAGACCACGAGGGAGACGAGGATGGTGGTGTGGAGGCGCATGCAGCGGGTTCCTTTCAGAGGGTGCGGGGGTCGCGTGTAAGGACCGCAATGACAGCACCGCACCCTCCTCGTCCACGCGGGTCTGAAGCGCCCGTTCGATGGCCGCGAGGCCGAAGTGGGAGTGCATGATGACGCGAGCTTCAATGTGGCCGTAGGCCATTTCCTGCCACCGATTTCAGGCCACTTCGAAGCCAACTGAGGGGAAAAACCCCTAGTTTGCTCGGGCGCAGCCGTAGCTCAACTCACTATGCCACCGATGGCGGCGCTTTCCCAGGTTCCCGCGGACGGCGAGGATCGCGCGGCGGGCGATGCGGATGGAGGTGGTCCGTTCGTTCTGCGTGATTTTCCGTAAGTGGACGTTATGGGTAAAAATACTTGGTCCCTAGCGGAGGTCGTCTAAAATGTTGGCGACGAGGGAATGACCCTTCTGGGTCAGTTGCAGGAGCTTGGCCCTGCGGTCCTCGGGGTCGTCCACCCACTCGATCAGACTCATTCCGGGCTTCCCGAGGCGGTGAAGCTTGGAGAGCAGCGCGATGTTCCGCGATGCCGATGAAGAGGGCAAGTCGAGAGCGGCCCGGAGGTCACGCTGCGTTCGACCCTCGTTGAGTGCGATCCAGGAGAAGATCTGGACTTGCTGTACGGTCGTTTCCGGCCAGATGGCGAGGAAGCGTCCCATCAGGCTCATCATCACCCGGAACTGTCTTCTATCCTCGTCATTCGCCCAATTTTTTACCATTACAGCTTCCCTTTAAATTGGTCCCGACAGGCTCCTCGTTGAGTCCAGAAGGAACACGACCATTCCGCTGCCTGCGTGGCTAGATAGTGCCAAAGCTGTCACGGCAGCAAGGTATGCCGAGAGAAGTCCCACCAATTCCGTTTCGGGCAACTGAGGGAAATGGCGGCGGTGAGTCGCGGCTCTGTTGACGGGCAATGCCCAAAAGCGGTGACCTGCACTTAAGGGGTTTGTCCGGGTGGGGATCCCTCCGCGCACGAAAACGAAAAGCTTCAAGGTCGAAAGGCCAACGGGCTTCGGGGCAGCCTATTATTTCACTAAGTGGTAATGCTCTGGAGGCGGGTACCGGAATCGAACCGGTCTACACGGATTTGCAATCCGCTGCGTAACCTCTCCGCCAACCCGCCGCTGCCGCGTGTCTTAGGGTTTTCGCCTCGGCTGCGCAAGGGGGATCGGGGGCGGTTTCCCGCTCCGGGGGCGCAGGGGTCAGTGACTCATCAGCACCGGCAGGCGGGCGCGCAGCGCGATGTCGTGGGTGACGCCGCCGATCAGTCCCTCGCGCAGGGGCGAATGCTCGTAGGCGCCCATCACCAGCAGCCCGGCGCCCACCGCCCCGCAATGCTCCACCAGCGTGTCGGCGATCGAGCGGCGGTCGCGGGGCAGTTCGGTCACCGTCACATCGATGTCGTGACGGTCGAGCACCTGGGCCACGTCGACCCCCGGCAGCGAGTTCTGGAACGGCGCGCGCCCGACCGAGACGATCTCGACCGACTTTCCGGTCTCGAGGATCTGCATCGCGTCCGCCAGCGCCCTCGCCGCCGCGCGCCCGCCGTCCCAGGCGACCACGGCGCGGCCGCCGAAGATGTCGCGGGCATGGTCGGGCGGGAAGATCAGCACCGGGCGGCCGCTGTCGAAGGCGACGCGGTCGGGGTAGATCTCGGTATGGCTCTGGCCGTATTCGCTGTTCCTGTCGTGCATGCCGACCACGGTCACGTCGAACAGGCGGGCGTAGGCCGCGACCGTGCGCTGCACCGGGCCGCCGCTGTCGATGTAGTGCCGCTGCGCCTTCGGCACCGGCGCGCAGATCTGCTCGAACCGGCTGCGCACCTCGCTGTGCGAGCGGGTGTCGGCCTCGAGGATCGCCTCCTGCACCGACTTCGGCATCCAGGGCTTCACATGGTGCGACAGGGACGAGCCGCCGTGGGCGAAGAGCCCGGTCAGATGCGCGTCGTAGTGCCGCTGGAGGCTGACCGCCCCGGCGAGCGCGGCGTCCGAGCCGCGCTGGCCGTTGATCGCGACGAGGATGTTCTTCAGCGCCATGGACCCGTCCTCCTCATTCCGCCGGTTCGTCGGCGAAGCCGGTGCTCCTGCCCGTGGCGGGGCGGCGCGCGTGCTTCAGGAGGGGCAGCAGGAAGAAGATCGCGCTGACGGCGAGGAAGCTGGCGGAGAGCGGCCGCTCGACGAAGGCCAGCACGTTGCCCTGTTCGGCGATCAGCGTCTGGCGGAAGCTCTTCTCCATCAGGGGTCCGAGGACCAGGGCGAGGACCAGCGGCGCCATGGGATAGTCGGCCTTCCGCAACAGGTAGCCGCCGACGCCGAAGACGACGATCAGCCAGACGTCGTGCATCTTCTGGCTGGGCGCGTAGCCGCCGACGATGCAGAGCACCAGCACCACCGCGCAGAGCACGGTGAACGGCATCCGGAGCGCCCAGACGAAGACCGGGATCAGCGCCAGGTTCACGACCACCGCGGCGACGTTGGCGGTGTAGAGCGACGAGATCAGGCCCCAGACGAAATCCTTCTGCTCGATGAACAGCATCGGCCCCGGCACCAGCCCCCACATCACCATGCCGCCGAGCAGCAGCGCGGTGGTGGGCGAGCCGGGGATGCCCAGCGTCAGCATCGGCAGGAGCGAGCCGGTGGAGGCGGCGTTGTTCGCGGTCTCGGGCGCGGCGACGCCCTCGATGTTGCCCTTGCCGAAGGTCTCGGGTTTCTTCGACGTCACCTTGGCGAGGCCGTATGCCATCAGCGCGGCGGGGGTGGCGCCGGCGGCCGGCAGCATGCCCACGAAGAAGCCGATGAGCGAGCCGAAGGACATGGTCTTCCAGAGCCTGTTCATCTCCTTCAGCCCCGCGCCGAGCTCCTTGAAGGTCAGCTTTGCGGGGGTGACGGCGGGGGCGGATTTCGAGGTCTCGATCGTGTGCAGCACCTCGCCGATGCCGTAGACGCCGATGGCGAGCACGAGGAAGGAGATGCCGGAATAGAAGCCGGGCTGGTCGAAGAAGATCAGCCGAGGCTGGCCCGAGATCAGGTCGAGCCCCACGGTCGACAGCGCAAGTCCGAGGCAGATCATCACGATGGTCTTCAGCACGTCGTCGCCGCCGAGGCCGACGAAGGTGGTGAAGGCCAGCAGCACCAGCGCGAACTCCTCGGCCGGGCCAAAGGCCAGCGCGAGGTCGGCGAGGGGGGCGGCGAAGAGGGTGAACAGGATCACCGAGATCGTGCCGCCGACGAAGGAGGCGGTGGCGGCGGCGATCAGCGCCAGCCCCGCCTTGCCCTGCTGCGCCATGGGCCGGCCGTCGAAGGTCGTTGCGACGGCGGTGGAGGCGCCGGGGATGCCGAGCAGGATCGAGCTGATCGCCCCCCCGTACATCGCCCCGTAATAGATCGCGGCCAGCAGGATGATCGCCGAGGACGGCGGCACGATGAAGGTCAGCGGCAGCACGATGGCCACCCCGTTGACCGAGCCGAGGCCGGGCATGGCGCCGATGAACAGCCCCGCCGTCACGCCGATCAGCACGATCAGCAGGTTCAGCGGCGTGAGCGACGTTGCGAAGCCGTCGGCGAGGGAGGTGAGCAGGTCCATGGGGGCGGCCTCAGAAGAACATCGCGTAGAGCGGGATGAAGAACGGCTCGGTCAGGCCCTTCGGCAGCAGGATCTGCAGGGCGACCTCGAAGAAGAAGAACAGAGCCACGGGGGAGGCGATGGCCATGATGCCGGTCAGAAGCCAGCCGTGGCCGCCGAAGATGCGCAGGTACCAGACCAGGAACAGCGGCAGCGCGACATAGGCGCCGAGCCAGGGGATCAGGGCGACCGTGACGATCAGCGCGATGACCACCTGCACGACCGATTGCAGCGTCTCAGGGTCGAAGAAGTTGCCGGAATACTGCGAGCGGCCGCGCAGGGAGCGCAGCAGGATCCCGCCCGCGGCCAGGAACATCCCCGCCGAGAGCCAGAACGGGAAGGCGCCGCCGCCGGGGCCCCCCGTCCGCCCGTTCCAGCCGATGGGCAGAACGGTGGCGTGCCACATGAAATAGGCCGACAGCACCATCAGGGCTGCCGCGATCAGTCGGTCTGCGGTGATCATCGTCTTTGGTCCGGATGCGGAGAGGGGCAGGGGAGGGAGCGGGGCAGGGCTGCCCCGCTCGCCGGGCTCAGGCCGTGCGGGAGAGGATCACGAGCCTTCGCCCATCGACTTCAGCAGCGCGGCGTGCTTGTCGCGCTCCTTCAGGAAATAGGCCTGGAGTTCGTCGCCGGTCATGTAGTCGGCGTCGAGCGAGTTCTCCTGGGTGTACTTCTGCCATTCCTCGGACTGGTTCAGCTTGTCGAACATCTCGGTGTAATAGGCGACCGCCTCGGGCGACATGCCGCCGGGCGCCACGAAGGAGCGCTGCATGGTATATTCCAGCGGGTGGCCAAGCTCGGTCATCGTCGGGGTGTCGGGGAAGGCCTCGATCCGCTCGGCGGTCAGGGTGGCGATGGGGCGCAGCTTGTCCGCCTTGTAGAAGCCGATCGCCTCGGAGGGGTTGTTGACGCTCGAGTCGATGTGGCCGCCGACCAGCGCCTTGGCCACGTCGCCGCCGCCGTCGAAGGGCACGTAGGTCATCTTGATGCCGAACTCCTGCTCCAGCATCGCCGTCACCAGGCTGTCCTCCTGGCCGGTGCCGGTGCCGCCCATCTTCCAGCTGTCGCCCGCGGCCTGCACCGCCGCCACGTAGTCGTCGAGCGTCTGGATCTCGCTGTCGGCGTTCACCCAAAGCACGAAGGTGTCGAGCGCCATGCGGGCGAGCGGCGTGAACTCCTCGATGTCGACGCCGATGTCGGTGCGAAGCGGCGTGGTGTAGTAGCTGTTCAGCGTCGCCATGATGACGTGGTCGTCGCCCTGCTTGTCCTTCAGATAGCGCAGCGCCTCGGCGCCCGAGCCGCCGCCCTTGTTGACGGGCAGGACCGGCATCTTCGACAGGTTCTCCTTCTGGATGATCGACTGGAACAGCCGCGCCAGCCGGTCGGCGCCGCCGCCGGTGCCGGCCATGATGACCATCTCCACGGGCTTCTGCGGCGACCAGTCCGCGGCGGTCGCGGGGGCGGCCGCGGCAAGGGCGGCGACGGCCGCGACAGACAGACGGAACCGGCGGATGAAGCTGTAATCCATGTAATGTCCTCCCTCAGACGTTTGCGCTGACCCGGGACGCTGCTGGCGGAAGCCGTTGTGCCTCGGGTCACTTTCAATATGGATGACCTAAGCAAAAGGAAAGAAAGTTGCACGATAAACCGGGTCCACATGTTAATTCTTGCGCACACAGATCGCGATAGTGTAAACTTGTAAACATGAAGAAGACCCTCGTCGGCTCCCAGCTGCGCCAGCTCCGGCGCGCCCGCAACCACACCCAGGCCGAGATGGCGCAGCAGCTGGGGGTGAGCCCGGCCTATGTGAACCTGCTGGAGAACAACCAGCGCAGTCTGTCGGTGAAGATGCTGCTGGCCCTGACCGAGGCCTATGGCGTCGACTGGCGCAAGCTCGTCAACAGCAACGAGGGCGTGCGGCTGGCCGACCTGCGCGGCGCGGTGCGCGACCCGGCCTTCGCGGGGCTGGAGCCCGACCTCCAAGAACTGCGCGCCGCCCTCGACCACGCGCCGCGGCTGGTCGAGCTGTTCCTGCACCTTTACCAGAATCACCGCAAGCTGCTCGACAACATGCTGCGGCTCTCCGCCAGCGGCCTGGTGTCCGAGATGATCGTGGCCTCGCCCGAGACGATGATCCACGACTTCTTCCGCGACCACTCGAACCATTTCGAGGCGCTGGAAGCCGCCGCCGACGCCGCCCGCGCCGCCATCGGCGGGGCGCCCGACGACCTTTACGGCAACCTCAAGCGCCACCTGCGCGAGGCCCACGGCATCGACGTCGCCGTGCGGGATCCAAGCGACATGACGGGAACCCTGCGCCTGTTTCAGGCGGAGAAGGGGCAGGTCCTGCTCTCGGCCGCGCTGGACCAGGTGAATCGCAACTTCCAGCTGGCCCATGTGCTGGCGCTGGCGGGGTGCGGCGAGCTGCTGGACGACCTGACCAACGACGCCGGGATCTCATCCGACGCCGGGCGCGCGCGCTGCCGGGTGGAGCTGGCGAACTACTTCTCCGCCGCGCTGCTGATGCCCTACGACGCGATGCTGGAGCTGGCCGAGGCCACCGCCTATGACATCGACCGCATCGCCGCGACCTTCGGCGTCTCGTTCGAGCAGGCGTGCCAGCGCCTGACCACGCTGCAACGGCAGGGGGCGCAGGGGGTGCCGTTCTTCTTCCTCAGGATCGACCGGGCGGGCAACGTCACCAAGCGGTTCAACGCCACCGCCTTCACCCTAGCCGAGCAGGGCGGCGCCTGCCCGGTCTGGAACATCCACAGCGCCTTCGCCGCGCCCGGCGTGATCGTGCCGCAGTTCGTCGAATTGCCGGATGCGGGGCAGTATTTCACCATCAGCCGCACCACCGACCGCCCCGTGGTCAGCCGGGTGAGCCAGGACCGCCGCCTTGTCGTGACGCTCGGCTGCGAGCGGGCGCATGTGCGGCGCATCGGCTATGCCGCCGCCTTCAACCCCGAGGACGAGGCGAACGTGGCGCGGATCGGCATCAACTGCCACGTCTGCACCCGCCAGGCCTGCGCGCAGCGCGCCCACGAGCCGCTGCATGCCGACCTTCCGGTGGACACCAACCGCCGCGGCTCCACCCGCTACGAAAGCTGAGGGCGCGCTCAGGCCTCGCCGAAGACGATGACGTTGCGCCGCGCGCCGCCGGTCTTGGTGTCGGCGATGGCCTCGTTGATCTGGTCGAGCCGCCAGCGCCCTGAGATCAGTTCGTCGAGCTTCAGGCGGCCCTGCCGGTAGAGGTCCACCATCCACGGGATGTCGCGCTGGA
This sequence comes from Oceaniglobus roseus, assembly GCF_002869745.1. Taxonomy (GTDB): domain Bacteria; phylum Pseudomonadota; class Alphaproteobacteria; order Rhodobacterales; family Rhodobacteraceae; genus Oceaniglobus; species Oceaniglobus roseus. The sequence continues at coordinate 9,189 of NZ_PNOS01000007.1, forward strand.
TCACCACGTCGCCCATCTTCGAGCCGACCATGCCCTGTCCCGTCGCCGCCAGCATCACCGGCTCGTAGCTCGCCATCGCGCCGGAATGGGGCATCCCGACCATCACCACCTTGCCGCCCCGGGCCAGGTAGCGCGGCGCGGCCTCGTAGGCGGGCACGGCGCCCACCGTCACGATCACCGCGTCGGCGCCCCGGCCCATGGCGCCGATCGCCGCGTCCCAGGGCCGCTCGGCGGTCGCCAGCACGCCGTCGGTGGCACCGAACTCCTTCGCCATGGCAAGCTTCGTCTCGCTCATGTCCACCGCCACGATCCGCCGCGCCCCGGCGATCCGTGCGCCCTGGATCGCGTTCAGCCCGACGCCGCCGCAGCCGATCACCACCACGTCCTGCCCGGGGCGCAGACCGGCGGCGTTCACCACCGCGCCGACGCCGGTGATGACCCCGCAGGCCAGGAGCGACGCGGCCTCCATCGGCATGTCGGCGGGCAGCAGCGCGATCTGGCTCTGGTCCACCACCACCTTCTCGGCGAAGGCGCCGCTCGCCATAGCCTGGTGCAGCTTGCCGCCGTCCGCCGTCTTCAGCGGCCCGAGGTCGCCGTCGTAGGGCGTGGAGCAGGCCACCGGCGCGCCCGAGGCGCAGGAGGGGCAGGTGCCGCAGGCGCGGATCAGCGTGACCACTACCGGATCGCCCACCTTGCAGCCCTGCACGTTCGGCCCGATGGCCGAGATCCGCCCCGCCGCCTCGTGCCCGTAGACCGCGGGCAGGGAGCCGCCCCAGCCGCCGTCGATATAGGTGATGTCGGAGTGGCAGATGGCGCAGGCGGCCAGCGTCACCTCCACCTCGCGGCCTTCGGGGGCGCGCAGCTCGACCTCGTCGATGGTGAGGGGCTGGCCGAATTCGTGGCAGACGGCGGCTTTGATCCTGGGCATGTCGGTCTCCGGTTTTGCGGCGAGCCTGCGGCGGGGCGGACGCGCCTGCAAGCCGGAAAACGACGTCGTCCGGGCGACTTACGCCGGGGCAGGGGCGCGGCGGGTCAGGTAGACCGCGCCGCAGGCCACCATCAGCGCCATCGAGACGAGGAAGGGCGCGCCGGGCAGGTGGACGGGGGCATCGGCGGCGGTGAAGGCGCTGAAGACGCGGGTCATCAGCAGCGGCGAGACGATCATCGCCAGCGCCGCGGTGGAGGACAGGACGCCCTGCAGCTCCCCCTGCGAGTCGTCGGGTGCGGTCCGCGACATGATCCCCTGGAGCGCGGGCGTGACGACGGCGCCGAGCGCGGTCAGCGGCGTCAGGATCAGCGCCACCGTGCCATCGGTGACGAGCGCCAGGGCGAGGAAGGCGCAGAAGTTGAAGCAGAGGCCATAGATCACCGTCCCGCGGTCGCCGAGCCGCTTCAGGATGACGCCGATCAGCGCCCCCTGCACCAGCGCGATGGAGATGCCGAAGGAGGCGAGCGAGATCCCGATCATCCCCGGCGCCCAGCCGAACCGTGCCTCTGTGTAATAGGCCCAGACGGACGGGTAGACGAAGAAGGCGACCTGGTAGAGGAAGAACATGGCGATCAGTCGCCCCACGCCCGGCAGCGCGCCGATGTGGCGGAAGGCGCCGAAGGGATTGGCGCGCGCCCAGGAGAAGGCGCGGCGCGTGCGGTCGGTCACGGTCTCGGGCAGGATGAACATTCCGAAGACGAGGTTCAGCGTGGCGAGCGCGGCGGCGGCGTAGAAGGGTGCCCGCGTCCCCATCTCGCCCAGCACACCGCCAAGGAGGGGGCCGAGGACGAAGCCCACCCCGAAGGCCGCGCCGATCAGGCCGAAGCGGGCGGCGCGCTTCTCCTTCTCGGTGATGTCGGCCACGAAGGCCGAGGCGGTGGACTGCGTCGCCGCCGTGATCCCGCCGAGGATCCGCCCCGCGAGGAGCAGCCAGATCGAGCCCGCCAGCGCCATCACGAGATAGTCGAGCGCCATCACGGCGAGCGAGACCAGCAGCACCGGGCGGCGGCCGAACCGGTCCGACAGGCTGCCGACGGTGGGGCCGAAGAGGAACTGCATCACCGCGAAGGCGAAGGACAGGATCCCGCCCCAGACCGCCGCCTGGGCCAGCGAGCCGCCGTTCACCTCCTCGATCAGCGCCGGCATCACCGGCAGGATCAGCCCGATCCCCATGGCGTCGATCACCACGGTGATCAGGATGAAGACGAGGGGCAGGCGCGAGGGCATCCAAGGCTCCGGCTGGTGGCCGGCGAACGCTAAACCGGTGGGTTCACTTTGGCCAGTGCCCTTGCGGCGCGGGCGAACTGCCGCGCCTCCCCGGGAGCGGTGCCGAGCTGGGCCGAAGGCGTGCAGAGGGCGCGCCAGTCCTGCCCCGGGTGGTCGCGGTGCATCAGGTCGGGCAGGGCGGCGCCGGTCTGCTGCGCCTCGCGGCAGAGCGCCTTCAGCACCGCCTGTGCCTCGGGGCGGGGCATCCGGCGGGCGAGCGCGAAGGACAGGGCCTCGGCCCAGATGAGGCCGGTTCCGTCGTCGATCTGCCGGGCCATCGCCTCGGGCTCCGGGGCGGTCGTCTGCGCGATGTCGAGGGCCAGCGCCGTAGCGCGGCCCATGGCCATCAGCATCGGCGGCAGGCTCAGCCACTCGGTGAACCAGGCGGCGCCATCGCGCTGCTGGCCGTGGACCTGCGCGCCCTGCATCGCCGTGTTCAGCGCCGCCGCGTGGTGTGCGAGCGCCACCAGCAGTTCGGGGCCGACCGGGTTCTGCTTCTGCGGCATGGTCGAGGAGCCGCCGGTGGTGCCGAGGCGCACCTCGCCCCGCCCGCTCTGCGCCATCAGCGACAGGTCGCGGCCCATCTTGCCGAGGCTGCCGGTGACGGCGGCGATCCAGCCCGAAAGCTCGCCCATGGTGTCGCGGGTCGAATGCCAGCTTCCTCCCGGATCGTCGAGCCCGAGGCCCCGCGCGAGATCCGCCCTGAGTCCCGCCGGATCGGGCCCGAGCGCCGAGGCGGTGCCGGCCGCGCCCGAGAGCGAGACGCAGAGCAGGCGGGGCCGCAGCGCGTGCAGCCGGTCGAGGTGGCGCAGAAGCGGCTGTCCCCAGGACGCGACGACGGCCCCGAAGCTCGTCGGGCTCGCGATCTGGCCATAGGTGCGCCCGGCCATCGGGGTTTCGGCATGGGCATCGGCAAGGGCGGCGAGGGCGTGCAGCGTGTCGGTGAGGCGCGACTCCCACAGCAGCAGCATCTGGCGCAGGCGCAGCACCAGGGCGGTGTCCATGATGTCCTGGCTTGTCGCGCCCCAGTGGACGAACTGCGCGTGCTCGGGCGCCTCCATCGCCTTGCGGAAGGCGGCGACGAGGGCCGGGACGGGCACGCCGCTGGTCCCGGTCTCGGCGGACAGCCCGCCGGGATCGACCTGAAGCTCCAGGCTGGCGCGCTGGATCGCCTTCGCCGCCGTCTCGGGGATCACGCCGCGGGCACCCTGCACCTTGGCGAGCGTCCCCTCCACCAGCAGCATCGCGCGCACCGCGGCGGTGTCGGACATCAGCCGCTGGGTGGCGGCGTCGTGCAGCAGGTCGCGGAAGATCGCGCTGTCGAAAGGGGTGGCCGTCATGCGTCCGCGTCGCCTTCGGTGGCGATGTCGTGCAGCAGGTCGGCCAGCGCCTCGGGGTCCGCGAAGAAGGGCGAATGGCCGGTTTCGAGCCGGTGCACCGTGCCCGGCCGCCAGCCCTCCGTCATGTCGCGCTGCGCAGCGGCCGGAATGGCACGGTCCTTGCCGCAGAGGATATAGACCCGCGGCACGCCGTTGCCGCCCTCGGTCAGAGCGACGGGGGTGGTCGAGGGCGCGATCGGCTGTGGGCGCAGGCGTTCCTTGGCGAAGGCCACGGTTTCGGGCGGGCAGTCGTGGTAGAACAGCGCCTCGACCTCGTGATCGGCGAAGAAGGTGGTCAGCCCGTCGGCGCTGAACCGCGTCGCGTCCATCAGCATCTTGCAGCCCGCCGCCTGCCGCATGTCCCGCGCCGTCTGCCCGTTCACCGGCACCCAGGCGCAGAGGTAGATCAGCTTCGCGATCCTGTCCGCGGCCACTTCGGAGGCCTGGGTGATCGCGACGCCGCCGAGCGAATGGCCGAGCAGGTGCACGGGGCCGTCGAAGCCGTCGAGCGCCGCGGCGATGGCATCGACATAGCCCTGCAGCGTCACTTCGGCCGCCGGGGTCGGATCGTCGCCGCTGCCCGGCATGTCGATGGCGCGCGCGTCGTGGCCCATTTCCTCGAGCAGCGGCAGCACGTCGCGCCAGCACCAGGCGCCGTGGCCGGAACCGTGGATCAGCAGGAAATTCGCCATGTGCTCGCTCGCTTTCCGAAGGGTGCGCCTGTTGCGGGTTCGGGATGCCTCCGGCGGGAGTATTTCAGCAAAGAAGAAGGCGGGGGGACGGGAGAGAGGCGCGCGTCAGGCATGGCCGATGTCGCGCATGAAGCCGGTGAGGGCGGCCGCGAAGGCTTCGGGCTGCTCGACGCAGGGCAGGTGGCCCGCGCCGCGGATCAGCTGGAATCGGCTCCCCTTCACCAGCTCCGCCGTCTCGCGCACGAGGTCGGGCGGGGTGGAGCCGTCCTCCGAGCCCGCGATGGCGAGGGTCGGCAGGGTGAGGGTGGCGGTCGTCGCCATGAAGTCCGTGCCCGAGATCGCGGCCGAGCAGCCCGCGTAGCCGTCGGCGGGCTGGCGCACCAGCATGTTGCGCCAGAGGTGCAGCTCGGGCGTGGCGCGAAAGGATTTCGAGAACCATCGCTCCATCACCGCGTCGGCGAGGCTTTCGATGCCGCCCGTCTCGACGCCCCGGATGCGTTCGGCCCAGATCTCGGGCGTGCCGATCTTCGCGGCGGTGTTCGACAGCACCATGGCGCGCACCTGGTCGAGCCGTTTCACGGCGAGGCCCTGCGCGATCATGCCGCCGATGGAGAGGCCGACGAACAGGCAGTCGCGGATCCCGAGGTGGTCGATCAGCCGCTCGGCGTCCGAGATCAGTGTGCCCATGTGATAGGGCGCGGGCGGCGCATCGGTCAGGCCGTGGCCGCGCTTGTCGTAGCGGACAAGGCGCAGGCCCTTCGGCAGGTGCGGCAGCACCGCATCCCAGAGACGCAGGTCGGTGCCGAGGGAGTTGGCGAAGACGACCGGGGCGCCTGCCGGATCGCCCTCGTCCGTGTAGTGGACGTGGATGTCGTGCAGCTGGGCGACGGGCATGGCGGGCTCCTTGCAGGCTCGGAACCGACTGTGGCGCGATCCCTCCCGGCTTGGCAAGGGCGGGAAGGGTCGTCAGGCGGCGAGGATCAGGGTGCCGAGCAGGATGCAGGCGCCGCCCAGCATCTCGCGCGGGCCGAACTGGTCGCCGAGGAGGCAGGCGGCGGCGAGGACGGCGAGCGTCTCGAGGCCGAGGATCGTGACGTAGGTCACGCCGAGCGCCAGTCTGCGCATCGCCGCGATCTCGGCCATCACGGCCGTGCCGAGGCAGAACGCGACCAGTGCGAGGAGGGCGGGGGCCGGGCTGTGTGCGCTCGCCTTCATCGCCAGCGTGGCCCCCGCATAGCCGAGGGCGGAGATCAGGACCAGCGGCGCGGGGCGGAACAGCAGATCGGTCATCGAAGTCTCCGGGATCGGCGCGGCGGTCAGGCTGCGCCCTGAACCCAGTGTCGCCCTGGGCCGGTCAGCCGGTAAGTCCGGAAAACCTGACCCAGGGTCAAGGCGCCCGACCTGAGCTGCCAGTCTTCGAGTGCCTTCAGACCATTTCGAGCGCCCGCGCGAACATCGCCGGATCGACGTTGCCACCCGAGGCGACGGCGATGACATCGTCGCCGTCTTGCGGACTGCCGTGGAACAGCGCCGCGGCAAGGGCGATGGCGCCGCCCGGTTCCAGCACCAGCTTCAGATGCGTGAAGGCCAGCGCCATGGCGCGCAGGCAGTCCTCGTCGGGCACGACGATGCCGGGACCGCAGAGGCGCTTCAGGATCGGGAAGGTCAGGTCTCCCGGGCGCGGCGTCACGATCGCGTCGCAGATGCTGCCCGAGAGGCGGTCGTTCGAGAGGATCTCGCCGGCGGCGAGGGAGCGGGTCACGTCATCGAAGCCCACCGGCTCCACCGGGCGGACGCTGAGGTCGGGCGCCTCGGCGGCGAGCGCCAGCGCGATGCCCGAGGTCAACCCGCCGCCGCCGCAGCAGACCAGCACGTCGGCCGCGCCGATCCCGGATTCGGCGGCCTGCGCCGCGATCTCGAGTCCGGTGGTGCCCTGGCCTGCGATCACCTCGGGGTCGTCGAAGGGCTTGACCAGGGTCAGCCCGCGTTCGGCCGCGAGGCGGGCGCCGATGGCATCGCGGTCCTCGGTGGCGCGGTCATAGGGGACGACCTCGGCCCCGAGGGCGCGGGTGCCGTCGATCTTCGCCTTCGGGGCGTCGGCGGGCATGACGATGACGGCCGGTGCGCCCATGGCGCGGGCGGCGCGGGCGACGCCCTGGGCGTGGTTGCCGGAGGAATAGGCGATGATCCCGGCGCTCCGCTGCGCGTCGCTCAGGGCCGAGACCGCGGCCCAGCCGCCGCGGGCCTTGAAGCTGCCGGTGTGCTGGAGGCATTCCGCCTTGACCCAGACGCGGCGCCCCGCGATGGCGTCGAGCGCGGGGGAGGACAGCAGCGGCGTGCGGCGGATGTGGCCTTCGGCACGGGCGGCGGCGGCACGGATCTTCTCTATGTTCACAGGAGTTCGGTCCAGCGTTGGAGGGCGTCGAGCGCCTCGGGTTCGTCGAGGAAGGGAATGTGGCCGCGCCCCGGCACCTCGGCGAAGATCATGTCGGGGCGGCGGGCGCGCATCTTCGCGGCCGTATCCGTTGTCAGCAGGTCGGAGTTGGCGCCGCGGACCAGGGCGAGGGGCAGGCCCGCCATGGCGTCGAAGAGTGGCCAGAGGTCCGGCGCGGGCTGGTCGCCGGAGGCCTGGAAGGCGTCGCGCAGGGCGGGGTCGTAGTTGATCGTCAGACCGTCGGGCGTGGCGACATAGTGCTTCTTCGCCTCCTCTTCCCAGCGGCCTGCGGGCACGTCCCGGAACCCGGCCATGCGTTCGGACATCAGCTTCGCCGCCTCGGCATGGGTCTTCGCGGCGGGGTTGCGGCCGATGTAGCCGCCGATCACGGCAAGGCCCTCGGGCGCGATCTCGGGGCCGATGTCGTTCAGCGCGACGCCGAGGAGGCGGGGCCGGTGCGAATACGCCAGCATCATGGCGAGCAGGCCGCCGCGGGATGTGCCGAGGATCGCGGTCTTCTCCAGTCCGAGGTGGTCGAGAATCTCGATCGTGTCGCAGGCCTCCTGGGTCAGGGTATAGGACTTCGGATCCGCCCAGTCCGACTGCCCTCGTCCGCGGTAGTCGAGACGGATCAGGCGGTTGGCCGACAGATGGGGCGCGACGTGGTCGAAATCGGTGCCGTTGCGGGTGAGGCCGGCGAGGCAGAGGATGGGCGTGCCGGTGCCCCCGGACATGCCGGTGTCGGTATAGTGGAGCGTGAGGCCGTCGGAGGTCTGGAAGCGGGGCATCAGGCGGCGAGCTCCGGGATGTCCTTCAGGTCCTTCAGGATTCGGTGCGGACGGCCGGGCAGGCGGTCGACGGGTTCTCCCGCGCGGTTCACCCAGGCGGTGGTGAAGCCGTAGGCGGCGGCCGAAGCGGCGTCCCAGCCGTTGGAGGAGACGAACAGCACCTCGGACTTCGCGCAGCCGAAGCGCTGCCCGACCATGTTGTAGACCCGCGCGTCGGGCTTGAAGATCCTGACGGTTTCCACGCTGAGGCTGTCCTCGATCAGGTCGTCGAGGCCCGCGGAGTCGACGGCGGCCTTCAGCATCTCGGGCGAGCCGTTGGACAGGATGGCGCAGGTCTTTCCCCTGTCCTTCAGCGCCTTCAGAATCAAGGGCACCTCGGGAAACGCCTCGAGCTCCCAGTAAAGGGCGAGAAGGCGGTCGCGCAGCGCGGGATCGGTGAGCCCGGCCGCCTCCAGCGCCCAGTCGAGCCCGTCCTGCGTCACCTTCCAGAAGTCGCAGTGATCGCCGGTGATGGCGCGCAGCCAGCTGTATTCCAGCTGTTTCCGGCGCCAGTCGCGGGCGAGGGTCTGCCAGTGGTCGGCCAGCTGGCTGTGCCCGGGCTCGGACGCGGCGCGGCGGGCGGCGGCGCTGACGTCGAAGAGGGTGCCGTAGGCGTCGAAGATGCAGGTGGTGATGGGCATGGGGCCTTCCCGTGTGCGGTTCGCCCGCACGGTGCCACAGCGGGCGGGCGGGGGAAAGGCGGTGCGCGCGCTGTCGGCCCGACATGTGGCTGCAGGGCCGGATTGGCCGCATTTCTGCGGATTCTCACGATTTCCGGGGGTGGGGTTTACATCCGCGACTCGATTTGAAACCTTGCGTCCCGACTTTGGCGGGCCGAGGCGCGGCCCGTCGTCGATGCGAATTGAAAAGGAGATACCATGGCACAGGCCAAGGCAGGCGACACGATCAAGATGCATTACACCGGTTCGCTGGAGGACGGTTCGGTCTTCGATTCCAGCAAGGACCGCGCGCCGCTCGAGTTCGAACTGGGCTCGGGCCAGATCATCCCCGGCCTCGACGCCGCCGTGCAGGGCATGGCCGAGGGCGAGGAGAAGACGGTGACGATCCCCGCGGGCGAAGCCTATGGCGACCATCACCCCGAGCGGGTTCAGGCGGTGCCGAAGGCGCAGTTCCCCGACCACATCCCGACCGAGGTCGGCACGCAGCTGCAGGTGCAGACGCCCGACGGCCAGGCGATCCCGGTCGTGGTGGCGGACGTCACCGAGGACGCGGTGATGCTGGACGCGAACCACCCGCTGGCCGGCAAGGATCTGACCTTCGCGGTCGAGATCGTCGGGATTTCCCGGGCCGCCTGAGGCGGGCATCGGCGGCGGACACCGTCCGCCCCCCGTCCCACGAACATTTGCGCCGGGTCCGCCCCGGCGTCCGGACCCGCAAGGCGCGAGCGCGCCCTGCGGGTCTTTCTTCGGGATCCTTCCCCGCAGGGCCGGGTGTCCTGTCTGCCGCTGCGGGCCGCGGGCCCGCCTTTCTGAAGAAAAGCGGTGACGAAAATCTTCAGATTTTCGCTTTCCCCGCACGATCGCACGGGGCCGGGAGCCGCTTTTCTCAAGAAAAGCGGCGCGGACTTCTCGAGAAGTCCGCATGCCCGCCGGTCGCATGAAGGCGTGGCATCCGCCGCCTTCATGCGATCCGGTCCACCGCGATCCCCAGTCCGGCGCAACGCGCAGCGACGTAATCCGGGGTCAGAAGCAGCCGGAGTGGTCCTCTCCGAATCCGTGGAGGTAGATGACCGAGGGCGTGTTGCCGTTGCCGCAGACGAAGACTCCGACCCCGAACGGCCGGCCGCTGCGGGCCATGGCGGCGAGGCTGCCTCGGTCGTTGCCGCCCGCCGCGACCATCTGCGGGATGCGCGCGCGTGTGGCCTGGTCGGCGAAGACCGGATCGCCTTCGTCTTGGGGGTGGCGCAGGCCGAAGCGGTGGAAGTTGGCCCGGTCCTGCTGGATCACGCCGCCGAGCGAGGTCACGGGCTGGCCGCGCGAATTGCGCATGTCCTCGGGGCCGATCCAGGCGATGTAATAGGCCTGCTGGTTCCACTGCTGCGCCGGCAGGGGAGCCGGGAGCGTGCCAAGGGCGAGGGCGAGAATGACATTCCGAAACATGAAACTCTCCGAAATCGGTCGGGTGAAGATGTCTTGTCGTAAAATGGGGCGCGCAGTGGAGGAGGCCGCGCCGGAAGCGGGACCGGGCGCGCCGCGCGGACATTCGTGCCGCGCTGCGCTTCCGGACCTGACGCAAGGGTAGGTCGCGCCGCGGGGAACGGGCAAGCGGAATCGAGAGACGTTTGCGCGCAGCGCCCGTCGCGGAGAGACCGCGCGCGGGCGCCTCAGATGTGCTCGGGCTGGGGCATGCCGAGGACATGGTAGCCGCCGTCGACGCGGATGATCTCTCCGGTCGTGCAGCGGCCCGCGTCGGAGGCGAGGTAGACGGCGGTGCCGCCCACGGCCTCGAGCGTGGCGTTGGCGCGCAGCGGCGCGTTCGCCTCGGTCTGGCGGAAGGTGCGGCGGGCGCCGCCGATCGCGGCCCCGGCCAGCGTCTTCATCGGACCGGGCGAGATGGCGTTGACGCGGATGCCCTGCGGCCCGAGGTCGTTCGCGAGGTAGCGGACGGCCGATTCCAGCGCGGCCTTGGCGACGCCCATGACGTTGTAGAACGGGGTGACGCGGTTCGACCCCTGGTAGGTCAGGGTGATGAGCGTGCCGCCCTCCGGCATGATCTGCGAGGCGCGCTTCGCCACGTCGATGAAGCTGTAGCAGCTGATCGCGAGGGAGTGGGAGAAGTTCTTGCGCGTGGTGTTGATGAACCGGCCCGTGAGTTCGTTCTTGTCGGAATAGGCGATGGCGTGGACCAGGAAGTCGATGCTGCCCCATTCCGTCGTCAGCCGCTCGAAGGCCGCGTCCATCGAGGCGTCGTCGGTCACGTCGACATCCAGCAGGAACGAGCTGCCGACGCTGGCGGCCAGCGGTTCGACCCGCTTGCCGAAGGCTTCGCCTTGGTAGGAGAAGGCCAGTTCCGCCCCTTCGGCGGCCATGGCGGAGGCGATGCCCCAGGCGATGGAATGGGAGTTCGCGACCCCCATGATCAGCCCGCGCTTGCCCTTCATCAGATCGCCCATGTGCCTCGGTCCTTCCTACTCGTTATACTTCGACAGCAGCATCGAGCCGTTCGTGCCGCCGAAGCCGAAGCTGTTGGTCATCACCGTGTCGAGCCCGGCGTCGTCCATCCGTTCGGTGGCGATCTCGTCGGGGTCGAGGGCGGGGTCCAGGGTTTCGACGTTGATCGAGGGGGCGATGAAATCGTGTTCCAGCATCAGGAGGCAGAAGATCGCCTCGAGCGCGCCGGCCGCGCCCTGCGCGTGGCCGGTCATCGACTTGGTGGACGAGACGGGGGGCGTCGTGCCCTCGCCGAAGACGCGGCGCACGGCCTGGATCTCGCCCACGTCGCCGACGGGAGTCGAGGTGCCGTGGGCGTTGATGTAGCCGACCTTCCGGCCCTCGGGCAGCGACTGGAGGGCGAGCCGCATCGCCCGCTCGCCGCCCTCGCCGGAGGGGGCCACCATGTCGTGACCGTCGGAGGTGGCGGCGTATCCCGTGACCTCGGCATAGATCTTCGCGCCGCGGGCCTTCGCGTGCTCCAGCTCCTCCAGCACGACGATGCCGCCGCCGCCCGAGATCACGAAGCCGTCGCGCCCGGCGTCGAAGGCGCGGGAGGCCTTCGCGGGCGTGTCGTTGTACTTCGACGACATCGCGCCCATGGCGTCGAACAGGCAGGAGAGGGTCCAGTCCAGTTCCTCGGCCCCGCCCGCGAACATCACGTCCTGCTTGCCCATCATGATCTGCTCGGCCGCGTTGCCGATGCAGTGGAGCGAGGTCGAGCAGGCGGAGGTGATGGAATAGTTGATGCCCTTGATCTTGAACGCGGTCGAGAGGTTGGCCGAGATCGTCGAGGACATGCACTTCGGCACCGCGAAGGGGCCGATCCGCTTCGTGGCATCGGTGTTCAGCACCGACTGGTGCGCGGCGAACATGGCCGAGGTCGAGGGGCCGCCCGAGCCCGCGACGAGGCCGGTCCTGGGGTTCACGATGTGCTCGTCGCCCAGCCGCGCGTCCTCGATCGCCTGGCGCATCGCGATGTAGGCGTAGGCGGCGCCGGGGCCCATGAAACGCAGCGCGCGCTTCTCGACGTGGTCGGCGACGTCGATCTTCAGCGTCCCCGCGACGCGCGAGCGGAAGCCGTGCTCGGCCATTTCGGGCGAGGCCTCGATTCCCGAACTGCCCGCCCGGAGCGAGGCCAGCACCTCTTCGGCGCTGTTCCCGATGGACGAGACGATTCCCAGTCCTGTGACGACGACGCGGCGCATGGAGAGTGTTCCCGTTGCTGGACTTCGGCCCTGTTTAAAGGCCAAGCGCGCGCCGACGCAACCCGTTAGCGCGCCGTCGGCCCGGCGTCGCGGCAGGCGGGCCGACCGGGTGTTGCGGCGGCGCTCCGCCCCGGGGGGGGCGCGACGGCATCGTGGGACGGGCGCCGCCGGGCGGCATCGGGCGCGGCGTGCGGGGCGACGCCATGGGGGCGGCCCGGGCCGTTCGTCGCCGCTGCGGTGGGGATCTCCTGCGGTAGGCCCGGATCGCCCGCGCCGATCCGTTCGACGCTGCGCATCTGGCGATCGGTCAAGGGCCCTTCCCGATGCCGGTCCGACGTGCTTTCGTGCGGCGGAGCCGTGCGGCGCTTGACCCTGTCCCTTGCGCTCCCCGCGAGGCGTGCGCTCCGGAGAGGACGCACTTGCGGAGCTGAGGGTCGTCACAGGGCAGGGACGAGGCGCGTTACCGCTGCGCCGACCGTCAGCTTTCGCTGAGCGCGACCTTCATGTCCCTGACCTGGTAGATCACCTCGCCGTCGGCCTCGACCGTGCCGTCGGCGACGCCCATGGTCAGCCGCCGGCTCTGCACCGCCTTGGTGAAGTCGACCTTGTAGGTCAGACGCTTGCGGTCGGGCCGCACCATGCCTGTCAGCTTGACCTCGCCGACGCCGAGCGCATAGCCGCGCCCCTGCCATCCCCGCCAGCCGAGGTTGAAGCCGGTGAGCTGCCAGAGCCCGTCGAGCCCGAGGCAGCCGGGCATGATCGGGTTGCCGGGGAAGTGGCACTCGAAGAACCAGAGGTCGGGGGTGATGTCGAACTCCGCCAGCACGTGGCCCTTGCCGTGGGCGCCGCCATCGGCGCTGATGTCGGTGATGCGGTCCATCATCAGCATCGGCGGCAGCGGCAGCTGGGCGTTGCCGGGCCCGAAGAGTTCGCCCCTCGCGCAGGCCAGCAGCGCCTCCCTGTCGAAGGTGGTCGGATAATCGGCCATGATCTGCCCCCCAGGATCGCGTCGTTGCGGTGGTGCCCTCTAGCATCGCGCCCGGCGGTCCTGCAAGCCCGGGGTCCGCGCGGACTTCCCCGAATTCCAATTGAAACCCGGGGGCCTGCGGGCCTATATGGAGGGCATGGACGACACCGCGCCCGAGATGACCGAGAATGCCCTGGCCCGCGGGGCCGGATGGCTGGCCCGCGCCGACCTGCGCCCGACCCGCCAGCGCGTGTCGCTGGCCGCGCTGCTGGTCGGCGACGGGGAGAACCGCCACGTGACCGCCGAAAGCCTGCATGCCGCCTCCCGCGCCGCCGGAGAGGCCGTGTCGCTGGCGACGGTCTACAACACGCTGCGCGCCTTCTGCGAGGCGGGCCTGATGCAGGAAGTCACTGTCGACGGCACGAAGTCCTACTTCGACACCCGCATGGACGACCATCCGCACTTCTACTGGGAGGACACGGGCGTGCTGACCGACGCGCCCGCCGACCAGCTCGAGATCGTTGGAATGCCGGATGCGCCGGAAGGAACGGAGATTTCCCGCGTCGACGTGGTGATCCGGGTGCGGCGGGTGTGAAGCCCGGGTAGGATGGGTGATATCACCCATCCTGCGACGCTACCTTCGCTCCGCAGACTCACCCTGATCATCCCGAGACCCGGCCGCCGGGCGTTCCGCCCGTGTTCTGTTCCCGGCGTCCGGGACGTTTCGGTAGGATGGGTGATATCACCCATCCTGCGTTCGCCGGTCAGAACCACTGGCCCGGCTCCATCAGCCCGAGGTCCATCAGCTGCTGGCTGTTCCAGCGGAACGGCACGGAGTTGCGCCACTTGAAGGTCGCGATGTGGTCGCGGCTCCCGGGATTGGTGCGCAGGGCCTTCGCCGTGCGGAACGAACAGACGGCGGCGGTCAGGTTGTTGTGCCAGGGGCAGGCGTAGGTGTTGTATTCCGGATCGTTGAAGGTGTGGTCGGGGCGCAGCTCCAGTCCGGGCTTGGCGCGGAACAGGCCGATCCGGTCGATCCTGCGCTTGCGCCAGGGCACGTGCTCCTCGAACCGCCAGCGCAGGCCGCCGAAGAAGTCGAGTTGACGCTCCATCGGGGCCCAGTTCCGCGCCGGATCCTTGCGGGCCTGCGCATAGTAGCCCGACTTGTCGAGCCAGGCGTCCTTCAGCCCCACGGCGTCGGGGTGGGCGGCGAGATCACCGGCGTAGAGGTCGATCACGTAGGTCAGCATCGCGTCCCGGCGTTCCTCGGTGTGGAAGGCCAGCATCTCGGCGACCGAGCGGGTCTCGGCGAAGGGGTGGAACAGGTACTCGGCGTTGAAGAGGTAGGCCATCCACAGCCCCGGGCCCCTGGCGATCACCGCGTTCACCGCCCGCTCCATCGCGCCGAGGGCGCGGGTGTCGTGGTCGACCCGGATCAGCGGCGCGTCGCCGGCGGCGAGGGTCAGCTCGGGAGGCGCGAAGAGCACGGTGGTGGCGAACCCCGCGGCGCGGTGGTGGGCGAGGGTGCTTTCCACCTCGACCAGGTCCTCGGCCAGCAGGATCAGCACCGGGCCCTTGCCGAGGTCGGGCCTGGCGGTCATGAAGGCCTCGAGCGAGGGAAGGTGCATCGGGCGGGATCCGGAAGCTGCTTGCCCGAGGGTTTGCCCGATCCTGCGGGGATTGCAAGCGTTGCGGGCGGCCCGTCAATCGGGTAGGGAGCCGTTCCAGTTCCGACATGCGACCTGCGGGAGAGCCGACATGGGCGACGCGAAGAAGCTGTTCATCAAGACCTACGGTTGCCAGATGAACGTCTACGACAGCGAGCGGATGGCCGAGGCGCTGGGCGGCGCGGGCTATGCCGAGGTCGGCAGCGCGGCCGAGGCGGACATGATCCTGCTGAACACCTGCCACATCCGCGAGAAGGCGGCGGAGAAGGTCTATTCCGAGCTTGGACGGCTGCGCGCGCTGAAGGCGGAGCGTCCCGATCTGAAGATCGGCGTCGCGGGCTGCGTCGCCCAGGCGGAAGGGGCCGAGATCCTGCGCCGCGCGCCGGTGGTGGACCTCGTCGTCGGGCCGCAGAGCTATCACCGCCTGCCCGCCATGGCCGAGGCGGCGGCGCGGGGGGAGCGGGCGCTCGACACCGACTTCCCCGAGGAGGACAAGTTCGACCATCTCGCCGCGCGGCCGAAGGCGCGGCGCGCGCCCTCGGCCTTCCTGACGGTGCAGGAGGGATGCGAC
Organism: Oceaniglobus roseus; assembly: GCF_002869745.1. Classification (GTDB taxonomy): domain Bacteria; phylum Pseudomonadota; class Alphaproteobacteria; order Rhodobacterales; family Rhodobacteraceae; genus Oceaniglobus; species Oceaniglobus roseus. Next base: position 24,358 of record NZ_PNOS01000007.1, read on the forward strand.
AAGTTCTGCGCCTTCTGCGTGGTGCCCTACACGCGCGGCGCCGAGGTGTCGCGCCCGGCCGCGCGGATCCTGGCGGAGGCGCGGGATCTGGTCGAGCGCGGGGTGCGCGAGATCACGCTGCTCGGGCAGAACGTCAACGCCTATCACGGGCACGCGGGCGGGCTTGCCGGGCTGGTGCGGGCCCTGGCCGGGATCGACGGGCTGGCGCGGATCCGCTATACGACCAGCCATCCCAACGACATGGACGATGCACTGATCGCGGCCCACGGGGACTGCGAGAAGCTGATGCCCTACCTGCACCTGCCGGTGCAGTCGGGCAGCGACCGGGTGCTGAAGGCGATGAACCGCAAGCACACGGCGGCGCAGTACCTGCGGCTGGTCGAACGGATCCGCGCCGCGCGGCCCGACATCGTGATGTCGGGAGATTTCATCACCGGCTTCCCGGGCGAGACGGAAGAGGACTTCCGCGCGACGCTGGAGCTGGTCGAGGCCGTGAACTACGGCATGTGCTACAGCTTCAAGTACTCGCCGCGCCCGGGCACCCCCGCGGCCGAGCGGGCACAGGTGCCCGAGGCGGAGAAGGACGACCGGCTGCAGCGGCTCCAGGCGCTCCTGACGGCGCAGCAGCGTGCCTGCCAGGAGTCCATGGTCGGCCGCGAGGTGAGCGTGCTGTTCGAGAAGCCGGGGCGCCTGGCGGGACAGATGGGCGGCAAGTCGGACTACCTCCACGCGGTCCATGTCCATGCGCCGGGGGCGCAGCCGGGGGACATCGCGCGGGTGCGCGTCACGGGCAGCGCGGCGAACTCCCTGGCGGGCGAACTCGTCTGACCCCGGACCGTCGGGCCGCATCTCGCCCTCCGGGACCCATCGAACCCGGGTGCCATGGCAGAGGGCGCGCCACGGCGCGGAGAGAGAATCACCCGGCGCGCAGGCGGCGGCCCTGGCCGGGAACTGGGGCGAACGATCCGGGTCCCGCCACGGTGCCGCCAGATTTTCGCCTCATTCCCCGTGCGCGGCGCACCAGTCCTTCGAGGCCCGGGAGACCGTTTCCGGGGCGGGGACAGCGCGCCGCTAATTTTCTTCCCAAAGGCTCAAAATCATCTAAATTCCAATGATGACGCGGGTGTAGCGGGGCTTGTCCCGGCAGGCGCCGGCGCAGGGTCCGCTCGGGGACCTGCGACGGGGGCTGGTGTTCGTGTCCGCCTCGGTCCGGTCGGCTTCGGGCCGCAGGCGCCGGAACAGCGGGCGGGCAGGGAAGTGGGGTTCGCTTCCGTCCGGCAAACGTAGATGTATTCTTTTGGAGTCTCGAAATGAAAAAGATCCTTGCCCTTGCCACGGTCCTTGCCGCGGCCCTCGCCACGCCGACGCTGGCCGACCACAAGCTGAACCACCCGGCCTACCGGTTCTCGCCCGACACGCCGCCGGGACGCCTTGTCGTCACCGTGAGCTGCTTCCGCGGCCCCTGGAAGGAGATCATCTGGGACCACGCCAACCCCGTGTTCATCGACAGCCTGGTGAACGTCGGCTACAGCTATGAAAGCGCAAGCGCCATCGCCAACCGGATCTGCCGCGACAAGTCGCTGGTGAACGACAACGAGGCGCTGCGGCTGGAAACCGTGCGGGTGCTGAACGGCTCGCCCTCCTATCAGTACCACTACAAGCACTGACCGCCGGGCCCGGTGGGGGCCGATGCACGTTTCCCGACGACTCCCTTGCGCCGCAGCCCGCCCAGGTTGCGGCGCATCGCTGTCCGGGGGGCGGTGGCGCGGCTGCGATGGGCCATGGCGTGACGCGACGTCGGGCATATCTGCCCGCCAGGCGTGCAGCCCTCCCAACATCTTGCGTGATATTTCGATGACACGCCCAGCTTGTGCTTGCGCCGGGGGGCTTGCCTTGGCAGTCTGATCCCAGTCCGCAAGCCATGGGAGCGATTATTGGGCCTCATCCCGCCGACCCCCCCGACCGTCGACGACGCCACGCCGGAACGCTTCGTCGAATTCCAGGACAACCGCCTGCTGATCGAACTCTGCGGTGAGTTCGACCGCAACATCGCCCAGATCGAACAGGCGCTCGACGTGCAGATCGCGCGGCGGGGCAACCAGCTGGCCCTGATGGGCGAGCCCGACGCGCAGGCGCGGGCGGGCGAGGTGCTCTGGGCGTTGTACCGGCGGCTGGAGTCGGGCCGCGGGATCGAACCCGGGGACATCGACGCCGAGATCCGGATGGGCCCGTCGCGGCAGGACACGGGCGTGCTGGACGGCGACCAGATGGAGCTGTTCCAGGGCGGCCCGGTCGAGGTCAAAACCCGCAAGAAGCTGGTGGAGCCCCGGACCGAGGCGCAGAAGGCCTACGTCCGGGCGCTGTTCGCGAACGAGCTGTGCTTCGGCATCGGCCCGGCGGGCACCGGCAAGACCTATCTCGCCGTGGCCGTCGGCGTGAACATGTTCATCGAGGGGCATGTCGACCGGATCATCCTGTCCCGCCCCGCCGTCGAGGCGGGCGAGAAGCTCGGCTACCTGCCCGGAGACATGAAGGACAAGGTCGATCCCTACATGCAGCCGCTCTACGACGCGCTGAACGACTTCCTGCCGGGCAAGCAGGCGGCGAAGCTGATCGAGGAGAAGCGGATCGAGATCGCGCCGCTGGCCTTCATGCGGGGACGCACGCTGTCCAACGCCTTCGTGGTGCTGGACGAGGCGCAGAACGCCACGACCATGCAGATGAAGATGTTCCTGACCCGGCTCGGGCAGAACTCGCGCATGGTCATCACCGGCGACCGGACCCAGGTGGACCTGCCGCGCGGCGTCGGCAGCGGGTTGCAGGATGCCGAGCGGCTGCTGAAGGGGATCGACCGGATCTCGTTCAACTATTTCACGGCCCGCGACGTGGTCCGCCATCCGCTGGTGGCGAAGATCATCGAGGCCTACGAGGCGGACAGCGCCTGAGCGGCAAAAAAAGGGACCATCCCGGTGGGATGGCCCCTTGGCTATCGAAAGGATTGCTGGAAATCGCCTTGTCGTCGCTGTGGCAGGAGACTGGGTCGCTCTGCCCCTGGCCGTCTGTGTCGTCTCTCAAATCATGTTCGGAATTCCGCGTGGCGCAGGATCCCCCCGTCAATATGTTAAGGAAACACTAACGTTACTGTGCTGTCAAAGTGCAGTTGCGGCGTTTTTCATTCCGGAAAAACCGTCGGCACCAAGCGGCCCGTCGAAGGCCCCGAGGTTCGCGCAGAGGGTGTGCGCAAACGCCGCAGGCACAACAAGAAAACAACTTCAGGTATATCGAAGTCCCCCTGAGCAACTGCGGAGATAGAGAATTTTCCGTCACGAAAGTCCGTCGCGCAGGGCCCAGGGGTGCCGTTGGGTCATCGTGGGGCGGTCTTCGTCCACGTAGCTGCGAATCAGGCGGTCCATCGCGGCGCGGGAGACGGCCCCGTGATCCGGGTGATAGCCGAGGCTCGCCACCATCTTCCAGTGTCCGTACATGAGCGAGACCATGAGAAACGAAAGCTCGCCCGCGGCGACGTGGTTCAGTTCGGGGTGCTGCACCCGGATCTCCGTCGCCACCACCTGGCCGAGCAGCCCGTACTGGGCGCGCAGGTGGCGGCGCACCGCCCCGGATCCGGCGGCCAGCGCGAACATGGCGTCGTAGACCTGGTCGTCGCGCGGCTTGGCCGGGTCGGCCACGATCCCGAAGTAGAAGTCGAGGAAGACCGTCAGCCGCTGGCCCGAGGGCACGGTGGCCACGCCCTTCACCAGCGCCGAGCGGTAGGTTTCGGCCAGAAGGTCGCAGAGCGCCAGCATCAGCGATTCGGCCTCGGGGAAGTGGTATCGTACAAGCTGCCGCGAGACACCCGCGCGCGCGGCGATCCGGTCGTAGGAAACTGCGGGCAGCCCCTCGGTCATCAGCGCGTCGAAGGCGCCCTGCAGGATCTGTTGCTTGCGTCTGTCGTCGGGTGACATTCCGTTTCTCCACGTTCAGCGTGGCTTGGCCGGGCGCTTCTGTCAAACCGTGCTTGACCGCGCCCCCGCACCGCCCCAAGAGACGCCATGGCCGAGATCGACTGCGTCATCGAACATGCGCCCTGGGCAGAGGCCGGGCTGGAAGCGCTGGCCGAACGGGCCTGCGGCGCCGCGCTGGCGCATCTCGGCATCGACGAGGCGGCCGCGATCGTGGTGCTGGGCTGCGACGATGGGCGCATCGCGGCGCTCAACGCCGACTTCCGCGGCAAGCCCGTGCCGACCAACGTGCTGAGTTGGCCCGCCGAGGATCTGTCGCCGGAGGTTCCGGGCGCGGCGCCGCTTTCCCCCGAAGCCGATGCGACGGGGGCGCTGGAACTCGGCGACATCGCCATCGCTTACGAGACATGCAGGCGCGAGGCCGAGGCGGCGGCGCGGACGCTCGCCGATCATGCCACGCACCTGCTGGTCCACGGCACGCTGCATCTCCTCGGCTACGACCATGTCGAGGATGCGGATGCCGAAAGGATGGAGGCGCTGGAGGTGGCGATCCTTCACAAGCTTGACATCGCCGACCCATATAGGGGATGACGCGCGATCCCTCGGGCGTTAGATTGCACTGCCGCCCCCGGGCGGCGCGGACACATGTGGAAAGGCGAGATGGGCGACCCCGACGAAGGATCGAGACACGCGGCGCAGGGCGCGCGTACCGAAGACCACGATGAAGACGAACCTCCGCAGAACCGCGGCTTCTTCGGCCGCCTGTTCGGCGCGCTGACCCCGGCGGAGGAAGAGGAGGCGGCCGCGAACGGCGACGAAACGCCCCGACCGTCCCCCGCGCCGCAGTTCCTGGGCCTGTCGAACCTGCGCCGGATGCGGGTCTACGACGTGGCGATTCCCACGGTCGAGATCGTGGCGGTGCCCAAGGACATCGGCAAGGACGACCTGGTGAAGGTGTTCCGCGAAAGCGGGCTGACCCGCCTGCCGGTCTATGCCGAAACGCTGGATCACCCGGTCGGCATGGTCCACCTCAAGGATTTCGCGCTGCTGCACGGCTTCAACGGCAGCGACACGCCGTTCGACCTCTCGGCGATGCTGCGGCCGCTGATCTATGCGCCGCCCTCCATGCCGATCGGCGTGCTGCTCCAGAAGATGCAGAACGACCGGATGCACATGGCGCTGGTGATCGACGAATACGGCGGGGTCGACGGGCTGGTGACGATCGAGGACCTGATCGAGCAGGTCATCGGCGAGATCGAGGACGAGCACGACATCGACGAGGGCCAGTTCTGGACCGAGGAGAAGCCGGGCGTCTATCTTGCGCAGGCGAAGGCGCCGCTGGACGAGTTCGAGGCCGAGATCGGCATGAAGCTGGTCGAGCCCGAGGACGAGGAGGAGATCGACACGCTGGGCGGGGTCGTCTTCGTGCTGACCGGCCGGGTGCCCGCGCGGGGCGAGGTGATCCCCCATCCCGCCGGCCCGCAGTTCGAGATCGTGGATGCCGACCCCCGGCGGATCAAGCGGATCCGCGTGCGCATGGCCGGGGCGGACCGCGCCGCCCCCGCCGTTGCGGCCCGCGGCCAGGTCTCGGGTGGCTGACGTCTTCCTGCGCGAGCGTGCCTCGCCGCTGGCCCTCCTGACCCGCCGCCCGCGGCTGCTGGCCCTCGCCACGGGGGTGGCGGCGGGGCTCGGGCAGGTGCCGTTCTCGCTGGTGCCGCTGGCGCTGGCCGCGCTGGTGCTGGCCTTCCTGCAACTGGAGCGCGCCGGTTCGGCACGGCGGGCGGCAGCGCTGGGCTGGTGGATCGGCACCGGCTACTTCGCCACCACGCTCAACTGGATCGTCGAGCCGTTCCTTATCGACATCGCCCGCCACGGCTGGATGGCGCCCTTCGCGCTGGTCTTCTGCGCCACCGGCTTCGCGCTGTTCTGGGGCGCGGCCTTCGGGCTGGCCCATCGCCTCTCGCGGCCCGGCCTGCCGCGGGCGCTCGCCTTCGCCGTGGCGCTCGGCGGGGCCGAGATGCTGCGCTCCTACATCCTCACCGGCTTCCCCTGGGCGCTCGTCGGCTATGTCTGGAGCGAGGGGCCGGGGGCGCAGCTGGCGGCCTTCGTCGGCTCCTACGGCCTGACCGTCCTCACGCTGCTCGGGGCGGGGCTGGCGGGTGTCGCCCTGCGGCGCGGTCCGGTTCAGGGCGCGCTGGCCTTCGCCGCGCTCTGGCTGCTGCCGCTCGGCCTCGGCGCCCTGCGGCTCGCGCCCGAAGACGTGCCCGCCGATGCGCCGGTGATCCGCCTCGTCCAGCCCGACGCGCCGCAGGACGAGAAGTGGGATCCCGACCGCGCCTGGGTCTACTTCTCCCGCGCGCTCGACTTCACCGCCGCGCCCGGCGAGGCGGGGCCGCCCGCGCTGACCGTCTGGCCCGAGACCTCGGTCCCCTACCTCGTCACCCCGGGCCATCCGGCGCTGGTGGATCTCTCGCGCGCCGCGGACGGGCGGCCGGTGGCTGTCGGCGCGCAGCGGCTGGAGGGCGACGACGTCTACAACAGCCTCCTGCTGCTCGGCGAAGAGGGTGCGATCGCGGACACCTACGACAAGCCCCACCTCGTGCCGTTCGGGGAATACATGCCGCTCGCCGCGCTGGCCGGACGGTTCGGGCTCCGGGGCCTGGCCGAGGTCGGCGCCTTCGGCTTCGCCGCCGGGCCGGGGCCGCACCTGGTGGATCTCGGCCCCCTCGGCCAGGCGCTGCCGCTGATCTGCTACGAGGCGATCTTCCCCCAGGACCTGCGCGGCACGGAGCGGCCCGGCTGGCTGCTCCAGATCACCAACGACGCCTGGTTCGGCACCTTCTCGGGTCCGTTCCAGCACCTCGCCCAGGCGCGGATGCGGGCGATCGAGCTGGGGCTGCCGCTCCTGCGCGCGGCCAACACCGGGATCACCGGCGTGGTCGATGCCCACGGCCGCCTCGGCGCGCAGCTCGGCCTCGGGCAGGCGGGGTTCCTCGACGTGCGCCTGCCCCGGGCGCTGCCGCCCACGCTTTATGCGCGCACCGGCGACACTCCCCTCGCGCTGCTGCTGATCGTCGCGCTTCTGGGCCTGGCATGGACGGCGCGGCGCAATACCGATTGATCTTGCGCGGCGCGCCCTGTACGCCCGCAATCCAAACCCTCCGCAACGGCTTCCTGGCGCGGACGGGTCAATTTCCAATGGAGCACGTCCCATGACACGCAAGAGCTATACCTTCACCTCCGAGTCCGTCTCGGAAGGCCATCCCGACAAGGTGTGCGACCGGATCTCCGACGCGATCCTCGACGCCTTCCTGGCCGAGCAGCCCGAGGCGCGGGTGGCCTGCGAGACCTTCGCCACCACCAACCGCGTGGTGATCGGCGGCGAGGTGGGGCTGTCGGACAAGGGCAAGCTCGACGAGTACATGGCCAGGGTCGAGGGGATCGCCCGCGCCTGCATCAAGGACATCGGCTACGAGCAGGAGAAGTTCCACCACGCCACCTGCGAGATCACGAACCTGCTGCACCCGCAGTCGGCGCATATCGCCCAGGGCGTGGACGCGCGCGAGAACAAGGACGAGGGGGCCGGCGATCAGGGCATCATGTTCGGCTTCGCCACGAACGAGACCGAGGCGCTGATGCCCGCGCCGATCCTCTATGCCCACGCGATCCTGAAGCGGCTGGCCGAGGCGCGCAAGGACGGCAGCGAGCCGACGCTGAGGCCCGACGCCAAGTCGCAGCTCTCGGTGCGCTACGAGAACGGCAAGCCGGTGGGCATCAGCTCGATCGTGCTCTCGACCCAGCACGCGGACGAAAGCCAGACCAGCGAGGACATCCGCGCCATCGTCGAGCCCTACATCCGCGAGGTGCTGCCCGACGGCTGGATCGACGCCGACACCGTCTGGCACGTGAACCCCACCGGCACCTTCGTGATCGGCGGCCCGGACGGCGACGCGGGGCTGACCGGGCGCAAGATCATCGTCGACACCTACGGCGGCGCGGCGCCCCACGGCGGCGGCGCCTTCTCGGGCAAGGACCCGACGAAGGTCGACCGCTCGGCCGCCTATGCCGCGCGCTACCTCGCGAAGAACGTGGTGGCGGCGGGGCTGGCCGAGAAGTGCACGATCCAGCTCTCCTACGCCATCGGCGTGGCGCGGCCGCTGTCGATCTATGCCGACACCTTCGGCACCGGCGAGGTCTCGCCCGAGGCGATCGAGAACGCCGTCGCCCAAGCGATGGACCTGACGCCCCGCGGCATCCGCCAGCACCTCGGCCTGAACCGCCCGATCTATGCCCGCACCGCCGCCTATGGCCACTTCGGCCGCGCGCCCGACGCGGACGGCGGCTTCAGCTGGGAGAAGACGGACCTGGTTGAGACCCTGCAGAAGGCGGTCTGACCCGCAACCCGCCGCTGCCCTCCGGATCGGGGGACGGCGACGGCCCCACGGAAAACGCGGGGTTGGGGGGCCTTCCCCCCATCTTTGCTTCTCAAATATCCTCGGGGGAAGGCGCGCAGCGCCGCGGGGGCAGACAGCCCCCGTCCGCGCCCTCCACCGGCACGCGGCTTGACCTTCGCGCGTCCCGCCGCCATCACGCCGCCCATGACCGAGAAAAGACACCCCTCCGGCGCGCCCTGGCGCAACTTCTACGGCCGGTTCCGCGGCAAGACCCTGCGCGACAGCCAGAAGACCTATCTCGACGAGGACCTGGCGGCGCTCTCGCCCGGGCCCGTGGGCTGGGACGTGAACCCCGAGCGGCGGCCGCTCGATCCCGGCGCCGTACTCGGCGGCCGGCCGCTCTGGCTCGAGATCGGCTTCGGCGGGGGCGAGCACCTGGTGCACCTCGCGGAGCGGCATCCGGACAGGGGGATCATCGGCTGCGAGCCCTTCATCAACGGCGTGGCGATGCTGCTCGGCAAGATCCGCGAGTCGGGGGCCGGCAACATCGCGGTGCATCCCGGGGACGCGCGCGACCTGTTCGACGTGCTGCCCGACGCCAGCATCGGGCGCGCCTACCTGCTCTATCCCGATCCCTGGCCGAAGGCGCGCCACCATCGCCGCCGCTTCGTGACGCCCGAGCACCTGGCGCCGCTTGCCCGGGTGCTGGCGCCGGGCGCGCTGTTCCACGTGGCGACCGACATTCCCGACTACGTCCGCCAGACCCTGCAGCAGGTGCCGCGCCACGGCTTCGACTGGCTGGCCGAGGGGCCGGACGACTGGCGGACACCCTGGGAGGGGTGGCTTTCGACCCGCTACGAGCAGAAGGCGCTGCGCGAGGGGCGGATGCCGCATTACGTCGTGTTCCGCCGGCACGGCGGGGCGGGGTAGGGAATTCCATACCTTACGTCATGGCGGGCGGCTGTTAACGTGACGTTAATAGTTTTCGGGGATTTCGCCCCGCAGTGTCGAGAGTCCGAGTTGCATACCGACCCTGCATTCTGCTGCTGCAATTTCCAATCGCTCGCCGTCCCGTCGCGCTGACCGCGGCGGGACGGTTTTTGCGCCCGCGACCGTCCCGAACCGGTCGTTTGCGCCTTGCGCCGGGGACGCCGCCGGCTAGTATCCGCGCGATTTTCCGACAGCGGCGACAGGAGGTGCGGCGATGTCCCGCCATGGCGAACCGATCCCGATGACAGGCCACCCCTCGGGGCCGCTTTCCGGCACGGCCGAGGTGCCGGGCGACAAGTCGATCTCGCACCGGAGCCTGATCCTCGGCGCCCTCGCGGTGGGCGAGACGCGGATCAGCGGGCTTCTCGAGGGGCAGGACGTGCTCGACACCGCGGCGGCGATGCAGGCCTTCGGGGCGGAGGTGACGAGCCACGGCGGCGGGAGCTGGTCGGTGCAGGGGGTGGGAGTCGGCGGCTTCTCGGAACCTGCCGAGATCATCGACTGCGGCAATTCCGGCACCGGGGTGCGGCTGATCATGGGGGCGATGGCGACGACGCCGATCACCGCGACCTTCACCGGCGACGCCTCGCTGAACGGCCGGCCCATGGGGCGCGTCACCGACCCGCTGGCGCTGTTCGGCGCGGCCGCCTACGGGCGGCGGGGCGGGCGGCTGCCGATGACCGTCGTCGGCGCGGCCGAGCCGGTGGCCGTGCGCTACGCGACGCCGGTGCCGTCCGCGCAGGTGAAATCCGCGGTGCTGCTCGCCGGCCTCAATGCCCGCGGCGACACGGTGGTGATCGAGCGCGAGGCGACGCGGGACCATTCCGAGCGGATGCTGGCGGGCTTCGGGGCAGAGGTCTCGGTCGAGGACACGTCCGAGGGGCGGGTCATCACCCTGGCCGGGCAGCCCGAACTGAAGCCGCAGAGGATCGCGGTGCCGCGGGATCCGTCCTCGGCCGCCTTTCCTGTCTGCGCGGCGCTGATCGTCGAGGGCTCGGACGTGCTGGTGCCTGGGATCGGGCTTAACCCGACCCGCGCCGGGCTCTTCACCACGCTGCGCGAGATGGGCGCCGACCTGACCTACGAGAACCCGCGCGAGGAGGGAGGCGAGCCGGTGGCGGACCTGCGCGCCCGGTTCTCGCCCGACATGAAGGGCATCGCGGTGCCGCCGGAGCGGGCGGCGAGCATGATCGACGAATACCCGATCCTCTCGGTCGTCGCCTGTTTCGCCGAGGGCGTGACCGACATGCAGGGGGTGAAGGAACTGCGCGTCAAGGAGAGCGACCGGATCGACGCCATGGCGCAGGGCCTGCGCGCCTGCGGTGCGGCGGTGGAGGAGGGCGAGGACTGGTGGCGCGTCACCGGGCTGGGGCCGAAGGGCCTGCCGGGGGGCGCCACCGTGGCCTCGCGGCTCGATCACCGGATCGCCATGTCCTTCCTGATCGCCGGGATGGCGGCGCAGCGTCCGGTGTCGGTGGACGACGTGGGGCCGATCACGCCCTCCTTCCCGATCTTCGAGGGGCTGATGGCCGGTCTCGGCGCGCGGCTGGAGCGTCGTTCCGGCTGGGGGGGCGGGGGGCTGCCGCCCCCCGCGCGGCCTTCGGCCTCCCCCCGCCGTCATCGGGTCCCGGCATCGCCCCGGGGGGAGGGGGCGGGACCGGGGGCCAGCCCCCGGACCCCCGGGATATTTGGGAAGCAAAGATGTGGGGAGCGGTGTGCCGGTCGGCAGGGGTCGGCCAGGAGGCGCTTCGGACCGGGTTCGGGCGCTCTTTTCAAGCGGTCGGGAGGGGGCTAGGGTGGACGTCCTTTTGCGAGGCAGGACATTCATGGCATTCACGGTAGCGATCGACGGCCCGGCGGCCAGCGGCAAGGGCACCATCGCGCGGGCGGTGGCGGCGCGGTTCGGCTTCGGCCATCTCGACACCGGGCTGCTCTACCGCGCGACGGGGCGGCGGATGCTGGACGGCGAGGATCCGCTGGAGGCGGCGCGCAACCTCCGGGCCGAGGACCTGCAGCGGTCCGATCTGCGGGGCGGCGACGTGGCCCAGGCGGCCAGCCGGGTGGCCGTCGATTCGGCCGTGCGGGCGGCGCTGCTGGACTTCCAGCGCGCCTTCGCGCGGCGCGGCGGCGGCGCGGTGCTGGACGGGCGGGACATCGGGACGGTGATCTGCCCGGATGCCGACGTGAAGCTGTTCATCACCGCGAGCGACGAGGTGCGCGCCGCGCGCCGCCATGCCGAGCTGAGCGCCGCCGGGGAGGACGTTACACTGGCTGCCGTGCTGGCCGACCTGAAGCAGCGCGACACCCGCGACGCGGCCCGCGCCACGGCGCCGATGAAGCCCGCGGCCGACGCGGTCCTGATCGACACCTCGGCCATGGGGATCGAGGATGCGGTCGCGGCTGCGGTGGCCGAGGTGTCGCGCCGGCTGGAGACCGTGCGATGAGGCGGCGGCGGCTGGGGGCCTCGGGGCAGGAGGTCTCGTGCGTCGGGGTCGGGGCGCTGTCCTTCTCGGATTTCTACGGGGCGACCTCGGAGGAGAACTCGCGCGCGGTGCTCGTGGCGGCGATGGAGGCGGGGGTGGATTTCATCGACACCTCCAACATCTACGGCATGGGACGCTCGGAACGGGCGGTCGGCGCCTTCCTGCGCGACGTGCCCGAGGCGCGGGAGGCGATGAAGATCGCCACCAAGGCGGGGATCACCACCGATGCCGGGGGGCGGCGCTGTTTCGACAACGCGCCGGAGCACCTGGAGGGGGAACTCGACGGTTCGCTGCAGCGGCTCGGGGTCGATTGCGTGGACCTGTTCTATGTCCACCGGCGCGAGGCGGCGCGGCCGATCGAGGAGGTGACGGAGACGCTGGCGCGGCTGGTCGCCAAGGGCAAGATCCGCGCCTTCGGGTTCTCCGAGATCGCGCCGTCCTCGCTGGCGCGGGCCGCGGCGGTGCATCCCGTGGCCGCGGTGCAGTCGGAGTATTCGCTGGCGACGCGGGCGCCCGACCTCGGGCTGCGGCAGGCCTGCGCGGCGGCGGACACGGCGCTGGTGGCCTTCTCGCCGGTCGGCCGGTCGTTCCTGACCGACCGGCCGCTGCCCGAAAGCGCGGTGCCGGAGCTGGCCTTCCTGAAGGTGAACCCGCGCTTCCAGCCGCCGCATTACGCCGAGAACATCCGCCGCACCGACGGCTTCCGCGCGCTTGCCGCCGAGATGGGCGTCCCCGCGGCGGGGCTGGCGGTGGCCTGGTGCCTCGCGCAGGGGGGACATGTGATCCCGATCCCGGGCACGCGTTCGGGCGCGCATCTGCGGGGGTTGCTGGCGGGGGCGGAGATCGCGCTCGGGGCCGGGGACCTGGCGCGGATCGAGGCGGTGCTGCCGGTCGGCTGGACCTCGGGCGACCGTTACTCCGAGGCGCAGTGGATGGGCGTCGAGCGCTACTGCTGAGGACTTGTGCGTCTATCATGCCGCCCGATGCGGCCGGTGGCCGATTTTTCCCCGCGGTCGGTCCCGTCGATGCCAGGCTGGCGCGGGCAGGACCCGGCGCGGTCCTGCGCCGGCGTCGTTCAGGCGGGGATCGCGATGGCGACTTTCATCTACTGCCCGGTGATGACCGGGGAAATGGCCTTTCTGGCGCGGAAGTGGAACGAGGGGCGGGCGGCCATCGGCAAGCCGCCCCATCTCGTGATCGGGGCCGCCGATTCCGGCAGGACCAAGGCGCTGCGCCGGGCCTTCGTCGGCGGCGACCTCGGCGCGGTGGCGGCCGACGACAAGCTCTATCTCCTGGCCCACGGATACTGGAACGCGGGAGAGGGCGCGGTGGTCGTGGGCGCGCGGCGGGGGGACTTCCAGACCGGCGGATCGCTTCAGGGCTACACGCTGACCGGCGGCGCCGACAAGATCTACACTCCGGACCAGCTGGCGCGGCATCTGGACAAGGAGGGGCTGCGCAAGGATTTCGTGGACCTGCGGCTGTTCTGCTGCGGCACCGGGCTGGATGCGGTCAGCCAGGTGCACGGGCCGCTCGCCCCCTACGCGCAGCGCCTGAGACTCGCCATGGCGGCCCGCGGCCATGACAGGGTCGCGGTGACGGGATACCTCGGCAGCGTCTCGGCCAGCCACGACGACCGGCCGGAGGCCGGGGTCATCTCGCTTTACGGCGCGGCGTTCCTCGGCCGCCACAAGGGGGTGGTTCTCCCCGGCGACCGATACGCGACGCGGGCCAGCGACCACCGGGTGCGCTTGCCGCCCGAGGACTGAGCGCATCGCCTCCGGCGCGGGCTGCGCGCCCTTGCCAGCGGGGCCGCTTTGGCCTATACGCGCAGCCGTCGAAGGGGCGGAACAGCTTCGGGCGGGGGTTGCAGGGTCGGTCATCACCGGCCCTTCTTGTTTTCCCGATCCGTGCCGCCTTCAGGCCAAATCCTGTCAAAGACCGGCGGAGACAACCGTTCGGCCAGCAAAACAGACCAAAGGACCAAACCGCCACATGAGCGCATCCGCATCCATGGAGGAATTCGAAGCCCTCCTGAACGAAAGCTTCGAGATCGATACCCCCGACGAGGGTTCTGTCGTCAAGGGCCGCGTCATCGCCATCGAGGCGGGCCAGGCCATCATCGACGTCGGCTACAAGATGGAAGGCCGCGTCGAGCTGAAGGAATTCGCCGAACCGGGCGAGCAGCCGAACGTGCAGGTCGGCGACGAGGTCGAAGTCTTCCTCCGCCAGGTCGAGAACGCCCGTGGCGAAGCCGTCATCTCGCGCGAGATGGCCCGCCGCGAGGAAGCCTGGGACCGCCTGGAAAAGGCCTATGCCGACGAGAACCGCGTCGAGGGCGCGATCTTCGGCCGCGTCAAGGGCGGCTTCACCGTCGATCTCGGCGGCGCCGTGGCGTTCCTGCCCGGCAGCCAGGTCGACGTGCGCCCCGTGCGCGATGCCGGCCCGCTGATGGGGCTGAAGCAGCCGTTCCAGATCCTGAAGATGGACCGCCGCCGCGGCAACATCGTGGTCTCGCGCCGCGCGATCCTGGAAGAGAGCCGTGCCGAGCAGCGCGCCGAGGTGATCGGCAACCTGACCGAGGGCCAGGCCGTGGACGGCGTGGTGAAGAACATCACCGAGTACGGTGCGTTCGTGGACCTTGGCGGTGTCGACGGCCTGCTGCACGTCACCGACATGGCGTGGCGCCGGGTCAACCACCCCTCGGAGATCCTGTCGATCGGCGAGACCGTGAAGGTCCAGGTCATCAAGATCAACAAGGAAACCCACCGCATCAGCCTTGGCATGAAGCAGCTGCAGGCCGATCCGTGGGATACGGTCGAAGCCAAGTTCCCGATCGATTCGGTGCACACCGGCCGCGTCACCAACATCACCGACTACGGCGCCTTCGTGGAGCTGGAGCCGGGGGTCGAGGGGCTGGTCCACGTCTCGGAGATGTCCTGGACGAAGAAGAACGTGCACCCGGGCAAGATCGTCTCCACCTCGCAGGAAGTGGAAGTCATGGTGCTGGAGATCGACAGCGCCAAGCGCCGCGTGTCGCTGGGCCTGAAGCAGACCATGCGCAACCCGTGGGAAGTCTTCGCCGAGACGCACCCCGAGGGCACCCACGTCGAGGGCGACGTCAAGAACATCACCGAATTCGGTCTGTTCATCGGTCTCGACAACGACATCGACGGCATGGTGCACCTCTCGGACCTCAGCTGGGACCAGAGGGGCGAGGAGGCGATCCAGTCCTACCAGAAGGGCGACACCGTGCAGGCCGTCGTGACCGAGGTGGACGTCGAGAAGGAGCGCATCTCGCTCTCGATCAAGGCGCTGGACGACAGCTTCACCGGCGCCACCGAAGGCGTGAAGCGCGGGTCGGTGATCACCGTCACCGTGACCTCGATCGAGGATGGCGGCATCGAGGTGGAGTATGAGGGCGCGAAGTCCTTCATCCGCCGCTCGGACCTGTCGCGCGACCGCGCCGAGCAGCGCCCCGAGCGCTTCCAGGTCGGCGACAAGGTGGACGTCCGCGTCACCAACGTCGACCAGAAGACCCGCCGCCTGGGCCTGTCGATCAAGGCCCGCGAGATCGCCGAGGAGAAGGAGGCCGTGGAACAGTACGGCTCGTCCGACTCGGGCGCCTCGCTTGGCGACATCCTCGGTGCGGCGCTGAAGGGCGACGACTGAGTCGCCACGCGCCCCGCACAGGGCAGCAACAGGACACCCCGCGCAGCCTGCGCGGGGTGTTTTCGTTTCCGCGCCATGTTGGCGTCAGCGGCGCAATAGTACGTCCGGCTGCCGTATGGAGGGGCGGACGAATCAAGCGCGGACCAGCGCGGCCGACTTGGCCCCGACGATGCGCGGCGCGGGTCGTCGGACGCGGAGGCGACACGATTTGCGTCTTTTAACAGCGATCTAGCCGGCAGATTGGCGCCGGCGCCGGTGCGGGCGCAGTTTCGCGCCGCGGATTAATCGCCTATACTCTCCGGGCGTCCGTGGTGGACCGGAGCCGCGGAATGACGTGATTGGGGGACCGATGCATGATCCGTTCTGAATTGATTCAGAAGATAGCCGACGAGAATCCTCACCTGTACCAGCGCGACGTCGAAAGGATCGTGAACACGATCTTCGAGGAGATCATCTCGGCCATGGCACGGGGCGATCGGGTGGAACTCCGCGGATTCGGGGCCTTTTCGGTGAAGAAGCGGGATGCGAGAGTGGGGCGGAACCCGAGGACCGGTGAATCGGTTCCGGTGGAGGAGAAGCACGTGCCGTTCTTCAAGACCGGCAAGCTGCTCCGCGACCGTCTGAACGAGGAATAGGATCCCGAATGCGCTACATCCGCTACATCGTGCTCGCCGCCCTGGCGGTCGTGCTGATCGTCATCGCCCTCGCCAACCGCGAGCCGGTGGTGCTGGAGCTGCTGCCGACCGAGCTTGGCACCTACCTCGGCGTGACCTGGTCCGTGCGCCTGCCGCTGTTCCTTGTCATACTCATGGGCGTCGCCGCGGGGGTCCTCGTCGGTTTCATCTGGGAATGGCTGCGCGAGCACAAGCACCGCGCCGAGGCCGCCCGCCGCCGCCGCGAGGCCGAGCGGCTGGAGGCCGAGGTGAAGCGCATGAAGGCGCCGCGCGGCCGCAGCGACGACGTGCTGGCGCTGCTGGAATAGGCGCGGACGAAGGGCCCTTTCGATGACTGGAGTGCGGGTGAAGATCTGCGGGCTGACCGAGCCCGTGGGTCTCGACGCCGCCGTGGCGGCGGGCGCCGCCTATGTCGGCTTCGTCTTCTTCCCGCGCTCGCCCCGCAACGTGAGCCCCGAGGCGGCGGCGGCGCTGGCCGACCGGGTGCCGCCGGGGCGTTGCAAGGTGGCCTTGACGGTGGATGCGGACGACGACGCGCTGGCGGCGATCCTCGACGTCGCGCCGATCGACATGCTGCAACTCCACGGCCGCGAGACCCCGGAGCGGGTGGCGGAGGTGCGCCGCAGGTTCGGGTTGCCGGTGATGAAGGCGGTGGGACTGGCGGCGGCGGAGGATCTGTCGGCGCTCGACCGCTACGCCGGGGTCGCCGACCAGATCCTGGTCGACGCGAAGCCGCCGAAGGATGGCGTGCTGCCCGGCGGCAATGGCCTCAGCTTCGACTGGCGGCTGCTGCAGGGGCGGCGCTGGCCGGTGCCGTGGATGCTGGCGGGCGGCCTCGAGGCCGGGAACGTGGCCGAGGCGCTGCGGCTGACGGGCGCGCGGCAGGTGGACCTGTCCTCGGGGGTCGAAAGCGCGCCGGGCATCAAGGATCCGCAGCGGATCCGGGCCTTCATGGCGGCGGCGCAGGCCTGACGCGGCAGGTGTCCGCGCGGGCGTCTGCCGCGGGGAAGCGGACTTCTCGAGAAGTCCGCACCGCTTTTCTGCAGAAAAGCGGTCGCGGTGCCGGAGGTCGGAGCGGGAGACCGGAATTCTCGAGAATTCCGGTCCGCTTTTCTTCAGAAAAGCGATGCCAAGGGATCGACCGTGGAAGAAGGAGGGGGGCGATGGAGCAGCGCGACGGGGTGATCTGGCGGAAGGCGGTGCGGCAGGACGTGCCGACGGTCGTCGCACTGCTGCGCGACGATGCGCTCGGGGCCGGGCGGGAAGACGGCGACGATGCGCTCTATCTCGCGGCCTTCGACGCGATGCAGGCCGAGGGCGGCAATCACCTGATCGTCGGCGAGGCGGATGGGCGCATCGTCGCCACCTACCAGATCACCTTCATCTCCGGCCTCTCGCTCACCGCGGCGCGGCGGGCGCAGGTCGAGTCGGTCAGGGTGGATGCCGCGCTGCGCGGGCAGGGGCTGGGCACCCGGCTCATGGCGGACGCCGAGGCGCGGGCCCGTGCCGCGGGCTGTGCGCTGATCCAGCTCACCACCAACGCCACCCGCACGGGCGCCCATGCCTTCTATGCCCGGCTCGGCTTCACCCCCAGCCACCTCGGCTTCAAGCGGCGGCTCGACTAGGCTCACGGCTTTACCGCGGCCTTCGGGCGGAGTAGGGGAGGGGGCCACCAGCGGGAGGGTTCACCATGGCCAACGATCTGTTCAACAGCTTCATGACCGGCCCGGACGAGAACGGGCGCTTCGGCGACTTCGGCGGACGCTTCGTGTCCGAGACGCTGATGCCGCTGATCCTGAGCCTCGAGGAGGAATACGAGAGGGCGAAGACCGACCAGGGCTTCTGGGACGAGATGAACCATCTCTGGACCCATTACGTCGGCCGCCCCAGCCCGATGTATTTCGCCGAGCGGATGACCGAGCATCTCGGCGGTGCCAAGGTCTATTTCAAGCGCGACGAGCTGAACCACACCGGCGCCCACAAGATCAACAACGTGCTGGGGCAGATCCTGCTGGCGCGGCGCATGGGCAAGACCCGGATCATCGCCGAGACCGGGGCGGGCCAGCACGGCGTCGCCACCGCCACCGTCTGCGCCAAGTTCGGGCTGAAGTGCGTCGTCTACATGGGCGCCCACGACGTGGAGCGGCAGTCGCCCAACGTGTTCCGGATGAAGCTGCTCGGCGCCGAGGTCGTGCCGGTGACCTCGGGCCGGGGTACGCTGAAGGACGCGATGAACGATGCGCTGCGCGACTGGGTGACCAACGTGCGCGACACCTTCTACTGCATCGGCACGGTGGCGGGGCCGCACCCCTATCCGGCGATGGTGCGCGACTTCCAGTCGATCATCGGCAAGGAGGCGAAGGCCCAGCTGATGGAGCAGGAGGGACGGCTGCCCGACACCATCATCGCAGCGATCGGCGGCGGCTCGAACGCCATGGGCCTGTTCTATCCCTTCCTCGACGACAAGGAGGTGTCGATCATCGGGGTCGAGGCCGGCGGCAAGGGCGTGAACGCGAAGATGGAGCACTGCGCCTCGCTGACCGGCGGCCGGCCCGGGGTGCTGCACGGCAACCGGACCTACCTGCTGCAGGACGACGACGGGCAGATCC
The DNA here is from genome assembly GCF_002869745.1 of Oceaniglobus roseus. GTDB lineage: Bacteria > Pseudomonadota > Alphaproteobacteria > Rhodobacterales > Rhodobacteraceae > Oceaniglobus > Oceaniglobus roseus. The sequence goes on from NZ_PNOS01000007.1 coordinate 43,139, forward strand.
TCGAGGGCTTCTCGATCTCGGCGGGGCTCGATTACCCCGGCATCGGGCCGGAGCACGCCTGGCTGCACGACATCGGCCGGGCGCACTACGTCTCGATCACCGATGCCGAGGCGCTGGAGGCGTTCAAGCTCAGCTGCGCTCTGGAGGGCATCATCCCGGCGCTCGAACCCTCGCACGCGCTGGCGCACGTGATGAAGATCGCGCCGGAGCTGCCGAAGGATCACATCATCTGCATGAACATGTGCGGGCGCGGGGACAAGGACATCTTCACCGTCGCCAAGCACCTCGCATGGGACATGACGGGGAGTTCCTGAGTCACACAAGCATGTGAAATCCGCTCGCTTTTTGATGATCGGCCCTTGATGCAACCTTTCTGCGCTGCGGCGGGTTGGTGGGCCGAAGCTTAGAAAAGCTGAAAAAGGAGTAACACATGTTTAACAAGTTCATCACCTCCACCGCCACCGTCGCCCTTCTGCTTGGTGCCGCCGGTGCCGCTTCGGCGCAGTCGATGATCGGAACCACGGGGGCGACCTTCAAGGGCTCCACCGTGACCTTCCCTAACGTCGAGGCGCCGAGCGATGGCTACCTCGTGATCCACGAGGTGCGTGGCGGCCAGGTGGTCGCGCCGCAGTCGCTGGGGTATACGCCGGTGATGGCGGGCGACAACGCGAACGTCGCCGTCGACATCGGCATGCCGTTCGAGGAGGGCATGACATACCAGGCGATGCTGCATGCCGAGACCAACGGCAACGACACCTACGACTTCGGCGAAGGCATGACCGACGTCGACACGCCGGTGGTGGCCTCGGGCGCGCCGATCACGCAGAACTTCATCGTGGCGAAGGGCGGGGTCGAGATGACCGAGCCGACGTCCGAATACGCCTCGGTGCCGAAGGTCGACGCGAACGATCCGAACGACAACCGCGACAACGTCCGGCAGGACGACACGTCGACGCGGATCGGCGAGGTCCCGATGTTCGCGGAGTCCTCGGTCGCCGTCTCGGGCGACACCGCCACCTTCCCGCGGGTCGATGCCGGGCAGCCGGGCTTCCTGACCATCCACGAGATCGCCAATGGCCAGCCGGTGCTGAACGAGTCGCTGGGCTATGCCGCGCTGCAGCCGGGTGAGAACGACAACGTGACCGTGGATGTCGACGCGCCCTTCGTGAAGGGCAAGAGCTATGTGGCCATGATCCACAACGACACGAACGACAACGATCGGTTCGACGCCAACGGCGGCGCCGAGGTGGACAGCCCCGCGCTGGACAACGGGCAGCCGGTGATGCTGGAGTTCACCGCGTCGTAAGACGCCCGCAGGACGAACTGCGGATCGAGACAGGGGGCCGTCCTTCGGGGCGGCCCCTTTCGTCATGATCGCATCAGGCGATGCTGAAGAAGATCACCGTGACGTCACGCCTGCCGTCTTCGGTCGGGCCGTAGATCTCGTCGAGGATCCGGCGCAGACCGTCGCGGCTGCGGGCCTCCGCGTCATGCTCCAGCGCCAGCAGCCCCTCGGGGATCTCGTCCAGCAGGCAGCGCAGGAGGCCGGTGATCGGCGCGGTGATCCGCCCCGCGTGCCCCTCGATCTGGAGCACATCGCCGATGGACGCGGTGCGTGCCCACTTGTCGCCGTGGCGCACGGTGATGTTCAGACCCTCGTGGAAGGTTGGATTGACGAAGTCGATCGGGTGCTGTCGGCTCATCGGCGTCGCTCCGGGAGGGTCAGGTGGCGGCGCTGTCGTAGCGGTGCAGCACGTCGAGCGGCACGATGTCGAGCGCGCGGATGTGGGTGGCGGCCAGGTTGACCCTGGGCGCGCAGCCCTCGTCGTGGGCCTGGAGGAAGCGGGCGGCGCAGAGGCACCAGCCGTCGCCGGGCTTCAGCCCCGGGAAACCGTACTCGGGGCGGGGGGTCGAGAGATCGTTGCCGACGTATTTCGAGAAGGCCAGGAATTCGGCCGTCATGGTGGCGCAGACGGTGTGGCTGCCGCGGTCGGCGGCGCAGGTGTTGCAGGCGCCGTCGCGGAAGAAGCCGGTCACGGGATCGGCCGAACAGGGCAGAAGTTCGCCGCCGAGGACGTTCACGGAGTTGTCTTTTTCCATCGTGTCACCTCCGGGGGTCAGCGGAAACGGTCGGCCAGGCGTTGCAGGGGCGAGCGGGCGGGCGCCTCCTCCGGCTCGGGCCCGGGCTCCGGTCCGGGTGCAGGCGCCGGGTCGGACGTGCTGTCGCGGGGCGCTGCCGCGGGCCGGGTGCCGGTCGAGGGGCGGGGGGGCGACATGCGCAGGGCGACGGCGTTGGAGAAGCCCGCGGCGTCGCCCCGGGCCAGCGCCGGCGCGCCGTCGGAGACGCCGCGCAGCATGTCGTCGAGCCAGTCGGCGTCGGCCTTGGCGAAGTCGCGCAGCACATAGCCCGGCACGGCGTCCTTGTGGCCCGGATGGCCGACGCCCATGCGCACGCGGTGATAGTCGGGGCCGAGATGGGCGTGGATCGAGCGCAGCCCGTTGTGCCCCGCATGGCCGCCGCCGGTCTTGACACGCAGCTTGCCGGGGGCAAGGTCGATCTCGTCGTGGAACACGATCACGTCGGCGGGGGAGAGCTTGTAGAAGCGCAGCGCCTCGTTCACCGAACGGCCGGAGTCGTTCATGTAGGTCTCGGGCTTCAGCAGCACGACCTTCTCGCCGCCCAGCGTGCCCTCGCTCACCCGGCCCTGGAACTTGGCGCGGAACGGGGCGAAGCCGTGATCCCCGGCGATCCTGTCCACCGCCATGAAACCGATGTTGTGCCGGTTGCCCGCGTATTTGGCGCCCGGATTGCCGAGGCCGACGAAGAGGCGCATGGGGCCTGATCCCTTTCGTTGCTCGGGCCGACTCTAGGCAAGGGGCGCGCGGGGTGCAACGCGCCCGGATGCGGAAACGGGGCGCAGTCGCCCGCGCCCCGTTCCCGTCGTTCCGATGGCCGAAGCGGCCGCGCTCAGTCCTCGGCGTCGCCTTCGGCTTCCGGGGCTTCCGCGGCGTCCTCTTCATCCTCGGCCTCCTCGCTGCCCTCGGCCGAGACGAGGCCGGCGGGCGCGGAGAGGTTGGCGATCACGAAGTCGCGGTCGATGGTCGGGCGCGTGCCCTCGGGCAGGGTCACGGACGAGATCGTGACGGTGTCGCCGATTTCCAGACCTTCGATCGAGATGGTGACGTGATCGGGGATGTCGCCGGCGGTGCAGCGCAGTTCGACTTCCGGGCGCACCATGGTCAGCACGCCGCCCTTCTTCAGGGCCGGGCATTTGTCGTGGCCCACGACCTCGACCGGGATGAACAGCGACACGCGGGAGGTGCGGCGCAGGCGCATGAAGTCGACGTGGATCGGCAGGTCCTTCACGACGTGACGCTGCACGCCGCGGCAGATGACGCGCACGTCGTCGTGGCCCTCGACCTTGAGGTTGAACAGGGTCGACAGGAAGCGGCCGGCCTTCAGGCGCTTCATCAGCGCGTTGTAGGGCAGGTTGATGGCGATGGGGTCAGCGCCGCCGCCGTAGACGACTCCGGGCACCATGCCCTCGCGGCGCGCGGTGCGGGCGGCCCCCTTGCCTGTCCCCGCGCGCGGCATCGCCTGGATGTCTGGAATTTGTCCAGCCATGGTTCGATCTCCTAGATTCGATGTTGCGGGCGGCCTCCAAGGGTGTCCGCCCATAAGCGCGCGCGTATAGGGCAGATCGAGGCGTTTGGAAAGCCCGAAACGTCCGTCAGGACTGCGGCACCAGCCAGACCCTGCCATAGGGCGGCAGCGACAGGGTGCCGCTGCCCGGCAGCGCCTCCTGGCCGGCCAGCGCGTCGAACTGGCGCTCGGCCGGGTTCAGGCCCAGCTTGACCCCGGCCACGTTCTGCCAGTGCTCGGAGAAGTTGAACACCGCCGTCAGCGGAGCCTCGTCGCCCGGGCGGCGGAGCGCGAAGAGGGCAGGGTTGGCCAGCGGGATGATCTCGGTCGGCACCGTTCCGGCCAGCTGCGGCGTCACCTTGCGGCGCGCCATGATGTGGCGCACGCCGCGCCAGATCCAGGCCTGGGGCGTGTCGGCGGTCGCGGCCTCCCCCGCCGTAGCCCAGTCCATCCGCGGCCGCTGCATCCAGCGCCCGTCGCCCGCAAGGTCGGGATCGTCGAGATAGGAGTGGTCGTTCAGCATCCCGATCTCGTCGCCCATGTAGAGCAGCGGCATCCCCCCGAAGGACGCGATCAGCGCGTGGCCCATCAGGATCCGGTCGACCGCGAGGCGGATCATGTGCGCATCGCCCGACTCCAGCGCCGTCTCCAGCCCCGCGAGCGAGGCGAAGGTGCCGTTGGTGCGCCGGTCGCCCGTCACCTCGTTCACCTGGAAATCCGCGCCGCGGGCGAAGCTGCCGGGATGGCGGGCGGTGAAGAAGTCGGTCAGGAACTTCCGGTGGCCGGGTCCGGTCAGGGGCGGGTGGCGTTCCGCGTCCGCCTCGGTGATCGCCCAGCCGATGTCGTCGTGGCAGCGGATGTAGGTCGCCCACTGGGCGTTGCGGAAGCTTTTCGGGAAATGGTGCGCCAGAACGTCGGCCATCATCCGCGCGTCGCGGCTGGCGAGCGTCGACCAGAACTGCACCATCAGGTTGTTGTGGTAGGCGAGGTTGCTTTCCCGCCCCGCGTGCCGCCCCTGCCCGAGGTAGGGGACGAGGTCGGTGGGCCCCACGATCGCCTCGGCCTTGTGGATCACACCGGGCGCCGCGATCCGCGTCGCCTGGACGATGGCCTGGAGCAGGTCGTGCACCTCGGGGAGGTTCTGGCAGATCGTGCCCATCCGCTTCCACATGAAGGCGACCGCATCCAGCCGCATCACGTCGGCGCCGTTGTTGGCGAGGTCGAGGATGATGCCGAGCACGGCCAGGAAGACCTCGGGGTTTTCCCAGTTCAAATCCCACTGGTATTCGTTGAAGGTCGTCCAGACCCATTTCTGGATGTCGGGATACCAGGTGAAGTTGCCCGGGGCCTGGTTCGGGAAGACCTCCAGCAGGGTATGTTCGTACTGGCGGGGCAGGATGTCGGTGTCGAACATGCGGTAGAAGGACTGGTAGAAGGCGTCGCCCGCCCGCGCCCTCTGCGCCCAGACATGCTCTTTTGCGGTGTGGTTCAGGACCATGTCGACGCAGGTCGAGATGCCGGCCGCCCGCAGCTTCGCCGTCGCCTTGCGGAAGTCGGCCATGGTCCCGAGCGCCGGGTTGATCGCGCCGTAGTCCATCACCGCATAGCCGCCGTCGCTGTCGCCGGGGCGCGGCTTCAGGCAGGGCATGAAGTGGGCGTAGGTGACGCCGAGCTCCTGGAGATAGGGGATCTTCTCGGGCAGGGCCTTCAGCGTGCCCGAGAAGCGGTCGATGTAGAAGACATAGCCGACCATCTGCTGCGACAGGAACCAGCCGGGGTTGATGTCGCGCGCCAGGTCCTGCGCGCGCAGGTCCGCCGGGCGGGCATCCCATTTCTCCTTCAGCAGCGTCTTCAGGCGCTGGCCGAGGGCGTCGATGTCGGTCGCTTCGCCGTAGAGCCGGTTCAGGGGCGTCATCAGGTCCATGGCGCCCCGGTCCCAGCGCCAGCGGAACAGGGTGTCGTCGTCCACGCTGGCGATCGTCGGCGTCTTGTCCTTGGTCGGCATCGGGCCCTCCGGTCGGTGTCGTAGCGCTTTGGATACGCCGATGGGGGCAAGGGGGCAACGCCCTTGCCCCTGACCCGACCCCGGCCCTCGCCCTGCCGTGCCGGACACTTTGCGATTGCCCGGCCAGCCCGGCATTGGTAACAACTTTTGACCAATCCGGAGGAGTGCCATGCCCACCATCACCGAGATCGAGGACCTGAAGCGCATCTACAAGCGCCGGGTGCCGAAGATGTTCTACGACTACTGCGAGTCGGGGGCCTGGACCGAGCAGACGTTCCGCGAGAACTCGACCGACTTCGACCTCCTGCGCCTGCGCCAGCGGGTGGCGGTGGACATGGAGGGACGCTCGACCGCGACCCAGATGATCGGCGAGGACGTGACGATGCCCGTCGCGCTCGCCCCCGTGGGCATGACGGGGATGCAGCACGCCGACGGCGAGATCCTGGCGGCCAAGGCGGCCGAGAAGTTCGGCGTGCCGTTCACGCTGTCGACCATGTCGATCTGCTCGCTCGAGGACATCGCGCGGCACACGAGCAAACCCTTCTGGTTCCAGCTCTACGTCATGCGCGACCAGGACTTCGTGGCCAACATGATCCAGCGGGCCAAGGACGTGGGCTGTTCGGCGCTGGTGCTGACGCTGGACCTGCAGATCCTCGGCCAGCGCCACAAGGACATCAAGAACGGCCTCTCCGCGCCCCCCAAGCTGACGCCGAAGACCATCGCCAACCTCGCGACGAAGTGGGGCTGGGGGCTGAACATGCTTCAGACCCACCGCCGCACCTTCGGCAACATCGTCGGCCACGCCAAGGGCGTGTCGGACATGGGGAACCTGTCGTCCTGGACGGCCGAGCAGTTCGACCCCCGGCTCGACTGGGACAAGGTGAAGCGGCTGAAGGACCAGTGGGGCGGCAAGCTGATCCTGAAGGGGATCCTCGATGCGGAGGACGCGAAGATGGCGCTGCAAGTCGGCGCCGACGCGATCATCGTGTCGAACCACGGCGGCCGCCAGCTGGACGGCGCGCTGAGTTCGATCCGGGTCCTGCCCGAGATCGTCGAGGCGGTCGGCGACCAGGTCGAGGTCCATGTCGACGGCGGCATCCGCTCGGGGCAGGACGTGCTGAAGTGCATCGCGCTCGGCGCCAAGGGCACCTACATCGGCCGCGCCTTCATCTACGGCCTCGGCGCCATGGGGCAGAAGGGGGTCGAGACGGCGCTGGAGGTGATCCGCAAGGAGCTGGACATCACCATGGCGCTGTGCGGGCGGAAGAAGATCCAGGACGTGGACCGCGACGTTCTGCTGATCGACGACGACTTCCACCGCTGGCGGCGCAACATCTGACGATGGAACGTCCGCCGCTTCTCGAAGACCTCGACAGCCTGCCGCGGGGCGGCAGCCTGCGCGTCGCCATCAACACCGGCAACAAAGCGCTGGTGCAGGTGCAGGACGGGATCCCGCTGGGAGTCTGCCCGGCGCTCGCCCGGCGGCTGGCGATGCGGGTCGGCGCCGATTTCGTGCCGGTGGTCTATGACGGAGCGGCCGCGGTGATCGCCGATGCCGACAGGGATGCCTGGGACGTGGGGTTCCTCGCGCTCGACGAGGATCCGTCGAAGAAGCTCTGCTTCACCCGCCCGTTCCTGAGCGCGGCGGCCGCCTTCGCCGTGCGCACGGAGGGCGACCTGCACGACGCCGGGGACATCGACCGCGAGGGACATAAGGTGCTGGCCGCCGCGGGAACCGGGTACGAGATGCACCTGCGGGCGCATCTGCACCATGCCACGCTGGAGACCGCCGTCACCCCGACCGAGAGCTTCGCAGATTTCCGGGCGGGGCGGGGCGACGCGGTGGCGGGTCTGCGCGACACGCTGGAGCGCTATTTCGACGGCGACCACGCCGTGCGGATCCTCGACGGCGCCTTCGCGCAGGTCGACCAGGCGATGGTGCTGCCCGGCCCCGCGCATCCGGGCCTGCCCGCGCTCGACGCCTTCGTGGCCGAGGCACTGGACGACGGCTTCATCGACGCGGCGGTGCAGGACGCGGGCTGACGCCCGCCGCTCAGGCCCGGTGGGCGCCGTCGGACAGCGACTTCACGAAGGACAGAACCTCCTCCACGCCGCGCCCGCTGGCCAGCTCCGACACGATGGCCGAGCCGACGACGCAGCCGTCCGCGATCCCGGCGATCGCCTCGGCGGCCTCGGGCGTGCGGATGCCGAAGCCGACGATCACCGGCAGGTCAGTCTGCGCCTTGATCCGCGCGACCTCGGGGGCCACGTCCGACGGTTCGGGCGCGGCGGCGCCGGTGATGCCGGTGATCGAGACGTAATAGACGAAGCCCGAGGTGTTGGTCAGCACCTTCGGCAGCCGCCTGTCGTCGGTCGTGGGTGTCGCGAGGCGGATGAAGTTCAGCCCCGCCGCCTGGGCGGGCAGGCACAGCTCGTCATCCTCCTCGGGCGGCAGGTCGACCACGATCAGCCCGTCGATGCCGGCCGCCTTCGCCTGGTCAAGGAACTTCGCCACGCCCCGCGAATAGATCGGATTGTAATAGCCCATGAGCACGATCGGCGTCGTGTCGTCGCCCTGGCGGAAGGCGCGCACCAGCTCCAGCGTCCGGTCCAGCGTCATGCCGCCTTCAAGCGCCCGCTGCCCCGCCACCTGGATCGTCGGGCCGTCCGCCATCGGATCGGTGAAGGGCAGGCCCAGTTCGATGATGTCGACGCCCGCGCCCGGCAGGCCCTTCACCACGGCGAGCGAGGTGTCGAAGTCCGGATCGCCCGCCATGATGTAGGAAACGAAGGCCTTGCGGCCCTGGTCCTTCAGCTCTGCGAACTTGGCGTCGATCCTTGTCATGTCGTGGCTCTCCCTTGCGTCCGGGCGGGTGTGCGCGAAAGCGGCGCCGATTTCAATGCTCCGTTGCAGCACCCGTGTCGGCGGTTCCCTGCAAAGTCCCTTCTGCGGTCAGATATTTTCAGTGTTACGCCCCTTAACATTGCGCGGGGGCACCCCATCTGATGTGCCATGAACTATGTACTCGCACTTTTCCTCCCTCCGCTCTCGATCCTGTTCACGGGCCGCATCCTGCTGTCGATCCTGGTGTTCGTCATCTGGGTGCCCTCGATCCTGATCTCCGGCGGCCTCGGCCACCCGATCTTCATCCTGCTGGCCTGGATCCTGATCTACCAGGGCCACGCCGACCGGCGCGGCACCTGAGATCCGGCATCCCCCGCGCCGCATGACAGCGGCTCCGGCCCGCCCCGCCCTTGTGCGGAGCGGGCCTTTCGCGTCGGCACCTCAGAGGATGTCGAGCGTCACCGGAAAGTGATCCGAGGCCGCCATCAGCGCCTCCTTCAGGGGCTTCGCCTCTTCGCTCTGGAACGGGTTCCAGACCCGCGCCGCGCCGGTGCCTGCGGGCGTCAGGTGGCGCGAGGCGAGGATGTGGTCGATCAGCGCGTTCACCGTGTCGCCGGTGAAGATGTCGCGGAAGCGCGCCGTCGAGGGTTCCCAGCCGAAGCGCCCCCACTCCGGCGGGCCGACGTGGTTCCTGAGGATCCCGTCGGGGCTGAACAGGTCGCCCATGATGAGTTCGACCGCCGACCGCCCGAACCGCCCCTCGTAGTAGTCGAAGCCGGGGCCGTCGTTGATGTCGCCCATCACCACCACCGCCGTGCCCTCCGCCAGCCAGTCGTCCACCCGGCGGCGGATCGAGGAGCATTCGGCGAAGAGCTTGCGGCGGTTGCGGTCCGAGGTGCGCTCGTAATGGATCCGGTCCATCGCGGTGAAGATGCCCTTGGACTTGGCATGGACCACCATGGCGCGGAACGGCGGACCGCCATCGGCGCGGGTGACGGACAGTTCCAGCGGCGGGCGGTAATGCCTGTAGACCTCGCGGATGCCGTCGGCGTCGCTGTCGATCTCGAAACTCTCGTCGAAGGGTGGACTGGTTCTCGACCCCGCCCGTCCGCCCGGCGCATGGGTCGCGGCAAGCACCGCGGGATCCCAAAGCGCCGCGATCTCCTGACGGCCGGGGGAGGGGAAGCCGATGACCGCCTTCGCGGTGCGCAGGCCTTTCGCGGCGGCGAAGCCCTCCAGCGCCGAGACGGTGTCACGCATGCCGGTGGTCGTGGTGGTGTTCGGGCCTTCGGTGATGCCGATGAGGTCGGGGTCGAGGGTGCGGATCACCTGCGCGATGGCGTCGAAGCGTTTCGCCGATGTCGCGTCGGCCTTCATGGAATTGTCGGGCTCGAACAGGTCGTCGAACCATTCGATGTTGTAGGACATGATGCGCATGGGGGGCTCCGGAATGGTCTGGCTTGAAATCAATGTTGCCAGGGACGCTGACTGCAACGATACCGTTCAGCACCTAGGGCAGCCCCCGACCGCGGGCGGGGGAGAAGCCCCCGCCCGTGGGGGCGGTCGGGGGCTGCCCGGCGTTGCCGCCGGGCGAGACATCTCCGCAGTACATGCCCTGAGCCATTCGCCGAGCCTATCACAACCCTGCGATGATTTGACGACAAACCGAACCAGGCCGCATCGCCACACGTGCCCGGGCTGAAGCAAGAGTACGCAAAGCGCTTTGGACCAGAGGCGGGGAATTGTGCCGGCCGCGAAAGCTCTCGCCTCACGCCACGCACCCCCGACCGCCTTGCGTCCCCGCGCGCCGCACCCTAGAACCGGGCCGGTTCCGCACAGCAGGGCAAGGAGAACGGCCGTGGGCTTCAAGATGGGTATCGTCGGACTGCCGAACGTCGGCAAGTCGACCCTGTTCAACGCGCTGACCCGCACCGCCGCGGCGCAGGCGGCGAACTTTCCCTTCTGCACGATCGAGCCGAACGTGGGCGAGGTCGCGGTGCCCGATGCCCGGCTCGACAAGCTCGCCGCCATCGCCAAGTCGAAGCAGATCATCCCGACCCGGATGACCTTCGTCGACATCGCGGGCCTCGTGAAGGGCGCGAGCAAGGGCGAGGGGCTCGGCAACCAGTTCCTTGCCAACATCCGCGAATGCGACGCCATCGCCCATGTCCTGCGCTGTTTCGAGGACGGCGACGTCACCCATGTCGAGGGCCGCGTGGACCCGGTGGCCGATGCCGAGACCATCGAGACCGAGCTGATGCTGGCCGACCTCGAGAGCATCGAGCGGCGTCTCCAGAACCTCAGCCGCAAGGTGCGCGGCGGCGACAAGGAGGCGGTGGACCAGGTGCGCCTGCTGGAAGCCGCGCAGGCCGCCCTGAACGACGGTCGGCCCGCCCGCACCGTCGAGGTGGCGGCCGAGGACGCCCGCGCCTGGCGGATGCTGCAGCTGCTGACGACGAAGCCTGTCCTCTACGTTTGCAACGTCGAGGAATCGGCGGCCGCTTCCGGCAACGCCCAGTCCGCCCGCGTGGCCGAGATGGCGAAGGCGCAGGGCAACTCGGCCGTCGTGATCTCGGCGAAGATCGAGGAGGAGATCAGCCAGCTCGACCCCGAGGAGGCCGAGATGTTCCTGGGCGAGATGGGACTGGAGGAGGCCGGGCTCGACCGGCTGATCCGCGCCGGCTACGCGCTCCTCCACCTCCAGACATACTTCACCGTCGGCCCCAAGGAGGCGCGCGCCTGGACGATCCCGCAGGGCACGCTGGCGCCGCAGGCGGCCGGCGTGATCCACGGCGACTTCGAGAAGGGCTTCATCCGGGCCGAGACCATCGCCTACGACGACTTCGTGTCGCTGAACGGCGAGACGGGGGCGAAGGAGGCCGGCAAGATGCGGGTCGAGGGCAAGGGATACACGGTGCAGGACGGCGACGTGCTGCATTTCCTGTTCAACACCTGAGCCGCAGGGGCTTGATTCCCCGGGGCCCGGACGTCTTGATGACGTGACGGAACCCTGGGAGAGCCGATGGACCTTGCCGCGCTGACCGCCGCCGTCCCGATCGGGCTGCTGGCCTATGTCGCGTTCCTCTTCAAGGTCTCGGGCTTCCTCGTCCGCGACGAGCTGATCCTGCGGCTGCTGGTGTCGGTCGGCCTGCTTTTCGGCCTCTGCTTCCACCTCTTCCGGGCCGAACCGGCGTGGGACGCCGTCTTCGCCGAGGGGGCGATGGCGGCGGTCAACCTCTGGCTCGTCTGCGTGATCCTGGCAGAGCGCACGCGCATCGGTCTCGACGCGGCCGAGCGGCGGCTGCTGGCGGCATTCGGCACCGTCACGCCCGGGCAGCTGCGCAGCCTGTCGCGCCGCGCGGACTGGGAGGTGCTGGAGGCGTCCTGTACCCTGATCCAGGAAGGCGCGCCGGTCACGCGGCTGTTCTTCGTCGACGCGCCCGAGGTCACGCTGGTCGAGGACGGCCTTGCTCGCGTGATCGAGGGGCCAGCCTTCGCCGGCGAGACCGTGTTTCTCCGGGGCGGGGGCAACGGTCGTGTCGTGGGACCACGCCGATCTGCAGCGGATGATGCGCCGCTCGCAGCCGCTGAGGAACGCGCTGATCGCCCGGTTCGGCGGTGAACCGGCGGGCCGGCGCGCCACCGCCCAACCGATGGAGCGGGGGCTTCGGGAGGCTTGACCGCCTCAGCCGCCGTATATACATCTGTACGTGTATACGGATGGAGCCCCGCAATGTTCGAAACCAAGATCCGCAAGGTCGGCAACTCGGCCGTCATCACCCTGTCGAAGGAGGCGCTTGCCGTGCTCGACGCGGCGGAGGGCGACACGGTGTACCTGGTGCGCACCGACGACGGTTCGCTCGCCATACGCGCCCACGAGGATGACTTCGCGGCTGCGATGGAAGCGGCGGAGATCGGCCAGAACCGCTATCGCAAGTCGATGCAGGAACTCGCGTGACGGCGGATCCGCGGTGGGTGCCCATCGCAGCCGTGCGGGCGATTCATGATCGGCAGATTGCGCGGCACGGTGGAAGCCCGGGCCTTCGGGATACGGCCCTGCTTGAAATGGGGTGCGCCCGGCCGCTGAACCTCTGGGCCTATGGCGAACCGGATTTATGCGATCTCGGTGTCGCCTACGCCTTCGGGCTCGCAAAGGCGCACGCCTTCATCGACGGAAACAAGCGGACGGCGTTCCAGACGGCCTTCGCGTTTCTGTATCTCAACGGTCTCGATCTGTACGTGCCGGACAGGGAGGTCGTGGACATGATGGAAGGTCTGGCGGAAAGCCGTGTGCCGGAGGCCGAGTTCGCGGCGTGGCTCCGTCAGGGTGTGAGGCCGCTTCAGAACTAGGCTGCGCCGCGCACCATCTCGGCCACCCGGCGCAGATCCTCGCGGAACCGCTCGGTCTCGGCCTCGCGCAGGGCGGCGTCGGGCAGGCGCAGCAGGTACGACGGGTGGACGGAGAGGTAGACCGGCGTGCCGTCCTCCGTCTGCTCGACGCTGCCCCGACGCCTGGTGATGCCCTTGCCCGTCCCCGTCAGGCTCGCCGCCGCGGTCGCGCCCAGTGCAAGGATCAGCTTCGGCTTCACCAGCTGGCGCTCGGCCTCCAGCCACCACTTGCAGGCCTCGACCTCGCCCGCGTCGGGCTTCTGGTGGATGCGCCGCTTGCCGCGGGGGGTGAACTTGAAGTGCTTCACGGCGTTCGTGACGAACGCCGCCGGGCGCTCCAGCCCGGCTTCCTCCGCGATCCGGTCGAAGAGCTGCCCGGCGGGCCCGACAAGCGGGCGGCCCGCCAGATCCTCGTTGTCGCCGGGCTGTTCGGCCACGATCATCAGCGCGGCGTCCAGCGGCCCTTCGCCCGGCACCGCCTGCGTCGCATCCTTGTAGAGCGGACAGCGGGTGCAGGCGGCAAGCTGGCGGTGAAGCTCGGGGCGGGTGTCGGGGGCTTTGGGCATGGCGAGGATCCGGTCGGAGAAGACGGGCGGCAGGGTGGGCGCCGCCGCCTCCATGGCGCGGGCGCGGGACTGGGCAGAGGCGATCAGGCCCGGGATCAGTTCGGCCTCGGGCAGGTTCTTCCAGTATTTCTTCGGCATCTCCGAGGTCATGGCCGAGACCTTGAGCCGCGCGGGATTGAAGATGTTGGAGAAATAGGTCCGCCAGAGCTCTTCGGTCGCGTCCTCGGGCAGCGGCGGCTTGGACGCGCCTTCGGCGAAGCGAATCTCGCCGTTCTCGAAATGCGCGGTCAGGTGCGGCGTCTGGATCACCCAGTCCATGTCGCCGAACCGCTTGGCGAAGAAGGGCGCCGTGGGCTCCAGCGTGTAATGCGAAGGCTCGAACCAGGCGGCGAAGCGGCGCCTCGGGCCGGTGGCCTCCAGTTCTCGGAAGCGGACGAAGGCCGTCATCTTGTGCTTGTCCCGGCGCACCGCCTTTTCCATCTGGCGGAGCCTGGCAAGGGCCGGGTCGGCGCGGTCCTCCATCAGCTTCGGCCGGTCGCGCAGGCGCCAGAGCAGGGCGTAGAGGCGGGCGAATCGCTCGGGATCGGCATGCCAGACCACGGCGCGCATCAGCTCGACGAAGCTTTTCGGCACGGTCAGCGCGGCACCGGACGTCGGCGCTGGCGCGGGGTCGGCGAAGAGATCGGGCGCGGCGCTGCAGAAATGCCAGCTCAGCGCCTCGGGCGGCACCCCCGCGGCCGCCTGCGCGCGGGCGGCGTCGCGGAAGGCGGCCTCGGTGCCGATGGTGGGGAGCGTGACGGTGGGCATCAGAACAGCGACAGCTGCTCGGGCGGCGGCGCGAAGGCCGCGCGCAACCGGGCGCTGTCGGTCAGCGCGCCGGGCGACCAGTCGGTCAGCGTGATGAAGGGCCGCGCCTTCTTAAGGATCGCACCCATCCTTGTCAGGTCGTCATAGCGCAGGGAGCGATGGCGCCGCGTCGTCAGGATGCGCCCCACGGTCTTTGTGCCGAACCCCGGCACCCGCAGCAGCATCTCGCGGCTCGCCCGGTTCACGTCCAGCGGGAAGTGATGCCGGTTCGCCAGCGCCCAGGCAAGCTTCGGGTCGATGTCGAGGTCGAGGTTGCCGTCCTTCGCGCTGCCGGTGATCTCGTTCACGTCGAAGCCGTAGAAGCGCAGCAGCCAGTCTGCCTGGTAGAGGCGATGTTCCCGTGCCAGCGGCGGACGGATCAACGGCAGCTTGGCCGAGGCGTCGGGGATCGGCGAAAAGGCGGAATAGTACACGCGCTTCAGCTTGTAGCTTGAGTAAAGCCGCGTCGACTGGCCCAGGATTGTCGCATCCGTGCTGTTGTCGGCGCCGACGATCATCTGCGTCGACTGCCCCGCAGGGGCGAAGCGGGGGGGGCGCTTGCCGGTGTGGGACCTCTCCTTGCTCGCCTCCTTCCGCAGACGCACGTCGGCCATGGCGCGGCGTATTCCCTCGGGGTCCTTCTCGGGCGCATAGGACTTCACCGCCGCGTCCGTTGGCAGCTCCACGTTGATCGAGATCCGGTCGGCGTGCAGCCCCGCCTCGGCGATCAGCTCGGGCGCCGCGTCGGGGATCGTCTTGAGGTGGATATAGCCGCGGAAATTGTGCTCCACCCTCAGCGTCCGGGCGATCCTCACCATGTCGCCCATGGTCTGGTCGGGCGAGCGGATGATGCCCGAGGACAGGAACAGCCCCTCGATGTAGTTGCGCCGGTAGAACTCCAGCGTCAGCTGCACCACCTCCTCGGGGGTGAAGCGCGCCCGTTCAACGTTCGAGGAGACACGGTTCACGCAGTAGGCGCAGTCGAAGATGCAGAAGTTCGTCATCAGGATCTTCAGGAGCGAGATGCAGCGCCCGTCCGGCGCATAGGCATGGCAGATGCCGCTGCCCGTCGTGCTGCCCAGCCCCGAGCCGTCGCGCGACGAACGGCGGTCCGTCCCGCTGGAGGCGCAGGAGGCGTCGTACTTGGCGGCGTCCGAGAGGATCGCCAGTTTCTGCTGAAGCGTGCGTGGGGCCATGCGTTCACTATATGTTCACGAACGGGAACGGCAAGGGGGCGGGCTGCGGCGTTTTGGCGTGGCACCCCGCGCCGCCCTCGCATAGGTTCGGCGCGAAGCCACGGAGCGCCCCATGAAGACCGTCATCCTGATCCCCGCGCGCTATGCCTCGACCCGCTATCCCGGCAAGCCCCTGGCGATGCTGACCCTGCCCGACGGCACGCGGAAGAGCCTGATCCAGCTGACCTGGGAGGCGGCGATGCGCGCGTCGGGCGCCGATGCCGTCCATGTCGTGACCGACGACGACCGCATCCGGGAGGCGGCGGAAGCCTTCGGCGCCTCGGTGCTGATGACCTCGTCCGACTGCCGCAACGGCACCGAGCGCTGCGCCGACGCGCTGGCCCGCCACGACATCGAGGCCGACCTGATCGTGAACGTTCAGGGCGACGCACCTCTGACGCCGCCCTGGTTCGTCGAGGACCTGATCGCCGCCATGGCCGCCGACCCGGCGGCCGACGTGGCGACGCCGGTGCTGCACTGCGACGCCCGCTCCTACGCCAACTTCATCGAGGACCGGCAGGCGGGGCGCGTCGGCGGCACCACCGCCGTCTTCGCCGCCAACCAGCACGCGATGTACTTCAGCAAGGAAGTGCTGCCCTACATCGACCCGCAGGAACGCGGACGCGGCGACCTGCCGGTCTATCACCACGTCGGCATCTACGCCTACCGCCCCTCCGCCCTTGCCGCCTACATGTCCTGGCCTGTGGGCCGGATGGAGGCGCTGGAGGGGCTCGAGCAGCTGCGCTTCCTCGAGAACGGGCACGCCGTGCGCTGCGTCATCGTCGAGGGCCGCGGCCGGGTGTTCTGGGAGCTGAACAATCCTGCCGACGTGGCCCGGATCGAAGCCGTGCTGGGAGAGATGTGATGGTCGTCACCGTCGGAGACATCGAGATCGGGGGCCTCAACCCCTTCGTGCTGATCGCGGGGCCCTGCCAGCTGGAAACGCTGGACCACGCGCGGATGATGGCCGACGGCATCGCCGGGGCCTGCGCCGCCACGGGAACGCGCTTCGTGTTCAAGGCCAGTTTCGACAAGGCGAACCGGACGTCCCTCGGCTCGGCCCGCGGCGTCGGGATCGAGGCGGGGCTGGAGATCCTCGCGAGGATCCGTGACGAGTTCGGCTGTCCGGTCATCACCGACGTCCACGACATCCCCCAGGCCGAGGCGGCGGGGCAGGTGGTGGACATCCTCCAGATCCCCGCCTTCCTGTCGCGCCAGACCGACCTCCTGCTCGCCGCCGGAGAGACGGGGCGGGCGATCAACGTCAAGAAGGGCCAGTTCCTCGCGCCATGGGACATGGCGAAGGTGGCCGAGAAGATCGCCTCGACCGGGAACGAGCGGATCCTGCTCTGCGAGCGGGGCGTCTCCTTCGGCTACAACTCCCTGGTCAGCGATTTCCGCGCGCTGCCGGTGATGGCGGCCACGGGATACCCGGTGGTCTTCGACGCCACCCACTCGGTCCAGCAGCCGGGCGGGCAGGGGGCGACCAGCGGCGGCCAGCGCGAGTTTGCGCCGGTGCTGGCCCGCGCCGCCTGTGCGGTGGGGGTGGCGGGGCTGTTCATCGAGACGCACCAGGACCCCGACACCGCGCCTTCGGACGGGCCGAACATGATCCCGCTCGACCGGATGGCGGCGCTGATCGCCGAGCTTCGTGCCTTCGACGACGTCAGGAAGGCGCAGATGGCGGCCGAGCTGCACGGCTAGGCGCCAGGCGACCCGGCCTGGGCGAACGTACCGGTCTCAGCCGTAGTCCCGGCGCACCGCCGCCAGCACCGAGGACACCATCTCCGCCGCCCGCGCCTCGCTTTCCGCCTCGGCGTAGCAGCGCAGTTCCGGCGCGTTGCCGGAGGGGCGCAGGTGCACCACCTCGCCGCTTTCGAAGGCCACGCGCAGCCCGTCGGTCAGGTCCACCCCGGCCTCCGCGCCATATTCCCCGAGCAGCGCTGCCCGCGCCCGGGGGTCCGCCGTCAGCCGCTCGATCATCGCGCGCGACGTCTCCGTCGGCAGCCCCTGAAGCCGGTCCGCCGCGGTCCGCCGCTGAGGCAGCCCGCCGAGCAGCGCCCCGACCCCGCCCGCCTCGCGCGTCTGCGCCAGCGTGGCGAGCAGCGGCAGCACCGCGTCCCGCGTCATCAGGGGCGCGAGCTGCCCCGCAGGTCCCGCCGCGTCGAACCCCAGCAGGAAGCCCCCGTTCGCCTCGTACCCCACGACCCGCGCCGCAGGATCGGCCGCCAGCGCCGCCTCCATTCCCGCGATCACGTAGGGCGAGCCGATGCGGGTGCGCATGACCTCGCCCAGTCCCATCGCCTCGACCATCGTGTTCGAGGACACCGGCGTCACCACGCAATCCGCGCTGAGGCTGCGTGCCGTCAGCGCGCCGAGGATATCGCCCGGCACCACATGGCCCGTCGCGTCCGTCAGGAGCGGCCGGTCGGAGTCGCCGTCGAGCGACACGAGGGCGTCCAGGCCGCCCTCCCGGGCCCATCCGGCCAGCATCTCCCGCGTCCCGGCGTCCACCGCCTCGGTATCCACCGGAATGAAGGTCTCGCTCCGTCCAAGCCGCCGCACCGTGGCACCGAGCGCCGACAGGATGTCGTGCAGCACGTCCCGCCCGACCGCCGAATGCTCGTAAAGCCCAACCGTCAGGCCCGACAGCGCCGCCGACCCGAAGGAGTCCGCGAACCGGGCGACGTAGCGCGCGTTCACCCCCTCATGCGCGGGCACCCCGGAAAGTGTCACCGCCCCCTCCCAAGGGGCGAGCGCCGCCAGGATCGCCGCCTCGTCGGCTTTCGTGATCTCGCCGGTGCGGGTATAGAACTTCAGCCCGTTGCGGTCGGCCGGGATGTGGCTGCCCGTCACCATCACCGCCGGAGCCCCGAGCCGCGCCGCCTCAAGCGCCAGCGCGGGTGTCGGAACCGCGCCGCAATCCCGCACCTCGACCCCGAGCGCCGCCGCCCCGACCGCCACCGCCGCGAGGTGCCGCGGCGAGGAGGGGCGCAGGTCGCGCCCGACCAGCAGCACCCCGTCATGGGGCGTCACGGTCAGGAAGGCACGCACATGGGCGGCGCAAACCTCGTCCGTCAGCTCGGTGACGAGACCCCTGAGCCCGCTGGTTCCGAATTTCGCCGCCATCCGCGCCTCCCCGCCGTGCTGCCCCATTCCGGCCTACACGACGCGGGCCGGTCGCGCACCACCCCTGTTTCCTCTTTGCACCAAATACTCCCGCCGGAGGCTCCCGCACCCTCCGCCCGCGCAGGGCCGGACGCGGGGCGCAGGCTCAGAAGCAGCTTTCCAGTAGCGCGCGCATGTTGACGGGCCCGAGCGTCACCGGGTTGCCGCCGCAGGACGGGTCCGCCAGCGCCGCCGTCACCAGCCGGTCGAGGTCGGGATCCGTCACGCCGAGCGCCGTGAGGTTCTTCGGTATCCCGAGCGCGCGGTTCAGCCCCTCGACGAAGTCGCAGAGCCCGTCGAATCCGCCCGCGAGCCCGAGATAGGCGGCCGCCGCCGCCAGCCGGTCCTCCACCGCCGCCCGGTTGAACCGGAGCACCGGCAGCATCACCACGGCATTGGTCGTGCCGTGGTGGGTGTGGTGCACCGCGCCGATCGGGTGGGACAGGGCGTGGATCGCGCCGAGTCCCTTCTGGAACGCCACCGCCCCCATGGCCGCCGCCGCCATCATGTGGACGCGGGCTTCCAGATCTCCGGGCGTCTCGAAGGCGCGCAGCAGGTTCTCCTTCACCAGCCGCATCCCCTCCAGCGCGATCCCCTGCGACATCGGGTGGTAATGGGGCGAGCAGTAGGCCTCGAGGCAATGGGCGAAGGCGTCCATCCCGGTTCCGGCGGTGATCGCGCGGGGCATGCCCACGGTCAGCTCGGGGTCACAGATCACCTGACCGGGCAGCATTCCGGGGTGGAAGATGATTTTCTTCGTGGCCGTGGCGCTGTCGGTGATGACCGCGGCGCGCCCGACCTCGCTGCCGGTGCCCGCGGTCGTCGGCACCGCGACGACGGGGCGGATGGCGGAGGCATCGGCGCGGGTCCACCAGTCTCCGATATCCTCGAAATCCCAGAGCGGCCGGGTCTGCCCGGCCATGAAGGCCACCGCCTTGCCGAGGTCCAGCGCCGAGCCGCCGCCGAAGGCCACCACCCCGTCGTGGCCGCCGTCGCGGAACGCCCGGAGGCCCGCCTCGACGTTTGCATCGGTCGGATTGGCCTCGGCCTCTCCGAAGAGCCCGGCCGCCAGCCCCGCCTCGGAGAGCAGCGACAGGGCACGGTGCGCGACCGGGAGCGCGGCGAGGTCGGGGTCGGTGACGAACAGCGGCCGCGCGAGGCCGAGCGCGCGGCAGGCCTCAGGCAGTTCGGCGATGCGCCCCGCGCCGAAGCGGATGGCGGTGGGATAGGACCAGGTGGCAGCAGCGATCATCTGTGGAAAACCTTCGTGGATGTCGTCTCTTCGGGCCGCGGTGGCACCGCCGCCCCACGCATCATGGCGTCGCGGGCGGGGCCGGCGCAATGGCGCGAGCACGGACGCGGGGGCATCGCGCTCAGGCCCGTTCGAACCCGCGGGCGATCTCGTGATCCGTCACCGCGCGGTCGAAGGCCTCCTGCTCGATCTCGGCGCAGCGCACGTAATGCTCCACCACCTGCTCTCCGAAGGCCGCGCGCAGCATGTCCGACCCCGCCAGCAGAGCGGTCGCGTCGCGCAGGTTCGCGGGGATCCGCGGCGCGTCGCCCCGGTAGAGGTCGCCCGTGACCGGCGGCTCCAGCGGGAGCCCGCCCTCGATCCCGGCGATTCCCGAGGCGATCTGCGCGGCGAGCGCGAGGTAGGGATTCAGGTCCGATCCGCCGATCCGGCACTCGACCCGCACCGCCCGGCTGTCGGCGCCGCAGAGGCGAAAGCCCGCGGTGCGGTTGTCGACGCTCCAGCCCGTGGTCGTCGGCGCGAAGGTGCCTGCCGCGAAGCGCTTGTAGCTGTTGACGTAGGGCGCGAGGAATACCGTCGTCTCGGCGGCATGGGCGATCAGCCCGGCGGTCCAGGCGCGCATCGTCCCGGACATGCCGAACTCGGCCCCCGGCGCGAAGAAGGCGCTTTCGCCGCCTTTCCAAAGGCTCTGGTGGATGTGGGAGGACGATCCCGCCCTGTCCGCGTGCCACTTGGCGAGGAAGCTCGCCGCGTGGCCCTTCGCCCAGGCGATGTCCTTCACCGCCTGCTTGGCCAGCGTGTGGTGATCGGCGCAGAGCAGGGCGCCCGCGTGGCCGATGTTCAGCTCGTGCTGCCCGGTCTCGGCCTCGCCCTTGGTGTTCTCGACCGGGATGCCCGCGGCGTGGAGGTGGTTGCGCAGCGGCCGCATCACCGCTTCCTCGCGGCTGGTCTGCTGGATGCTGTAATCCTCGTTGACGCCCGACAGCGGCTCGAGGTCGCGGAAGCCGCCGCGCCGGATCGTGTCGTAGTCGCGGGCGAAGAGGAAGAATTCCAGCTCGGTCGCCATCTGCGCCTCGAACCCCATCGCGTCCAGCCGCGCGACCTGGGCCTTCAGGACGGCGCGGGGCGAGTGGGGGACGGGGGCGCCATGGTGGTCCAGCACGTCGCACAGCACCGCCGCCGTGCCGTCGAGCCAGGGCAGACGGCGCAGCGTCGACAGGTCGGGGCGCATCGCATAGTCGCCGTAGCCGTTGCGCCAGGAGGTCGCGGCATAGCCTTCCGGCGTCGACATCTCCAGGTCCGTGGCCAGCAGGTAGTTGCAGCAGTGGCTCTCGCCGCCGCCGGTGTCGAGGAACCGGCGGACGTGGAACCGCTTGCCCATCAGGCGGCCCTGCATGTCGACCATGCAGACGAGGACGGTATCGACCTCTCCGCGGTCCGCGAGGGCTTCGAGATCGCTCAGGGTCAGCGCCATGTCTTGTCTCCCGCGGATCGGCCGGGCAGGTTTGTCCGCCCCCGGCAAGTCTTGCCGCCCGCCGCGGCGTTGGCAAAGCCTTTCCTGGCCTGGCGGGCGACAGGTTCCGGCCCTGGCCACGGTCCCGCGACAGGGATGCCGTCTGATGCAAACGGGACACGATTGTCCGCGCCGCGACCTTCCTTGACGAAACAAAATCGAGGCGGTTGAGTTGTCCGTCGAACGGATCGCCCTGCGGGCTTGCCTGCCCGCACCGGTTCCGAAGCTTGTAGTGTCAGGAGGCGCGCGTGTATTTCCAGGCGAAACTTTTGTCGGGTTCCCGGGACGACCGGGACGGCGTCGAGACGATGGAGCGCATCCTGTCGTACCGCATTGCCCGGCTACACCAGTCGTTGAGCGTGCAGGCGACGAACATCCTGGCCCAGTACGGTGTCAGCCTCAGCAACTGGCGGGTGCTGTCGGCGATCTGGGTCGAGCAGACGCGCACTTCGCGGGAGCTGGCAGAGAAGAGCGGCTTCGATCCGGCCCAGATCAGCCGCGCGCTGCATGCCATGGCGAAACAGGGGCTCCTGACCCTCGCGAACAGCGAGACCGATCGCCGGGTGCTGACGATCGAGATCACCGACGAGGGCAACCGCCTGTTCTCCGACGCGCTGCCGATCATGAAGGCGCGCCACGATGCGCTGCGCGGCGCGCTCGGCCCCGAGGAACTGGAGACGCTGTTCGTCATCCTCGACAAGCTCGAGGCCGTCGCTCAGTGCGACCCGGACCTTCTGCGCCAGCAGCCGACGGAATAGCGGGGAATGACGCGTTCCAAGCGGTATGCCGGGATGCCTTTTCCGCCCCCGCAGGTTCGGCAGGTTTCTGCACATGCACGAGAATCACCTTGTGCGCAGAAATTGCGCGCGCGTATATTCAGAAGGCTTCGGGATCAGACGGACAGCACATTTTTTAATCGAATAGTTGAACGCCTTTGCCTGATGTAACTCATGCAGCGAGATCGCCTTACCGGCACGAGGCATTCCCAGCATGGTGGAATTGATGAGACCGATGGTTAAGCCGATGATCTCCAAGTTCGTGACAACGCTCCCGCGGCACTACAAGCGCGCGCTCCTGCTGGCGGTCGACGTGTTACTGGTCCCGGTTGCCTATGCCTTCACGGTCGCGGTCCAGCGCGACACCTACGGTGCGCTGACATCGGCCATCAACATCACGCTGGTGGTGCTGCTGCTGATGGGGCTGGCAGGCGCCGTCTCGACGCTGCTGCGGATTCCGCACATCCGCCTGATCGACCTCAACGTGAAGACCATGGGCCGGATGGCGCTGCTGTCGGCCCTGATCGCGGTGTGCGGCGCGGCGCTGCACCGGATCGCCGGGGCCGAGCTTGCGGTGGGCACCTACGTGGTGTTCGGCATCGTCTATTTCCTGTTCTCGGCGGCCGGGCGGATCGTGCTGCTCGAGGTCGCGATGAACATGTACCGCCGCGTGAACGCCCGCTGCCGGGTGCTGATTTACGGGGCAGGGCACACGGGGCGGCAGCTGGCCCTGGCGCTGACCGCGCATCCGACGATCGACGCGGTGGCCTTCGTCGACGACAACACCGCGCTGCAGGGTCTGACGATCACCGGACTGCCGGTGCTGAGGCCAACCGACATCGACGAGATCGTGAAGACCAAGCGGGTGGACCGCGTGCTGCTGGCCATGCCTTCGGCGCCGCAGCCGAAGGTGACCCAGATCGCCTGGCGGATCGAGCGCAAGGGGCTGGAAGTGCAGTCGCTTCCGAGTTTCGCGCAGCTGATCGGCGAAGAGCGGACCCTGGTCGAGAAGCTGGTGCCGGTTCCGCCTTCCAATTTCCTCGGCCGCAAGCCCTATCGCCAGCCGACCTCGATGGGCTGTTCCCATGTCGTCGGGCGCAACGTGCTGGTGAGCGGCGGCGGCGGCTCCATCGGGGCCGAGCTGTGCCGCCAGGTGATGTGGTGCAAGCCGTTGAAGCTGGTCATCTTCGAGATCAGCGAGTTCGCGCTTTTCGAGGCCGAGCGGTCGCTGCGGCCCCTGGCGCAGAAGTTCGGGATCGAGCTGGTGCCGGTGCTCGGCTCGGTGACGGAGGCGCGGCTGGTGCGCCGGATCCTCCAGGATCACGACATCCACGTCGTTTTGCACGCCGCCGCCTACAAGCATGTCCCGATGGTCGAGAACAACCCGCTGGTCGGTCTCGCCAACAACGTGCTGGGCACCTGGACCATGGCGCGGGAAGCGCGCGAGGCGGGGGTGGAGCGGTTCATCCTGATCTCGTCTGACAAGGCGGTGCGCCCGACCAACGTCATGGGCGCCTCCAAGCGCCTGGCCGAACTGGTGGTGCAGGATCTTGCCGCCCGGTCGCCGGACACGATCTTCGCCATGGTGCGGTTCGGCAACGTGCTCGGCTCCTCGGGGTCGGTGGTGCCGCTGTTCCAGGAACAGATCGCCCGTGGCGGTCCGGTCACCGTCACCCACCGGGACGTCACCCGCTTCTTCATGACGATCGAGGAGGCGGTCAGCCTGGTCCTGATGGCTGGCTCCTTCGCCAAGGGGGGCGAGGTCTTCGTGCTGGACATGGGCAAGTCGCGGCGCATCTGGGACATGGCGCGCCAGGTGATCGAGGACGCGGGCTATACCGTCAAGGACGAGGCCAATCCGGACGGCGACATCGAGATCCAGGAGATCGGACTGCGTCCCGGCGAGAAGCTGCACGAGGAGCTGCTGATCGGCGAGGGTCATGTCACCACGGCCCACGAGAAGATCTTCGCCGCGCACGAAGCCAAGCTGTCGGAGATCGAGGTCGCCTCGGCCATCCGCGCCCTGCGCGAGGCGATGGCGACGGGCAACGACGCCGCCGCCCTGGCCGTGGCGCAGCGCTGGGTCGAGGGGTACTGCCCCGCGCAGCGCGACGCGGCATCCGGCATTGCCTGACCCCCGCGCGCAGGGGACGACATCCGGACGTCGGCGTTGGAAATCGGCCACACCGCGCCGAAGTTGCCGTCGGCCCCGAGGATCGCTTTGCATCGTCCGGAGCAGCCGCGCTAGGGTCGGCGCGCAGGTGAGCGTTGCCTGAAACCGTGCAACCCAGTGAAAGACCAGCCGTGACAGCAAAGGCGGACGCCAAGGACAGATCGCCGCGCCGCGGCTTGCGCCGGGCCGGGTACGCGGCGCTGGTGGTCTGCGTCACCCTGCCCACGGGGGTGCGCGCGCAGGAAGACGTGTCAGCCTTCACCGACCGACCCTCGCTCAACTTCTACGGCGTCACCGGCCTGATCGACATGCCGAGCGCTCAGGGCCAGCCGGACGGTCAGCTGTCGGTCACGGTGTCGCATTTCGGCGGCCTCACCCGCTCGACCCTGACGTTCCAGATCCTGCCGCGCATCGAGGGCAGCTTCCGCTACTCGCAGTTTTCCGGCCTGAATTTCGCGGGCTTCCCCGACTACTTCGACCGCAGCTTCGACATCTCGCTGCGGCTGCTGAACGAATCGCGCTACCTGCCGGCGGTGAAGGTGGGCCTCCAGGACTTCGTCGGCACCGGTCTGCTGTCGGGCGAATACCTCGTCGCGACCAAGACGCTCTCGCCGCGGCTGAAGGTGACGGCGGGTCTGGGCTGGGGGAGGCTCGGCAGCGCCCATTCCATCGGCTCGCCCTTCGGCAACCGGCCGGCCGCCGACATCGGCACCGGTGGCAAGCCGAACTTCGGCCAGTGGTTCCGCGGCCCGGCCTCGCCCTTCGCGGGCATCGAATACCGGGTCAACGACAAGCTGTCGCTGCTCGCCGAATACTCGTCCGACGCCTACGACATCGAGACGGGCAACGATCCGCGCCGCCCCTCGACCGCGATGTTCGACCGCAAGTCGCCGCTGAACTTCGGGTTCAACTACCGGATCAACGACGCGGTGACGCTTGGCGGCTACTACATGTACGGCTCCGAGGTCGGGCTGAACCTGAACATCTCGCTGAACCCCTACAACCCGCCGCGCCGCGGCAGCCAGGGTCCGGCGCCGATCCCGGTCTCGGCGCGCCCCGACCGGCAGGCCAGCCCCGACATCTGGGGCACCGCTTGGTCGCAGTCGCCGAAGGCCAGCAGCAACCTGCTGGCCACCGTCTCGGCCCAGCTCGAACCCCAGGGGATCATCGTCGAATCCCTTGCCGCCACGGCGTCCAGCGTCGATGTCCGGGTGCGCAACTCCGGCTTCGACGCGCCCGCGCAGATGGTCGGCCGGGTGATGCGGGCCCTGACCCTGTCGATGCCCGCCTCGGTCGAGACCTTCCGCATCGTTCCCGTGGTCAGCGGCATCCCGAGTTCCGCCGTCACGCTGCGCCGCTCGGACATCGAGGCGCTGGAGTCCGCGCCGGACGCATCCGATCGGCTGCTGGCGGTCGCGGGGATCACCAATGCCGGGCCGCGCCCCGCGGGGTCGGCCCTGAACGACGAACTGTTCCCGCGCTTCAGCTGGAACCTCGGCCCCTACCTGCGGCAGAGCTACTTCGACCCCTCGCGGCCCTTCCGCTTCGAGTTCGGCGCCGAACTCAGCGCCGCCTTCGAGCCGGTGCCGGGCCTGATCTTCTCGGGCGCGGTGCAGAAGAAGGTCTACAGCTCCATCGACGATTCGACCCGGGTGCCCGGCTCGCGCCTGCCCGGCGTGCGCACCGATGGCTACTACTACGACAAGGAGGGCGATCCGGGCATCGCCAACCTTCAGGCCGCCTATTACTTCCGTCCCGGCGAGAACCTCTATGGCCGGATCACCGCCGGCTATCTCGAGCGGATGTTCGGCGGCGTCTCGGGCGAGATCCTGTACAAGCAGCCCGGCAGCCGCTTCGCCATCGGGGCCGAGCTGAACTATGTCAAGCAGCGCGACTACGACCTGATGTTCGGCTTCCGCGACTACGACGTGGTGACCGGACACGTCTCGGGCTACTACGCCTTCGACAACGGCTTCCACGTCCAGGTCGATGTCGGCCGCTACCTCGCGGGCGATTACGGCGCGACTCTCATCCTCGACCGCGAGTTCCGCAACGGCTGGAGCGTCGGCGTCTTCGCCACGCTGACCGACGTGCCGTTCAGCGACTTCGGCGAGGGATCGTTCGACAAGGGCATCCGGCTGAAGATCCCGGTCTCCTGGTTCCTCGGCAATTCCGACCGCCGCACCATCGCAACCACGGTGCGTCCGATCACCCGCGACGGCGGCGCCAAGCTGAACGTGGCGGGACGGCTTTACGAGCAGGTGCGCGGCTACCACCGCAATGCCCTGGAAGATCAGTGGGGACGGGTCTGGAGATGACGACGGATCGGCGCTCGGGCGCGTCCCTGCGGGCCATCGCCCTCTTCGCCCTCGCGGCCCTCGCGGGCTGCGGCACCGACGGCAGCGGCGTCATCGGCGCGGCCGCCAAGGTCGCCGTCGGCTCCCTGCGCGGGGCTGACGCGAGCGTGGGCAAGGTCACGGCCACCGACGCCGCCCTGCGCAACTTCGGCGCGCCGCTGGTGAAGGTCACGCAGCTGAAGAACGGGTTCGAGGCGGTGATCGGCATCGTGTCCGAGCGTGGCGACACGGTGATCTGGGAATCCGCCGACCAGAAGCAGATCACGCTGCGCCGCGGGATCCTCGTCGGCACCACCGGCTTTGCCTACGACATGACCTCGGCGGAAGAGCCCGACATCCGCAAGGGCAGCGGCGAGGTCGTGCGCGACCACTACTATCTCGGCGGTGACGAACTGATCTACCGGGCGCGCTTCTTCTGCAACCTCGCCTCTCCGGGGCGGCAGCGGATCGTCGTCACCGGCGTCGCCATCGACACCCGGCTGATCACCGAGACCTGTGAAGGGCGCGGTCTCAGGTTCGAGAACCGCTACTGGGTCGAGGGCGACGGCACCATCCGCAAGTCGGTGCAATGGGCGAGCGAGGCCACGGGAGCGCTCCAGATCGAGCTGATCCCCCAGGGCCGCGCGGCGAACGTCGCCCAGACGGCGGCGGCGGCGGCGGCGGCGCCGGCCGCTCAGGACGCGAGCGTCGTCATTTCGGAATGAGCCGGCTGAAGGTCTGGCCGATCAGCTTCAGATCGAAACACAGCGACTGGTTCCTCTGGTGGATGAGGTCCAGCGCCGCCTTCCTGGGCACGCAGCGGCGCACATAGACGGCATCCGTCTCTTCCGGGCTGTCGCAGGCGGCCAACAGCCGCTCTTCCGTGCGGTGATAGCGCAGGGTGGCCAGTCCGGTGATCCCCGGGCGCGCCTTCAGCACCTCGCCGTAGATCCCGGGGAAGCGCTCGACATATTCGCGCAGGGGCGGGCGGGGCCCGACGAAGGTGATGTCGCCCCGAATCACGTTCCAGAGCTGCGGCAGCTCGTCCAGGCGGGTGCGGCGCAGCAGTCGGCCGATGCGCGTCACCCGCCGTGCCTTGTGGCCCCCCGACACGCCGCGGTCGGACTTGTCCACCGTCATCGTGCGCAGCTTCCACAGGGTGAAGGCGGTGTCGGGCGTCTTCATACGCTCGGAGCCGTAGAACAGCGGCCGGTGGCCCGCGATCAGCAGGACCAGCAGCAAAAGCAGGAACAGCGGGCCGAGGACCACCGCGAGCAGCAGGCACAGCACCAGGTCGAAGGCGCGTTTCTCAGGCGTCATGGCGCATCTCCGACGTGACGGCGCGCACTTCGCGCACCAGGGCCGCGGCATCGCCGTCTTGGGGGTCGATGTCGGGAACCAGCCGCATCAGCGCCCGGGTGTCCAGGTGGACCCGGTGCAGCGCCGTCTGCGGGGCAGGGGCCCAGGCGAAGGGCACGCCGAGCACGGACAGGATGGCGGACATCGTGGTGGGTCGGGGCGCGGCAACGTTCAGCACCGGCGGCAGTTCCTCCTCGGCGGCGACGAGGTCCGACAGCCGGGCGAAGCAGTGCGCCAGGGTCAGCGGTCCGACGAAGCTCCGGCTCGGCCCCGGGCCGTCGGGGAAGCGGTCGGGCGTCAGGGGCCGGGTCCCGGCCGCGGCGGCGGCGTCGAAGGGCTGGCCCGCGCCCGCCACGTTCCCGAGCCGCAGGATCGTCACCGGCGGTGCCCCCGGCACGGCAGCGGCGTCGCGCAGCGCGGTCTCCATCGCCACCTTGGCCGCGCCGTAGTCGCCCGCCGGATGCAGGCGCGCGTTCTCCCGCGCCCCGGCCATGTCGGTCGCCCCGTAGACCGACGAGGAGGACATCACGAACAGCCGGGCCGCGCCCCACTCCCGTGCCGCCTCGAGCGCGGCGAGGGCAAGGGCAGTGTTGTGTCCGAGCGGCGCGCCCGAGCGGGGCGTGACGCCGGCAAAGCTGAAGACCGACACGCCGTCCGGGGCCAGGAGCCGCGGGCGCGGCGGCGGCGGGCGATCCATGTCCCAGCGCAGGCAGATGTCCGCCGAAGCGGTGCGGGCAACGGCGAGCGGCGCCTCGCCAAGCTCGGGAAAACGGCCGAAGGCAGCCCGCAGAAGGCTCGGCACCCGTCCGCCGGCCCCCAGAAAAACGCGCCGCGTCACGCCAAAATGCCTGTCACTGCCCAACATCCTGCTGTAGTCCTTCCCGGGACGCGCCGGCCCGCATGCGGGTGTAGCAACGGGCTGCCTTCGGCGCCAGACCGATCGTTTGGGGTATTGCATGACTGCACAGCGCGCGGGGCTTCTCTTCGTCACCGGTCTTGTGGCCCTCCTGTCGGGATGCGCCAGCCTGCCCCAGGGCGCCGCGATGCGTACCGACATCACCCGTGACGCCGACACCACCGGCCAGGGCTTCGCCTTCTATCCCGTCACCCGCGCGCTGCTGCCGTCGATCGAGGCCTGGCCGCAGGTCAACCCGGAACTGTCGAGCGGCTGGCCCCACGCCACGCGCGGCTCCACCGGGCAGGTGATCGCACCCGGTGACATCGTCAACGTCACGATCTGGGACAACCAGGAGAACTCGCTGATCCTGGCCGACGGCCAGCGCGCGACGAAGCTCGACGGAATGGCGGTCTCGCCCTCGGGGCGGGTCTTCATTCCCTATGTCGGCGACGTGCGCGTGGCGGGCATGTCGCCCGACCGGGCGCGCGGGGTTCTGCAGGACCGGCTGGTGGACATCTCGCCCTCGGCGCAGGTGCAGCTGACCCTCGTGGCGGGGCGGCAGAACACGGTCGACCTGGTCTCCGGCGTCAGCAGTCCCGGCAGCTACCCGCTGCCCGACGGCAACTTCTCGGTGCTGAGCCTGATCTCGCAGGGCGGAGGGGTGCCGCCCAGCCTGCGCAATCCGCGCGTCAAGCTGCTGCGCGGTTCCAGGACTTACCTGACGACGGTGGACCGGCTCTATTCCAACCCCGAACTCGACGCCGTGCTGACCGGCGGCGACAAGGTCATCGTCGAGCAGGACGACCGCTTCTTCCTCTCGCTCGGCGCCGCGGGGAAGGAGCAGATCGTCTATTTCGACCGCGACCAGATCACCGCGCTCGAGGCGATCTCGATGATCGGCGGTCTCACCGACAGCCGAGCCGATCCTGAAGGCGTGCTGATCCTGCGCGAATATCCACGCTCGGCCCTGTCCGCCGGGGTACGCGGCCCGCGCGAGCAACGGGTGGTCTTCGCCATCGACATGACGACGGCCGACGGGTTGTTCTCGGCCCGCAACATGCTGATCCAGCCGGGCGACGTGGTGCTGGCCACCGAAAGCCCCGTGACCCGTGTGCAGACCATCGTCGGGCTGATCGGCTCGGGCTTCGGGCTGATCCGCGCGGCCAACAACGCCGGCAACTGACCGGCGCGGGCACGGTGCGTCAGAGCACCGTGCGCTCGACCACCCACCAGGCGCCCACCAGCGAGATCGCGATGGAGGCCGGGTTCGAGATCACCGGGCGATACCAGTCCTTGCGGCCGAACCAGAGGCCGACCAGCAGGAAGGCGACGGCGATCACCGACAGCTGGCCCAGCTCGACCCCGACGTTGAAGCCGATCAGGCCGGTGACGAAGCGCGCCGGGTTCAGCCCGATGTCCCCCAGCACCGCGGCGAACCCGAGGCCGTGCAGCAGGCCGAAGCAGAACACCACCACCGGGCGCCAGGGCGACAGGCCGCGCGCCAGCACGTTCTCGACCCCGACGTAGACGATCGAGGCGGCGATCAGCGGCTCGACGATCTGCGGCGGCACGCTGACATAGCCGAGGATCCCGAGCGCCAGGGTGACGGTATGGGCCAGGGTGAAGGCCGTGACCTGCATCAGCAGCGGACGCAGCCGCGGCGACAGGAAGAACAGGCCCAGCACGAACAGGATATGGTCCAGCCCCTTGGGGATGATGTGCTCGTATCCGATCTTGATGTAGTTCAGGAACGCCGCGCCCGCGGACTCTTGGGCCACGCCGGTGCGCGGGATCGGCTCGGACAGGGCGCCGGAGGTCAGGTAGCCGCTGTAGGCGTCGGTGCCCGCCCCCATCTGCCGCACCACCAGCGCGCCGAAGGCGCTGTCCCAGCCCAGCGTCACCGGCGCGTCGCCCTCGGGCAGCAGCGCGGACAGGCGCAGCCGCGACAGGCGGGGCAGGGCGGTGTCGCCCACCTCGGGCACGTCCACGCCGACGAGGTCGGGCAGGATCCGGCTGTCGCCGACGCGGATCACGATCCCCTCGCGCATCTCGGGCCAGTAGGTGCGGAACGCCTTGTCCAGCGCCGCGGGGGCCAGCGCGCGCAGCCGGTCGATCTCGTCCGCCTCGGACGAGGCGTTGGTGTCCTCCAGCCCCTCGAGATCCGCGCCCGCGATCAGCGGCTCCAGCGTCAGGGCGATGTCCCAGTGCAGCTCCCGCCCCTCGACGGTCACGTCCGACACCGCGGGCTGCACCTCGTGCGCGGAAGCCGCGAAGGCCGACAGCGCGAGGAGCAGGCAGGCCACCACGCTTGACACCATGCCGTCCAGCGCCACCCTATGCCACACACCCAGCGGAGCCGTCCCCATGTTCACGTCCCTCAGATTGTCCCTTGTCGCGCTGGCACTTAGCACGTCCGCCGCAGTTGCCCACGAGTTCTGGATCGACCCGCAGGATTTCACGCCCGATCCCGGCGCGAACATCGTCGCCGACATCCGCGTGGGCCAGAGCTTCAACGGCTCGTCCTATGCCTACATCCCCGACAACTTCCGCCTGTTCGAGCTGGCGCAGGGCGAAACCCGCACGCCCGTGGAGGGCCGCATCGGCGACCGGCCCGCGCTCGACGCGGCGCCGCTTGGCGAGGGGCTGAACGTGATCCTGCACGTCACCCGGGACTATGCCCTGACCTGGAAGGAGTGGCAGAAGTTCGCGGACTTCGTGACCCACAAGGATTTCGACGGCGTGATCGAGGCGCATCGCGCGAAGGGCCATCCCGAGAAGGACTTCACCGAGATGTATTCGCGCTATGGCAAGAGCCTCGTCGCGGTGGGGGAGGGCGCGGGGCAGGACCGGGCCTATGGCCTGCTGACCGAGATCGTGGCGCTGAAGAACCCCTATACAGACGACCTGTCCTCGGGACTGCCGGTGCGCGTGCTCTACCAGGACGCGCCGCGAAAGGACGTGCAGGTGGAAATCTTCGCCAAGGCGCCCGACGGCAGCGTGACCACCACCACCACCCGCACGGACGACAAGGGCGAGGCGACGATCCCCGTCACCCCCGGCGACACCTATCTTCTCGACGCCGTGGTCATGCGCGAACCCTCGGCGGAACTGGCCGCGAAGACCGGCGCGCTGTGGGAATCCCTCTGGGCCAGCCTGACCTTCCGGGCGCCCGAGTGATCCGGTGATCGGCGGCGGCCCGGATCAGACCGGGCCGCGGTCCTTCTTCACCCGAAGGTCATCGAGGCGCAGGGCGCGCCACAGCCGCGGCGGCTGCAGGGCGCGGCGAAGTTCGGGGATGGCGATGAGGCTCAGCGCCGCGACGATTATTCCGTCCAGTCCGTAAGGCAGTCCCATTCCGGCAATCCTTCACGCTTCACACACCGTTCAACTCGGAGTGAAGCAGATTGGTTTCCGAAGTGTGAAACCGGAAGGGTTGAAATGCGAGACGTGACCTCAGTCGTCCTGCGCGGCGCGTTCGGCGCGCTTGCGGATCAGCACCGAGCGCAGGTCGTGCATCGCCAGCAGCAGGTCGTCCGTCACCGCGTCGATCTGCGCCTCGCTCGCCCGGCTCTGGATCCAGTGCGCCGTGGTGTTCAGGACTTCGACCGCGCGGTGGATCTCGTCGATCTCGCGTGCGGCGAGGGTCGCGCGCCGCTTCGTCATCCAGTCCTCGATCGCGGCCAGGTCGGCGGCGCTCAGTTCCCGTCCGCCCTGCGGCTTTACCTCGCCGTTGCGGATGTTGAGGACCGCGATCTGGTTCATCTCGACCCGCCGCTGCCGCGGATCCTGCTCGACCGCGAAGACGAAGGCGCCGTTTTCGCGGACGCGGAAATAATAGTCGGGCAGCCCGGCCGCCATCAGTCCTTCAGCCCGGCGCAGAAGGCCTGGATGCGACGGCAGGCCTCGGTCAGCTGTTCGTCCGAGGTGGCATAGGAGACGCGGAAGTTCGGCGACATCCCGAAGGCCGCGCCGAACACCACGGCGACGCCGTTCTCCTCCAGCAGCGCCGTCGCGAAGGTCTCGTCGTCCACGATCTTCGTGCCCGCGGCCGAGGTCTTGCCGATGCAGCCCGAGATCGACGGGTAGACGTAGAAGGCGCCGTCGGGCACCGGGCAGCGCACGCCCTCGGCCTCGTTCAGCATCGACACCACGAGGTCGCGCCGCCGTTCGAACACGCGGCGGTTCTCGGCCAGGAAGTCCTGCGGCCCCGTCAGCGCCTCGACCGCCGCCCACTGGCTGACGGAACAGGGGTTCGAGGTGGACTGCGACTGGATCTTGCGCATCGCGCGGATCAGTGGCTCGGGGCCCGCGGCATAGCCGATGCGCCAGCCGGTCATCGCATAGGCCTTCGAGACGCCGTTGCAGGTCAGCGTCCGGTCGTAAAGCCGCGGCTCGATCTCGGCGGGGGTGCAAAACTTGAAATCGCCGAAAGTCAGATGCTCGTACATGTCGTCGGACATCACCCAGACGTGGGGATGGCGCAGCAGCACGTCGGTCAGCGCCTTCAGCTCCTCCGCCGTATATCCCGCGCCGGTGGGGTTCGAGGGCGAGTTGAAGATCAGCCACTTGGTGCGGTCGGTGATCGCCGCCTCCAGCTGGTCAGCGGTCAGCTTGAAGCCGGTCTGGATCGACGCCTCGGCGAAGACCGGCGTGCCGCCCGCCAGCAGCACCATGTCGGGGTAGCTGACCCAGTAGGGCGCGGGGATCACCACCTCGTCGCCGGGGTTCAACGTCGCCATCAACGCGTTGTAGAGGATCTGCTTTCCGCCGGTCCCCACGCTGACCTGCGCGGGGGTATAGTCCAGCCCGTTCTCGCGCTTGAACTTCTCGCAGATCGCGCGCTTCAGCTCGGGGATGCCGTCCACCGCCGTGTATTTCGTCCTGCCGCCGTCGATGGCGGCCTTCGCGGCGGCCTTGATGTTCTCCGGCGTGTCGAAGTCCGGCTCTCCGGCACCCAGTCCGATCACGTCGTGGCCCGCCGCCTTCAGCTCGGCCGCCTTGTTCGACACGGCGATCGTCGGGCTCGGCTTAACGCGGTCCAGTGTCGCGGACAGAAACTGCATCGTCGCCTCCCGGTGGATGTTTGCGGCGCCTTGTCTTAGGGTCGCACCATTCGCGGATCAAGGGCCAAACCGAGGCCCCTCCGCCTGCTGCGACGAAAAGGAGAGACCGATGTCGGACGCCGAGAACCGGACCGCCAGCGACGCCGCGACGCCGGGCGCGGACGAGCACAACTGGTATTCCAACGACACCGCCACCTTCGGCGACCGCCTGGCCGACGCCCGCGAACACGTCGGCATGAGCCAGGAGGACCTGGCCCGTCGCCTGGGCGTCAAGCTGAAGACGCTGACCGCCTGGGAAAACGACATGGCGGAACCGCGCGCCAACAAGCTTTCCATGCTGTCGGGCCTGCTGAACGTCTCGCTGCGCTGGCTGATGACCGGAGAGGGCGACGGTCTGCCCCATCCCGACGACGCCCGCACCATGCCCGAGGACGTGAACAAGATCCTGACCGAGCTGCGCCAGACCCAGAGCGACCTCGTGCGCATGGCCGACCGGGTGGGGCGGCTCGAGAAGCGGCTGAAGACGGCCTGGAGCGCGCCGCGATGATCGACCTGCGCCCGCCCGAGAACCCGGACGAGACGCCGGAGAACCGGATCCGGCGCATGGCCATGCGCTCGATGCGCCGCGGGATCAAGGAGATGGACCTGATCCTTGGCAGCTACGCGGCCGCGGGACTGGACCGCCTGCCGCCCGAGCGGCTGGAACTCTACGATGCGCTGCTGCACGAGAACGACCACGACCTCTACCGCTGGGTCACCGGGCAGGCCCCCGCGCCCGATCCCTACGGCCCGCTGATCGAGGATATCGCGACCCATGCGGGCTGGCGGCGGACCTAGGTCACTTCGCGGCAAGATTTGCGATTAATTAAGGAATCTCCGCCATTTGTCGTTCGACCAGGAGCAATGGCGGAGATCGAGATGAGCGTACACGAACGGCTGACCGGCGCCCCCGACCGCGGTTTCATGTCCGAATACCTGGAGAGCCTTTCGCTGGTCGAACGGCTGCACCGTCTGCTCCTCGACGTGCTGAAGGACGAGTTCGAGCGTGTCGGGGTGCTGGAGATCAATCCGGTGCAGGCGCTCCTGCTGTTCAACGTCGGCGATCACGAGGTGACGGCGGGCGAACTGAAAAGCCGAGGCTACTACCAGGGCTCCAACGTCTCGTACAACCTGAAGAAGCTGGTCGAGATGGGATACATGCACCACCAGCGCTGCGGCATCGACCGCCGGGCGGTCCGGGTGCGGCTGACGGCGAAGGGTCGGGCGGTGCACGACGTTGTGCGCAAGCTGTTCGAACGTCACGCCGAGGGGCTGCAATCGCGCGGCGTTCTCGGTGCCGACGGGATCGAGACGATCAACAGCTCGCTGCGCCGGGTGGAACGCTACTGGACCGACCAGATCCGCTATATCTACTGAATACCCGCCCGGCGCATCGGGCGGGACGGGGGCCTTGCGATCGGCAGAATGCCTGATCCGGGTCTCAGTCCGGTGCCGCGGCACCGACGGCCATCACCTGCAACTCGCGGAGCAGCTTGCGCTGCATGGCCCGGGCGTAATCCTCGTACCCCAGTGCCACCTCGACGAAGGCTTCCGGGCCGCGGATCACGTTGACGCGGAAGTAGGACGACAGTTCCTTGACCTCCGCCTGCCGAAGGTCGGTCGCCACGTCCGTGTCGCTGCCGACCACCAGCGCGTTCACAACTGTCTCCGCAGCCGTCTCCACCTTCTGCGGCCGCGGTCCCGTGTTCGACATGCCGTCGCCGGAGATGTCCAGCACCTGCCGCCAGCAGGCGCCGCGCTGCGCCAGCAGGGTGTCGCCAAACAGCAGCGCCGCGCCGATGGCGGTGGAGGGATCCGTCCCGGTCCGCAGGGTGCCGGCCAGCCGCGCGATCACCGCGTCGACCGCGGCATCGTCCGCCAGCGTGATCCAGGGCTGGATCACCCGCGCATCCGCCGGCCCGGCCCATTCGAACACCGCCAGGTCCACGGGGGCGTCCGGCATCGCGGCCAGCGCGGAGCGGACCTCGGCCGAGCCCAGGGCCGTTGCCACACCGTCGAGCTGAAGCCGGTACTCCGCCGCATCCACCGACCCCGACACGTCGAGCCCGAGGACCAGCGCCTGCCGGCATGCGGCCCCGGCGGCCCCGACCGACAGCAGGAGCGCGAGGGCCGGTAAGATGGCCGCGCGAGATGCGGCGAGTGGGCGGGGCCGCGCGGAATTGCCCGGATCCTTAATTCCTGCGCGACACCAGCACCGCAGGACCGCGCCAACCTTGCACATTTGCGACATTACGAAAGTGCGCCTCGCCCTCATTCCAGCGCCCCCAGCATTCTTGCGCCCATCTCGCGCAGAAGCTTCCGGCGCATCGCCCGGGCGAAGTCCTCGAAACCGTCCGCGATCTCCAGAAAGGCCCCCGGCCCGTGCAGCACCGTATCGGTGTAGTAATCCACCAGCCCGTCGCTCGCCCCCGTGATCGCCAGGGCGTTCACGGTCGCCTCGCGGTAAAGTGGAAGACGATAGGCCGCGATGGGCGAGGGGCCGTCGTTGTGCGTGCCGTCGCCCGACAGGTCCAGCGTCCTGTAGAGACAGGGCGGCGCCGTGGCGAAGAGCGCAGCGGCGAAGATCAGGGCCTGGCCGATGGCCGTTGGAAACTCGGCGTAACTGCGGCGCGAGCGCGCGATGCGCTCCGCCGCCGCCTCCAGATCCTCCGGCGCGCGCAGGAGGGTCCAGTCCAGCACCAGGTCCTGCTGGTCCCGCCCGCTCCACTCGAAGACCGCAAGCGCCACGGGCTCGGCACTCGCGAAGACGGCCGCGGCGACCTCGGGGGCGCGCAGGGCGGCTGCCAGGCCCTGCCGCTGCAGCGCGTCCTCGGCCGCATCGACCGAGGACGAGATGTCGAGCCCCAGCGCCAGCGCCAGCCGGCAGGCCCCGTGGCCCGGGGCCGCGGCCAGGAGCGGGGCCGCGAGGGCCAGCCCCGAAAGCAGGGCCGGCCCGGACCTCACCAGTGGCCCGTGTTTTCCATGCTCGCCCAGGGCTCCTGCCTGGGCAGCGCCTCGCCCATCTGCAGCAGCTCGACCGAGACGTTGTCGGGAGAGCGGACGAAGGCCATGTGGCCGTCGCGGGGCGGTCGGTTGATGGTCACGCCGTTGTCCATCAGGTGCTGGCACATCTCGTAGATGTTCTCGACCGCATAGGCGAGGTGACCGAAATGGCGGC
Organism: Oceaniglobus roseus; assembly: GCF_002869745.1. Taxonomy (GTDB): domain Bacteria; phylum Pseudomonadota; class Alphaproteobacteria; order Rhodobacterales; family Rhodobacteraceae; genus Oceaniglobus; species Oceaniglobus roseus. Next base: position 80,423 of record NZ_PNOS01000007.1, read on the forward strand.
TGTCGCTCGGCAACCCCTCGTCGCCGTCCCAGTTGTAGGTCATCTCGACCGCCGCATTCTCCTGTCCCGGCGGCGACATGAAGACGAGGCTGAAGCGGCCGCCCTCGTTGTCGATGCGCCGGGTCTCCTCGAGGCCCAGAAGCTCGTAGAATGCCTTGGACTTCTCGAGATCCTTCACGCGGACCATGGTGTGTAGATAATTGATCTTCATCGGGTACTCCTTCCTTCTGGCGCCAAGGTAATCCTATGGGCGGGGAGGTGAAGGGAAAACCGCAGGGCGACGCGGGAGAGGGGGCGGGGGGGGGGGGGCCCCCTCCCCCCCCCCCCCCCCCCCCGCCCCCCCCAGCGAAAGGGTCGCGGGGCCGGGCCCCCCCCCCCGGGTCGTGCCGGGCGCGGGCGATCGACGTCCTGCGGAGGAGGGGCGCTCAGAACACCGAGCGGATGCCGATCTGCAGCCCGAGGTTGCGGGTGTCGTAGAGATCGACATTGGAATCCCGGCGCGTGCCCTGGAAGGTCACCGTCGGCGCGAACCCGTAGAAGTCGCGGTTGGCGAAGAACAGGTCGACGCCCAGCCCCTGGCTGACATCGCGCCGCCCGCCCGCGCGGTATGGCGAGTTCTCGAAGTCGCGCAGCCCCATCTCGGCCCGGAGCGTCACCTCGGCCCCGAGCACCGGCTTCGCCAGCCGCCAGCTGGCCGCGACCGACGCGCGGGAATAGTCGAGGTCGAACCGGTCGGACAGGCTGCGCTCGGCCACCACGCCGAAGCTCAGCTGCCCGCCCGTCGGCAGGGCCCGGAACAGCGTGGCATCGAGCGTCAGGCTGCGGGCGTTGGCCGCGCGCCCGTCGAAGCGGCGCAGCACCTCGGCCTCGGCCGCGACGCGCAGCAGGGTCGTCCGGTTCAGCGCGAAGCGGCGGTCGGCGCCGAGTTCGGCGAAGCGCGACAGCACCTCGCCGCCGTACCAGTTCTGCCCGAAGTCCAGGTGCCAGCCGGTGAAGGCGCGGGCCAGCCCGTCGCCGGTGATCCACTCGCGCGCGATGCCGCCGGTGATGGCGCTGTAGGCGAAATCCGATCCCTCCACCCCCGGCGCAGCGGTGCGGGCGCTGTCCGACAGGCGGTAGGTTGTGTGCTGGAGGCCGAGGTTCAGGTCGGTCTTGGCGCGCGCGCTTTCCTTCAGCCGGTAGCGCAGCTGTGCCGATCCGGCGAACTGGACGCCAGAAAGCGCCTTGGCGGCCCCGTTCAGGGTCAGCGGCAGGCCGAACAGCTCGAACGTGTCCTGGGTCGACCCGCCGTTGGCGTTCGAGGTCGGCGCGATGCTGAAGTTGAGGCTGGCCGAGAAGGGATTGCGCGCCCGGACATAGCGGAAGTCACGGATCGCCAGGTCGCGCATCTGCTCGGTCGGGGCGTTCTGCGCGGCGCGGCGCAGCCAGAACTGGGCGCGGGTCCGCTTCTCGGCCGAGGCCAGGGCCTGGGCCACCAGCATGGCGGCGCGGTAGCGGTCGGCCGGGCTGTCCGCGCTCGCCCAGGTCTCGCGCGCGGCGGCCTCGGCCTCGGCGTTGCGGCCGAGGTCGCGCAGCGCCCGGGCCCGCACCTGCAGCGCGGTCTGGTCGCCGGGATCGCGCGCGAGCAGCGACGAGGCCATGGCCAGGGCAAGGTCGGGCCGCCCCGCCGCCACCGCCTGCACCGCCGCCACCCGCATCTCCGCGGGCGCGAGGGATTCGGCGCGCAGGGGCCGGGCGGGGGCCAGCGCCAGCAGGAGGGCGGTGGCCAGGGCAGCGGCAGCTTTCACGGGGCGATCACCTGTAGACGATGAATCCGCCTGTCTCGCGGACGGTCGGGGTGCTGGGGAAGCGCGGATCGGTCGAGGTGACGACGACGACGCCGGTGATCTCCTCGGCGTTGGGGCCCGCCATCATGGCGTAGAAATTGCCCGCCTCGAAGCCCTCGCCGCCGATGTTCGAGAATGCCTCGCCCGCCAGCTCGCCGTTGGCGTCCGCCACCCCGTCGCCGATGCGGAACCGGATCACCGGCAGGGCGCCGATGGTGTTGGTCGGGTTGGCGGTGTTCCACGCCGAGATCACGTCCTGCGTCACGTCGTTGCCGGCGATGTCGAAGATCCGCCGGTTGGTGATCTGCGCCGTCACGCCCTGGCCGTCGTTGAAGTCCTCGAAGTCGACCTGAACCGCCGCATCGCCCTGCGTGTATTCCAGCCCGCCGACGCCGTCGAAGTCCCGGAGGCCGGCATACTGGCCGGTGTAAGAGCCCTGTCCCGTGGTGGGCAGGGTCACGCCGGTGTCGCGCTGGTAGATGAAGCCGCCGAAGCCGTAGTTGACGTAGCTGCCGGTGCGCACGATGGCGAACTGGGTGTTGCCGCTGTTCGACACGCCGTAGATCGCCCGGTAGGCGAACTGGTTGATCGGCTGGCCGTTGAACACGTCGTCGGCCACGGTCGCGCTTTCGTAGACGGCAAAGGGCCCGAGGCTGCTGACCGCGGTGCCGCGGGCATAGACGCTCTGACCCGAGGTCACGCCGTCGAAGGCGAGGTTGTCGACGAGAAACGTGTCGGTCGTCCCGTCGTAGGCGATGTTCTCGGCGTAGCCATTGCCGTTCGCGTCGCGGGCTTCCTTGCGGAAGATGGTGCTGGAGGGCGTCGGGCTGGCGGTGCCGGGCGGAAGTCCGTCGCGGGTGATCGGGGTGCCGTCGTCGCCGCCGCCATTGCCTCCGCCATTGTCGCCGCCGGTGTCGGGATTGAACGGGTTCACGCCGCCGCTGCAGGACGCCAGGGCGACCAGCGCGCCGACCGCCAGAAGTTTCTTGATCATGAGGTTCGCCTGTACGCTGCCTGTTGTTTTTCGGCATTGGTCGCAGCCGGGTCACGCTTCTGTCAAGCGCGCCCCGGCGGTCGGTGTCGATTGGCGGGGGCTTGTGGGAAATCGACACCATCCCCGCGGTCGTCGGACGGCCTGGCGATGGCGGATCCGTCCCGGCGCCGCTATGGTCGCCGCGATCACCGAGCGAAGGAGCGCGCCCATGACCCTGACCCCCGAGCAGCAGGCCGAGATCGACGCCCTGCGCGCCAGCCCGAAACCCACCCTGCGCGCGGTGTCCGAGGGGATGGAGAAACATCTCTACGTCGCCCACCCGGTGCTCGACCACGGCTTCGTGCGGGTGATCGACTACATGGGCGACGACGCGGCGATCTGCCAGGCGGCGCGGGTCAGCTATGGCCGCGGCACCAAGTCGGTCAGCAACGACGAGGGGCTGATCCGCTACCTCATGCGGCACTGGCACTCGACCCCCTTCGAGATGTGCGAGGTCAAGCTGCACGTGAAGCTGCCGGTCTTCGTCGCCCGCCAGTGGATCCGCCACCGCACCGCCAACGTCAACGAATACTCCGCCCGCTACTCGATCCTCGACCGCGAGTTCTACATCCCCGAGCCTTCCGCCCTCGCCGCCCAGTCCACCGTCAACAACCAGGGCCGCGGCGCGGTGCTGGAGGGGGCCGAGGCGGCGCGGGTGCTCGATCTCCTGAAATCCGACGCCAACCGCGCCTACGACCATTACGAGGAGATGCTCTCGGACACCGCCCCCGACGGCACCCCGCAATCGGGCCTCGCGCGCGAGCTGGCGCGGATGAACCTGCCCGCCAACATCTACACCCAGTGGTACTGGAAGGTGGACCTGCACAACCTGTTCCACTTCCTGCGCCTGCGTGCCGACGCCCACGCCCAGTACGAGATCCGCGTCTACGCCGAGGCCATCGCCGCCTGCGTCGCCGACTGGGTCCCGGCGGCCTACGGCGCCTTCGAGGACTACCGCATGGGCGGCGCGACGCTGTCGGCGACGGCCATCGACTGCCTGAAGCGGATGCTGAAGGGCGAGCAGGTGACCCAGGAGACCTCCGGCATGAGCAAGGGGGAATGGCGGGAGTTCATGGGGGTGTTGGGGTGAGCGAACGCGCGGAGCTTGCTGCTCAATTCGAGACATTAGTCGGCGAAATTCTTCGCAAATACATTAAGGGTGCGGATGTTTCCAGAAACAGAAAGGTGGATGAACAATTTGGGTTTGTGGATCTAATACTAAGTGCCTCTGGAAAAAGATATGCAGTCGAAGTGAAGATATTTGGTGATCTGCATATTCCCGATTTTTACCTGCGCGACAGCTTCCGACAGGTTAGAAACTGCTTAGCTCATGGAGCTTTCGACTATGGATTGCTAGTAGTAAGCGGTCTTGTTTCTCAAGCAGGGAGAAAAACTGCCGAGCGCCTCTCCGACCGAGTTTTGTTACTCGATCTGCAGGATCTATTGGGAATGGCATTGCAGACCGGACATCAAACTATACTCAAAAACCTTATTTCAATGCTGGCTCCGTTCTCTCAGATTGAGCCACAGCCAAATATTTCTAGTGAAATGCCTTTGGAGCTTTTCCATCTTGAGCGGACCTTGGTGGAAAATGAAACTGATGATTCAAGCGAGACGTTATTGCATTCAGAAGAGTTCAAAAGACAACTGAATGCTCTCCGCTGTGGGCGTGCTTCAGCTCGAAGCTACGAAAATCTCATCGAAAGTATTTTGAAACGTTTGTTATCTGCGCACTTGGAAAATTGGCAAAGTCAGGTGCGGAGTGACACCGGGATGTCTCGAAACGACTTTGTTGCACGTGTAAATTCTCAACATGATTTTTGGTCTGTGGTAAGGGATCACTTTAACTCACTATATGTGATTTTTGAGATGAAAAATTATTGTGATACAGTGGGTCAAGATCAGATATTTGCAACAGAGCGATATCTTTATCGTAATGCGCTGCGCAATTCCGCGTTCTTGTTCTCTAGGCGGGGCCTTACGGAGAATGCAGATAAGGCGGCAAAGGGCGCGCTTCGAGAGCATGGTAAGCTCATTTTGGGGTTTAATGATGCAGACTTGGCTGAAATGTTGGACCTGTGGGGATCTGGGGATGATCCAGTCATCGTGATGTCGCAGAAACTAGACAAGATGCTCATTGAGATAGAACGATAGTTTGACTTCTAATCTGCTCCCTTAGATCATAGTATCTTTTTGGATTTGGTATGGTGTAGAAAGATCGGTCGTGCCGGTGGTGATCTCATTTTTCTGATCAAATAATGCTAGTTTTTGAGCCATGCAGCAATTTCTGTGTGCATGGGAATGGCAAAAATCATGACCCCAACCCAAACCCCCACAACCACCACCGCAGCCATCCAGCTCCGCGGCCGCGCCTCCATTTCCGCCGCCCGCGCCCGGAACTCCGCCATCAGCGGCCCCGGGATCAGCCGCACCGCCAGCATAAGCCCCAGCGGTACGATCAGCAGGTCGTCGAGCAGCCCCAGCACCGGGATGACATCCGGGATCAGGTCGACGGGGCTCAGGGCATAGGCGGCGGTCAGCGCGCCCACTAGCCGGGCGGACCAGGGCGTGCGCCGGTCCCGCGCCGCGAGCCACACCGCCAGCACGTCGCGCTTCACCCTCCGCGCCCAGCCCCGAAGCCGGTCGAGCCCCTTCGCCATGCCCGATGCCACGCCCCATTCCCCTTTGCACGGATCGTCCGCCACCCGTCATACGTGGGTCGTCCGCGTCTCACACGCCGATTTTCGTCGCTCCCGAGGGATGACAGATGCGTGAACTTCGGCCATGATTCGGCGCGATCCCGGGCGCCCTCGCGGCGCCTCCAACCCGAAGGCCCCCGATGACGACCCTGACGCTTTATGGCATCCCGACCTGCGACACCTGCAAGAAGGCCATGAAATCCCTCGAAAATGCCGGTCACGAGGTCGCCTTCCGCGACGTCCGGGCCGATCCGCTCAGCTCGGCCGAATGGGACGAGCTGCTGCTGGAGTTCGGCGACCGGCTGGTCAACGTCAACTCGACCACCTACCGCGGCCTGTCGGACTGGATGAAGGCCTCGGACCCCGAGGAGCAGCTGGCCGCCCACCCGACCCTGATGAAGCGCCCGGTGATCCGCAGCGACGAACGGATCTGGCTCGGATGGGACAGCGGGGTGCAGGCGGCGCTTCTCGACTGACGGGAAATGATGCAACCGGTTGCGGCCCTGGTGCGTAGACGACAGGAACCGCAGCCGGAGCCGCCAATGCAGATCGCCATCCTCTACGCCGTCGCCACCGTCGTCTTCCTTGCCGCCGACGCGGTGATGCTGCGGCTGGTGATGAAACCGCTCTTCACCCGCCACCTCGGCGACGCCATCCTCGACAGCCCGCGCCTTGGCGCCGCGGTGGTGTTCTATCTCTTCTACGTCGCGGGCGCCGTCTATCTCGTCGCCCTTCCGGCCCTGCGCGCCGACCAGCCGACTATGGCGCTGCTGAACGGCGCGCTGCTGGGCGCGGTCGCCTACGGAACCTACGAGTTCACCAGCTACGCGGTGATGCGCGACTGGTCCCTGCAGCAGGTGGCGGTCGACGGCATCTGGGGCACGGTCCTGACCGGCGTCAGCCTGTGGCTGGGCGTGCTGGCCGCCCGCGCCTTCGCCTGAGCGCCGTCAGCCGACCCTGCGGTAGTCGATCCCACGGGCCAGCCAGCAGCCGACGGTCAGCCCGTCGACCCGCCCGCCCGCGTCGCGCCGGGCGCGCAGGGTCCAGTCCCCCGGCGCCGGCGCATCCATCGACCGGCGCGTCGCGAGGATCCACGTGTCCTGCCCGACGGGGTGGACCGGTTCGATCCGTCCCTGGCCCAGCATCCCCGCGCACCACGCGGCGAGGGCGCCGTCCCGCGCCTCGACCGTGAGGCGGGCGCCGAGTTCGGCGCTCTCGTAGACGCCCGCGATGGCTTCGCGGTCGCCGGCGGTCACGGCGGGCAGGGGCTGCATCAGCGTCTCCAGGTGCTCCCCCTCGCGCCGCATGCGCAGCGCCTCGCCCTCGCGGTGCAGCGTGACGCCGGGCGCGCCGATGCCGCCGCCCGAGACCTGCGTCAGTGCCTGCGCGCCGGTGGCGTAGTGCAGCTTCAGCGTGTCGCCGTCCCGGAGGATTCGCGCCAGCAGCCCGGTCTCGGGACAGATCCATTGCCCCTCCCAGCCCGGAGGCGGCGCCGCGGTCGCGGCCGGGGCGTGGTCCAGGGCGGCCTCCATAACCTCGCGGGCGGCGCCCCGCGCATCGGCCTCGTGGTTGAACATCACCACCACGGACAGCCGGGCCGCCGCGGCGTGGATCCGGTGCGCCCGGAACCCCCGAAGCGCACCGCCATGGCCCGTCGTCGGCAGCCCGGCGACCGTGTCGTGGCCCAGCCCGAAGCCATAGCGCGCCGGGGTGCCGTCGGCGAAGACCGGAGGGCGGGAGAGCCGGGCATAGAGCGCGTCCGGATCGTCCCGCGTCGCGTCGATCCAGCATTCGTAGGCGAGCATGTCGTCGAGGGCGGCCGAGATGCCCGCGTCGCCGATCCAGAAGATGCCGTTCTCCGCCGGGAAGAAGCCGGTGGCGGGGGTGCCCTCGTACCCTGTCACGTCGTCCGCGGGTCGGCGGGTGTCCGCCGTGAGCGTGGCCGTCTTCATCCCCGCCGGGCGCCAGATGTGTTCCGCATAGAGCGCGGCCAGATCCTCCCCGGTCTCCGCCTCGATGATCTCGGCGAGGATGCGGAAGTTGCCGTTCGAGTAGGAATAGCCGGTGCCGGGCGCGAAATGGCCGGACTTCATCCGCCCGATCAGCGGCAGCGCGTCCTCGCGGCGGAAGGTCTGCTCGGCCAGGGCGCCGTGGAGGATCGACAGCGCCCAGTAGTCCCGCAGCCCGGACTGGTTGTCGCAGAGCTGCCGGAGGCGGGGCAGGGGGCCCTCGAAATCGGGCAGGAACGCGCGGACCCGGTGGTCGAACCCTTCGGGTTCGCCCAGTCGCGACAGGAGGACGCCGCAGGTGAACTGCTTGGTGATCGAACAGATCGGCAGCCGCGTGGCCGCGGTCATCGGGCGGCGCGCGGTCAGGTCGGCATGGCCCCAGGCCCGCGCCGCGACGATGCGCCCTTCGTGGACCACGCCCGCGACGCCGCCCGGTCCGGCAAAGCGCTGGTGCAGCGCGTCGAGGGCATCGCGCAGGCGAGAGGTGTCTGGTGTCGTCATGGATGTCCTGCGTTCGGCCGGGCGCTTCGGGAAGGGCGCCGCCTCACAGTCGGACCAGAACGCGCGCATGTCCATGGCACCCGGTTGAGGTGGCTGAACATTCGCACTGTCTTGGTGGTTCCCATTGGAGCGGGCGATGAGATTCGAACTCACGACCCTAACCTTGGCAAGGTTATGCTCTACCCCTGAGCTACGCCCGCGTCCTTGGGTGAGGGGGAGATATCCAGACTCGCGGGTGGCTGCAAGGGCAAATTTCGACCCGGCCGCGAAAAATCCGCCTCGGCCGCGGCGCCCCGGTCAGAGCACGCCCTCGACCAGCAGGACGGCGGCGGTCACGCCGATCTGGGTGAAGGTCAGGCCCATGCCCGCGACGCGGAACGCCTGTCCCGCGCCCTCGAACGACAACGCATAGGCGTGGCTGAGGCGGCCGAGCAGCAGCATCAGGCCCAGCAGGTGCACCCAGGGGCCGGGCAGGCCGCCCGCTTCGGCGAGGGCCAGAAGGAACAGCCCGAACACCGCATATTCGGCGCAGTTGCCGTGGGCTCGGATCCGGCGCTGCAAGGCGGGATCGCCGCCGTCGCCGAGAGAGACGCTGGCGCTGCGGCGCGCGAAGATGACCCGCGCCGACAGGACCAGGAACAGGGCGGCAAGGAGGGCGGCATAGGGCGACGTGGCGGCAAACATGGCGCTCTCCTTCGGCGGCCGATCCCCGATCTACGTGCGGCTACTCCAACTCGATCAGCAGATCCTTCGCGTCGATCTGGTTGCCCGGGCTGACGTGCACCGCCTTCACCTTGGCCTTCCTGTCGGCGTGGATCCCCGTCTCCATCTTCATCGCCTCGATGGTCAGCAGCAGGTCGCCCTCCTTCACCGTCTTGCCGACCTGGGCCGCGACGCTCGCCACGACGCCGGGCATCGGCGCGCCGATGTGCGAGGGGTTGCCCGCCTCGGCCTTGGGGCGCTTCGCCGCGGTGCCGGTGACCTTGCGGTTCGGCACGCGGATCAGGCGGGGCTGGCCGTTCAGCTCGAAGAAGACCTTCGCCTCGCCCTCGTCGTTGGTCTCGCCGATGGCCTGGCAGCGGATCTCCAGGGTCTTGCCGGGGTCGATCTCGGCCGTGATCTGCTCACCGGGCTCCATGCCGTAGAAGAAGGTGTGGGTGGGCAGGGTGCGCACCGGGCCGTAGTCGAGGTTGCGGCGGCGGTAGTCGAGGAACACCTTGGGATACATCAGGTAGCCGTTCAGATCCTCGTCGTCGACCTCGACATCCTCGCCGATGCTGTCGGCGACCTCCTTGCGCGCGGCCTCGATATCCACGGGTTTCAGGTGCTTGCCGGGGCGGTCGGTGTTCGGCTTCTCGTCCTTCAGGATCTTCTTCAGGATGCCCCCGGGCCAGCCGCCCGGGGGCTGGCCGAGGTTGCCGCGCATCATGTCGATGACCGAGTCGGGGAAGCTGACCTCGACCTTCGGATCCTCGACCTGCGCGCGGGTCAGCCCCTGGGAGACCATCATCAGCGCCATGTCGCCCACCACCTTGGAGGACGGCGTGACCTTCACGATGTCGCCGAACATCTGGTTCACGTCGGCATAGGTCTGGGCGACCTCGTGCCACCGCTCCTCCAGCCCCAGGGACCGCGCCTGGGCCTTGAGGTTGGTGAACTGGCCGCCGGGCATCTCGTGCAGATAGACCTCGGAGGCCGGGGCCTGCTGGCCGGTCTCGAACGCGGCGTAGTGGGCGCGCACCGCTTCCCAGTAGTTCGAGATCTCGCGCACGGCCGAGATGTCGATGCCCGTCTCGCGCTCGGTATGGGCCAGCGCCTCGACGATGGTGCCGAAGGTGGCTTGACTGGTGTTGCCCGAGAGCGAATCCATCGCGCAGTCCACCGCGTCCACCCCCGCATCGGCGGCGGCGAGGATGGTGGCGCAGGCGATGCCGGCGGTGTCGTGGGTGTGGAAGTGGATCGGCAGGCCGACCTCCTCCTTCAGCGCCTTGATCAGGATCGTGGCCGAGGCGGGCTTCAGCAGCCCCGCCATGTCCTTCAGTCCGAGGATATGCGCACCGGCCGCCTTCAGGTCCTTGCCCATGGCGACGTAGTATTTCAGGTCGTACTTCGCGCGGTCGGGGTTCAGCAGGTCGCCGGTGTAGCAGATCGTCCCCTCGCAGACCTTGTTCGCGGCGATCACCGCGTCCATGGCCACGCGCATGTTCTCGACCCAGTTGAGCGAGTCGAAGACGCGGAACACGTCGACACCGGACAGCGCGGCGCGGGCGATGAAGCTTTGCACGACGTTGTCGGGGTAATTGGTATAGCCGACGCCGTTGGAGGCGCGCAGCAGCATCTGCGTCATCAGGTTCGGCATGGCCTTGCGGATGTCGCGCAGCCGCTGCCAGGGACATTCCTGGAGGAAGCGGTAGGCGACGTCGAAGGTCGCGCCGCCCCAGCATTCCACCGAGAAGAGCTGCGGCAGGTTCGCGGCATAGGCGGGCGCCACCGCGATCATGTCGATCGAGCGCATCCGCGTCGCCAGCAGCGACTGGTGCGCGTCGCGCATGGTGGTGTCGGTGATCAGCAGCTGCTTCTGCTCGGCCATCCAGTCGGCCACGGCCTCTGGGCCGAACTCCTCGAGGATCTGGCGGGTGCCGGGGGTCGGGTTGTCGGTCCTGAGTTTCGGCGGCTTCGCGGTCTTGACCTCGGCGGGGGGCTTCGGGCGGCCCTCCGTCTCGGGGTGGCCGTTGATGGTGATGTCGGCGATGTAGGTCAGGATCTTCGTCGCCCGGTCGCGCCGCTTCTTGAAATCGAAGAGTTCCGGCGTCTGGTCGATGAACTTGGTGTGGTACTCGTAGTTCAGGAAGGTCGGGTGCTTCAGCAGGTTCTCGACGAAGGCGATGTTCGTCGACACGCCGCGGATGCGGAACTCGCGCAGGGCACGGTCCATGCGGGCGATGGCGGCCTCGGGGGTCGGGGCCCAGGCGGTGACCTTCTCCAGCAGCGAGTCGTAGTAGCGGGTGATGACGGCGCCGGAATAGGCGGTGCCGCCGTCCAGCCGGATGCCCATGCCCGTCGCGCCGCGGTAGGCGGTGATGCGGCCGTAGTCGGGGATGAAGTTGTTGGTCGGATCCTCGGTGGTGATCCGGCACTGGATCGCGTGGCCGCGAAGCTGCACGTCGTATTGCGAGGCGGTGCCGGTCGCCTCGACCAGCGACTTGCCCTCGGCGATCAGGATCTGGGCGCGGACAATGTCGATGCCCGTCACCTCCTCGGTCACGGTGTGCTCGACCTGGACGCGGGGATTCACCTCGATGAAGTAGAAGGCGCCGGTCTCCATATCCATCAGGAACTCGATGGTGCCCGCGCATTCGTAGCCGACATGCTCGGCGATCTTCTTGCCGAGATTGCACAGCTTCTCGCGCTGCGCGTCCGAGAGGTAGGGGGCGGGCGCGCGCTCGACCACCTTCTGGTTGCGCCGCTGGACCGAGCAGTCGCGCTCCCACAGGTGGTAGATCGCGCCGTACCGGTCGCCGAGGATCTGTACCTCGACGTGGCGGGCGCGCAGGATCATCTTCTCGAGATAGCCCTCGCCGTTGCCGAAGGCGGCCTCCGCCTCGCGGCGGCCCTCGCGCACCTTCTCCTCCAGCTCCTTCGCGCTGTTGATCGGCCGCATCCCCCGTCCGCCGCCGCCCCAGGAGGCCTTCAGCATCAGGGGATAACCGATCTCCTCGGCCTGCTCCGCGATCTTCTTCATGTCGTCGCCCAGCACCTCGGTCGCGGGGATCACGGGCACCCCGGCCTCGATCGCGACGCGGCGCGCGCTGGCCTTGTCGCCGAGCTGGCGCATGGTCTCGGCCTTGGGGCCGATGAAGACGATGCCGTTCCGGGTGCAGGCATCGACGAACTCGGGGTTCTCGGACAGCAGGCCATAGCCGGGGTGGATCGCGTCGGCGCCGGACATCTTGGCGACGCGGATCATCTCGTCGATGGAGAGGTAGGCGGCGACAGGCCCCAGGCCCTCGCCGATGCGATAGGCCTCGTCGGCCTTGAAGCGGTGCAGGCAGAGCTTGTCCTCTTCGGCGAAGACGGCGACCGTCTTCTTCCCCAGCTCGTTGGCCGCCCGCATGACACGGATGGCGATTTCGCCGCGGTTGGCGATGAGGATCTTCTTGAACTCGGCCATGTGTGCTTACCCTTGGTGTGCAGGTGCAGCATAACCCGGCGTTTCCACGGGGGAAGGGAAATCTGGCGCGACTTTCGGCTTGGTCGGCCCGGAACGCCGTGGCCGGGGACCGGAGCCGCGTCGAAGCGGGCGCCGGCCTGGTGTCAGTGCCCGCGGCCCAGAAGGCTCGACAGGTTGCGCAGGCTCTGGGGTGCGGTCGCCGTCGCGCCGTTGGCGTGCAATCCGTCGGCAATCAGCGTGCGGGTCGCCTGGCCAGGATCGCGGCGGGGTTCGGCGAGGCTGCGGATATCCTCGAGCGCGCGGTCGACGGCGCGGCAGAGGCCCGACAGCACCTTGAGGTCGACGGCGCGGAAGCCGTGTTCCGCATCCTCCGCGATCCGGTCGAGATGGGTCGAGACGTTGGACAGGTGGAACTGCGACTGGGTCGAGAAGTAGAGGATGTCGTCGAACACCCGGCGCGAGCCGTCGGGACGATCCTCCATCCGGGCGACGACCGCGGTGCCGATGATGCGCTGCATGCCCGACGGCGTGACCACGGGAAGCAGCGTGGTGTTCCAGTCGCTGGTGCGCCCGAGGATCGTCAGACGCTCGCGATAGCTGAGGGGCGCCCCGCTGTCGCTGCAGGCGCTGTAGCGCTGTTCGACCAGCGCCACCTCCTCCGGCGGCAGAAGGTCGGCGACGGTCCGGCCGTGGATCGCATCGTGGGCCAGCCCGGTGAGGTTCTGATAGGTGCGATTGACCGTGAGCAGACGGAAATCACCGCCCGGCGGACGTTCCGCGGCGAACATCGGCACCTGGAACATGTTGAGCAGGCCGTGCAGTTCTTCGACGTCTTCGTTCACGAACATGGGCATTTTCCGGCAGTGTCGGCTGTTCCGGATGATGGCCCGGAAGTTGTTAAGGAACGCTTATCGGTCGAGGGGCGACGGCAACGTCGCCGATCGCGGATCCTTGACGAGGTCGCGCCAGCCGAGCTGCCCCATGTCCGCGAGGAGCCCCGCGCGCAGGACGTGCACCACGTGGGCGGCCCCGCGGGCGCCGAACGCGCCGAGGCCCCAGTGCGGCGCGCGACCGAGCATCACGAAATCCGCCCCCCGCACCAGCAGGCGCAGGATATCGGTGCCCGAGCGCACGGCGCCGTCGGCGATCAGTGGATAGTCGGGGCCGACCGCGTCGCGGATTGCGGGCAGCACGTCGGCCGGGGCGGGGGCGGCATCGAACTGGCGGCCGCCGTGGTTCGAGACCCAGACCGCGTCCGCCACTTGCGCGATGCGGCCCGCGTCCTCGGGCGACAGCACGCCCTTCACCACCACCGGGCCGTCCCACTCGGCCTTCACGGCGTCGAGATAGGCCCAGTCGGGGGCGGTGCGCAGCTGGTAGCCGATGTGCTCGGTCCCGCTGCGCGAGGTCTTCGTGTCGCCGTACTTCTCCAGGAACTTGAGCGAGGGCATCCCCTGCCGCGCCATCCCGACGGCCCATTCCGGGCAGAGCGCGACCTGCGCCAGGATCCGCGGCGTCAGCTTCATCGGATTGGTGACGCCCGCGCGCTGCAGTCTTTCGCGGCGGCTCGCCACCGGCACGTCGGCGGTCAGGATCAGCGTGTGGAAGCCCGCGTCCTTCGCCCGCTTCAGCATGTCGGTGCGGATCTCGGGCTGGCGCGGGGCGTAGAGCTGGAACCAGCCCTGGTCTCCGACGTAGGGCGCCAGGTCCTCGGGCGTCTGGGCGGCGACGGTCGAGAGGCCGTAGGGGATGCCCTCCTGCACGGCGAGGCGCGCGAGGATGCCCTCGGCGTCGGGCCAGACGAGGCCCGACATGCCCACGGGCGCGAAGCCGAAGGGCAGGGGATAGGTCCGCCCCATCAGCGGCACCGACAGGTCCGGCTTCGGAGCGCCGTGCAAGGCGCGTGGCGTCAGCACGATACGGTCCAGCGCGGCGGCGCTGCGCGGCGCGGCGGTGTCCGATCCGGTGCCGCTGTCGAGGTATTCCCAGACGAAGGTCGGCAGCCGGCGGCGGGCACGGCGGCGCAGGTCGTCGAGGGCGGGATGGGTCTGGTCGAGGTCCATGGAAAGTCGGTCCGGATCGGGGGAGGGGGCGAACCCCAGGGTTGCACGCATGCGCCGACCGCGCGTCCGGTCGGCTCCGGTGCCGGGCTATTCGGTATCGCGATGCGTGTGCTGGATCGACAGGTCGTGCAGCATCTTGCCGAAACCCGGATCGCTCTCGGGGCCCTGGAGCGTCAGCAGGTGCAGGCGCTGGAAGTCGGCGAAGACCGCCTCGCGCTCCTCGTCCGAGAAGGGGGCGTCGCCACGGGAGAAGGCGCCGATGCTTTTCGAGCCGCGCTCGCTCGTCGCGACCACGCACCAGTGATGCAGCCCGTATTCCGCGGCCTTCTCGAAAACCTTGTGGCTGTCCATCGCCACGAGATCGGCCCAGGGCGCGATGCCGTCATGGGAGAACCCCCAGCGCACCGCGGGGTCCTTCATCACGAGGCCCGAGGCGGAATAATAGGTCATCCAGGCATCGTCGTAGGTCTGGAAAAGGTACTTGGGCGTCGCGAAATCGACGTGGAACGCCGCCGCGAATCCCTGTGGCGCCATGGTCTTGAGGTTCGTCAGCAACAGACGAAGTTCGTCGATAAGACTCATAAAGAGCCACACCTCCCCCGGTACTTGACGGAACCCGATATTCCTTCGTGTCCCGGGGAGTTTAGCACCCTCGGACCCCGCTGACCACATCGCGGAAGGCCCTGAACCGGCCTCCGCCCGAAATAGTTCGGGCCGGAGGCCGGTTCCAGGAGATCAGCGCAACTTCACCGGGGCGATCTCGCGGACCGGCCGGTTCAGATTCGCGACAGGTACGAGCAGGACCATGAAGTCCGGTTCGAAATATCGCGCGGTCGTGTGCTCAATGACGTCTTGCATCGCTTCGGTGTCCCTTGCTCCCCGCAAGCTAGATCCTCGAAGGCGTTAATAGTGTGACTGCATTCGGGTTGCTTCCGTACAATAAAGTGTCAAATGTTTGCTTTGCGGGGCACGAATCCCTCGTTGGCAGGCAGCATCTGCGGCTTGTCCGAAGCGACGGCGGCGTGGCGGGCGGGCATGCGCAGAATCGCATAGGACCGTCCATCCATGTCGTTCTGGTATTTTTCGCCCAGTTGATCCACGCCATATCCCAGCTTCCGCAGCGAACGACGGAACCCGGGGACGGTCAATGTCACCAGTTCCCTGGTTCCCTGGGCGATGGCCAGGCTGACAAGTCCGGCGACGACCAGGCTGAGCGCTTGCTGCCGCTCGCTCGTGGACGTGAGTTTATCCGAAAGGACAAGCCGCGTACACTCCGATGCATGGGCAAAGCTGCGGTCGCGGGGCAGGAGATCCTCGGGGATGCCGGGGATGCGCCCCTCGGCGGCGTCCTGCAACATGCAGCCGTGGATTCCCCAACGGTCGGCGAAGCGCATGATTCGCGCACCCCCGACCACCTCGCCGTCGCGCAGCGCCAGAGAATATTCGGCGGTCGGATTGTCGTATTGATCCATCTCGACCGCGTCGTTGTGGGGAATCTGCCAGTTCAACGTGTCGACGAAGAACCGCTTCCGCAGGCCGAGGAACTGGTAGAAGGCCGAGCCATGCTCGTGAAGATCGGGAAAGCCGAACGTTACTCCGACGATTTTGCTTGTCATTGTCAGTACCATTTTTTGCAGGACACAGATAGAAAACTCGCGGGATTGGCGAGTTGGCGTTCACGCTAAGGGTGAACATATGACACTTACGTGTCCGATTTCTATCAAATCCAGCCGTACTGTTTCGCAATGCTGACGGCCTGCATCGTCGTGCGCGCATTCATCTTCACGCGCGCGTTTGAGATCCGCAGTTTTACGGCGCTTTCGCTGATTCCGAGGCGATGTGCCACTTCCTTGAGCATGAGGCCCGCCGACAACAGGTGCAGCGCCTCGATCTCGGCGTTGGTGAGGACCCGGGTGGGCTGAAGCGCACCGTGCATGTTCGCGACGGCTTCCGCCAGCAGGGCCAGCTCGGAATCGGTGAAGTCGCGATCTGCCCTCGCGAACGAACCGAAGGAGCGCAGCCCGACCTCCTGTTCGTCCATGATGCTGACGGCGGCGCCGAATCGCAGATCGTACTCGGAGGCGGCGGCCAGCACGCCACGTTCGTCCTCGACATCGATCTCGCTCCACCGGGTCGTGCCGGTATTGTCGTATATCCAGCGGATGACCGGATCGAACAGCATGAGTCCCTGCCGGGTATACCGGTCGACCCAGGCGCGGGGCAGGGTGTTGCGCTCGAATTCGGGAAACGCGAATCCGACCCGCAAGGCAAGGTGGTAGCCCGCATCGGCGAGCCTGCCAAAGCCGCTGTTTTCCAGAAGACGTTCCATCTCATCCATGATCTTGGAGAGATCCTTTTCCTGCCTCGGGCCGCCTTATTACCTGCGGTTGTGGGCGAGCCATGCGATACACTTGAACCAAAATTAGAACCGGTGGAGATATGAAACGGCGAGTTGGTATGAACAAGTAGTTAACGAAAAACGCCGCGTAACACCAAAAGTCTTGGTTAAGCGGCGCTGCAACACAGCAAAGTACTTGCCGCGACACGATATTGTTTCGCCGCGGGAACGGCAAGCCGCCAGACTCACCTTTGCGGAGAGTGGAACGGAAGGCGAACGGCGCTTTCCCTCGGGCGGCGCCGGGTCTATATATGCTCCATGAGCAGCTTTGACGAGAGTGACGCCTTCGAGGCGGCGGTGCCGCTGTCGCAGCGTGCCATGGCCAGCCGCCCGGCACCCTATCTAGACGGGCTGAACCCGGCGCAACGCCAGGCCGTCGAGACGCTTGACGGTCCGGTGCTGATGCTCGCCGGGGCGGGGACCGGGAAGACGAAGGCGCTGACCGCCCGCATCGCCCACCTGATGATGACCGGGCGCGCCCGCCCGAACGAGATCCTCGCGGTGACCTTCACCAACAAGGCCGCGCGCGAGATGAAGGACCGGGTGGGCCGGCTTCTGGGCCAGACGGTCGAGGGGATGCCGTGGCTCGGCACCTTCCACGCGATCTGCGTCAAGCTGCTGCGCCGCCATGCCGAACTGGTGGGGCTGAAGTCGAACTTCACGATCCTCGACACCGACGACCAGATCCGGCTCATGAAACAGCTGATCCTGGCCGAGAACATCGACGAGAAGCGCTGGCCCGCCCGCCAGCTGGCCGGGATCATCGACGGCTGGAAGAACCGCGCCTGGACGCCCGCAAAGGTGCCCGCCGCCGAGGCGGGGGCGTTCAACCACCGCGGCACCGAGCTTTACGATTATTACCAGCAGCGGCTGAAGACCCTGAACGCCGTGGATTTCGGCGACCTGCTGCTGCACTGCCTGACGATCTTCCAGGAACATCCCGACGTGCTGGAGCAGTACCAGCGCTGGTTCCGCTTCATCCTGGTGGACGAGTACCAGGACACCAACGTCGCGCAGTACATGTGGCTCCGGCTGCTCGCGCAGTCGCACCGCAACATCTGCTGCGTCGGCGACGACGACCAGTCGATCTATGGCTGGCGCGGGGCCGAGGTGGGCAACATCCTGCGGTTCGAGAAGGACTTCCCCGGCGCCACCGTGGTGCGGCTGGAGCAGAACTATCGCTCGACTCCGCACATCCTTGCCGCGGCCTCGGGCGTGATCGATTCGAACAAGGGGCGGCTCGGCAAGACGCTGTTCACCGACCTGACCGAGGGCGAGAAGGTGCGCCTGATCGGCCACTGGGACGGCGAGGAGGAGGCGCGCTGGATCGGCGAGGAGGTCGAGGCGCTGCAACGGGGCACCCGCGGACTCGACCCGGTCAGCCTCGACGACATGGCGATTCTCGTCCGCGCCTCGCACCAGATGCGCGCGTTCGAGGATCGGTTCCTGACCATCGGGCTGCCCTACCGCGTGATCGGCGGCCCGCGCTTCTATGAACGGCTCGAGGTCCGGGACGCCATGGCCTATTTCCGGCTGGCGGTCTCTCCCGACGACGACCTGGCCTTCGAGCGGATCGTGAACACGCCGAAGCGGGGCCTTGGCGACAAGGCCCAGCAGAACATCCAGAAGGCGGCGCGCGAGAATGGCGCGACGCTGGTGGACGGCGCGCGGATCCTGCTTTCGGAAGGCGGGATCGGCGGCAAGGGCGCGGGCGAGCTGCGGCACCTCGTCGACAACATCGCCCGCTGGCACGACATGGCCGCGCGGCAGACCGCGGCGACGGGCGGGGCCGGGGATGGCGAGGTGCTGGAGACGGTTTCGCCGAAGGGCCCCGGCATCAGCCACATCGAGCTGGCCGAGCAGATCCTGGAAGAGTCGGGCTATGTCGCGCACTGGCAGAACGACAAGACGCCCGAGGCGCCGGGGCGGCTGGAGAACCTCAAGGAGCTGGTGAAGGCGCTGGAGCAGTTCGACAACCTCCAAGGCTTCCTCGAACACGTCTCCCTGATCATGGACAACGAATCGGACGCGGGCGGCGCGAAGGTCTCGATCATGACGCTGCACGCGGCGAAGGGGCTGGAATTTCCGGCCGTGTTCCTGCCGGGTTGGGAAGACGGGCTGTTTCCCTCGCAGCGCTCGATGGACGAATCTGGTCTCAAGGGGCTCGAGGAGGAACGGCGGCTGGCCTATGTCGGCATCACCCGGGCCGAGCGGCTGGCGACGATCAGCTTCGCGGCGAACCGGCGGGTCTATGGCCAGTGGCAGTCGGCCCTGCCGTCGCGTTTCATCGACGAACTGCCTTCCGCCCATGTCGACGTGCTGACTCCGCCGGGCCTTTACGGCGGCGGATACGGGGCCGCGGGCATGGCGGCGCAGGCTTCTCCGTCGATCTCGATGGGCGCGGAATCGAGCCTCTACCAGAAGGCGGCCGATGCGAACGTCTACAACTCGCCGGGCTGGAAGCGGATGCAGGCCCGCAGCGCGTCGCGCCCCATGAGCCAGCCGCGCGAACAGCGCAACATGGTGATCGACCTCGATGCCGTGGCCGCCTACGGCGCCGGCGACCGGGTATTCCACACCAAGTTCGGCTACGGCACGGTGATGGGCATCGAGGGCGACAAGCTGGATATCGAGTTCGACAAGGCGGGCGCGAAGAAGGTTGTCGCCAAGTTCGTCGTCGACGCCGACAGCGCGGGCGACGTGCCGTTCTGAGGGCGGCGCCCCACCTGCGCGTTGCGGTCAGCGATATCGGGAAAGGGGTGCACCGGCAGCCGGGAGGAGGTGACTGCCGGTGCGTGTCCCACGGGCCGATTGGGAGGAGAGGCCCGCGGTTCCTGGAGGGCGCATCGGCGCCTGCTCCGTATCCTTGGCAGGGTCGGCGGTGCCCGGGAGGAGGTGGACACCGCCGCTCTGCGCATGCGTCCCCGATGGGAGGATCGGTTCCGCATGTCTCTCGGGTCGGGGCCTGTCGAAGGCCGGGACCCTGAAACCGGGGGGCGACGGTGCCCGGGAGGAGGTAGGCACCGCCGCTCTCTTCAGCACGTCCCCGATGGGAGGATCAGGACCGCGCATCTCTCGGGTCGGGGCCTTTCGGCCGGAACCCTGAAATTGGGGGCGACGGTGCCCGGGAGGAGGTAGGCACCGCCGCTCTCTTCAGCGCGTTCCCGATGGGAGGATCAGGTTCGCGCATCTCTCGGGTCGGGGCCTGTCGCAGGCCGGGACCCTGAAACTGGGGGGCGACGGTGCACGGGAGGAGGTAGGCACCGCCGCTCTCTTCAGCACGTCCCCGATGGGAGGATCAGGTTCGCGCGTTCCTTGGATCGAGGCCTGTCGCAGGCCGGGACCCTGAAACTGGGGGGCGACGGTGCCCGGGAGGAGGTAGGCACCGCCGCTCTCTTCAGCGCGTCCCCGATGGGAGGATCAGGTTCGCGCGTTCCTTGGATCGAAGCCTGTCGCAGGCCGGGACCCGGTTGAGAAAAAAGCGGCGACATCCGGGAGGAGGTGAATGTCGCCGCCAGAAACAGATGACCCCGGGAGGAGGTGGGGCCCTCTGATCTCGTGACGTCAGCGGCGCCCGTAGGCGGCTTCGGTCGCAATGCTGGTGATCATCGACCGGTTGATGCCGAGATCCGCCAGGTCACGGTTGCTGAGCGCGGAAAGCTCGGCATGGGTGCGGCGGTACACTCGGTACTGGTCGAAACGAACACCGATATTCTTCAGGGTGGCCGAAAGACGGCCGGTGATCTCTGCGCGGTCGGCGCGGCTGCCGGATGCTGCGTATGCCATTTTGCTACCTCGTTCTCGGGCTGTCAGTTCGCCCCGTTCGTTGATCCTGAAGATAGACAAATGCTGCACCTGCACAACGTCCCAAATGCTCATTGCTGCCATGCGGCAAATGCATATGTATTGCTGACCTATCGTTAACCTCTCCCGGCGGCCGATGCCTTTAATCCCGGCAGTTGAAAAACCTGCGGGCCTTGCTGCCCGAGTCGGAAGGTGCATCTGTGGAGCCGATCAAAGGAAGGACATCCCATGACCGTGACCCGCCAGACGATCCTCGACACCCTCGCGCGGCTGCAGCTGCCCGGCGGCGGCACGCTCGTCTCCGAGGACATGGTGCGCGCCGTGACCGTCGAGGGCGGCGCGGTCCGATTCGTGATCGAGGCGCCGAGCCCGGACGTGGCGCGGCGCATGGGCGCGATCCGCGAGGCGGCCGAGCGGCTGGTGGCCGAGCTGCCCGGCGTCACCTCGGCCTCGGCGCTCCTGACGGCGCACGAGGAGAAGGCGCCGCCGAGCCTGAAGGTGGGACGCCATCCCACCCCGCAGGCGCCGGGGCGCCAGGGCGTGCCGGGGGTCGACCGGATCCTGGCCGTCGGCTCGGGGAAGGGGGGCGTGGGCAAGTCCACCGTCGCCTCGAACCTCGCGGTGGCGCTGGCGAAGGCGGGGCGGCGGGTCGGCCTGCTTGACGCCGACATATACGGACCCTCGCAGCCCCGGATGATGGGCGTCTCTGAGAGGCCCGCTTCGCCCGACGGCAAGACGATCCTTCCCCTGACCGCCCACGGCGTCACCGTCATGTCGATCGGGCTGATGCTGGAGGCGGACAAGGCGGTGGTCTGGCGGGGCCCGATGCTGATGGGGGCCCTCCAGCAGATGCTGGGGCAGGTGGCCTGGGGCGACCTCGACGTGCTGATCGTGGACCTGCCGCCGGGGACGGGCGATGTGCAGCTGACTCTGTGCCAGCGCCACGAGGTGACGGGGGCGATCGTGGTCTCGACCCCGCAGGACGTGGCGCTGCTGGATGCGAGGAAGGCGCTCGACATGTTCGCGACCCTCGGGACGCCGGTGCTGGGCCTGATCGAGAACATGTCGGTCTTCGTCTGCCCGCACTGTGGGGGGCAATCCCATATCTTCGGCTCCGGCGGCGTCCGGGCCGAGGCGGCGCGGCTTGGCCTGCCGTTCCTTGGCGAGCTGCCGCTCAGCCTCGATGTCCGGCTCGCGGGCGATTCCGGCGTGCCCGCGGCCGCGAAGGGCGGGGCGGAAGCCGCGGCCTACCTCGACCTCGCGCAGCGGCTGATCGACCGCGGCGCCGCCTGAAGGAGCGTGCGGGGCGGTTCCCATGGAATCCCATGGGACGGACCCCCCGAGGGGCGACACGGGATTTGGGAAACCGTGGGAACGCCTGACACGCCTACCTCGAACGGCGTAGGTCGGCGCAAAGATGCGGATGTACCTGGCCCGATCACGCGAGTTCGAATCAAATCACAGGTAAATGATTCGCGCTTCGAAGCGCCAATCTGGCAGAATCTGTGGATAACAGTGGGGATAACGCTGTCTCGGGCGTTATGTTCCTGCCGCGCCGCCTGCGAAGCGCAAGTTTTTTGCGCAGCCGACAACCACAACATGTAGTTGCCCATGCCTCGCCTTCATCAATAGGCGCATCCTAATACGCTGAAATCGCGCGCATTAACCACTGTTGCCCCGAGGACACTGGCAGGGGCCGGAGTGTCGGGAAATGGCCGATGGGGCAATTTCCCATTGCTTCCCATGTATTCCCATGGCATCCCTAAATCATCGAAGAGCAGGGCAGACAGGGACACCGAACGATCCCGAAAGCACTAGCAAAAACAAGCAGATGGCAGGCTTCATACAGGCAGTTCTCTCTTTGAAAAACTGAGATCCGGCGCGCGGGCGAGCAGACATCCCCCCAGGTGGCGCGCGCAGTCGGAAACCCCGGAAACGGGTTGAGGGCGGCGAACCGAACAGTGGCAGCAGTTCGGTTCGCCGTTTTCAGTTTCAGGGGGTCGCAGGGACAACCTGAAGTTTAACGCAGGAAGGAATGATCGGGCCGTGTTGGAAGTGTTCATCGGCGAACACGACAACAAGATCGACACCAAGGGCAGGATGTCGGTGCCGGCCGATTTCCGTCGCGTCCTGGAAGAGGGCGACCCCAAGTGGGAGCCCGGCAAGAATGCAAGCATGGCGATCGTCCACGGGACCGAGGCACGGAACTACCTCGAAGTGTTCACCATGACCAGTTTCGAGCGCGTGCACAAGAAGATCAGCAAGTTGCCGCCCGCCTCGAAGCAGCGCCGCGCGCTCGAGATCCTCTACGCAGCCAAGACCGTCACCGCGACCCTGGACGAAACCGGGCGGATCGTCCTGCCCGCAAGGCTGCGCGACAAGCTCAACCTCCAGGGTGCCGTCAAGATCGTGGGCAGCGGGCAGACCTTCAAGATCTGGGAGCCCGCCGTCTACGAGGCCGAGAACGCGATGCAGTTGATGGAGGACGAGGATTTCGATCCGAACGTCGACGCTTCGGTCTACCTGCCGGGCGACGAGGACTGATGCCGTGTCCCCGGCTGCCGTAACTCCCGAAAAACCCCATGTTCCCGTCCTGTTGCGCCCGCTTCTTGAAGCGGTGGCGCCGGTCGGGGGCCGCTGGCTCGACGGCACGTTCGGGGCCGGTGGCTATGCCCGCGGGCTGCTGGCGGCGGGGGCTGACCTGGTGATCGGCGTCGACCGCGATCCGTCGGTCTTCGCGATGGCAAAGGAATGGGCAGGGGAACATGGCGGCCGGCTCAGGCTGGTCGAGGGCACCTTCGGCCGGCTCGACACCTATTGCGACGCGCCGCTCGACGGGGTGGTGCTGGACCTCGGCGTCAGCTCGATGCAGCTCGACCAGGCCGAACGGGGCTTCTCGTTCCAGAAGGACGGCCCGCTCGACATGCGCATGGGCGGCGCGGGGCCGAGCGCCGCGGACCTCGTCAACGGGCTGGACGAGGGGACGCTGGCCGACATCCTGTTCCACTACGGAGAAGAGCGCGCGGCCCGCCGCATCGCCCGCGCCATCGTGAAGATCCGCGCCGAGGGACCGATCGAGACCACCCGGCACCTGGCCCGCGTCGTCGAGGGGTGCCTGCCGCGGGCGAAGCCCGGCCAGAGTCACCCCGCGACGCGCAGCTTCCAGGCGATCCGCATCGCCGTGAACGACGAGTTCGGCGAGCTGGTGGCGGGGCTTGAGGCGGCCGAGCGCGCGCTGGCGCCGGGCGGAAAGCTGGCCGTCGTCAGCTTCCACTCGCTCGAGGACCGCATCGTCAAGCGCTTCCTGACCGCCCGCTCGGGCGGCGGGGGCAGGGCGAACCGCTATGCGCCCGAGGCCGACACGCCCGATCCGGCCTTCACCGCGGTCTCGAAGGGCATCGGCCCCGATGCCGCGGAGCTCGAGGCGAATCCCCGGGCCCGCTCGGCCCGGCTGAGAGTGGCCACGCGCACCGCCACCGCCGCCGCGCCGGTGGACCGCACCGCACTGGGACTGCCGAAATTCGACCATCTGGGGGACTTGCGCACATGAAATCCGTCTTCTTCATCCTCACGGCCCTGTCGGTGATGGGGCTCGCCTTCTGGGCCTACCAGGAGAACTACAGGACGCAGGAATCCCTGCGCATCGTCGACCGGCTCCAGCGCGACATCGGCGACCGGCGCGAGGCGATCGCGGTGCTGAAGGCCGAATGGGCCTACCTCAACCGTCCCGCCCGCCTGCGCGATCTCGCGGCGCTGAACTTCGACCGCCTGGGCCTGCTGCCGCTGGTGCCCGAGCAGTTCGCCCGCGTCGACGAGGTGGCCTTTCCTGCCCCCGAGCTGCCCGCGATGGATCTCACCGGCACCGTCATGACCAGCGGCACCAACGAGGAGCAGGAGCCATGATCCGCACCCCCCTTCGCCCCCTGGCCCGCATCCTGCGCGCCCGCGAGACCGGCGAGAACCCGGACGCCATCGAGGCCGAGAACCTGCGCCTGCGCCACGAGGCGCAGCGCGACCGCGCGCGGATGCAGGCCGAGGGGCGGCTCCTGGTGCTGTCGGTGTTCTTCTTCTGCGCCTTCGGCGTCGTCGGCGCCCGCATGGGGCTGATGGCGGCCTCCGTCCCGGAGGAGCCGCGGGTGCAGGCCGGCGGCACCGCCATCGTCGCGCAGCGCGCCGACATCGTCGACCGCAACGGCCGGGTGCTGGCGACGAACATGTTCACCCACTCGCTCTATGCCCAGCCGCCGCTGATGATCGACAAGGAGAAGGCTGCGCGCGAGCTGGCGAAGATCTTCCCCGAGCTGGACGAGCAGAAGCTGCTGAAAGACTTCACCGGCAAGCGCAAGTTCCTGTGGATCCGCAAGAAACTCAGCCCCGAGCAGAAGCAGGCGGTGCACGACATCGGCGATCCGGGTCTCCTGTTCGGCCCGCGCGAGATGCGCCTCTATCCGAACGGCAGCCTTGCCGCCCATATCCTCGGCGGGGCGAGCTTCGGGCGCGAGGGCGTCCATTCGGCCGAGGTGATCGGCGTGGCTGGCGTCGAGCGGGCGTTCGACGACTACCTCCGCGACCCGGCCGAGGAGGGCAGGCCGCTGCAGCTGTCCATCGACCTCACCGTCCAGTCGGCGGTGCGCGAGGTGCTGTACGGCGGCATGAAGCTGATGAACGCCAAGGGTGCCGCTGCGGTGCTGATGGACGTGCACACCGGCGAGGTGCTGTCGATGGTGTCGCTGCCGGACTTCGACCCGAACGACCGCCCGCCGCCGCTGCTGAAGGGCGATCCCGCGGACAGCCCGCTGTTCAACCGCGCGCTCCAGGGGGTCTACGAGCTGGGCTCGACCTTCAAGATCTTCACCGTCTCGCAGGCGATGGAGATGGGCATGGTCCGCCCCGAAACCATGGTCGACGCCAACGCGCCGATGAAATGGGGCCGCTTCAAGATCCACGAGTTCCAGAACCACAACTACGGCCCGCTGCTGTCGGTGACGGACGTGATCGTGAAATCCTCGAACGTCGGCACCGCGAAGATCGCCCTCAGGATCGGCGGCGAGCGGCAGAAGGCGTTCCTGGGCGAACTCGGCTTCCTCCAGCCGACGCCGATCGAGATGGTCGAGGCGCCCGGCGCGGCGCCGATCTATCCCGGCAACTGGAGCGAGATCACCACGATCACCGCCTCCTACGGCCACGGCATCGCCGCATCGCCGATGCATCTCGCGGCGGCCTATTCGTCGCTCCTGAACGGCGGTACGCGGGTCGTGCCGACGCTGCTGAGGCGCAACACGGTCGAGAAGGGCAAGCGGATCGTGTCCGAGGAGACCTCGCGCGCCGCGCGCGAGATGCTGCGGCAGGTGGTGGTGCGCGGCACGGCCAGCTTCGGCGCCGTCGCGGGCTACGAGGTGGCGGGCAAGACCGGGACGGCCAACAAGCCCAAGGGCAACGGCGGCTACTACCAGGACAAGAACGTCAACACCTTCGCCAGCGTCTTTCCCGCGTCGGACCCGAAATACGTCCTGATCGTCACCATGGACGAGGCCTCGGACACGTCGGGGGACGAGCCGCGCCGCACCGCCGGCTGGACGGCCGTGCCCGTCGCCGCCGAGGTGATCCGCCGCGCCGCGCCCCTGCTGGGACTGGCCCCGATCATTGAAACTCCCGACCTGACTGCGGTAAGGCATACCTCGAACTGAAGGGGGCAGGGCAGCCATGGGCAGGACGAACGGCAAGGTGAAGGAGGCGGCGCTCGCCGATCTGGGGCTGACCGCGCAGAACGGGCGCGAGGCGGTGGTGACGGGGCTTTCCGTCGACAGCCGGACCCTCGCACGCGGCAACCTCTTCGCGGCGCTGCCGGGGGTGAAGGTCCACGGCGCCCGCTTCGTGGAGGGCGCGCTGGCCCGCGGCGCCTCGGCCATCCTGACCGACCGCGAGGGCGCGCAGATCGCGGCCGCGGCGCTGGACGGATCGGACGCCGCGCTGGTGGTGGCCGAGGATCCGCGCCAGACCCTTGCCCTGGCCGCCGCGCTCTGGTTCGAACGCCAGCCCGAGGTGATCGTCGCCACCACCGGCACCAACGGCAAGACCTCCGTCGCCACCTTCGCGCGCCAGATCTGGATGCTGCTGGGCGAGCAGGCGGTGAACCTCGGCACCACCGGCGTTCAGGGCGCCTATGCCGCGCCGCTGCGCCACACCACGCCCGAGCCGATCACGCTCCACGCCATGCTGGCCGAGCTGGAAGCCGCCCACATCACCCACGTCGCCATGGAGGCGTCGAGCCACGGGCTGGCCCAGCGGCGGCTCGACGGCGTGCGGCTCTCGGCGGCGGCCTTCACCAACTTCAGCCAGGACCACCTGGATTACCACGCGAGCTTCGAGGAATATTTCGCGGCGAAGGCGGGCCTGTTCGACCGGGTCCTGCCGGAGGACGCCATCGCCGTCATCAACATCGACGATCCCCGCGGCCCCGACATGGCCAACATCGCCGAGATGCGCGGCCAGGACGTTCTCCGGATCGGCCGGGCCGGGGATGCCGCGCTCCGGATCCTGTCGCAGCGCTTCGATGCCACCGGGCAGGACCTGCGGTTTTCCTGGAACGGCGTCACGCGGCAGGTGCGGCTGAACCTGATCGGCGGCTTCCAGGCGGGCAACGTGCTGGCCGCGGCCGGGCTGGTGCTGGCCTGCGGCGAGGATCCGGCCCGCGTCTTCGACACATTGCCCCACCTGGTGACGGTCGCCGGGCGGATGCAACTGGCCGCGACGCGGGACAACGGTGCCGCGGTCTTCGTGGACTACGCCCACACGCCCGACGCGATCGCCACCGCGCTGTCGAACCTGCGCCCCCACGTCATGGGGCGGCTGGTGGTCGCCTACGGAGCGGGCGGCGACCGCGACCGCGGAAAGCGGCCGCTGATGGGCAAGGCGGCGGCGGAGAACGCCGATGTTCGAATAGTGACAGACGACAACCCACGGAGCGAGGATCCGGCCGAAATAAGGTCACAGATCCTCAAGGCCGATCCCGACGCGATCGAGGTCGGCGACCGCGCGGAGGCGATCCTGAGGGGCGTCGACATGTTGGAGGCCGGCGACGCGCTGCTGATCGCGGGCAAGGGCCACGAGACCGGGCAGACCGTGGGCGACGCCGTCTTCCCCTTCGACGA
Organism: Oceaniglobus roseus; assembly: GCF_002869745.1. Taxonomy (GTDB): domain Bacteria; phylum Pseudomonadota; class Alphaproteobacteria; order Rhodobacterales; family Rhodobacteraceae; genus Oceaniglobus; species Oceaniglobus roseus. The sequence continues at coordinate 108,078 of NZ_PNOS01000007.1, forward strand.
CGTGGAACAGGCAAGCGTCGCCGTCGCGGCGCTGGACGGGCGCGTGGCATGACCCCGCTCTGGACCTCCGCCGAGGCGGTCGAGGCGACCTGGGGCGTGACGACGCGTCCCTGGACCGCCACCGGCGTCTCGATCGACACCCGCACCCTGCAACCGGGCGACCTGTTCGTGGCGCTGTCGGACGTGCGCGACGGCCACGATTTCGTGGCGCAGGCGCTGGAGAAGGGCGCCGCCGCCGCCCTCGTCTCGCACATCCCCGCGGGGCTGGACGAAACCGCGCCGCTGCTGATCGTCGACAAGGTGCTGCCCGCGCTCGAGGCGATGGGGCGCTTCGCCCGCGCCCGGACCTGCGCGACGGTGATCGGCGTCACCGGCTCGGTCGGCAAGACCTCGGCCAAGGAGATGCTGCGCACCGTGCTGAGCGCCGCCGGGCGCACGCACGCGGCCGAGGCGAGCTACAACAACCACTGGGGCGTGCCGCTGACGCTCGCGCGGATGCCGAAGGACGCCGATTTCGCGGTGATCGAGATCGGCATGAACCACCCGGGCGAGATCGAGCCCCTGTCGCGCATGGCCGCGCCCCATGTCGCGATGATCACCACCATCGCGGCGGCGCACCTCGAGGCCTTCGAGAACCTCGAGGGCATCGCCCACGAGAAGGCGTCGATCTTCGGCGGGCTCGTCGCCGGGGGCACCGCCGTCGTCAACCGGGACGTGCCGCAGGCGCGGATCCTGCTCGACACCGCCCGCGCCCATGGCGCGCGGATCATAGGCTTCGGCGAGGCGCCGGAGGCGGACTATCGCCTGCTCGACGCGCGCCCGGCGGGGGGTGCCACGGTCGTGCAGGCGCAGCACGGGGAGATGCCGCTGCTGTTCAAGGTGATGACCGGCGGGCGTCACTTCGCGATGAACGCGCTGGCGGTGATCGCGACGGCCGAGGCGGCCGGGGCCGATCCCGCGATCCTCGTGAGGGAGATCGCGAACTGGGCTCCCCCCGCGGGCCGCGGCACCCGCGAGAAGATCGCGCTCGACCCCGCGAACGAGGCGCTGACGATCGAGCTGATCGACGACGCCTTCAACGCCAACCCCACCTCCATGGCCGCCGCGCTGGAGGTGCTGGCCGACAGCACGCCCGTTTCGGGCATCGGAAGGATCGGCAAGGGGCGGCGCATCGCCATCCTCGGCGACATGCTGGAACTCGGTCCCGACGAGGCGGCGATGCACCTTGCCCTCGGCGATCTCGACAGCCTGCGCGCGGTCGACATCGTCCACGCCGTGGGCCCCCGCATGAAACCGCTGTTCGACAGCCTGCCCGAGCACATGCGCGGCCGCTGGGTGGCCTCCGCCCACGATCTTGCCGAGAAGGCGCACGGCCTGGTCGACGCGGGCGACGTGGTGCTGGTGAAGGGCTCGAAGGGCAGCAAGGTGAGCCTTGTCGTTGACGCCATCCGCAAACTGGGTCATCGCGTGCCGGGCCGCGGCATCCTGTCCGGCGGCGAAGGGGCGATGCCCGCCGTCGAGGCGGCCGCCCGGCCCGACGGAGGGGCGATCTGAGTGCTTTACTGGCTTACCGAATTCTCTGACGGCGGCGACGTCTTCAACCTGTTCCGCTACATCACGTTCCGGGCGGGGGCGGCGTTCTTCACCGCGCTCGTCTTCGGCTTCATGTTCGGCCGCCCGCTGATCAACCTGCTGCGCCGTCGCCAGAAGCACGGCCAGCCGATCCGCACCGACGGCCCCGAAAGCCACATCGTGACCAAGGCGGGCACGCCCACCATGGGGGGCGTGCTGATCCTCGGCGCTCTGATCGTGTCGACCCTGCTCTGGGCACGGCTCGACAACCCCTATGTCTGGATGGTGCTGTTCGTCACCATCGGCTTCGGCCTGATCGGCTTCGCCGACGACTATGCCAAGGTGACGAAGAACAGCAACGCGGGCCTCTCGGGCAAGTCGCGGCTCGCCATCGGCTTCGCCATCGCCGCGCTCGCCTCGGTCTGGGCGGCGTATTTCCACCCGGCCGAGCTGAGCTACAACCTCGCCTTCCCGATCTTCAAGAACGTGCTGCTGCACCTCGGCTGGTTCTTCATCCCCTTCGCCATGTTCGTCATCGTCGGCGCCGCCAACGCGGTGAACCTGACGGACGGTCTGGACGGTCTCGCCATCATGCCGGTGATGATCGCGGCCGGCACGCTCGGCGTCATCGCCTATGCCGTGGGCCGGGTCGACTTCACCGACTACCTCGATGTCCACTACGTCCCCGGAACCGGAGAGCTGCTGATCTTCACCGCCGGGCTGATCGGCGGCGGGCTCGGGTTCCTCTGGTACAATGCGCCGCCCGCGGCGGTGTTCATGGGCGACACCGGCTCGCTCGCGCTCGGCGGCGCGCTCGGCGCCATCGCTGTCGCGATCAAGCACGAGCTGGTCCTGGGCGTGGTCGGCGGCCTCTTCGTGGTCGAGGCGCTGTCGGTCATCATCCAGGTCTTCTATTTCAAGCGCACCGGCAAGCGGGTGTTCCTGATGGCCCCGATCCACCACCACTTCGAGAAGCGCGGCTGGGCCGAGCCGCAGATCGTCATCCGCTTCTGGATCATCTCCCTGATCCTCGCGCTGATCGGACTGGCGACGCTGAAGCTGCGTTAACGTCGGGGCTCTATCGCACCCAGCGGAGATGTCCCGCCGGGCGGCAACGCCGGGCAGCCCCCGACCGCCCGCACGGGCGGGGGCTTCTCCCCCGCCCGCGGTCGGGGAATGCCCTATGTGCGGAGCGGAACTTGCAAAGTAGCGGTGCGCACAGCGGGCGAGCGCGGGCATCTGCCGTTTGCCCCCGCTTGTCTGCTCCCCGCCAATCGCCTACCAAGCGCCAGCAAGTTCACCCGAGGACCGATCCCATGCGCCTGACCCGCTATTTCCTGCCCGTGCTGAAAGAGACGCCCGCCGAGGCGCAGATCGTCAGCCACCGCCTGATGCTGAGGGCCGGCATGATCAAGCAGGCCGCGGCGGGGATCTATTCGTGGCTGCCGCTCGGCTACAAGGTGCTGAAGAACATCGAGACCATCGTGCACGAGGAGCAGCAGCGCGCGGGCCATATCCCGATGCTGATGCCGACGCTGCAATCGGCCGACCTCTGGCGCGAATCCGGCCGCTTCGATGCCTACGGTCCCGAGATGCTCAGGATCAAGGACCGGCAGGACCGCGACATGCTCTACGGTCCGACGAACGAGGAGATGATCACCGACATCTTCCGCAGCCACGTCAGCAGCTACAAGGACCTGCCGCTGACGCTCTACCACATCCAGTGGAAGTTCCGCGACGAGATGCGGCCGCGCTTCGGCGTCATGCGCGGGCGCGAGTTCCTGATGAAGGACGGCTACAACTTCGACCTGACGAAGGAGGACGCGCTGCACGCCTACAACCGCCACCTCGTCAGCTACCTGCGCACCTACGAACGCATGGGGTTGCAGGCGATCCCGATGCGCGCGGACTCGGGGCCGATCGGCGGCGACGACACCCACGAGTTCCTGGTGCTGGCCGAGACGGGCGAGTCCGAGGTGTTCTACGATGCCGAGATCACCGACCTGAAGTTCGGCGACCGCGAGATCGACTACGATTCGCGCGAGGCCTGCCAGGCGGTGCTGGAGGAGTTCACCTCGCGCTATGCCCGCACGGACGAGACCCACGACGAGGCGGTGTTCAACGAGATCCCCGAAGAGCGGCGCCGCGTCGCGCGGGGCATCGAGGTGGGGCAGATCTTCTACTTCGGCACCAAGTATTCCGAGCCGATGGGCGCCATGGTGCAGACGCCGGAAGGCGGCCGGGTGCCGGTGCACATGGGCTCCCACGGGATCGGCGTGTCGCGTCTGCTCGGCGCGATCATCGAGGCGAGCCACGACGACAAGGGCATCATCTGGCCCGAGGGCGTGACGCCCTTCCACGTCGGCATCGTGAACCTCAAGCAGGGCGACGCCGAGGCCGATGCCGCCTGCGAGTCGCTCTACAGGCAGATCACCGACCTCGGGCTGGAACCGCTCTACGACGACCGGGAGGAGCGGGCAGGGGGCAAGTTCGCCACCATGGACCTGATCGGCCTGCCCTGGCGGATCACCGTCGGCCCCCGGGGGCTGAAGAACGGCGTGGTCGAGCTGACCTCGCGCAGGACCGGCGAGTCCGAAGAGATGGCGCCCGAGGCTGCCGTCGCCCGGATCGCGGGGATCTACGGCAAGGGGTGAAGGCCCGACACTGAAATCTGAAGCGTGGTGCCGCGTCCCGTCGCGGCGCCCGCGTTCCTGCCAGGCACAGGGCAATCGACCGCCGCATATCCGCCGGGTCGCCCTTGTCCGCGCGCCCGGCATCTTGCCTACGCACGAACCGGGGCCAGAACCGAGGCCCGCGCCCCAACCCTTTCGTGAAGAAACCGTGACCGCGGCCGGGGTGTTCAGTCGTGAACGCCATACCAGCCACCGAAACGGAGACTGACATGACCCGCACGCTTTCCCTCCTCGCCGCCACCGCCGCCTTCCCCGTCCTCGCGATGGCCGAGCCGGTCGAACAGGGCCCCAGGAACGTCCCCGAGTTCGAACCCGCCTTCGAGAACCAGACCCGCGCCCCCGCCATGGACAGCGGCGTGTCCCTGGAGGTCGAGGAGATCGCCTCGGGCCTGAGCCATCCCTGGGGGATCGAGGTGCTGCCCGACGGCAGCTATCTGGTCACCGAGCGCTCGGGCGCCCTGCGACACGTCGGGGAAGACGGCACGGTCGGCGAACCGATCGCGGGCGTGCCGGAAGTGCTGGCGCAGGACCAGGGCGGTCTGCTCGACGTGGCGCTGGCCGAGGATTTCGCGGAAAGCCGCACCGTCTTCCTGACCTATGCCAAGCCGATGGAGGGCGGCATGTCGGCCACCGCCGCCGCGAAGGGCAGGCTGTCGGAGGACCTGCGCGAACTGACCGGCGTCACCGACATCTTCGTGCAGGACCCGCCCGCGCCGAACGCCAAGCACTTCGGCAGCCGGATCGTGCCCCACGGCGACTATGTGTTCATCACCACCGGCGAGCACTTCACCGACCGCCTGCGCCAGTACGCGCAGGATCTCGACAAGACCTACGGCAAGATCGTCCGCGTCACCCTCGACGGCGAGGCGCCGGGCGACAATCCGTTCGCGGGCGAGGAGGGCGCCAGGCCCGAGATCTGGTCCTATGGCCACCGCAACATCCAGGGCGCCGCCATCCGCCCCTCGACGGGCGAACTCTGGGGGCTGGAGCACGGGCCGAAGGGCGGGGACGAGCTGAACCGGATCGAGGCGGGCGGGAACTACGGCTGGCCGCTCGTCAGCTACGGCGAGAAGTACTCGGGCCAGCCCGTCGGCAGCGGCGAACACAGCCAGGAGGGCGTGGTCGAGCCGCGATACTACTGGGATCCGGTCATCGCCCCCGGCGGCTTCGCCTGGATGGAGGGCGAGACCTTCGCCGACTGGGAAGGCGACGTGATCGCCGCCTCGCTGAAGCCCGGCGGCATCGTGCGCCTCGACCTCGAGGACGAGACGGTGGTCGGCGAAGAGCGCTTCCTGCGCGACGAACTGGGCCGCGTGCGCGACATCGAGATCGCGCCGGACGGGGCGATCCTTGCCATCACCGACCAGGACAACGGGCGGCTGGTGCGGCTGACCCCCGGCACGCAGGCGATGGACTGACCTTCGGGGAACCGAAGCGGCCTGTCGGTTGTTGCTGACGCGATGGAAGATCCGTGACAGAACGGCGTCGACCCCGAAGCGATCCGGAGAATGCCGTGACGGTCCTGATACTGGCGGTGCTGATCAGCGCCTGCACCCTGGCCATTGCGGCCTTTTCCCTGCTGCCCTTCACCGAAAGCCAGCAGTGGTGGATCCAGGCGATGGAATTTCCCCGGATCCACTACGTCTTCGTGCTGCTGCCGCTCATCGCCCTGACGCTGGTCCTCATGCCGAGGGGGTGGTGGGCGCTGGTGGCGGTGCAGCTCGCCTGTCTCGGCTACCAGGGCTGGAAGATCTATCCCTACACGCCTCTGGCCAAGCGCGAGATCGACTATGCCCGGCCCGAACCGCACCACGACGTCGTCCGCGTCATGTCCTCCAACGTGCTGATGGAGAACGACAGGTACCAGGCGGTGCGCGACGCCATCACCGGGGCCGATCCCGACATCCTGTTCCTGATGGAGACCGACGAGACATGGGCGAGCGAGCTCGATCCCGTCGTGCAGGAATACCCCACCGTCCTGCGTCACCCCAAGGACAACTACTATGGCCTCGTGCTTGCCACCCGGCTGAAGGTGCACAAGATGGAGGTGCGCTACCTGACCGCCGACGACACGCCGACCGCCTTTGCAGAGCTCGAGACCGACACCGGCAAGGTGTTCCGCTTCGTCGGCATGCACCCCCGTCCGCCCACGCCCGGCGTCGATTCCGAGGATCGCGACGCCCAGCTCTACTATGCCGCCCGCTTCGCCCGCGCCACGGGGATGCCGGTGATCATCATGGGCGATTTCAACGCCGTCGCCTGGTCGAACATCTCGCACCGGTTCAAGCAGGTGGGCCGCTATCTCGACCCCAGGATCGGCCGTGGCCCGCTGCCGAGCTTCGACGTCAACCACCCGATCCTGCGCTTTCCGATCGACCAGATCTACATCACCGACGATGTCGCCATGGTGCATTTTGGCCGCGGCCCCGACGTCGGCTCGGACCATTACCCGATGATCGCCGACCTGATCCTCGATCCCGACGTCGCCCGCGGCCTGAACCGCGAGACGCTGCCCCTGGCCGAAAGCCGGGAGGAGGCGATCGCCGCCATGGTCGAACAGCACGCCGAGCGGTTGCGCCACGCCCATGCGCCGCGGGACGCCACGGCCGAAGCCTCCCGCTCGGAATGACGCCGGTGTGACCGCGACGCCGGGCGGCGCCACCTTGACCCGGAGCGGCCAAGCGGCGAAGTGTCCGCCTGAGTTTTGGAAAGGACCGCCGCCTTGGCCGGATCGACCGCCCCGTTTTCCCGCTTCGAATGGATGATCGCCTGGCGCTACCTGCGCGCCAAGCGGGCCGAGGGCGGGGTCAGCGTGATGACCTGGATCAGCCTCGTCGGCATCACGCTCGCCGTCTTCGCGCTCATCGCGACCCTCGCCGTGCGCTCGGGCTTCCGGGAAGAGTTCGTGGACACCATCCTCGGCGCCAACGCCCATGTCACCATCTACTCGGCCCAGTACCAGGACGCCGACGGCCAGATCACCCGGAAGATCACCGATTACGCCGCCATGGCCGACCGGGTGCGCCAGGTGCCGGGCGTCACCACCGTCGCGCCGCTGGTGAAGGGGCAGGTCATGGCCTCGGTCCGCGGCAACACGGCGGGGGTCGAGGTCTTCGGCATCGCCCCGGCCGATCTCGCCAACATTCCCCGCATCGCCCACCCCGAGAGCAGCCAGGGCAGCCTCGCCGGGTTCGGCGAGAACGAGGGCATCGCCATCGGCTCGGGCGTCGCGCAGGAGCTGGGGGTCACGGTCGGCGACACCGTCAAGCTGATCTCGCCCGACGGGGCGAAGACGGCCTTCGGCACCTCTCCGCGGGTGTCGAACTACCCGGTCGCCTACATCTTCACCGCGGGCCGCTACGACATCGACCGCACCCGGGTCTACATGCCCTTCGCCGCCGCCCAGACCTATTTCAACCGCGAGGGCGCGGCGGACGAGCTCGAGATCATGGTCTCCGATCCCGACCGGGTCGAGGACATGATCGTGCCGCTGGCGCAGGCGGGGGGCGAGCGGGCGCTGGTCTGGACCTGGCGCGACGCCTCGGGCGCCTTCCTGCGCGCGCTCGACATCGAGGACAACGTGATGTTCATCATCCTGTCGATCCTGGTGCTGATCGCGGCCATGAACATCATCTCGGGCCTGATCATGCTGGTGAAGAACAAGGGCCGCGACATCGGTATCCTGCGCACCATCGGCCTCTCCGAAGGCTCGATCCTCAGGGTCTTCTTCATCTGCGGCGCGATGACCGGGCTCGTCGGCACCCTTGCCGGGGTGATCCTCGGCTGCGCCTTCGCGATCTGGATCGACCCGATCTTCAGCCTCGTGAACTACCTCTCCGGCGGCGGCGTCTGGGATCCCTCGATCCGCGGCATCTATGCCCTCCCGGCGAAGCTCGAACTGAACGACGTGCTGTCGGCGGTGATCCTGTCGCTCGGCCTCTCCTTCGTCGTCACCATCTTTCCCGCCCGCCGCGCCGCGCGGATGAACCCGGTGGAGGCGCTGCGCTATGAGTGAGCCGGTGCTGGAGATCGACGCGCTCGAGAAGTTCTACAACCGTGGCCAGGTGAACGAGGTCCGCGTGCTGACCGGCGCCTCGCTGACCGTGAACCGGGGCGAGGTGGTGGCGGTGATCGCCCCCTCGGGCGCCGGCAAGTCCACGCTGCTGCACATCGCGGGCCTGCTCGACACGCCCGACACGGGCCGCGTGGTGCTGGCGGGCGAGGACATGACCGGCCTGCCCGAGCGCCGCCGCACCCGGGCGCGGCGTGCCGACATCGGCTTCGTCTACCAGTTCCACCACCTGCTGCCCGAGTTCACGGCGGAAGAGAACATCGTCCTGCCGCAGCTCGCCCACGGCATCGCGGCGTCCGAGGCGAAGGCCCGCGCCGCCGACCTTCTCGGCCGCGTCGGCATCGCGTCCCGCGCTGACCACCGCCCCTCGGCGCTCTCGGGGGGCGAGCAGCAGCGCGTGGCGCTGTGCCGGGCGCTCGCCAACCGGCCGCGCCTGCTCCTGGCGGACGAGCCCACCGGCAACCTCGACCCCGAGACGGCCGAGACGGTCTTCGCCGCGCTCATGGACCTCGTGCGCGACACCGGGCTTTCGGCGGTGATCGCCACCCACAACCTCGACCTCGCCGCGCGCATGGACCGCACCGTGCGCCTGAACGGCGGAAAGCTCGTCTGATCCGCGGCAGAATCACGCGGGCCCGTCCCGCACCGCGCTGTCCTTCCTCGACCATCCCCCTGTTTCTTCTTTGCAGAAATACTCCCGCCGGAGGCATCCGCCGTCTCCGCCCGCGGGCGGCCCGGGCGGGGCACCGTCCCCGGATCCCACGAATCCGTTGAGAACAAATTAAGAACATGCGAGGATCGTGCCATGACCTCGCCGCTCACCCATGCGAAGATCCTGAACCCGGGCGCCGATGCGCCGGACACCGGGCAGGCGTTCCTCGGCGACCTGCGTCTCAGGGCGGGCAGGGTGCACGAATTCTGCGGTCCCGCCCGCTGGACCCTCGCCCTCGCCCTGGCGGGGCGGACGAGCGGAGAGGTGTTCTGGATCAGCCCTTCCTGGGGCCCGCCGCCGCCCAACCCCGACGGCTTCGCGCCCTGGGTCGCGCCGTCGCGGATCACCTTCCTCGCGCCGACCCGTCCCGACGACATACTCTGGTGTCTCGAGGAGGTGCTGCGCGCGGGGGCGGTGGGGCTGGCCGTTGCCGACCTGCCCGAGGCGCCGGGCCTGACCCCGGTGCGCCGCCTGCACCTGGCCGCGGGCACCTCCGGGCTGGCGCCGCTCGGGGTGCTGCTGACGCCGGGGCAGGGCGGGGCGGGGGGGGTGGAAAGCCGCTGGTCGCT
>NZ_PNOS01000065.1 GCF_002869745.1 Oceaniglobus roseus
TGCGCCGAGGCGCTGCGCGCCGTCGCCGACCGCGCCGCGGACCTGCGGATCGACCCCGGCCGCATCGGCCTTGGCGGCGACAGTGCGGGCGGCAACCTGGCGGCGGTGCTGGCGCTGATGGCGCGGGACGGCGCCCTGCCCCCGGTCCGCGCGCAGACGCTGATCTATCCCGCGCTCGACCTCACCCCCGAGGCGCGCCGGCCGGACCAGCCTGCCGACACAATGTTCATGCGGCCCGAGACGATGGATTGGTTCGTCGCGCACCACCTCGGCCCCGAGGGCGATGCCCGCGACTGGCGCGCCTCTCCGGGGCTGGCGGCGGACCTTGCCGGACTGCCGCCGACCCAGGTTGTCACCGCCGGGCACGACGTGCTGCGCGACCAGGGCCTCGGCTTCGCCGCGCGCCTGGCGGACGCGGGCGTCACGGTGCGGCTGCGCGACTTCCCCGGGCAGATCCACAACTTCGTCGCCATGCCCCACGCGATCCCCACCGCCCACGTCGCCATCGCCGAGATCGCGGAGTTCCTGGTCGAGCATCTCTGCGGCGACACCGGCGCCTGAGCGGGCTCAGGGCCTGGGCAGCGCGATGTAGCGCCGCCGCAGGCAGAACAGCACGGCAAGACCCCAGACCACCGCCAGCCCGGCCACCGCCGACAGCAGACCGCCCGTCGCGCCCAGCGCGGCGCGGGCCGGGGCGCTGAGCTCCAGTCCCGCGATGCAGAGCGCCGTGATCGCGACGGCCGGGGCCAGCGTTCTCAGGATCTCCGCCAGACCGACCTTCAGCGTCGCGCGGATCACGGCCACGGTCAGCACCGAGGACACGGCGGACATCAGGACATGCGCCCAGGCCGCCTCGGCCGCGCCGAAGCGGCCGAAGGTCAGCAGCGCCGCGATGAAGGCGACCAGCGCCACGGCGCGCACCCAGAGCTGGGTCCGTCCGAGGCCCTGGCACACCATCGCGGGTTCGAGCAGGACCGACAGGAAACCGACCCCGCGCGACAGGCTCAGCAGGACGATCACCGGCGCGGCGGGAAGCCAGGTGGCGTCGAACAGGAACAGCACCAGGTCCTTCGCCAGGATCGCGAAGGCGGCGAGGATCGGCCAGAGCAGCGCGGCGCCGAAGCCCGTGTGGTCGAGCCAGATCCGCTTCAGTTCGTGGTGCTCGCCCGCCTTTTCGGCCTGGGACATGCGCGACCAGCTGATGGTGTTCAGCGGCTGGAAGATCAGGTCCGCCGCGGTCTGCGAGATCCGCGCGCCGCTGCGATAGGCGCCGACCGCGGCGGTGTTCAGGAAGGCGCCGAGGATCAGGTCGGCCCCGTAACTCGACATCATGCCGAGGCCCGAGGTGCCCCAGAGCGGCAGCGCGGTCGTGCGCAGCCGTGCGAAGGCGGCGCCCGAGAAGGCCAGGCGCGGTCGGCTGCGGTCGGCCATCAGCACCATCGCCATCTCGACGGCCAGCACGGCGTAACGTCCGAACACCAGAGCGAACACCCCGGACCCGGCCAGCAGCGCGCCCCAGGTGACCACCAGCGCAATGGATTCGGACACCATCCCGTAGAGGCTGACGAAGCGCACCCGGCGGTCGCGCACCAGGTGCGCCTCGCTCCAGGCGACGAGCGCGCGCAGCAGCGGCAGCGGGGCGAGCGCCAGGAACACCGCCCCGGTGTCGGCCCCGTTGCCGAGCGTCGCCAGCCCCACCGCCACCATCAGCGCCGCGCCGCCCGCGCCGATCGCCGCCATGGCGCAGAAGCCGGTGTGGCGCTCGGTCTCGAAATCCGGGCTGCGCAGGAGCGCCTGGTAGAAGCCGGTGTAGACGAGGCTGATCAGGATCACGCAGCAGGCCCAGCCCAGCGTGTAGGTGCCGAAGTCCGCCAGCTCGAGATAGCGCGCCGCGATCATGATCTGCACGAAGGCGACGAGCTGCACCGCCACCCGCGCGCCCATGCCCACCGCCATCGGCGAGAGCAGCAGCGCCAGCGGGCCCGCCCCGCGCGAGCGCCGCTTCATGGCGCGCCAGAGCGGCAGCGCCCCTGCCCCCGCATCGGTGCCCGTTCCCATTCCGTCCTGTCCTCTTCCCGCCGTCGCGGGTTTCCTGGTTGCGTCCGGGCGACCGGCCCCGACATGGTGCGGCCCGCCGTCAGTCGATCCGCGACAGCTTGTAGCCGCGGCTGACGCTGCGGCCGAGCTCCGGGTGGGTGTCGATCACATGGCCGAGCGACGGGATCTCCCAGCTGTCGTCGATCCGGTAGCCGATGTCGGCGAGCCCCGCCTCGAACGTCGCGCGGCAGCGGATCTGGTAGGGCACCCGCGCCGGTCCGATCCGCTCGAGCGTCGTGACCGAGGGCCCCTCGCGCGTGGCGACCTTGTTCAGCAGCATCGCGGCGGGGCGGTTCGGCAGCAGCGCCACGAAGTCGGCGAACGGCAGATCGAGGTATTGCAGCAGACCCGAGGCCAGCAGCAGGTCGGTCCGCGGCGCCTCTTCCAGGCTGTCGGTGAAGCCCACCTCGGGCGGGACCGCCCCCCGCGCCTGCGCGGCGCGTCCCGCGCGCACCGTCTCGGGCAGGTCGTAGATCGTCCAGCGCATGTCGCCGAGCCGGACCCGGTCGCGGAAGGCGATGTACTTGGTTCCGAAATGTCCCCCGGCGTCCAGCACCGAAAGGCCCGGCGCGCGCAGCCGGTCGAGCCAGAACAGCATGGGATAGTCCCAGACCCGCAGCGCGCACATCACCTCGAAGTTCACCACAGCGACCTCGGCGTGGTCGTAGGTGGCCAGGCGGCGTCGCGGCACCGCGGCCAGCGCCGCCTCGCGGCCGGGATAGGCGCCGAGCATGGCGGGCTGGCGCGGGCTCCACCGCTTCAGCCGCGCGAGCGCGGTGCGGGCCGGGCCGCCGAGGTGCCGGGCCAGCGCCGCCTCGGCCGCCTTCGCGCCCTCCTTGAGCGAGACGGGGCGCCGGGGCTGTGCCGGGGCCGGGTCGTTCACGATCGTCACGGGCGTTCTCCTGTTCCGTCGCATGGCCTGCCCTGCCGTTTGTGGCGCGCCACCGGGCGGTACGCTCTCCGAGGTCCGGGCACCGGCCCTGCCTACCGCGGAAGCGGGAGCGCTGCCACGAAACAGCAGTGGACGGTGCGTTTCCGCCCTGCGCCCGAAAAGATCCCGGCCGATCGGCGGAATTGTTTCACCAGCGCGCACGACCTGCGGCCGATGCAGGCAGCGGCGACTCGGCGGCGAAGGGACGCCCCCCGTTGCCGCCGCCGCGCATCTGCCGCAGTCTGCGCCCGATCACCGCGGCCACGACGCCGCGCCGGAAGGAGACCGCGATGCAGGACAGGACCGAAACCCACCAGGAGATCCGCGACGCGGTGCGCGCGCTCTGCGCGACCTTCCCGCCCGAGTACCACCGCGAGGTCGACGCCGCCCGCAGCTATCCCGAGGCCTTCGTCGACGCTCTGACGCAGGCGGGCTGGCTCGCCGCCATGATCCCCGAGGACTACGGCGGCGCGGGCCTGGGCCTGACCGAGGCGACGGTCATCATGGAGGAGATCAACCGCTCGGGCGGCAACTCGGGCGCGTGCCACGGGCAGATGTACAACATGGGCACCCTGCTCCGGCACGGTTCGGAGGCGCAGAAGCGGGAGTACCTGCCGCGCATCGCCAGCGGCGCGCTGCGGCTCCAGTCCATGGGCGTGACCGAGCCGACGACGGGCACCGACACGACGAAGATCCGGACGACGGCGGTGAAGAAGGGCGACCGCTATGTCGTGAACGGGCAGAAGGTGTGGATCAGCCGGGTGCAGCACTCCGACCTGATGATCCTGCTGGCCCGCACCACGCCGCTTGCCGAGGTGAAAAAGAAGTCCGAGGGCATGTCGATCTTCCTCGTCGACCTGCACGAGGCCATCGGCAAGGGGATGGAGGTGAAGCCCATCGCCAACATGGTCAATCACGAAACGAACGAGCTGTTCTTCGACGACCTCGAGATCCCCGAGGACTCGCTGATCGGCGAGGAAGGCAAGGGTTTCAGGTACATCCTCGACGGACTTAACGCGGAACGCACGCTGATCGCGGCGGAATGCATCGGCGACGCCTGGTGGTTCATCGACAAGGTCACCGCCTATGCGAGGGAGCGCGTGGTCTTCGGCCGGCCCATCGGCCAGAACCAGGGGGTGCAGTTCCCCATCGCCGAAAGCTATGTCGAGACCCGCGCCGCCGACCTCATGCGCTACGAGGCGGCGCGGCTGTTCGATGCCGGCCTGCCCTCGGGCGCCGAGGCGAACATGGCCAAGTACCTCGCCGCCAAGGCCAGCTGGGAGGCGGCGAACGCGTGCATCCAGTTCCACGGCGGCTTCGGCTTCGCCCACGAATACGACGTCGAGCGCAAGTTCCGCGAGACCCGGCTGTACCAGGTTGCCCCGATCTCGACCAACCTGATCCTGTCCTACGTCGCCGAGCACCTGCTCGACCTGCCGCGATCGTTCTGACCGGGCCGCGGCGTGCTAGGTGTCCGGGGTGCGGAAGCTGAACGCGCCCGGCGGGTCCATTTGGGCGCGCACGTGTTCGACGAAGGCCGCCACGCTGCGCGAGCTGTCGGCGCCCCGGCACATCAGCACGCCCATCTTCAGCGGCCGCGGATTGCCCGAGATCGGCACGAAGCAGAGCGCCCCGCCATCCGGCGCGCGGTCGGTGACGGGGCGGAAGTTGGCGATGGAATAGCCGAAGCCGTTCGCGACGAGCGAGCGCATCACCGCGATGTCCCGCGTCCGCTCGACGATCCGCGGCCTCCGGTGCAGCCCCGAGAACAGCGACAGGAAATAGTCGCTGCTGGCCGGCAGGTCGAGCAGGACCATCGGCAGGCCCACCAGGTCGTCGAGCGACACCTCGCTGCGCCCGGCCAGGGGATGGCTCTGGGCGAAATGCGCCACCGGCGGCAGGTCGATCAGCGGCAGGAACACGAGGTCGGGCGGAATGTCGAGATCGTAGGTCAGCGCCACGTCGAGCCGGGCATCGCGGAGGCGGTCGAACAGCTCGGACTGGTCGCGCTCGTGCTGGTGGAACGACACCTCGGGATAGGCATCGACGAAGCTGCGCCGCAGCCGCGGCAGGACCACCTGGGCGAAGGTCAGCAGGCAGCCGACATGCAGCTCGCCCCGGACCGTCCCGGCCAGCGTGGCCGCCAGGTCGCCGAGGCCGCGCGCGCTGGCCACCGTCTCGCGCGCGCCCACGAGGAACCGCCGGCCGACCTGCGACACGGCCAGGCCGTGGGCGTGGCGGCGGATGAACAGCGTCAGGCCCAGTTCCGCCTCGAGCTGCGCGATGGCGGTCGAGATCGTCGGGGACGAGACGTTCAGCGCCTGGGCGGCGCGGGCGATGGAGCCTGCGTCGCAGACCGCGATGAAGTATTCGAGCTGCCGGAGGGTGATGCGCAGGGGCATCAGCCCTCGTCGCCCGGCACGCCGTAGGAAGGCGCGGCGCCGGGGTTCAGCGCGCGGGTCACATAGTCGTCGGCCTGCGGACGGTAGAGCTCCCAGATCCCCGCCAGCGCCTCGACCGGGCACTCCGGTTCCAGCCAGTCCACCCTGAGGTCGGCATAGGGCCAGCTTTGCGCGTCGACGACCAGAAGCCCGGCGGAATGGACCGGCCCCGCCTCGCCCCCCGCATGCAGCCCGCCCCTGAGCGCGGCGATCAGGCGGTCGCCAAGGCTGCCCCGTGCGCTCTCGAAGGCCGCCACCATCGCGGCGGGAACGCCGTCGTGGGCCAGCATGTTGCCCCCCGCGACGCAGTCCCGCCCCTCGGCCGCGGTCCAGATTCCCAGCGCGCGGGGCCCGGAGTGCACCGCCGTCGCGCCGCCGGCGTCGATGGCAAGGAGCTGGCGGAACTCCGGCGCGGCATCGGCGGCGCAGGCGGCCGCCACCGCCGCCGCGGCGTCCTCGCCCGCGGCCATGCGCTCCAGCATCAGGGGCCCAAGCTCGGGGTTGGTCACGTTCTGCGAGGACACGGCGCCGGCCCCGGCCCGCGCCCGCGCGCAGCGCGCGGCCACGGCGGGCGAGGAGGACGAGATCGCCACCCCCAGCTGTCCGCTTCGCGCGCAGCGTCCGACGATCGAGAAGGTCATGGGTCGGTCTCCGTGGTTGGGGTCAGTCGGGGATCACGGCGGTGGCGTCGATCTCGACCAGCCACTCGGGCCGGGCCAGGGCGACCACCACCAGCCCGGTGCACACCGGATGCACGCCGCGGATATATTCGCCCATGGTGCGATAGACCGCCTCGCGGTGGCGCACGTCCGTCAGGTAGACGACCAGCTTGGTCACATGCTCCATCCTGCCGCCGCATTCCTCGACCAGTTGGCGGATGTTCTGCATCACCTTGTGGGTCTGCTCGACCGGGTCGTGGCTGTCGATGTTCCGCGCGGTGTCCAGGTCCTGCGGGCACTGGCCGCGCAGGAAGATCACCTGCCCCCGCGCGACCACGGCCTGCGCGAGGTCGTTGTCGAGCTTCTGCTCGGGATAGGTGTCCTTCGTGTTGAAGGGGCGGATGCGGCGGTGGGCCATTCTGGAGTACCTTCAGGAAACGGTTGCGGAAGCGGGTCAGCCGGCGCGCGCATCCGCGGCGGGCGCCGCGGGATCCGGGCGGTAGGCGCGGTAGGCGGCCTGGATCGCGATGTGCTCGGCGATGTGGCGGGCGTCGTGCCAGACGCCCCAGATGAAGCTCGACCCCCGCCCCGAGAGCCAGGGCAGCCCGAGGAAGTAGATCCCCGGGGCCCGCGACACCCCGCGCTGGTGATCGGGGCGGCCCGCGGCGTCGAAGGCATCGACCTTCATCCAGCCGTAATCGTTGGCATATCCGGTGGCCCAGACGATCGTGCCGATCCCCGCTTCCGCCATGTCCAGTCGGCGCAGCGGCGAGGTCACGCAATCGGGCATCGCCGCAAGGGTCCGCGCCGCGGGTTCGGGTGGCAGGTCCAGGCCGTTGCGCGCGACGAAGGCGTCGGCCTCGTCCAGCAGGGCCAGGTAGGTGGCATCGCCGTTGCGGATGTTGCGCTCGAGATCCGGGGCGAAGGAGAGGACGCCGTCGGTGCAGGCCTCGGTGCGGCCGAGAAGCGTCATGCCGGCATGGGCCAGGCGGCGGAAATCCACCGTCTCCCCGCCCCCGGCGCCGCTGACGGCGATGGTCACATGCTCGGTCCCCGGCGCGCTGGCCTGCTTGTCCCACTTGCCGAGCACGCCGAGCCACCAGACGAAATCCCGCCCGCGGTAGCGGCGCGGCGGGCGGTCGTGGGGGCCGACGGAGAGGTAGACCTTGCGCCCGGCGCGCATCAGCTCGGCCGCGATCTGCACCCCCGAGGAGCCGGCGCCGACGACCAGCACCGCCCCTTCCGGCAGCTGCCCCGGGTTGCGGTAGGCGCCGGAGTGGATCTGGAGCAGACCCTCGGTCGGCGGGACCAGCGACGGCATGACCGGGGTCTGGAAGGCTCCGGTGGCCACGACGACGTTCTGCGCCGCGATCGCGCCGCCGGAGGTTTCGGCCAGGTAGCCGGGACGCCCCTCCAGCGGCGCAAGCCCGGTGACCGTCACGCCGCAGCGCACCGGCGCGGCGAAGCGCGCGGCGTAGGCTTCGAAATAGTCGGCGACATCCTCCTTGCCCGGAAAGGCGTCGGGCGAGCAGCCGTCGAACTCCATGTTCGGAAAGCGGTCGTGCCAGGCCGGGCCGTTGGCGACGAGCGAATCCCAGCGGCGGCTGCGCCAGGACTCGGCGATCCGGCTGCGCTCGACCACGAGGTGGGCGATGCCCTTCGCGGTCAGATGCTCGCTCATCGCGATGCCGGCCTGCCCTGCCCCGATGACGAGCGTATCGGTGGTTTCGGTTGTCATGCGGCCTTCCCCTGCGGCTCCGGTGCCGGGGCGACGGCGCCCGCGGCAGGTAGTCCTTCAGCAGTAGCGCCCCGGTGGATTAAGAAAAACAACAAAATTCATCACCGTGGATTAGCCTTTTCCTATTTCCCGCGCCGCCCGAGTCGCAGACCCTGCCCCGCCGCCCGACGATCCGGGCGCTTGCCTGACCGGCGGCTTCGCCTTTAGATGACGGCAAAACCAGAAACGACCGATCGAGGCAGGACATGAAACCACACGCGCTGGCGCCGCTTGTCGCCATCACCCTTCTGGCCGGATGCGCCATGGGCCCCGGCCACCGCGCCGTCGTCACCGGGGCCGGTCCCGACGAACTCCTCAAGCTCAGGGGCGGCCCCGGGCTTGGCTACCGCGTGATCCTGGGCCTGCCCGATGGCACCGCCCTGACCCGCCACGACTGCGTCACCGAGGTCGGCCAGCTCTGGTGCCGTGTCTCGCTCTCTGCCGCGCCGAAGATCTCGGGCTACGTCTCGGCCGACTACCTCGCGGCCCCCTGACGCCGGGATCGGCGGACCGGAGGCGTGGCGCCAGGAACAGCCCGCGCCCCCGGAACGCACCGAGGTCCGATGGATGTATCGACCCGCACGATCCTATCCCTGTCGCCCGCTGACGCCGGGCGTGTATCGAGCCCGTGGAAGCCCGCTCATGCTACAGGGAAGATCGCAGCCATGAGCATGACGCCCCCGCCGCATCACGCGCATGGCACGTCATCGCGCGCGTGAAGGAACCGATTGACCCCGCACCCTGGCGGCGCGCTCCGATCTTCATGCGCTCGTCTTCATGCGTCTGTTCGGTCACCCCCTGATGAAAGCGAGCAGATCGGGATTGATCACATCCGCATGGGTGGAAAGCATACCGTGGGGAAAGCCTTCGTACACCTTCAGGGTACCATTCTGCAGCAGTTTCGACGACAGAAGAGCCGAGTTCGCGATCGGCACGATCTGGTCGTCGTCGCCGTGCATCACCAAGGTCGGCACCGAAATCGCCTTCAGATCTTCGGTCTGATCGGTCTCGGAGAAAGCCCTGATGCCGTCGTAGTGCGCCTTGGCGCTGCCCATCATGCCCTGGCGCCACCAGTTCTGGACCACGCCCGGATAAACCTTTGCGGACTCGCGGTTGAAGCCGTAGAAGGGACCGGACGCCACGTCGAGGAACAGCTGGGCGCGGTTCTCGGCCACGCCTTTGCGGAAACCGTCGAAGACGTCGATCGGAAGGCCGCCGGGATAGGCGTCGGTCTTCAGCATGATCGGCGGCACCGCGCTGACCAGCACCGCCTTGGCGACGCGGCCCGCGGGTTCGCCATGCCGCGCGACATAGCGTGCGACCTCGCCACCGCCGGTCGAGTGGCCGATGTGAACGGCGTTCCTGAGGTCAAGATGCTCGACCACGGCGAAGGCGTCGGCGGCATAGTGGTCCATGTCGTGGCCCTCGCTGACCTGGCTCGAGCGGCCGTGGCCGCGCCTGTCGTGGGCGATCACACGGTATCCGTTCAGGAGGAAGAACAGCATCTGCGTGTCCCAGTCGTCACTGGAGAGCGGCCAGCCGTGGTGAAACATGATCGGCTGCGCGTCCTTCGGCCCCCAGTCCTTGAAGAAGATTTCGGTGCCGTCTTCGGTGGTGACATAGGACATCGTCGAGGATCCTTCCTGTGTGTGTTCGGGGGTCGGAGTTGCGCCAGCCAGGTGCGGCAGGCTCGTCAGGGCGGCCATTCCGAAGACGCCCATCTCGATCACGTTTCGGCGGGTGAGCATGGCAGGGGGCACCGTTCGGATCTTTGTGTTCAGGCATGGCTGGGGTCCCTTTCGGATTGCGGGCCTTGTGGAAATCGGGAAATCTGCTGTGTCGCGGCGGCGATGGAGAGCGTTCGCTTGCGTCGCCCTGTGCATCGTTCCGGCCTGCCCCGACCGCCGGTCACAGCGATACACCCGAAGAGCGGGCGACCCCATCGCACCAAAGTATAATCGGCCGAAGGAGCCGCGGGCGCCGACGAGCGATCGCGGACTGCGGGGCGTTCGCCTGCGCATCATACTTTCATATGATGCGCCCTTGGCCGACGAGTGGCGTAGGCTGGGCGGGACGAAGAATGCAGGACGCCACAAGCGGTCGAGCGGCGGGGGGCCAATGCGGCGCAGGCGTCCGACGAGGGATCCGGATCTTGGAATATGCAGGTGCAGACTAGGACACGGGAAGGCAGGGCAGCCGTCGTCGCGATCGTCGACGATGACGACTCCGTCAGGGAGGCGCTGCGCAACCTGCTGCGCTCGGTCGGCTACGAGGTGCAGACCTTCGGCGACCCCCGCGCCTTCCTCGACAGTACCGAGGCTCGCGCGGCCAGCTGCCTCGTCCTCGACGTCAGGATGCCCGCCATCAGCGGCTTCGACCTTCAGGGGGAGTTGTCACGTCGCCGCATCGAGATCCCCGTTGTCTTCATGACCGGTTTTGCCGACGTGCCGATGAGCGTGCGGGCGATGAAGGCGGGGGCGAGAGATTTCCTGCCCAAGCCCTTCCGCGAACAGGACATGCTCGACGCCGTGGCGGCCGGGGTCCGCTCGGACCTGCTTCGGCGCGACACCGAGGACCGGAAGGTTGCCCTTGCCAAGCGCTTCGCCCAGCTCACGACGCGTGAGCGCGAAGTGATGGCCCTGGCCACCGCCGGCATGATGAACAAGCAGATCGCCTTCGAACTGGGGCTGAGCGAGATCACCGTGAAGATTCACCGGGGCAAGGTGATGCGGAAGATGGAGGCGAAGAGCTTTGCCGAACTGGTGCGCCTGGCCGACGAGCTTGGCCTGCGTGGCCGCGCTTGAACGACCTCCGGACGCCACATCGCAAGCTCCCCTGCCCCGGGATCGCCTCGCCCGCTAGGGGTGGGGAAAGAAAGACTGGAAAATGGCCCCAGGGCCTCCCCTGATCGCGATCGTTGACGACGACAGTTCCGTCAGGGATGCGCTTGGCAGTCTCGTCCGCGCGCTGGGCTACCGCGTGCAGCTCTTCGGCTCGGCCGAGCAGTTTCTCGCGGCGCCGCTCGCCGCGCCCGACTGCATGGTCTGCGACCTCAATCTGCCGGGAATGAGCGGCTGGGACCTGCTGGCGCGGCTGCGCGCCACCCGGCGCTTCCTTCCCGTGATCCTCATCACCGCCTTCGCCGATGAAAGCCCGGGGGCGAGCGGCGTGCGCATCTTTCACAAGCCCTTCGACGCCGCCCAGCTGGGAGAGGCGATACGGAACGCAGTCGGAGACCGGCTCTAGTCCTTCATGTGGCCTGCGTGGCGATGGCATGTGAAACCGGAGCCGGACCCGGCTCGAACAGAGGAAACGAGATCTCGAACCTGCACCCTCGCGGTTCGTTTTCGAGCAGGCGGATCTCGCCGCCGTGGGCGCGGACGATGGAGCGCGAGATGGCAAGACCCATGCCCATGCCGCGGGGCTTCGTGGAGTAGAAGGCCTCGAAGATCCGGCCGCGTTCGTCGGCGGCCAGACCCGGCCCGGTGTCGGCCACGCCGATCACGGCCAACCCACGGTTCCGTCTCGCCGTGATCGTCAGGCGTCTTGAGTCCGTCATCTCCCTTGCCATGGCATCCAGCGCGTTGCCGATCAGGTTCAGGACCAGCTGCTGGATCTGGACCCGATCGCCCATGACGTAAAGTTCTTCGTCTTCCGACGGCTCTGTTGCACAAATCCCGTGAGGGATTCATCTCGTGAATCCAGCGTGGTAGCTGGTCAGCATGAGCAGACACACACCCCCGACCTACAGAACCAGGAACTGGCCGGCCTATAACGAAGCGCTC
>NZ_PNOS01000066.1 GCF_002869745.1 Oceaniglobus roseus
CCGCGCGCCTGTCCCTGCGCCCCGCCGAGCGCGGCATCGCCACCGGGCGGCGCGACCTCGACGCGCTCTCCCGGCGCCTGACCGCCCGCGGGAAGGAGCAGCTGGCGGCGCAGCGCGCGCGGCTGGACGCGCTCGAGCGGATGCGCCTCAGCCTCGGCTACGAGGCGACGCTGCAACGGGGCTATGCCGTGGTGAGGAAGGGCGAGGCGGTCGTCACCCGCGCGGCCGAGGCGCAGGGCGCGCCGCTGCTGGAAATCCAGTTCGCCGACGGACGCGTGACCGTGGGCACGAAGGCCGCCCGCCGCAAGCCGCCCCCGGCGCCCCCCGAACAGGGCGAGCTCTTGTGAGGCGCCGTCGTTGAGCCTCTCCGCCTCGCCGCGCTTCAGCCACATCGGCGGCCTCTGCATGACCGGCGCGATGCTGGCCTCGATCCCCGCCGAGTACACCGGCAGCGCCGTGGCGCAGGGTCTCGCCGGGCTCTTCACGATCCTCGGCCTTGCCGCCTTCTTCCCCCGCGTGACCTGGGGGCGGCGGGTGTTCGTGCTGATCGGCATCGCGCTGCTGCTCGCCGCCATGGCGACCGAGGAGAACTGGCGAGACCACGCCCTGACCGCGCTTGGCCGCGCAAGCTTCATCGCCGCGTTCTTCACCGCCCTGACCGCGATCCGCGCCGCCGCCATGACCTCGCCCTCCATCGCCGAGTGCGGGCGGTTCCTGGCCGGTCAGCCGCCGGGGCGGCGCTACCTGGCGCTGACCCTCGGGGGGCACCTGTTCGGGCTGGTGCTGATCTACGGCGCCATCGCGCTCCTCGGCAGCCTCGCCACCGAGAGCGCGGCGAAGGAGCGGAACGAGGAGCTGCGCCGCCACCGCACCCGCCGGATGCTGCTGGCGATCCAGCGCGGCTTTATCTCGACCCTGCCCTGGTCGCCCCTCGGTTTCGCCATGGCGATCTCGCTCACCGTGGTGCCCGACGGCCGCTGGGCCGAGGCGCTGCCGGCCTGCCTCGTCAGCACGGCGCTTCTGGCCGGGATCGGCTGGGCGCTCGACACGATCTTCAAGCCGAAGCTCTCCGCGCCGCCGCCGCCGAGGGGAGCGGCCGAGGGCGACTGGTTCGGCCACCTGAAGCCGCTCCTGATCCTGCTCGCCGTGCTGATCGTGCTGGTTGCGGCGCTGCACGAGATCGCGGGTGTGCGGATCGTCGGCGCGGTGATGTCGGTCGTCCCGGTGATCGCGCTGCTGTGGGTGGCGGGCCAGACCGCGGGCCCGGCCACGGCGCGCCTGTCCGACGCCGGCGCGCGGGCGGCGGAGTTCGCGCGGCGCGACCTGCCCGCCTACGGCCCCGAGATCATCCTGCTGGTGATGGCGGGCTTCATCGGCGCCATGGGCGCGGGGCTGGCCCAGCCGCTGATGGCGGCCTCGGGCATCGACCTTGCGGCGCTGCCCGCCTGGGCGATCCTCGTCGGTCTCGTCTGGTTCGTGCCGCTGACCGGGCAGCTCGGGATGAACCCGATCCTCGCCGTGTCGCTCTTCGCGCCGCTGCTGCCCTCGCCCGAGGCGCTCGGCATCGCGCCCGAGGCGATGATCGTCGCCATCACCGGCGGCTGGGCGCTCAGCGGCGCGACCTCGCCCTTCACCGCCTCGACCCTGCTGATCGCGAACTTCGGGCAGGTGCGCCCCGTCTACGCGGGGCTGGTCTGGAACGGTCCCTACATGCTGGTCAGCGCCACCGCGCTGTCGGTCTGGGCGGTGGTGGCGGGGCGGTTGCTGTGAGCGCAAGATGACGCTGCAACCCCAGGGGCACACCCGTGGCGATGCCTCCCCCGCCCGCGGATCAGCCCTTTCCAGCAGCCCTCACACCCCGACGTCGGGCCCCATGCAACTCATCGGCTCGTCCGTCTGCTGCGCCTCGTAAAGCTCGCTGCCCGCCGGATCGCCCATGAAATGCGCACGGAGACCGCCGTTGCCCCGGAAGAAGGTCCAGCACTGCGGCCCGGTGCCGTCCTCGTAGACGAAGCAGATCTGCTCGCCCTCGGAATACCACTGGCCTTCCTTGCAGCGCCCGTCGAGGAAGGACCAGCGCACCTTGCGCCCCTCGCGGTACTCCTCGACGCCGTAGGACACGCCCCCGGCGTTGAAGTAGAGGGTCTTGCCGGTGGTATAGGCCTCGAACTCCGCGGCGCTCATCGGCGTGCCGTCCTGCCCGGTGGCGGCGAAGGCCGCGCCGGTGGTCAGGGCGAGGGTCAGGGCGAAGCGGCGGATCATGCTGGTCATGGGCCGGAGACTGGCACAAGGGGCGCGGCCTGACCAGAGCCGCCGGCGGCCGCCCGCTCACTTCCCCGTCAGGCCGCGGCCCTCTCCCGCGTCCGGGCGTTCCAGGCCTTCGCCCGCCTGTCCATCAGGCGGAACCAGGCGGGGGGCCAGAAGGCGATGATCGCCATCACCGGCAGCGAGCGGGGCAGCGTCGGCACCTCCTCCGGCCCGCCGATCCTGAGCTCGGGCCAAGGGCGGGCGGGGTTGGCGTGGTGGTCGGAATGGCGCGGCGCGTTCAGCATCATCGCGCCGGACCAGACGTGGGGCGCGTTCCAGCTGTGCGCCGGGCCCACCGGCTCCAGCCTGCCCGGCGCGACCTCCCGCCGCTCCAGCCCGTAATGCTGGACGTAATCCGACAGCAGCAGCTGCATCTGCGCATAGACGGCGAGGGCGACGTACCAGAGCAGCCCCGCCAGCCCGCCGATCAGCCAGGCCAGCCCGAGGCACAGGAGCGCGCCACCGACATACTCGGCATAGGGATGGCGCAGGGTCGACACCCGCCCGGCCCGCCGCTGGAGCGACCGCTCGATCTCCCAGCCGGCCAGGAACGACCCCTGCCAGGCGCGCAGGGCGAAGGCGGGAAAGGATTCGCCCAGCCGCGCCGAGTTCGGATCGTCGTCCGACGCGACATAGGAATGGTGGATCTTCCGGTGCGCCGAGGTGTGGTGGCCGAACAGCAGCGAGATGAACAGCCACTTGCCGAGGGTGAACAGCCGCCGGTCGCTCCGGTGGATCAGCTCGTGCGCGTTCGAATTGCCGACCTGCCCCAGCCAGAGGCCGACGGCGAAGAACATCGCGACCGCCTGCGGCCCGTCGAGCCCGAGCCCCGCGCCCGCCAGCGTCGCCACGGCGCTGAGCAGAAGCAGCACCTGCGCCGCCCCGATGGCGACCGACAGCGCGGTGCCGGCGGGAAACTCCGCGCCCTCCAGGGGCGGTGGCAGGCGGCGCACCAGCACGTCCATCAGCGGCACGAACAGCGTCATCGCGGCCAGCGCCAGCCAGACCAGCGGACCGCCAAGCCAGGCGGCGGCCAGCAGCAGCGGCACCGGACCCAGCGTCGCGGCCACGAACACCGGATGGGAGTCGAAAAGGGAAGCGCGGTCCATCATCCCCCTGCCTTAGCAAGGAAGGACGGAGATTTCATGGCGCATCTTCGACACCCTGCGTTTCCGATCCGTCACATTTCCGGGGGCCCGGTGCCTCCTTAAGTCTCGGAGGCGTCGCATTTGGCTTGGGGCGGTCCCGGATCCCGCCTTATGGTCCGCCCGACAGGCGCCCCGTGTGGCGCGGACGAACGGAAGGGCAGGGCGGCATGGCACTGGACGAGCGCAAGGGTGTCTGGAAATCGGGCAAGGGGAAGGGCCGCAAGACGCCCAAGGGCCGCCAGCTGGACGATGCGGCGCTGGCCGAGGTGCTGGAGACGCTCGGCGACATGCCGCGCCGCCGCGACCTCCTGATCGAACAGCTGCACCTGATCCAGGACCGCTTCGGCCACCTCTCGGCCCGCCACCTGCGCGCGCTGGCCGAGGAGATGCGCCTGCCCATGGCCGAGGTCTGGGAGGTCGCGTCCTTCTACGCCCATTTCGACCTCGTGAAGGAGGACGAGGCGCCGCCGCCCGCCCTGACCATCCGCGTCTGCGATTCGCTGGCCTGCGAACTCGCCGGGGCGCAGGCGCTGAAATCCGCGCTGGAGGACGGGCTGGACCCGTCCGAGGTGCGCGTGCTCCGCGCCCCCTGCATGGGCCGCTGCGACACCGCGCCCGCGCTGGAACTCGGGCACAACCACGTCGATTTCGCCACGGTGGACAAGGTGAAGGCCGCCATCGCCGCGGGCGACACCCACACCCATGTCCCGGAGTACGAGACGCTCGACACCTACCGCGCGAACGGCGGCTACGAAAAGATGGCCGAACTGCGCGAAACCGGCGACTGGGAGGCGGTGCAGCAGACGCTGCTCGACTCGGGCCTCCGGGGCCTCGGCGGCGCCGGCTTCCCCTCCGGCAGGAAGTGGGGATTCGTGCGGGCCAATCCGGGGCCGCGCCTGATGGCGGTGAACGGCGACGAGGGCGAGCCGGGAACGTTCAAGGACCGCTACTGGCTGGAACGCACGCCGCACCTCTGCCTCGAAGGCATGCTGATCGCCGCCTGGGCGGTCGAGGCCGAGCGGATCTACTACTACATGCGCGACGAATACCCGGCGGTGCTCGAGATCCTGCGCCGCGAGATCGCCGCGCTGGAGGAGGCCGGGATCGTCACGCCGGGCTACATCGAGCTGCGCCGCGGGGCCGGCGCCTATATCTGCGGCGAGGAAAGCGCGATGATCGAGAGCATCGAGGGCAACCGCGGCATCCCGCGCCACCGCCCGCCCTACGTCGCGCAGGTCGGCATCTTCGGCCGCCCGACGCTGGTGCACAACGTCGAGACGCTGCACTGGGTCGCCCGCGTCTGCCGCGAGGGGCCCGGGATCCTGAGCGGCGTCGAGAAGAACGGCAGGAAGGGCCTGCGCTCCTACTCCGTCTCGGGCCGCGTGGCGAAGCCGGGCGTCTACCTGCTGCCCGCAGGCTCCACCATCACCGACCTGATCGAGGCGGCGGGGGGCATGGCCGAGGGGCACAGCTTCAAGGCCTACCAGCCGGGCGGACCTTCGGCGGGGCTGCTGCCCGCCTCGATGGCCGACATCCCGATGGATTTCGACACGCTCCAGCCCCACGGCTCGTTCATCGGCTCGGCGGCGGTGGTGGTGCTGTCGGACAGGGACAGCGCGAAGGCCGCGGCGCTGAACATGCTGCGCTTCTTCGAGGACGAAAGCTGCGGCCAGTGCACTCCCTGCCGCGTCGGCTGCGAGAAGGCGGTGAAGCTGATGCAGGCCGAGACCTGGAACAAGCCGCTGCTGGAGGAACTCTGCACCGCCATGGCCGACGCCTCGATCTGCGGGTTGGGGCAGGCCGCGCCGAACCCGATCCGCCTGACGATGAAGCATTTCGGCGACGAGCTGTGAGACGGGGGAGGTCCGGCACGCCGCGGATTTCCCTTCCTTTCCATGACTTCGGCGGTCCCGCAGGTCAGGATGTCGTCACCGTCGGGTCGCGCCGGGCAACCATCTCCCACCAACCCCATGGAGTCCCTTGCGTCCCCCCGGGGACGCTCCGCGGCCCTCAGGTTGCGCGGAAGGCGGCGAGCGTCAGGGGAATCGCCTTGAATTCCCGCGCCTTCCCCGCCCGCCTGAGCCTCAGCGGCGCGGTCAGCCAGCCGACCCAGGCCAGCCGCGCCGCCCGCCTGCGCGCCGCCTCCCAGACCCCGTCCGGCGCGGCCGCGCGATAGGCGGCGATCCCGGCCTCGACCTCCGGCGAGGGGCCCTGTGCCACGGTGTAGCCGCTCAGCACGAACAAGAGCAGGTCGGCGGCGAAGTCGGCGATGGCATCGCGCTCCGGCGCGAAGCGCTCGAGGTCGATCAGCGTGATCCGCCGCCCGTCCCAGCACATGTCCTTGACCGCCGGCCGCCCGTGGCAGAACCCCCGGCCATGGAGCATCGCCAGCGTCCGCCCCGCCGCCGCGAAGGCCTCCCCCCGCTCGGCCCCGCTTCCGATCCCCTCGCGCAGCATCCGGTCGAGCGGCAGGCCCGCGTCCGCCAGCGCCATGTGACCCGGCCCCTCGTCAAGCAGCGCGGGCACCGGCATCCCCGCCGCGGCGAGCAGCTTCAGCCCCCGCCGCTCGGTCTCGAAGGACGCTGCCGCGTCGCCCTTCTGAAGGCGGCGCAGGGGGCTCAGACGCTCCTTGCGCTTGATCCAGACGGTCCGCCCCGCGTGCTCGATCCGCAGGATCCGGGCGGGGTCGGCGGCCAGCGCGGCGCGGATGCGGGCGGAAAGATCGGGGTCGGTCATCGCGCCGGTATAGGAAGCGGCGGGAGGGCTGACAATCTCGCGCCCTTCCCTCCGGCGGGCATCTGGCCTAATTGGGGAGGGCACGCAAGCGGGCCGGGGGCGCCGATGTCATTCTTCAACAAGCTGAAATCGCGGCTGTTCAAGAGCTCTTCGAAACTCGAGGAGGGGCTCGACGCCATCGTCGAGGACGGCGGCACCGACGAACCCGAAGCGCAGGCGCCCGCTCCGACGCCTGCACCGTCACAGGCTCCCGATCCCGCCCCGGCACCGCCGGCCCCCGCGCCGAAGCCGGAGGCTCCGGCCGCGAAGTCCGCGCCTCCCGCTCCGGCCCCGAAGCCGCAGAGCCCCGCACCGCGCCCCGATCCTGCTCCCGCGCCGAAGCCCGCCGCCGCCCCGCCCGAACCGGCACCCGCCGCGCAGGAGACGCCGCGCCCGGGCCTGCTCGGCCGCCTGACGGGCCGCGCCCCGGCGGCCCCCGTGGTGCGGAGGGTGCTGGACGACGACATGCTGGAACAACTCGAGGAGGTGCTGATCGCCGCCGACATGGGCGTCGACACCTCGGCCCGCGTCGTCGCCAACCTCGCCGAGGGCCGCTTCGGCCGACGCATGTCCACCGCCGAGATCAAGGAAGTCCTCGCCGCCGAGATCGCCCGCATCATGGAACCCGTCGCCCGCCCCATGCCGCTGTTCGCCAAGCGCCCGCAGGTGGTGCTGGTCGTCGGCGTCAACGGCTCGGGCAAGACGACGACCATCGGCAAGCTCGCCTCGCAGTTCCGCGCCGCGGGAAAGTCGGTGGTGATCGCCGCCGGCGACACCTTCCGCGCCGCCGCCGTCGAGCAGCTCCAGGTCTGGGGCGAACGGGCGGGGGTGCCGGTGCTGACCGCGCCCGAAGGCTCCGACCCCGCCTCGCTGGCCTTCGACGCGATGACCAAGGCGGCCGACTCGGGCGCGGACCTCCTGCTGATCGACACCGCCGGACGGCTTCAGAACCGCGCCGACCTGATGGAGGAGCTGGGCAAGATCGTCCGCGTGATCCGCAAGAAGGACCCCTCGGCGCCGCACAACACGCTCCTCGTGCTGGATGCGACCACCGGACAGAACGCGCTCCTCCAGGTCGAGATCTTCCAGAAGCTCGCCGATGTCTCGGGCCTCGTGATGACCAAGCTCGACGGCACCGCGCGGGGCGGCGTTCTCGTGGCGCTGGCCGACAGGTTCGGGCTGCCGATCCATGCCATCGGGGTGGGCGAGCAGATCGACGACCTCGACGCCTTCGACCCCGAGGAGTTCGCCGCCGCCCTGACCGGACTGGAGACCTGAGAGCGCGCTCAGTCCCCCTGCGCGCCGTTCTCGAGCCAGCCCAGTATGACGATCACCGCCACAACCAGCACCGCCGCCATCGCGGCGAGCCAGATCTGCCCCGATCCGCAGGCCAGTCCGATCGCGCCCGCGAGCCAGACCGAGGTGCCCGTGGTCACGTTGCGCACCCGTCCGTCCGAGCGGAAGATGATCCCGGCGCCGAGGAAGGCGACACCGGTCGTCACCGCCTCGACCAGGCGCAAGGGGTCGATCCGCACCGAATCGTCGGTCCCGAAGTCGAGCGTGACGAGCGCCTGGCTGACGAGGATGAAGAGGCAGGCGGCCAGCGAGACGAGGATATGGGTCCGCAGCCCCGCCGCCTTGCCCGAAAGCTCGCGCTCGAGCCCGACGCAGGCACCGAGCAGCACGGCCGCCATCAGCCGGATCGCGGCGACGGCGGGCGGCACGGCGGTGAAGCCGGTGGCGAGTTCGGTCTTCAGGACGTCGAGCACGGTAGCGTTTCCAGGCGGATCATGCTGTCCGAACGCCGCGGTTCCGGCTGCGGTTCCGGGCCCGGTCCGGGGGAGCAGGGCGGTTGGGTGAGTGGATCGTCAGCCTCGACGGCACCGAGAGCGGCCAGTGGCTTGCCACCGGTCTGGCGCTGCTCGCAGCGCTGCTGCACGCGATCTTCGGCGCGCTCCAGAAGGGGCGCCACGATCCCTGGCTGACCCGGGGCGCCATCGACGGCTGGCTCTTCGTGCTGACCCTGCCGATGGCGCTGCTGCTGGTGCCGCGTCCCGACGCCCAGGGCTGGCTGATCCTCGCGGGGGCGCTGGCGATCCACTTCGTCTACAAGTGCGGCATGGCGCTGGCCTATGCCCGGGGCGCCTTCACGGTGGTCTACCCGGTGGTGCGGGGGACCGGTCCGCTCTTCGCGGTGATCGGCGCCTGGGTGATCTTCGGAGAGACCTTCGCGCCGATGCAGTGGCTCGGCGTCGCGGTGCTGCTCTGCGGCATCTTCGGCCTCGCCGCCTACAACCTCGCCCACATCGAACTCCAGCGCGAAAGCCTGGTGCCCGCGCTGCTCTTCGCCTTCGCCACCGGCGCGCTGGTCGCGCTCTACACCACCTACGACGCCTACGGCATCCGCGAGGCGGCCAATCCCTTCACCTTCCTCGCCTGGTTCTTCGTCATCACCTCGGTCGACTTCCCGCTGATCGCCATGGTCCGCCGCGCCCGCATGGTCGCGCCGCCGCCGCTCGGACCGCTGCTGCGGCGGGGCCTGATCGGCGCGGTCATCGCCTACGGCAGCTTCGGCTCGATCATGCTGGCGACTCGGCTCGACAAGGTGGGCGAGGCGGCGGTGCTGCGCGAGGTCTCGACCGTCTTCGCCGCGCTGATCGGCTGGCTGGTGCTGAACGAGACGGTGGGACCGCGGCGCATGGTCCTGATGGCGTTGATCGCGCTCGGTGCCGTGATAGTAGAACTGGGCAGCTGAAAAGGACGGAAGCGATGGCAGAACGGCATGTGGCCCCCTGGGTGAAGACGGCGCTGGAACTCGGCCCCGTGGCCCTGTTCTTCGTCGGCTACCTCCTGCTCCGGGACCGGAGCTTCGATGTCGGCGGCACCGAGTATTCCGGCTTCATCCTGATGACGGCGCTGTTCGTGCCGCTGCTGATCGTCACGACGCTGATCCTGTGGCGGCTGACCGGGAAGCTGTCGAAGATGCAGATCGTCACCCTGGTGCTGGTGGTGGTCTTCGGCGGCCTCACCGTCTGGTTCAACGACGAACGCTTCTTCAAGATGAAGCCGACGCTGATCTACCTGATCTTCGGCACCATCCTCGGGGTCGGACTGCTGCGCGGCCAGTCCTACCTGAGGCTCGTCATGGACGAGATGGTGCCGCTCGACGCGGCGGGCTGGATGATCCTGACCCGCCGCTTCACGGCGCTGTTCTTCGGCCTCGCGGTCGCCAACGAACTGGTCTGGCGCACCATGTCCACCGCCGCCTGGGTGAACTTCAAGACCTTCGGCCTGACCGCGGCGATCTTCCTGTTCTTCGTCTTCCAGGGAAAGCTGTTCGAGAAGCACGGCACCGGCAAGGACGACCGGGACGGGGACTGACGCCGGCCTGCGGACCGGCGCGGACGAGGGGGCTTCCGCCCCCCGGCGCCTCCGGCGCCGTCCCCCGAGGATATTTGTGAAGCAAAGATGAAAGCGATCCGCCCCCCTTGGGAGACGGATCGCCATCTTCGCTTGCGGTCATCGGCTTCCCAGCCTGCACCGCCCTGCCACCCTGCCCCGGAAAGGTTGCGTTAAGGTTAACGCCCCCCGTCTTTGCTTTCCAAATATCCTCGGGGGAGGCGGCGCAGCCGCCGCGGGGGCAGACAGCCCCCGTCGACGCCGGACGCGGGCGGTGGCCTCAGGTCTTCTCCGCCGGCTTGCGCGCCGTCGGATCCTTCCGGAGATCGGCATGCAGCGCCCGCCCCGCGATCACCCCGGGCCGCGCACCGACGGTGTCGAGCCAGCGGGCCATGTGGGGCTTGTCCTCCAGCGTCTGCTGCTGCCCTTCCCAGAGCGAGGCCCAGCCCCAGATCGCCATGTCGGCGATGGAATAGAAGTCGCCCGCGACGAAGTCGTGCCGCGACAGCTGCCGGTCGAGGACGCCGTAGAGGCGCGCCGTCTCCTTCCTGTAGCGGTCCTTGGCATAGGGGATGTCCTGGGGCGGGTCGGCGAGGGGGGCGAACTTCAGGAAGTGGTGCGCCTGGCCGGCCATCGGCCCGAGGCCGCCCATCTGCCACATCAGCCACTGGTCGACGGCGATCCGCTCGCGTTCGGTGCCGCCGCAGAACTGCCCTGTCTTGCGGGCGAGGTACTGGAGGATCGCGCCGGATTCGAAGATCGAGATCGGCGCGCCGTCGGGGCCCTCGGGGTCGGTGATCGCGGGCATCCGGTTGTTCGGCGAGATCTTCAGGAAGTCCGGCCTGAACTGGTCCCCGGCGCCGATGTCCACGAGGTGGACGTCGTAGGGCAGGCCCATTTCCTCCAGGGCGATGGAAACCTTCCAGCCGTTCGGCGTGGGCCAGAAGTAGAGGTCGATGGGGGCGGGCATGGCGGGCTCCTCGGTTGCGGCGCCCGGGCACTCTGGGTCAGCGGGGGCTCGGTTGCAATCGGCCCCGGCGCGGCCACGCGCCGAGCAGCCGCGACCAGCGGGGCGCGGTGCCGAGGGGCAGGGCGGCGCGCAGGGCGGCAAGCGGCAGATCGGGCGCGGCGGCGAGCAGGCGGCGGTAGAGCGGGAACAGCCCCGGACGCAGGTAGGCGGACCAGTGGCAG
>NZ_PNOS01000067.1 GCF_002869745.1 Oceaniglobus roseus
CACCAGTCTCGGCGCGCGCCTCTGGCGGCCCGACAGGAAATCCAGCCCCGCCCCGACCGAGGCGAAGCCGACGCCCGGCGCCTCGCGGCGGCCGCGGGCCGCCAGCCGCTCCTGCTTCGGCGCGCCGAGCGCCAGCAGGCAGAGCCCGATGCCGCCCGCCCGCAGCCGCTCGAGGATCGCCGCCGCCTCGGCACCGTCGGGGTCGAACATGTTGGACGGCGCGATCCTCAGGGCGATGTCGATGTCCGGCACCGCCCTCAGCAGCGCGGCGGCCGCCTTCTCGAGGCTCTCGCCGGTGCTGCCGACCAGCGCGACCGGACGCCCCGCCGCGGCGGCGATCCGCGCCATCGGCAGCACCAGGTCCGATCCCGGCGCCAGTTGCACGGGCCGCCCGGCGAGGCGCGACAGCCAAACCACCGGGCGCCCGTCGGCCACCACCAGGTCGTGCGCCGCATAGGCGTCGAGGAACAGGGGGTCGCGGTGCAGCTTGACGATGTGATCGAGGTTGATCGTGGCCAGCGCGAACCCCTCGCCCGCGCTCAGCCGATCGCGCAGGGTTTCGAGCAAACCGTTGCGCGACGGCACCGTGATCCGGATCCGGCGGCGTCCGAAGGCAAATTCCACGATCTCCATCCCTAGTCGGACCGGATCCCGCCGCGACGGTCGCAGGGCGGCAGAGGGATGCGGCAGCAGCACCGACACCCCTGCGGCAGCGACGGGTGCGGTGGTGCCACCATGCCCGAGGGCGAAGCATCGGCAAACAGATATGACCGCGACAGGCGCGGCCGCCCGCGATAGTGTTGCGCCACGACCACCGGCGCGGCCGGGCGCCGGCGCGAAAGCGCCACCTTTCCCCCGCGATCCCGCCACGAAATCGTGGCAGGATCGGGGCCGACGCCACGCCGCCGCCGGTCGACACCCACCGAAGGGACCGCCCCAGTCCGATGCCCAACGCCCTAGCCTACCTGATGCTGGCGCTCTGGCCGCTGGCGAGCCTCGCGATGTTCCGCAGGCTGCCGCTGGAGAAGGCGCTGATCTGGACGATCCTCGGCGGCTACCTGCTGCTGCCGCCGATCGCGGCGATGGACCTGCCCCTGGTGCCGCCGATGGACAAGTTCTCGATCCCGACCCTGTCGGCGGCGCTGATCTGCCTGTTCGTGCTGAGGCTGCGGCTGTCGCTCTGGCCTGCGAACCGGCTGGCGCGGCTGCTGGTGCTCGGCTTCTTCCTCGGGGCGATCCCGACGGTGCTGACCAACCGCGACCCGATCCTGTTCGAGACGCTGGCGGGCACCGACCCGATCCAGTTCGTCACCGGCAGCCTGCCGGGGCTGACCCTGCGCGACACGCTCTCGGCACTGATCGGCCAGGCCCTTGTTCTGCTGCCGTTCCTGATGGCGCGCCAGTTCCTCGCCTCCGAGGACGGGCTGCGGGCGCTTCTCGTGGCGCTGGTCGTCGCCGGGCTGGCCTATTCGATCCCCGCGCTGATCGAGATCCGGCTGTCGCCGCAGATCAACGTCTGGGTCTACGGCTTCTTCCAGCAAAGCTTCCTCCAGGCGATCCGCAACGGCGGCTACCGGCCCGTGGTGTTCCTGCCCCACGGGCTGTGGCTGGCGCTGTTCGTGCTGACGACGGCGATGGCGGCCACCGCGCTGTTCCGCGTCTCGGAAGGCGCGGCGCGGCGGCGCTACATGCTGGCGGCGGGCTATCTCGTGCTGCTGCTCTGGCTCTGCAAGAGCCTCGGCGCCTTCGCCATGGGCATGGTGCTGCTGCCGCTGCTGCTGTTCGCGGGGCCGAGGACGCAGATCCGCGTGGCGGTCTGCCTCGCCCTCGTCGCCACGGTCTATCCGATGCTGCGCAACGCCCACCTGATCCCGCTCGACGCGATCATGGAGCAGGCCGAGAGCGTCAGCGCCGACCGCGCCCAGTCCCTCGGCTTCCGGTTCGAGAACGAGGAGCTGCTGCTGGAGCGCGCCGCCGAGAAGCCCTGGTTCGGCTGGGGGCTCTGGGGGCGCAACCTGACCCACGATCCCGAGACGGGCCAGATCACCACCGTGCCCGACGGCCAGTGGATCATCGTCTTCGGCACCTTCGGCTGGCTCGGCTACATCTGCACCTTCGGCCTTCTCGCGCTGCCGGTGCTGCTGACCGCGCGCCGGATGTGGCGCCACGGGGCGGACGCGGTGTCGCCCTTCGTGCTGCCGCTGGTGCTGACGCTGACGGCGACGATGATGGACATGCTGCTGAACGCGACGCTGATTCCCTTCACCTGGCTGACCGCGGGCGCGATCCTCGGTCATCTCGAGGACAGCCGCGCCCGCAGCCCCGCGCGCGCCCTGTTCGGCGGCACCCAGGCGATGACGGCAGCGGCGCCCGCCAAGGGGCCGCGGACGATCCTGTGACCTTGCGTCATCCCGTGCAGGAACGGCCGTCCTGCCACGCGTCCCGCCCTGTGCAACGCCGGAAAGCCGTTTACAATCGCGCACCGGCGGGATGGAATCCTGCAACTGTGGCAGCGATTTCCACAGAGTTGCCCCTTTCGCAGGCTAGGGCTGGCGCGACGCGGCCGCCGGGGTGGAACCGGCGCGCCGTGCGAACCGGCGCAGGCGCGACGGGACAGGCAGCCCGGACATGGCGGCGGCAGAAGACGAGGACGGAGCGACGGACGTGAGCAGGAGCAGCCCCAGCAGCGCACAGAGCGGCGACATCGCCATCGTCGGCATGGCCATCGACGTGCCCGGCGCGCAGGGGCTCGACGCGTTCTGGGCCAATCTCCGCGACGGGGTCGAATCGATTCGCAGGCTCTCGGAAGAGGAGCTGCTGGCCGCCGGGGAAAGCCCCGGGCGGATCCGGCGCGCGAACTACGTTCCCGCCGCCGCGGTGCTGGATGGCTTCGACACCTTCGATGCCGAGTTCTTCGGCTTCTCCCCGAAGGAGGCCGCGATCCTCGACCCCCAGCACCGCAAGTTCCTGGAGGCCGCCTGGAACGCGATGGAGAACGCGGGCCACCCGCCCGCGACCCATGCGGGGCCCGTGGGCGTCTATGCCGGCTGCGGCATGGGCAGCTACTTCTACTTCAACATCTGCTCGAACCCCGGCCTCGTGGACGAGACCGGCATGTTCCTGCTGCGCCACACGGGCAACGACAAGGATTTCCTGGCCACCCGCGTCTCCCACGTCTTCGACCTGAAGGGCCCGTCGATCAACGTGCAGACCGCCTGCTCGACCTCCCTCGTCGCCGTCCACTACGCCTGCGCGGCGCTCCGGGCGGGCGAGATCGACATGGGGCTCGCCGGTGGCGTCACCATCGAGCTGCCCCACGGCCGCGGCTACCTGTTCCAGGAGAACGAGATCCTGTCGCCCGACGGTCACTGCCACGCCTTCGACCACCGCGCGCAGGGCACCGTCTTCGGCTCGGGCACGGGATGCGTGGCGCTGAAGCGGCTCGAGGATGCGCAGGCCGACGGCGACCACGTCTGGGCCGTCATCAAGGGAAGCGCCATCAACAACGACGGCGCCGCGAAGGCCGGGTACCTCGCGCCCTCGGTCGAGGGCCAGGCGGCCGCGATCCGGCAGGCGCTGGCGAACGCGGGCGTCGCGGCCGGAACGCTCGATTACGTGGAATGTCACGGCACCGGCACCTATCTCGGCGATCCGATCGAGGTCAGCGCGCTGACCGAGGCCTGGCGCGGCGGCGGCGCGGCGCCCGGCGGCGCGCGCATCGGCTCGGTCAAGACCAACATCGGCCACCTCGACACCGCCGCGGGGGTCGCGGGGCTGATCAAGACCGCCCTGGCGCTCCACCACGGCCAGATCCCGCCCTCGCTCGGCTACGAGGCGCCGAACCCGGCCATCGACTTCGACGGCTCGCCCTTCCGCGTCGCCGACCGCCTAGCGCCCTGGCCCCGGCGCGACACCCCCCGCCGCGCTGCGGTCAACGCGCTCGGCGTCGGCGGGACCAACGCCCATGCGATCCTTGAAGAGGCGCCGGCCCGCGCGGCGCCGGAGGAGTCGGACTTCCCGTTCCAGCTCCTCACCCTCTCGGCCCGCTCCCGCGCCGCGCTCGACGCGGGGACGACGGCGCTGGCCGCCCACCTGCGCGCCCATCCCGACATCGATCTCGCCGACCTCGCGCATACCCTGAAGAACGGCAGGCAAGCTTTTGACAAGCGGCGCGTTCTCGTCGCCGAGAGCGTGCGGGAGGCAGCCGCCCTGCTCGAGTCCTGTGACAGCCGCCGCGTGTTCACCCACGACAGGGTGGCGGATGCGCCGGGCATCGTCTTCATGTTTCCCGGCGGCGGCGCGCAGTATCCCGACATGGCGCGCGACCTCTACGAGACCGAGCCGGTCTTCGCCGAGTGGATGGACCGCGGCCTTGCCCATCTCGCCCCGCAGCTCGACCACGACCTGCGCGCGCTCTGGCTGCCCGCGCCCGAGAACCGGGCGGCGGCGGCCGAGGCGCTGAAGCGTCCCTCCGTCCAGCTGCCGCTGATCATGATCGTCGAACACGCGCTGGCGCAGCTCTGGATGTCCTGGGGCGTGGTGCCCGAGGCTCTGGTCGGCCATTCCATGGGCGAGAACACCGCCGCCTGCCTGGCCGGGGTGATCGGCTTCGAGGACTGCATCGACCTCGTCCTGCTGCGCGGCCGGCTGTTCGACGGCGTGGCGCCGGGGGGGATGCTGTCCGTCTCCCTGCCCCGTGCCGAGCTTGAGCCGCTGCTGGGCCCCGATCTGGACATCGCCAGCGTCAACGCGCCGGGCCTCACCGCCGTCTCGGGCCCCGATGCCGCGCTGGAACGCCTTGCCGCCACGCTGCGCGGCCGCGAGGTCGAACACCAGCGCATCGCCATCGACATCGCCGCCCATTCGCGGATGCTGGAGCCGATCCTGCCGGAGTACCGCGCCTACCTTGGCGGACTGACGCTGTCGCCACCGCGGATCCCGGTGCTGTCGAACCGCTCCGGCGAGGTGCTGACGGCGGAGCAGGCCACCGACCCCGATTACTGGGTCGACCAGCTGCGCAACACGGTGATGTTCGCCGACTGCATCGCGACCCTCTCCGCCGAGCGGCGGCGCGTCTATCTCGAGGTCGGGCCGGGCAAGGCGCTGAGTTCGCTGGCGCGGATGTGCGAGGGCGTGCAGGCGAACCAGGTCCTGTCCTCCCTGCGCCACCCCGACGAGGCGATCGCCGACGACATGTATTTCTTCGGCGTGATCGGCCGGCTCTGGGCCACGGGATACGAGGCCGACTGGGCCCAGGTCTGGGGCGAGTCGCGTCGCAACCGACTGGTGCTGCCCGGCTATGCCTTCCAGAGAAGCCGCTATTTCATCGAACCGGGCACCGCACGGCTCCCCGAGCCCGATACCACTCCCGCCCGCCGCGACGACATCGCCGACTGGGGCTATCGCCCGGTGTGGCGCCCCCGCCTGCCCGAACTGGAGAGCGACGTTGCCGAGGCGCTGGCGACACCGCTCCGCTGGCTGGTCTTCACCGACGCCTCGGGCCTCGGCGCGGCACTCGCGGCGCGGCTCAGAGCTGCGGGACACGTCGTCAGCACCGTCGCCTCGGGCGACACCTATCGCCGCCGGGCCGAGGGCGACTTCATCCTCGCGCCCGAGCGCGGGCGTGAGGGGTACGACAGCCTCCTTGCCGACCTCGCCGCCGAGGGACGACTCCCGGACCGGATCGCCCACCTCTGGCTGGTGACCGAGGGCGAGGAGTTTCGCCCCGGATCCAGCGTCTTCGACCGCAACATGGAACACGGCTTCTACAGCCTGCTGTTCCTCGCGCAGGCGCTCGCGGAGGCGGACCTCGCGGCGCCGGTCCACCTGACCTGCGTCACCACCGGTGCGGCGCGGATCGGGGACGAACCTCTGCCCCACCCCGAGAAGGCGACTGTCGCGGGCCCTCTCGGCGTGATCCCGCGGGAGATGCCGGGGATCACCTGCGCCGCGCTCGACATCGAGCTGCCGCGCCTTCGCGGCGGTCTCCTGACCGGGCGACGCGCTGCCGGGGCGGAGCGGGACGCGCTGGTGGAGCGGCTGCTGGAGGATCTTCTGGCCACCCCCGCCAACGGCACCGCCGCGCTGCGCGGCGCCCGCCGTTTCGGCCGGGAGTATCGCGCCGTCACCCTGCCGGAAC
Organism: Oceaniglobus roseus; assembly: GCF_002869745.1. Lineage (GTDB taxonomy): Bacteria > Pseudomonadota > Alphaproteobacteria > Rhodobacterales > Rhodobacteraceae > Oceaniglobus > Oceaniglobus roseus. Next base: position 6,140 of record NZ_PNOS01000067.1, read on the forward strand.
CGGCGGAAAGCCCGTTCCGCGACGGCGGCACCTACCTCTTCACCGGCGGGTTCGGCGGCATCGCCCTGACCCTGGCCGAGGATCTGGTCCGCCGCCACCGCGCCAACATCGTCCTCGTCTCGCGCAGCGCCCTGCCGCCGCGCGCCGACTGGCCGGCCTGGTGCGATGCCCACGCCCCGCAGGACCGGACCGCCCGCGCCATCCGCGCCGTCGAGCGGCTGGAGGCCCTGGGCGGCGCGGTTCTGGTCGCGGTGGCGGACGTCTGCGACATCGACCGGATGCGCGCGGCGAGGGACGCGGCCGAGGCGCGGTTCGGCGCGCTGACCGGGGTGATCCACGCCGCGGGCACGATCGACGACGCTCCCCTGCTGTCGAAGACCGTCATGGCGTCCGAGGCGGTCTTCGCCCCCAAGATCGCCGGGCTGCGCGTGCTCGACGCGCTGTTTCCGGACGGCACGCTCGACCTCATGGTGCTGTTCTCCTCGACCTCGACGGCGATCCGCGCGGCGGGCCAGGTCGATTACGTCGCGGCGAACGAGTACCTCAACGCCTTCGCCCGCGCCCGCCGAGGCGGGGCGACGCGGGTGCTGGCGCTGAACTGGGGCGTCTGGGCCGAAGTCGGCATGGCCGCCGACGCCACCCGGCCCGCCGCCCCCCAACCCGAGCCGCGGCCCGCAGACCAGCCGCTGCTGGACCTCGCGGGCTTCGATGCCGACGGCGCGCGGCTCTTCACCTCGCGCCTCGCCGCATCGGACCGCTGGGTGCTGGACCAGCACCGCACCCGGGCGGGCGACGCACTGCTGCCCGGCACCGGCTTCATCGAACTCGCGGCCGAGGCGCTGGCGGCCCACGGGCACACCGGCCCCCTCGAGATCCGCGATCTGCTGTTCTTCCGCGCCCTCGAGGTCGGCCCGGCCGGGCGCGAGATGCGGGTGCGGCTGGCCGAGACCGACGGGGGGCATGCCTTCGAGGTGCTGGGCGACGTGACGCGCGACGGGCGGCGCGGACACCTGCTGAACGCCCGGGCGACCCTCGCGCCGCTGTCCGGCACGGCGCCGACGCTCGACCTCGCGGCGATCTGCGCCCGCTGCCCCGACACCGCCGAGGCCGCGGAGGGGCACCTGCCCGCGCCGCAGGAGGCGCAGCTGGCCTTCGGGCCGCGCTGGCACGTCCTGCGGCAGACCGCGCTCGGCCAGGGCGAGGGGCTGGCGCGGCTGGTCCTGCCCGAGGCCCTGCGCGGCGACCTTCAGGCGGGCTACCGGCTGCATCCCGGGATGATGGACATGGCGACCGGCTGGGCGGTGGCGCTGGCCCCGGACTATGGCCCGGAGCACCTGTGGGTGCCCGTCTCCTACGGCACGATCCGCGTCCTCGCGCCGCTGCCCGCGGAGATCCACAGCTGGATGCGGCTGGCGCCCGGCGCGCGGATGGACGGCTTCGCGCGGTTCGACATCACCATCGCGGATGCCGGGGGCCGGGTGCTGGTCGAGATCGAGGATTTCGCGATGAAGCGCCTCGCCACCTCCGCCGCCTTCGCCAAGGCGGGGCCGGTGGAATTGCGCGACATCCTCTTCGACGACGCGACCGGGCGGCCGCGCTCGGCGGAAGAGGAACGGCTGGCCGAAACGGTCGCGCGCGGCATCCGCCCGGACGAGGGCGCGGCGGCGATGCTGCGCGCCGTGGCCCTGGCGAAGGACAGCGGCGCTGCCGAACTGGTCGTCTCGTCGCTCGACCTGCCCGCCCTGATCCGCCAGGCCGACGCGGCGCATCCCTCGGTGGCGGACGAGGGCCAGAGCTTTGCGCGCCCCGATCTCGACAGCGCCTACGTGGCGCCCCGGAACGGGATCGAGGAGACGCTGGCGGGGATGTGGCAGACCCTCCTCGGGGTCGGCCAGGTCGGGGTCGAGGACGGCTTCTTCGACCTCGGCGGCCACTCGCTGATCGCGGTGCGGCTGTTCGCGCAGGTGCGCAAGGCCTTCGGCGTGCAGTTCCCGATCTCGGTGCTGTTCGAGGCCCCGACCATCGCCGCCCTCGCCGCACGGATCGCGGCACAGGTCGGCCCCGTGGGGGACGCCGGAGACGCCGCGCCGGAGACGGCAGCCGGCACCGCCGCGACCCGGTTCCGCCACCTCGTCGCGCTGCACGAGGGCGACGGCGGGCCGCGCACGCCGCTCTTCATCGTGGCGGGCATGTTCGGCAACGTGATGAACCTGCGCCACCTCGGCCTGATGCTCGGCACCGACCGCCCGGTCTACGGGCTCCAGGCGCGCGGCCTGACCGGCGACGAGCCCCCCCACGACCGCCTCCCCGAGGCCGCCGCCGCCTACGTCGCCGAGATCCGGCAGGTGCAGCCCGAAGGCCCCTATCTGCTGGCGGGGTTCTCGGGCGGCGGGATCACCGCCTTCGAGGCGGCGCAGCAGCTGCGCGCGGCCGGGGATGAGGTGGCGCTGCTGGCCTTCCTCGACACCCCGGTGCCGGTCCGCCCGGTACTGAACGCCCGCGACAAGGCACTGATCAAGAGGGAGGAGTTCCGCCGCAAGGGCATCCGCTACCTCTCCGAGTGGGCGGGCAAACGGCTCGCCTGGGAGCTTGGACGGCTGCGCGGTCCCGCGGCGATCCCGGAGGCGGGCGACGGCACCTTCAACGACCTGCGGATCGAGGCCGCGTTCCGCGAGGCCATCGCGGTCTACCAGCCGCGCCCCTACGACGGCCCGGTGGCGCTGTTCCGCCCGCCGCTCGACCGCCACTGGCCGGTGTCGAACGGCAATTTCGTGGCCCGGACCCGTGAATACGCCTTCCACGACAACCTGTGGGGCGCATGGTGCAGCGACCTGGAGGTGATCGAGGTGCCGGGCGATCACGATTCCATGGTGCTGGTGCCCAACGTCGCCGTGCTCGTCGCGCGGCTGAAGGCGGCGATCCGCGACGCCGAGCGGCGCCAGCGCCCCGGTCGCGCCGTCCTTGGCACCGCGGCGGAGTGACGGCATGACGGACTCCCGCCCCTCGGTCCTGACGGTAGTGCTGAACTGGCGCACGCCCGAGATGACCCTGCGCGCCGCCGCCGCGGCGCTGGCGGACATGGGCGACCGTCCGGGCGGCATCGTGATCGTCGACAACGACTCGCGCGACGGCTCGTTCGAGCGGATGCGCGCGGAGGTCGCGAGGCGGGGCTGGACCGCCGGAGGCCGGGTGCGCGTGCTCCAGGCGGGGCGCAACGGTGGCTTCGGCGCCGGCAACAACGTCGGCATACGCGCCGGGCTGCCGGACGGCACCCGCCCCGATTACGTCTACATCCTGAACTCCGACGCCTTCCCCGACCCGGGCTGCATCGGCGCGCTGGTGCGCTTCATGGAGGCGCACCCCGCCGCCGGCTTCGCGGGCGGCCATGTCCGCGGCGAGGACGGCCAGCCCCACACGACGCTGTTCCGCTTCCCCTCGATCCCCGGCGCGTTCGAGATGGAGGCCCGCACCGGCCCGGTCAGCCGCCTGCTGAAACGCTGGGTGGTGCCGCTGCCGATCCCGCAGGCGCCGCAGCGCGTCGGCTGGGTGGCGGGGGCAAGCCTGATGGCGCGGCGCGCGATGCTCGACCGGATCGGCCTCTTCGACGAGACGTTCTTTCTCTACTACGAGGAGACGGACCTCTGCCTCAGGGCCGCGCGCGCGGGCTGGGAAACCTGGTACGTGCCCGAGGCGCGGGTCGTCCACGTCGGCAGCGTGTCCACGGGCATGCGGACCTGGGAGCGGGTGCCGGACTACTTCTTCGCCTCCCGCCGGCATTACC
>NZ_PNOS01000068.1 GCF_002869745.1 Oceaniglobus roseus
GCCGAGCGCCGCGGCGAGCGCGCGCGCGTCGAGCGCGCCGTCGAGCCTGAGCGCCATCGGCAGGCTGTAGGCGGTGTCGCCCGGCGCCAGCTGGTCGAGGAACCACAGCCGCTGCTGAGCGAAGGACAGCGGCGCCGGGCCGGTGCCGGCGCGCGGCTTGGGTCCGTCCTCGGTGCCGCCGCCCGCGGCCATCGCCGCCTCGATCGCGGGCACCAGCGCCGCCAGCGTCGGATGCTCGAACAGCGCCCGGAGCGGCAGTTCGATGCCGAAGGCCGCCCGGAGCCGCGAGATCACCTGCGTCGCCAGCAGCGAGTGGCCGCCGAGCGCGAAGAACGTGTCCTCCATCCCGATCGCGTCGGGCGAGAGGCCCAGCACCTCGGCCCAGATCCCGGCCACCCGGCCCGCCCCCCCGCCCCCGGGCCGCGCCCCCCGCGCCTCCGCACCCGGCACCGGCAGCCCCCGCCGGTCCAGCTTCCCGTTCGCCGTCAGCGGCAACCGCTCCAGAACCACCAGCGAAGCCGGCACCATGTAGGACGGAAGCCGGGCGGCGAGTGCCCCCGTCAGGCTCTCGACCAGCGCCGCATTGCGCTCCGGCTGATAGGGAACGTTGCCGTGCCGCGGCGAGACGCGCGGCGGCCGCGGATGGAGATCGGACCAGTCGGGCGGGCCGCCGTCACGCCAGAAGACGACGTTCAGCCCGCCCGCCCCCAGGCCGAGGGCGAGCCGGTAGCCATGCCGGGCGGCGAGGTCGTCCAGCGCGACGGCGGAGGGCATGGCATCCACCTGGGCGCGCAGGTGCGACAGGTCGGCCTGCACCGGCAGGTCGCGCAGAAGGCTTGCCATCGCGGCCGCGCGGTGGGTCCTGGCATCGGGCACCCTGCGCAGGGCCAGCCGGGGCGGCGCGGCGCCCAGCGCCTCTTCGATCCCGTCGAAGCCCCTGAACTCGACCCAGTCTTCCGGCTGCCGCGCGCGGTCGCCGTCGATGGTCAGCACCACGTCGTAGCGGAACCGGGTCAGTTCGTTGACCGCGGCACCGCGCTTGGGCAGGACCGCGACCCCGGTGATGCGTGGATTGCGCCCCGCCTGGGCGAAGAACCACGCCGGATCGACCAGGAGTTCCGGCTCGATCGCCAGATCCCGGGCGAGGCGCGCACGCAGCGTGCCGATGTCGGTGTCGTCGGCCGCACGGGACTCGATCACCGACAGGGCGAAGGCCTCGGCGAGGGCGAGATTGCGGATGTCGCCGAGGAAGATCGAGCCCTTCGGGACATGTGCGACCGCGGCGTCCAGCCAGCGTTCGAGATAGTCGAGCGACGGGAAATACTGGGCCACCGAATTGAGGATGACGGTATCGAAGTCCTGTCCTTCGAGCGGCGACCAGTCGTCGGCCGGGGCGTGGTGCAGCACGACGCGCGGATCGCGCGCCGGTCGGCTGCGGTCGAGTTTTTCGAGCACCCTCTGCGACAGGTCGGTCGCGACGTATCGCTCCGTCAGCGGCGCGATGCGGTGGAGGATCATTCCGGTCCCGCACCCGACCTCGAGCACCTTGCGCGGGCCGAGCGCCGCGATCGTCTCGACCGTCCGGTCGAGCCATTCGACCATCTCCCCGGGCGGGATCGGGGCGCCGGTATAGCTGTCGGTCCAGCCGACGACATCGACCCGGGGGTCCCCCGCCACCAGCGCCTCGTCGCCGTAGATCTGCTGGAAGGTGCTTTCCCAGTGCGTCCGGCCCGTCTGCTGCGGCGCGGTCGGGACGACATAGGCGATCAGCCGGGTATCGCCCTCCGCAAGCGGCGCGGCGACGACGGCCGCCTCGGCCACGCCGTCCTGGTCCAGAAGGGCCGCCTCGACCTCGCCGAGCTCGATGCGGAAGCCGCGGATCTTGAGCTGCCCGTCGTCGCGGCCGACGAAGTCGATGCGGCCGTCGGGCAGGAAGCGCCCCATGTCGCCGCTGCGGTACATCCGCGCGCCCGGCGGGCCGAGGGGGTCGGGCACGAACCTCTCGGCCGTCAGGGCGGGAAGGTTCAGATAGCCTTCGCCGACGCCCCGGCCCGCGATGCAGATCTCGCCCACGGCGCCTGGCGGCAGGGGGGTCATCCTGCCGTCGACGACAAGGACCCGCACGTTCGGGATCGGCCGCCCGATGGAGACCGTGCCGGTATGATCGGCCCGGATCGTCTCGAAGGTCGAGATGCTCTGCACCTCGGACGGGCCGTAGACGTTGACAAGCTCCAGCCCCGACTCCCGCGGGAGGAGATAGCCCTTCATCCGGTCGCCGCCCGCCAGGACCCGTCGCAGCGTCGGCGGAAAGTCGAAGCCGGACCGGGCGATCGCGTCGAGATAGCCCATCGGCAGGTAGAGGGTGTCGACGCCAGTCCCGGCCAGGAGGTCCGACAACAGCCAGGGATCGCGCAGGGTGTCCTCGGGCACCAGCACCAGGGTCGCGCCGTGGGTCAGGGTCGGCCAGATCTCGGGCAGGATGCCGTCGAAGGCGATGTTGGCGACGGCCGAGACCACGCTGCCGGGCCCGAGGTCGAAGGCCGCGCCGTACCAGTGGCAGAGGTTCGCGAGGCCCGCACGGGTATTGACAGATCCTTTCGGGCGGCCGGTCGTGCCCGAGGTGAAGACGACATAGGCACGGCTGGCCGCACTGGCCGCGACGGGGGGCGGCGGCGTCTCGGGATGGCCCTCGGCACGGGGGTCGATCACCGTGACCTCCGCCGGCCAGCCCCCATCGGGGGGTCCGACGACGTGGCGCAGCGCGGTATCCGAGAGGATATGCCGGAGCCGCGCGGGGGGCGCGTCCATCGGCAGCATCACGAAGGCTCCGCCCGCCTTCAGGATGGCGAGCCCGGCGACGATGTGCGCGATGCCGCGGCCGGTTCCCAGCCCCACCAGCGTTCCGGCCCCGACGCCCGCCGCCCGCAAGGCGTGGGCAAGGCGGTTCGCGGCACGGTCGAGCGCGCCATAGCCCAGGCGTTCGTCCTGCCAGAAAACCGCCGTCGCGTCGGGCTGGCGGGCGGCGACGGCGGCGATGGCCTGGACCACATCGGGCGGGGTGCCGTCGGTGGCGGTGTCGTTCCACCGCGCAAGCCGCGCCAGGTCGTCGGCGCTGGTCAGGGGCAGGTCGCGCAGCGCGGCCTGCGGATCGTCGGCGACCGCGCGCAGCAGCCGCGCATAATCCCGGCCCATCCGCTCGACGCTGGCGGCGTCGAAGAGGTCGGTGGCGTATTCCAGGTCGCAGTGAAGGGCGCCGCCGTCGATCTCGAAAACGGTCAGCGTGAGGTCGAACTTCGCCGTCGTCGCCACGGTCCCGGACGGGCGCAGGGCGAGGCCGGGCAGATCGAGCGTCTGCGTCGGCATGTTCTGGAGGGCGAAGCTGATCTGGAAGACCGGCGCGTGGCCCAGGTCGCGCGCGGGGTTCAGGAGGTCGACGAGATGCTCGAACGGCAGGTCCTGATGGTCGTAGGCCGCGAGGGCGGTCTGGCGAACGCTGTCCAGCAGTCCCTCGAAGGTCCGGTCCGGATCGACCCGATGGCGCAGGACGAGCGTGTTGACGAAGAAGCCGACCAAGTGTTCCAGCGCCGGCTGACGCCGGTTCGCGACGGGGCTGCCGATGACGATGTCGTCCTGCCCGGACATCCGTGACAGAAGGACGGCGTAGGCGGCGTTCAGCACCATGAACAGGGTCGCCCCGCGGCCATCCGCGAGACGCCGCAGCCTGCCGCCGAGGTCTGCATCGAGGTCGAAGGAATGGGTCGCGCCCCGGTGGGACTGCGCCGGCGGGCGGGGCCGGTCCAGCGGCAGCCGGACGGGAACCGCCGGCAGGTCGCCGAGCCGCGCGCGCCAGTAGTCCTCGTCGCGGCGCAGACGCTCTCCCGTCAGCCAGCCGTTCTGCCAGACCGCGAAATCGGGGTACTGGACGGCAAGCGGCGGCAGCGGGTTCGGGCGCCCCTGGCTCAGCGCGGCATAGATCGCGCCCATGTCGCGGATCATCACGCCCATCGACCAGCCGTCCGAGACGATGTGGTGCATGTTGAAGAGAAGGAGGTGATCGTCGGCCCCCAGCCTGAGGAGGGACGCGCGAAGAAGCGGCCCGGTCGCCAGGTCGAAGGGCGCGCGCGCGGCCCGCGCGACATGATCGGCCACCTGGTCCGGCGCGGCCGAGAGATCGACGAGGTCGAGCGGTACATCGGCGACCGGAGAGACCCGCTGGACCGGGGCGCCGTCCACCGCCACGAAGGTCGTGCGCAGGCTCTCGTGACGCTCGGCGAGCGCGACCAGCGTCGCGCGCAGGGCTTCGACATCCAGCGCACCTTCAAGGCGCAGGCTTGCCGGAATGGTGTAGAACGGGTTGCCGGGTTCGAGCTGTTCGAGGAACCACAGCCGACGCTGGGCGGGCGACAGCGGCAGGTCGCCGACCGTCGCCGGATCGCGCGGACCAAGGGGGGGCAGCGCGTCCGGGCCGGTCCCCGCCCGGTCGATGGCTGCCGCCAGGTCGGCCAGCGTGCGGGCCTCGAACACGATGCGCAAGGGCAGGTCGACGTCGAAGCCTTCGCGGATCCGCGCGATCGCCTGCGTGGCCAGCAGCGAATGGCCGCCGAGCGCGAAGAACCTGTCGTGGCGGCCGATGTCGGGCCGGTGCAGCACGTCCTCCCAGATCGCCGCCAGCCGCTTTTCGGTCTGGGTTCGCGGTGGCTCGGCGACCGCCGCCGTCGCCTCGGGCCGGGGCAGCGCCGCGCGGTCCAGCTTGCCGTTCGCGGTCAGCGGCCATTCGGGCAGGGCGACGATGTCCTCCGGCACCATGTAATCCGGCAGCAGGCGGGCCATCGCGCCGCGCACCCCGTCGGGGTCGATCCCGTCGGCCGTCTTGACATAGCCGAGCAGCCTGCCGCCGTCGGCGATCACCAGTGCGTCTCTGCCGTCCGCGGCCTCCTGCAACGCGCGCTCGACCTCGCCCGGTTCGATGCGATAGCCGCGCAGGCCGATCTGGCCGTCGACCCGTCCGAGATAGGCGAGCCGTCCGTCGGGAAGATATCGCGCCAGGTCGCCGGTGTCGTACATCCGCGCGCCGGGCGGGCCAAAGGGATCGGGCAGGAAGGCGGCGGCGGTCTGGTCCGCGCGGCCGATGTAGCCCTGCGCCACCGCCGGCCCCGCCACGTGCAGCAGGCCGACCGCGCCGAGCGGCACCGGCGACAGGTCCGGGCCCAGGAGATAGGTGCGCAGGTTGTCGATGGGCCGCCCGATCGGAAGGTGGGCATCCCCCGGCGCGACCTCGCCCGCCGTGGCGATCACCGAGGTTTCGGTCGGCCCGTAGAGGTTGACGAGCCTGAAGGGCGCACCGGCGGGCGGCGCCTGCCGCAGGCGGTCGCCCCCGGTCAGAAGCCACCGCAGGCCGTCCGGGAAGGCCCCCTGCGCCATGGCAAGCTCGGCCAGCGGCGTCGGCATGAAGCTGACCTCCAGCCGCTGGTCGGCCCACCAGGCCAGGAGCTGCGCCGCATCGGACTGGGCGGGCGCCGGCGCCAGGACCAGCACGCCGCCTGCGGCAAGGGTCGGCCAGGTCTCGAAGATCGAGCCGTCGAAGCCGAATCGCGCCATCGCGCTGACCCGCGTGCCGGACGCGATCCCGGCCGTCCGTTCCTGCCACGCGACCAGGTTCTCGAGACCCCGGAACGGCACCGCCACGCCTTTCGGCCGTCCGGTGGAGCCCGAGGTGTAGATCACGTAGGCCGGTGCCTCGGCGGGGGGCGTCACCGGGTCCGGCACTCCCGGCGCCGCGTCGAAGTCCTGCACCGGGCAGTCGACGGCGAAGGGCAGATCCCGCCCGACGATCGCGGCGGCCGAGGCGTCGGCGACCATGTATTGCAGCCGGGCCGCCGGATGGCCGGGGTCCAGCGGCAGGAGACAGGCCCCGGCGCGCGCGACGGCGAGGGTCGCGACGACGCGCTCGGCCGTCGGCGCGGCGTGGACCCCGACGACGTCACCGACGCCGATCCCGGCCCGCTGCAGGGCCCGCGCCAGCGCGTCGGCACGGTCGTTCAGCTGTCGCCGCGTCAGGGTGATGTCGCCGCAGACGACCGCGGGCAGATCGGGGTCCTGTCGCGAGAGCGCGGCGACGCGCAGGGCGATGCCGCGGGGAACCTCCCGCGCGGCGCCGCGGGCCAGCCCGCCGGTCAGCAGGATCTCCTCTTCCAGCCCCAGCATCGACAGGTCGCGCAGGGGCGTGCCCGCTTCGCCCTCCGCCATCGCGTGCAGGAGCCTCGTGAAGTGGCCTGCCAGCCGGGCCATCCGCGCTTCCCCGAAGAGGTCCGCGGCCCAAATCAGCGCCCCGGCAAGCCCGCCCTCGTCCGTCTCGGCAAGGACGATCGACAGGTCGTACTGCGCCGTCACGCGTCCCGGCTCCATCGGCTCGAGCGTGAGGCCCGGCAGGGCCGCCCCGGCGCCCTCGGCCTCCCGGAGCGTCAGGACGGTCTGGAACAGCGGCGGGTGGCTCAGCTGACGCTCGATCCCCAAGGCATCGACGAGGCGGTCGAAGGGCAGGTCCTGGTGCGCGAAGGCCTCCATCACGGTGTCGCGGACAGCTTCGAGGTAGTCGCCAAGCGGCATGTCGTGGTCGGGCGCAAGGCGCATCGGCAGCATGTTGACGAAGAAGCCGATGACATCGTCCAGCCCCGGTCGCGTGCGGTTGGCGACCGGCGTGCCGATGCACAGATCGTCCGACCGGCAATGCCGCGACAGGACGATCCCCATCGCGGCGAGCAGGACCATGAACAGCGAACCGCCGCGCCGGGTAGTCAGGTCGCGAAGCCGCCCGGTCGTGCCCGGATCCAGCGCGAGGCCGACGCGCGCGCCGCGATGCGACTGCACCGCCGGACGCGGGTTGTCGGCAAGCAGCGTCGTCAGCGGCGGCACATCGGCAAGCCGGTCCTTCCAGTGGCGCAGGTCGTCCTCGTGGGCGCCTTGCCCTGCGTTCCTCTGCCAGATCGCGTAGTCGGCGTAGTCCAGCGTCGGCTCGGCCAGCGGCAGCCCAGCATAGGCGCGGGCGACGTCGCGCATCAGCACGCCCAGCGACCAGCCGTCCGAGATGATGTGGTGCATGTTGACGGCCAGCACGTGATCGTCGGCGTCCAGCCGGATCAGCGACACCCGCAGCAGGGGCCCCCTGGCCAGGTCGAAGCGCCACATGGCATGGCCATCGGCCAGAGCCTGCGCCGCCTCGTGCCGGTCGGCCTGCCCGCCGAGGTCGGTGACCTCCAGCGGCACCCGGAGCCCGGTTTCGATCCGCTGCACCGGCCCGTCCCTGGCGGCGACGAAGGTCGTGCGCAGGGCGGCATGGCGGGCGACGATCCGGTCCAGCACGGACTGGAGCCGCGCGACATCCACCGCGCCCCGCAGGCGATAGGCGGCGGCGATGTTGTAGGCCGGGTTGCCCGGATCGAGCTGGTCGAGGAACCACAGCCGCTGTTGCTGGGCCGAGAGCGGGCTGTCGCCGGGGGCCGCCCGGCGCCGGATCTCCCGTGCCGCGATATGGTCCAGCAACGCGGCCTTGTGCGCGCGGATCTCTTCCACGAGACCGTCGTCGAGCCGTTCCGTAGGGCCGTCGATAACGATGTCGCCGTCCTCGGCCGCCACCGTCAGCCCCAGCGTCAGGAGCCGGTTGTAAAGCGCCGCCGCCGTCATATCCGCACCGGCTTCCGCCCGGTGCGGCCCGGATCTGCCGTTGGGGCCAGCCCGTCGATGTGACGCGCGAACATCTCGACCGTCTGCAGCGCGAACGCCTTCTCCAGCCCGATCTCCACGCCGAAGGTCTCGCGGATGCGGTTCAGCGCGGTCACGGCCTTCAGCGAGTGACCGCCGAGCTTGAAGAAATTGTCGGCGACGCCGATCTCGTCGCGGCCCAGCACCTCGCCCCAGATCGCGGCGATCCGCGCTTCCGTCCCGGTGCGCGGCGCGACGTACTCGGTGGCCAGGGAGAAGTTGAAGCGCGGCAGGGCCTTGCGATCCAGCTTGCCGTTCGGCGTCAGCGGCAGGGCGGGGATCGCCATGAAGGCGGAGGGGATCATGTGGTCGGGGATGCGCGCGGCGAGGTTCATCCTCAACTCGGCCTCGTCCAGCCGCGGGGCCACCACATAGGCCAGCACCCCGAGCGCACCGCTCGCATCCGGTGCCGCGATCACCGCCGCACCGGGGTATCCGCAGGCGCGGATCGCGGCCTCGATCTCGCCCGGTTCGATGCGGACTCCGCGCACCTTGATCTGGTCGTCGCTGCGGCCGAGGTAGTCGACCGCGCCGTTCGGCAGATACCGCGCCCGGTCGCCCGAGCGGTACATCCGCGCGCCGGGCGGGCCGTAGGGGTCGGGCACGAAGGCCTCCGCCGTCAGGTCCGGCCGGTTCAGGTAGCCGCGCGCCAGGGCGACGCCGCCGATGTAGAGATGTCCGGCCACCCCCTGCGGCACCGGGTTCAGCGCGTCGTCGAGGATGTAGATCGCGACGTTGTCGATCGGCCGCCCGATCGGCACCCCCGGCCCGGTGCGCGGATCGTCGGCATGGCACGGCCAGTGCGTGACCTCGACCGCGGCCTCGGTCGGGCCGTAGAGGTTGTGCAGCGCGACATCGGGGAAGAGCTCGGCGAACCTGTCCTGCGCGGCGCGCGGCAGGGCCTGGCCCGAGCACATCACGAAGCGCAGGCTGGCATAGTCCTCCGCGTCGGCGACGGCCAGCGAGGCTTCCATGAGCGGGGCGACGAAATGCACGATGCTCGCCTTCTCCTCGCGGATGAGGCGGGACAGGTAGGTCACGTCGACATGCCCCGCCGGCCGCGCGATGACGAGGGTCCCGCCCGCGATCAGCGGCAGGAAGATCTCTCCGACCGAGACGTCGAAGCCGTAGGGCGTCTTCTGCACGATCCGGTCCTCCGCCGTGACCTCGAGCGCCCGGTCGAGCCAGGTCACCCGGTTCACGATGGCGCGGTGCCCGACCATGACGCCCTTGGGTCGGCCGGTGGAGCCGGAGGTGTAGATGACGTAGGCGAGGGTGTCGGGGGTCGCGGTGGGGGCGGGCGGCGTGGCGGGGAGGGTCGGGTCGGGGTCGGGGGTGAGGAGCGGCGCGTCGGTGAGGCGGGACAGGCGGGCGTGGCGGTCCGCCTCGGCGACGACGAGCGCGGGGGCGGCGTCGGCCAGCATGAAGGCCAGCCGCTCGTCTGGGTGGTCGGGGTCGAGCGGCAGGTAGGCGG
>NZ_PNOS01000069.1 GCF_002869745.1 Oceaniglobus roseus
TGGCCCGGGGCGCGCTGGACGGCGGCCTGGAGACGGGCCATCGCCTCGGGCGAGGGCTGGCCGGTGCGCGCGCGGGGTGCGACGAAGCTTTCGGCGTCGTTCTGCGGGCGGCTCTCGGCGCGGGGCTGGAACGCCGCCGGCTGGGGCTGGGGCTGCGGGCGGTAGGCCGGGGGCGGCGTGTCGTCGGCGGCATCCATCGGCTCGCCGAACAGATCCTGCGACGCGGTCTCCTGCGCGCGGTGCGGCATCATGTCGGAGAAGAAGTCGTCGACCTCCTCGGCCTCGGGCTCGTGACGCGCGGCCTCGGGCTGCGGCTGGAACCGCGGCTGGGCGGGTTGCGGCGCCGGTGCGGCCGGACGGGCGGCGACGGGGGCCGCGGGCTCTTCCAGCGTGGTGACGGACTTCAGCGGCTCGGCCATGCGGCGGCGCGGGACCGGGATTTCGGTCTGCACGTCGGACACGTCGATGCCGGTGGCGACGACGCTGACGCGCATACGCCCTTCCATCACCTCGTCCAGCGTCGAGCCGACGATGATGTTGGCGTCCGGGTCCACTTCCTCGCGGATGCGGTTGGCGGCTTCGTCCAGTTCGAACAGGGTCAGGTCGTGACCGCCGGTGATGTTGATCAGCACGCCCTTGGCGCCGCGCAGCGAGATCTCGTCGAGCAGCGGGTTGGCGATGGCACGCTCGGCGGCTTCGATGGCGCGGTTGTCGCCCTCGCCCTCGCCGGTGCCCATCATCGCCTTGCCCATCTCGTCCATCACGGCGCGGACGTCGGCGAAGTCGAGGTTGATGAGGCCGGGGCGCACCATCAGGTCGGTCACGCCCTTGACGCCCTGGTAGAGCACGTCGTCGGCCATCGAGAAGGCCTCGGTGAAGGTGGTCTTCTCGTTCGCCAGCCGGAACAGGTTCTGGTTCGGGATGATGATCAGCGTGTCGACCATCTTCTGGAGGTTCTCGACCCCCTCCTCGGCCTGCTTCATCCGCTTCGCGCCCTCGAACTGGAAGGGCTTGGTCACGACGCCGACGGTCAGCACGCCAAGCTCGCGCGCGGCCTGGGCGATGATCGGCGCGGCGCCGGTGCCCGTGCCGCCGCCCATGCCGGCGGTGATGAAGCACATGTGCGCGCCCGCCAGGTGATCGACGATCTGCTCGATGCTCTCCTCGGCGGCGGCGGCGCCGACCGACGGACGGGCGCCCGCGCCCAGACCCTCGGTCACCTTGATGCCCATCTGAACCTTCGCCGGGGCGCAGGACTGCTGCAGCGCCTGGGCATCGGTGTTCGCCACCACGAACTCGACCCCGTCGAGCTGCTTGGCGATCATGTTGTTGACGGCATTTCCGCCTGCACCGCCCACACCGAACACGGTGATGCGGGGCTTCAGTTCGTCCTGCTGGGGCATGGTGAGGTTCAGTGCCATTCCTGTGTCCGCCTGTCTGTTCCGCCCGCGCCTGGGGCTTTTGCCTTTGTTTCCGTCGATTCTATCGTTTACGGGGCGATACGTCACCCAAAAAACACATAAATTCTACAAAATATGGTCACGTTCGCGGGGCTTTCGGCGGTATCTCGCAAACCTCGCAAAATCTAGCGGTTACCAGTTGTCCTTGAACCATTTCACGGCACGGCGCAGCGATCTCTGTGGATAACGGTCGGCCGGAATCTCGAAATCCCACCACTCGTCCTGGGGATGGGCGGCGAACAGGCACAGGCCGACGGCGCTGGCGAATCCCGCTCCGGTGGCCGCCTGGGGCAGCCCCGTCACCCGCAGCGGACGCGCGATCCGGACCTGCTGGCCCAGGATCTTCGGCGCCAGCGTGTCGAGTCCCGGGATCTGGCTGCCGCCGCCGGTCAGCACGATCTGCTGGCTCGGCAGATGCTCGAACCCGGCGGCATCGAGACGGACGCGCACCTCTTCCAGGATCTCCTCGACCCGCGGCCGCATGATCCCGATCAGCTCGGCCCGCGACACGGTGCGCCGGTCCAGCTCCCAGTCGCCGGTCTCGCCGCCGATCTCGATCAGGTCGCGGTCGTCCATGCCGGTGGCGACCACGCCGCCGTGCACCGTCTTCAGCCGCTCCGCCGTCGCCAGCGGCACCTGCAGCCCCTTGGAGATGTCCGAGGTCACCTGGTCGCCGCCAAGGGCCACGGCGTCGGCATAGATCATGTGCTTCTTGATGAAGATCGAAAGGCCGGTGGCCCCGCCGCCCATGTCGATGCAGGCCGCGCCCAGTTCCTGCTCGTCCTCGACGAGGCTCGAAACCCCGGCGACGTAGGCGGAGGAGGCCAGCCCGGCGAGTTCGAGGTCACAGCGCTTGATGCAGTAGAGCAGGTTCGAGATCACCGCCCCGTCCACCGTCAGCAGGTGCATGTCGCAGGCGAGCGTGTGGCCGATCTGGCCGCGCGGGTCGGACATGCCGGTGCGGTGGTCCAGCGCGAAGTTCACCGGCTGGGCATGGAGCACCTCGCGCCCCTCGCCGAAATAGGGCAGCTCGCAGGCGGCCATGGCGCGGGCCACGTCCTGGTCGCGGACGTGATCGCCCTCGACCTCGACCGTCCCCGCCAGCCCGTAGGAGCGCGGCGCCCCCCCGGCGAGGCAGGCGATCACGTGGTCGACGCGCACGTTGGCCATCTTCTGCGCCGCCTGCACCGCGGTGCGGATCGCCCGCTCGGTCTCCTGCATCGCGTCGATCTCGCCGAAGCGCACCCCGCGCGAGCGGGTGGTGGCGGCGCCGATAACGCGGAAGCTGCTCTGCCCGGCAAGGGAGCCGACGCCGTCGCTGTCGCGGAACGCCTCGGGGCCATCGAAGCGCAGCACCAGGCAGGCGATCTTCGAGGTGCCGACGTCGAGGATCGCCACCACACCCCGCTGCATCGCGGCCTTGCGCATCGCACGCATCGCCCGCTGGGATTGGTAAAGGTCCTTCATCTTCAGTCGTCTCCCAGTTCCATGACCTTGATTTCGCGCATCTTCTCGGCTGCACCTTCGCTCAGGCGCAGGGTCGGACGGCGGGGATTGCGCATGTCCACGATCTGGACATCGCGGCCCAGAAGCTGCTGCACCTGGTTCAGCGCGATCACCTGCTCCAGCGCCTGCACCGCGCCGCTCTCGGGCAGAAGCACCGACTGGTTGTCGTCCATCACCAGCGTCCAGCGCCGCTCGCCCACCCGCACCAGCCCGCGCACGTCCGCGGAAAGCGGCGCGGCGGCGGCGAACAGTTCCAGCGCCTCGTCCACGGCGCCCTCGGCCCCGGTGCCCGCGATCAGCGGCAGGTCCGGGCGGGCCGAGCGTGCGGCCAGCGGGGCGACGCGGATGCCCGCGCGGTCGACCAGGTCCAGCCCGTTGCGCGACCGCAGGATCGCCACCGGCATCCGTTCGGAGATGTCGACCTCCAGCACGCCGCCGGGACGCACCCGCATGTCCACGCGGGCCACCGCCGGCAGGGCGGCGACGTCGAGCCGCATCCGCGTCAGGTCCAGGTCGAATGACGAGACGGGGAAATCCACCGCCATCACCTCGCGGATGTCGTCGGCCAGACCGGCCGAGGCCCCGTCGATCGCCATCAGCTTGACCATGAACTCGGGCCGGTCGCGCACCGTCGACTTGACGTCCTCGATCAGCATCGCGATGCCGTCGCGGCGCCCCTGGTCCGACAGGTAGATCGCCAGCACCAGCGCGACGCAGCCCAACGGCAGGCCGACCCGGAGCAGCCGCCGGATCATCGGCGTCAGCATCAGCCGCTGGAGCCGGTAGTTCAGCCGCGAGGGCGCGGGATCGCGGCGCAGCGCCGTGGTGGTCGAGCGGATCATCTGTCGCATGAGGCGTCCTCGACCATCCAGCGGCAGAGCTTCCCGAAGGGGATGCCGCAATGGGCCGCCTGCTCGGGGGCAAGCGAGGTGGGCGTCATGCCCGGCTGGGTGTTGATCTCGAGCAGGACCAGCCCGTCGAGCCCGCGGCTCTCGTCCCAGCGGAAGTCGGTGCGCGACAGGCCGCGGCAGCCGACCGCCTCGTGGGCGCGCAGGGCATAGTCGAGACAGGCGGCGTGGATCTCCTGCGGCACCTTCGCCGGCACCACGTGGCGCGACCCGCCCGCCTTGTACTTGGCGTCGTAGTCGTACCAGCCGTCGGTGAGGATATCGGTGACGGTCAGCGCCCGCGCCTCGGTGTCCGCCCCCGCCCCCAGCACGGCGACGGTCATCTCGCGGCCCGGCGCGAAGCGCTCGACCATCACCCATTCGGGCATGGCCGGATCCAGCTTCGGAGGCCCGTTCGCCGCCTCGTGCACCAGGTAGACGCCGACGCTGGAACCCTCGTTGTAGGGCTTCACCACATAGGGCGGATCCATCACGTGGCTCGCCTGCACGTGGCGCGACTGCGCCAGCAGAGAGGGCACCACCGGAAGGCCGGCCTTGCGGAAGGCATCCTTCGTGCGCTGCTTGTCCATCGCAAGGGCCGAGGCCAGGACACCGGAATGGGTATAGGGGATGCGCAGCCATTCGAGCAGGCCCTGCACGCAGCCGTCCTCGCCCCAGCGGCCGTGAAGCGCGTTGAAGACGACGCAGGGCGCATGCTCGGCCAGGCGCGCAGGAAGGTCGGGGCCCGCGTCCACGCAGACCACCTCGAATCCCTCGTCCCGCAGCGCCGCCGCACATTCGTGCCCCGAAGAAAGGGACACCTCGCGCTCTGCCGAGGGTCCACCCATCAGGACCAGCACCTTGGGGTCTGTCCTGCTCGACATACCCGCCACTTATCGCCTCGCATGGCCTGTTTCGGCCACTTGTTGTAATTATTTGTCTTTGACTGCCTCAGCGGCCGGTTCACCGACGCGCATGATTTCCCATTCTAGACGAATCCCGCTGTTTTGGAAGACCTTTTCGCGCACCTCCTCGCCAAGGCCTTCGAGGTCCGCCGCGGTCGCGCCGCCGGTGTTGACGAGGAAGTTCGGATGCTTCGGCGACATCTGCGCGCCGCCGCGCCGCGCGCCCCTGAGCCCCGCATCCTCGATCACCTTCCAAGCCTTCAGCTCGTGGGTGTCGTCGGCGCGGCCCGTGCTGGAGAAGCCGGCCGGGTTGCGGAAGGTCGAGCCCGCGGTGCGGTCCTTCACCGGCTGCGTCGCGTCGCGCCGGGCCAGCTGGTCCTCCATCTTCGCGGCAAGCGCGGCGGGATCGCCCGGATCGGCGCGGAAGGTGGCCGAGACCAGCACCGCCCCCTCGGGCAGGCGGCTGGAGCGGTAGGCGAAGCCCAGGTCGTCGGGACCCAGTTCCAGCACCGCGCCGTCCCGCCCGACCGCGGTGGCCGAGACCAGGTGATCGGCGACATAGGAGCCATAGCAGCCCGCGTTCATCCGCACCGCGCCGCCGATACTGCCGGGGATGGTCCTGAAGAAGGTCAGGTCCCGCCCCGCGTCGGCCGCGCGACGGGCCACGTGGGCGTCGAGCGCCGCCGCCCCCGCCGTCACCAGCCCGTCCTCGACCGAGATCCCGTTGAAGCCGCGGCCGAGGCGGATCACCACGGCCCTCAGGCCCCCGTCCCGCACGATCAGGTTCGACCCGACGCCCATGGGAAACACGGCGATGTCGCGCGGCAGGTGACGCAGGAAGGCGGCCAGGTCGTCCCGGTCGGCAGGCTGGAAAAGCCAGTCGGCGGGCCCGCCCACACGCAGCCAGGTCAGATCGGCCAGCGGGCGCGCAGGGGTGAGCGTGCCGCGGGGGGTCGGCAGGTCGGCTTCGGTCATCGCGCGCCTCACGACAGCCCGCCGCGGCGCCGGATCCAGCGGCCGAGGTACAGCAGCGGCCAGCGCAGCACAGAGGCGCCGCCGACCAGCAGCAGCATCCCGATCCAGGGCCCGTGCTGCCAGGTGGCGAGGCCCAGCAGCGGGATGCCCACGGCGATCAGCGCCCAGGCCAGCGGCCAGTGGCTGCGGCGGCTCGGCAGGATCGCCCCGATGTTGGCGACGAGGAACCAGAGGCAGGCAAGGGTCAGCGACAGGCTCATGCGGCATCCTTCCCGGAGTCATGTTCCGCGCCCGTCCGCGGCATGCCCAGGGCGCGGCGGGCGAGGTATGCCAGTGGCTTCCTGAACATCGACAGCACGGCGGCGGTGCCGAGGGCGGTCGCGCTCCAGCCGTGCCGCGCGCCGATCCAGGCCAGAAGCACCGGTGCCGCGGCCAGCAGCAGCACGCCCGGCAGGTACTGGCGCCGCATCGGCAGCAGCGCCACCACCGTCGCTGCCAGCACCCAGGCACAGCCGAGAAGCAGCGGCAGGCTCATTCCATGCCCCCGCCGCCGATCCGCGCCAGCCCCACGCCCACCGCTTCGCCCGCGAGGAAGGCCAGCAGGCCTGGCGCCACGACCCAGCGCATCACGAAGCCGTTGTCGGCCAGCAGCGCGTCGTCGGCCACCATGCCGGAGATCACCCAGAGCGCGAGGAAGGCCGTGACCGCCAGCGCGCCGAGCAGCACCGCCGCCCTGAGGGGCCAGCGCAGCCCGGCCCAGAGACCGAGGCCGAAGCCGACGCCCGGCAGGTAGAAGGCGGCGCCCTCCATCTCAGCCCGCCACCGGGGGCGGACGGCGGAGCGCGACGGCTCCGGGGGCGCGGTGCGGGCGCGCTGCGCTCACCCGCGCAGCCTTTCGGGCAGGGCGTTGGCCCAGGCGCTGATCGTGCCGGCGCCAAGGCAGACCACCATGTCGCCCGGCCGCGCCTGCTCGCGCACCAGCCGCTCGAGGTCGTCCTCGGACACGATGGCGCGGGCGTGGCGGTGGCCGTGCTGGATCAGACCCGTCACCAGGTCGTCGCGGCTCGCCCCCGGGATCGGATCCTCGCCGGCCGCGTAGACATCGGCGATGGCGACGACGTCGGCCTCGTTGAAGCAGGTGCAGAAGTCCTCGAACAGCGAGGACAGGCGGGTATAGCGGTGCGGCTGGTGCACCGCGATCACCCGCCCCGAGGTCGCCTGGCGCGCCGCCTTCAGCACCGCCGCGATCTCGACCGGGTGGTGGCCGTAATCGTCGATGATCGTCACGCCGTCCACTTCCCCGACGCGGGTGAAGCGGCGGTTGACGCCGCCGAAGGCGGCCAGCGCGGTGCGGATCTCGTCCGCGGACATCCCGAGGTGCCGGGCCACGGCCACGGCCGACAGCGCGTTCGACACGTTGTGATCCCCCGGCATCGGCAGGGTGCAGCCCTCGATCACCATGTCCTCGGCCCGCAGCGCGATGTCGAAGTGCGCGACCCCCGCCTCGTAACGCAGGTTCACCGCCCGCACGTCGGCCTGGGGGTTGAAGCCGAAGGTCACGACACGGCGGTCGGTGATCCGGCCCACCAGCGCCTGCACCTCGGGATGGTCGGTGCAGCACACGGCGAGGCCGTAGAACGGGATGTTCGACACGAAGTCGAGGAACCCCTGGCGCAGCCGGTCGAAATCGTGCCAGTGCTCCATGTGCTCGGGGTCGATGTTCGTCACGATGGCGATGGTCGCGGGCAGGCGGTTGAAGGTGCCGTCGCTTTCGTCGGCCTCCACCACCATCCACTCGCCCTGCCCCATCCGCGCGTTCGAGCCGTAAGCGTGGATCACGCCGCCGTTGATCACCGTGGGATCGAGCCCGCCCGCGTCCAGCAGCGTCGCCACCATGGTCGTCGTCGTGGTCTTGCCGTGGGTGCCGGCGATGGCGACGTTCGACTTCAGCCGCATCAGCTCGGCCAGCATCTCGGCCCGGCGCACCACCGGCAGCCCCCGCTTGCGCGCCGCATCGAGTTCGGCGTTGCCCGGCTTGATCGCCGAGGAAATGACGACGACCTCGGCCCCTTCGAGGTTCTCGGCGCTCTGCCCGATGAAGACCTTCGCCCCGAGGGATTCCAGCCGCTCGGTGATCTTGCTCGCCTTCAGGTCCGAGCCCTGGACGGTGTAGCCGTGGTTCAGCAGCACCTCGGCGATGCCCGACATCCCGATCCCGCCGATGCCGACGAAATGGACGGGGCCCATCTGGGTGGGCAGCTTGGTCGGGGCGTTCATCGCGGGCTCTCTCAGCAGGTCGAACATCTCTCTGGTCCTTGGTCAGCGGGGCGTTAGCAGGGAATCGATCAGGGAAACAAGCCGCTCCGTCGCGTCGGGGCGGCCAAGGGCCAGGGCGGCCGAGGCCATCTTCGCGGCACGGTCGGGGTCGGTCAGGATCGCCTGCGCCTCGGCGGCCAGCGCCTCCGGGGTGAAGCGGGGTTCGGGCATCAGCACCGCCGCGCCGCCCTCGACGAGGGCGCGGGCGTTGGCCGTCTGTTCGTCGCGGATCGCGGCGGCGAGGGGGACGAGGATCGCGGGGCGGCCGATCACCGTGACATCCGCCATGGTCGAGGCGCCCGAGCGGGTGATAACCAGCTGCGCCTCGGCGAAGCGGCGCGGCGCATCGTCGAAGAAGGCGCGCACCTCGGCCTCCATTCCCGCGGCGGCATAGGCTTCGGCCACGCGGCCGTGGTCCTCGGCCCGGGCCTGGTGGGCGACGGCAAGGGTCGCGCGCAGGGCGGCGGGCAGTCGCGCCAGCGCGGCCGGA
>NZ_PNOS01000070.1 GCF_002869745.1 Oceaniglobus roseus
CCCGGCGCCGCGCGCCACCGAGATGACGCCGCCGCGCACCGAGGCTCCGCGCGCCGAAAGACCGGCCTACAAGGGCAAGCCCGCCGCGGAAGGCCACGCGCCGCGCGCCGCCGGGTCGAAGTCGTGGAAGACGCCCGCGTCCGACGCGCCGCGGGACCGCCCCGCCCGGGGCGGCAAGCCCTGGGAGAAGGAGCGGCGCGAGGGCGGCAAGCCCCGCGAGACATCCGACCGCCGTGAGGGCGGCAAGCCCTGGGAGAAATCCGACCGGCCGGGCAAACCGCAGGGTCGGCCTGCTCCCCGTGACGGCGGCAAGCCGGAAGGCGCCGGGTTCAAGCCGCGTCCGAAACCGGCGGGCAAGCCTGCCGCCGCGGCTGCAGACGCCCGCGACCCGTCGAAGCGCTTCGTTCCGCCCGGCGCCAAGCCGGGGCGTCCCGGCCCGCGCGCAGGCGGCCCGGGAAAACCGGGCGGCAAGCCCTTCGGCAAGCCGGGGGGAAAGCCTGCCGGTAAACCCACCGAAAAAGCCGGAGGCAAGTCCTTCGGCGGCAAGCGCGGACAGGGCCCCGACAGCCCGCCCCGCCGCAAGCCCTGATCCGAAAACGACAAAACGGCGTCGCAGCGGGGCAGGGGCGCCCCGCGGCACCGTGACAGGCTGATCCCACCGAAGCCCCAAGCGACCCGATGCGCCTGCTGATCTCCTTCACCGCCCTGTTCCTGTCGCTGATCCTGCTCCAGATCGGCTCGGGCGGGCTGATCCCGCTCGACGCGATCTCGGGGCTGGGGCTGGGGTTTTCCAAGGCCGAGGTCGGCCTTCTCGGCTCGGCCCATTTCTTCGGCTTCTTCATCGGCTGCTGGTGGGCGCCGCGGCTGATGGGCAGCATCGGCCATTCCCGCGCCTTCGCCGCCTTCACCGCCACGGGCACCATCGGCATCCTCGCCCACATGCTGGTGATCGACCCGCTGGTCTGGGCGGGGTTCCGGGTGATGTCGGGACTCTGCGTCGCGGGCTGCTACACGGTGATCGAAAGCTGGCTGCAGGCGAAGGTCACGAACGAGACGCGGGGCCGCGCCTTCGGCGTCTACCGCATGGTCGACATGGGCGCATCGCTCGCGGCGCAGCTGTTCATCTCGGTGCTCGAGCCCGGCAGCTACGTCTCCTACAACCTCCTCGCGCTCCTTTGCTGCGCGGCGCTGCTGCCGCTGACGATCACCCGGCTGAAGCAGCCCGAGACGCCCGCGGCCCCCCGCCTGCGCCCGATGATGGCCTGGCAGCGCTCGCCCCTCGCGGCGGCGGGGGTGGTGGTGTCGGGGTTGACCGCCTCGGCCTTCCGGATGGTCGGACCGGTCTACGGGGTCGAGGTGGGGCTGACGGCGGACCAGATCGCGCTGTTCCTCGCCGCCTTCGTCCTTGGCGGCGCGCTCAGCCAGATCCCCGCGGGCTGGATCGCCGACAAGTACGACCGCCGCTGGGTGCTGATCGCCTTCTCCGCCGCCGGGATCGCCGCCTGCGCCGCCACCGTTGCTTTGTCCACGGGGGGGACGGCGGCGGTGATGTTGGGCTCGGCCCTGTTCGGATTCGCCACCTTCCCGATCTATTCCGTCTCCGCCGCCCATGCCCACGACTATGCCGACAGCTCGGAACGGGTGGAACTGTCGGCGGCGCTGATGTTCCTCTACGCCGTCGGCGCCATCGCCTCGCCCTTCGTGGTGTCCGAGCTGATCGCCCGATTCGGCCCCCCGGCGATGTTCCTCTTCGTCTCGGCGGCCCATGCGGTGCTGATCGTCTTCGGCCTCCAGCGGATGATGCGCCGCCCGGCGAAGACGCGCACGCCCTATGTCTATTCCCCGCGCACGACCTTCGTGATCGGCCGCCTGCTGGGACGCTCCCGCGACCGCTAGCCCTTCCCGGGGGCTTGCGGTAAAGGGGGCGCGACCGGCAAGACAGGGCATCCCATGGCACGCATCCTCATCACCTCCGCCATTCCGTACATCAACGGGATCAAGCACCTCGGGAACCTCGTGGGCAGCCAGATGCCGGCCGACCTCTATGCCCGCTACATGCGCCAGCGGGGCCACGAGGTGCTGTTCCTCTGCGCGACCGACGAACACGGCACCCCGGCCGAGCTGGCGGCGGCCAAGGCGGGCGAGCCGGTGGCGGACTACTGCGCGCGGATGTGGGCGGTGCAGAAGGAGCTGTCGGACGGGTTCCGGCTGTCCTTCGACAAGTTCGGCCGGTCCTCGTCGCCCCAGAACCGGAAGCTGACCCAGCATTTCGCGGGCAAGCTCGACGAGGCGGGGCTGATCGATGAGGTGGCGGAAAAGCAGGTCTATTCCGTTGCCGACGGCCGCTTCCTGCCCGACCGCTATATCGAGGGGACCTGCCCCAACTGCGGCTACGACAAGGCCCGCGGCGACCAGTGCGAGAACTGCACCAAGCAACTCGACCCGACCGACCTGATCAACCCGCGCTCTGCCATCTCGGGCTCGACCGACCTTGAAGTGCGCGAGACGAAGCATCTTTACCTGAAGCAGAAGGGGATGCGCGGCAAGCTCAGCGACTGGATCGAGAGCAAGACGGACTGGCCGGTGCTGACGACCTCGATCGCGAAGAAGTGGCTGAACGACGGCGACGGGCTGCAGGACCGCGGCATCACCCGCGACCTCGACTGGGGCGTGCCGGTGCAGAAGGGCGACCAGCCCTGGCCCGGGATGGAGGGCAAGGTGTTCTATGTCTGGTTCGACGCGCCCATCGAATACATCGCCTGCGCGGGGGAATGGGCCGATGAACAGGGGCTTCCAGCCGAGGCGTGGGAGCGGTGGTGGCGCGTCGATCACGGCGCCGACGATGTCCGCTATGTCCAGTTCATGGGCAAGGACAACGTGCCGTTCCACACCCTGAGCTTCCCGGCGACGATCATGGGGGCGAACACCATTCCGGGCGAGGACTGGAAGCTGGTCGACTACATCAAGTCGTTCAACTACCTGAACTACGAGGGCGGCCAGTTCTCGACCTCGCAGGGGCGCGGCGTGTTCATGGACCAGGCGCTGTCGATCCTGCCCGCCGACTACTGGCGCTGGTGGCTTCTCTCCCACGCGCCCGAGACCAGCGACACCGAGTTCACCTGGGAGAATTTCCAGGCCTCGGTGAACAAGGACCTGGCCGACGTCTTGGGCAACTTCGTCTCGCGCGTCACCAAGTTCTGCCGCTCGAAGTTCGGCGAGGAGGTGCCTGCCGGTGGCAGCTTCGGCGAGGCCGAGGAGAAGCTGATCGCCGACCTGACGACGCGCATCCGCGCCTACGAGCGGTTCATGGAGGCCATCGAGATCCGGAAGGCCGCGGCCGAGTTGCGCGCGATCTGGGTGCTGGGGAACGAGTACCTGCAGGCCAACGCGCCCTGGACGGTGTTCAAGACCGACCCCGAGCGCGCGGCGGCCATGGTGCGGCTGTCGCTGAACCTTGTCCGGCTCTACGCGGTGCTGTCGAAGCCCTTCATCCCGGACGCGGCGGCAGAGCTGATGACGGCCATGGGGACGGAGAACGGGGACTGGCCCGAGGACGTGGCGGCGGCGCTCGACGTGCTTCCGGCGGGCCACGCCTTCACCGTGCCCGAGGTGACCTTCCGCAAGATCACCGACGACGAGCGCGACGCCTGGAAGGCGCAGTTCTCGGGCGTGCGCAAGTAGCGCGCGCCCGGTCCGCTTGGATGTGAGGGGACGGCGGCCTCAGCCGCCCGCGGCCATCTGGTTGTGTTTGCGGGCGACGAAGGTCTTCGCCGTCTCCACCGCCACGGCGGCATCGCGGCAATAGGCGTCGGCACCGATGGCGCGGCCGAATTCCTCGTTCAGCGGTGCGCCGCCCACCAGCACGATGTAGTCGTCGCGGATGCCCTGGGCGACCATCGTGTCGATCACCACCTTCATGTAGGGCATCGTGGTGGTCAGCAGCGCCGACATGCCGAGGATGTCGGGCTTCTCGCTTTCCAGCGCCGCCATGTACTTCTCGACCGCGTTGTTGATCCCGAGGTCGACCACCTCGAACCCGGCGCCCTCCATCATCATCCCGACGAGGTTCTTGCCGATGTCGTGGATGTCGCCCTTGACGGTGCCGATCACCATCTTGCCCATCCTGGGTGCACCGGTTTCCACCAGCAGCGGCTTCAGGATCGCCATGCCGCCCTTCATGGCGTTGGCGGCCAGCAGCACCTCGGGGACGAACAGGATGCCGTCGCGGAAGTCGTTGCCGACGATGGTCATGCCCGCGACCAGCGCCTTGGTCAGGATGTCGTAGGGTTCCCAGCCGCGGTCCAGAAGGATGTGGACCGACTCCTCGATCTCTTCCTTCAGCCCGTCATAGAGGTCGTCGTGCATTTGCAGCACAAGCTCGTCATCGGGCAGGTCGGCAAGAATGATGTCGTCGTCAGCCATATCGCACTCCATGGCGGGCCCGCGCGGAATGCGCCCCGGCCCGGCTCAGATTCTCTCTTCGCGCCAAATATCCGTTGCCACACGACAGATAACGACATTCGCCGCGTCCTGCGCGACCCTGCGCCCCGGAGGTGGCCCGCGCAAGGGCGCCAAGCCTCCAAAATTTGCATGAAGATGATGAGGCGCGGCCCCCACGATGCGCCCCTCTTGTGAATGTTCGCTTAATGTTCCAACGTCCCCCCATGCCGCATCGCATCGCGAATCCCGTTCCCGACCCCGAGCTTCTGGCCCGCGCCAAGGGCCGCGGCGCGCTGTCCAATGCCGACGGCCGGTTCGAACCCTACGCCCATGTCCGCGAGTCCGACGGCTGGGACCGGGAGGAGGACCTGCCGCCGCTCAGGACCACCGTCAGCGTCGAGGTGCCGCGCAAGGTCATCACCCGCAACAGCTCCCCCGACATCGGCTTCGACCGCTCGATCAACCCCTATCGCGGCTGCGAGCACGGCTGCATCTACTGCTTCGCGCGGCCCACCCACGCCTATCTCGGCCTGTCGCCGGGGCTCGACTTCGAGACGAAGCTGATCGCCCGCCCCGAAGCGCCGCGCCGGCTGGCGAAGGAGCTGTCGGCGAAGGCCTATCGCGTCGCCCCCATCGCCATCGGCACCAACACCGACCCCTACCAGCCGATCGAGAAGTCCCGCCGGATCATGCGCGGCTGTCTCGAGGTGCTGTCGGAGTTCCGCCACCCCGTCACCATCGCCACCAAGGGCACGCTGATCGAGCGCGACGCGGACCTCCTGGGCGAGATGGGTCAGGCGGGGCTCGCCAAGGTCGGCATCTCCGTCACCACGCTCGACGCGACGCTCTCCCGCAGGCTGGAGCCGCTGGTGCCTGCCCCCGCGCGGCGGCTGAAGGCGATCGAGGCGCTGGCGAAGGCGGGCTGCCCGGTGCGGGTCATGGTCTCCCCGGTGATCCCCGGCCTGACCGACACCGAGGTCGAGGCGATCCTGCAAAGCGCCCGCGACGCCGGGGCGGTGGCGGCCAGCTGGATCATGCTGCGCCTGCCTCTGGAGGTCTCGGGCCTGTTCGTCGACTGGCTGCGCGCCCATTATCCCGACCGCGCCTCGAAGGTCATGTCGCGGCTGAGGGAGATGCACGGGGGCAAGGAATACAGCGCCGAATGGCACCGCCGGATGCGCGGCGAGGGCGTGTACGCCGAATTGATCGGCAAGCGGTTCGACCTCGCCTGTTCGCGGCTCGGGCTGGACGTCGCGCTGCCGCCGCTGCGCCGCGACCTGTTCCGCGTCCCGCCGCGGCCGGGCGACCAGCTTTCGCTGTTCTGACGCCGCCGCTATAGAGGGCGCGGCAACGGAGGGACGGGGATGCTGAGCGACGGGTTTCACGATGTGCCGCCGGGCAGGGTGGCGGCGGTGGTCACGCACCTCGAAATGGCGCGCCCCGCCGCACCCCGCGACGTGCCCGCGCCCGAGGGGCTGACGCTCGAGCATCTGCCAGACCCCGATCCCGACCGCTACCTCGCGCTCTACCGCAGGGTCGGCTCGGGCGACTGGCTCTGGTTCTCGCGCGCCGTCATGCCGCGCGACGAGCTGGCGTCGCTCCTGCGCGACCGCCGGGTGCAGGTCCACGTCCTGCGGCAGGGGGACGAGGACATGGGGCTGTGCGAACTGGACTTCCGCGTGCCGGGGGCCTGCGTGCTGTCGTTCTTCGGCCTCGCGCCGGATCTCGTGGGGCAGGGGGCCGGGCGCTGGATGATGAACCGCGCGATCGAACTGGCCTGGCGGGACGGGGTGGAGCGGTTCCACGTCCACACCTGCACGCTGGACCACCCGGGCGCGCTGTCCTTCTACCGGCGCAGCGGCTTCGTCCCCGTCTCGCAGCAGATCGAGATCGCGACGGATCCGCGGCTCGACGGCACCCTGCCCGAGGAGGCCGGGCCGAGGGTGCCGATCTTCCGCCCCTGAAGGCCGTCAGTCGCGGCGGCGACGCCGTGCGCGGGTCGGCGTGGTGTCGTCGCCCGTGCCGTCATTGGCCGAGGAGAAGCCGCCGAGCCGCGCGGTGATCTCCTCCAGCGTCGGCCGCTCGCCCGCGGGCCGGGTGTCCAGCGCCTCTCGCATCTTCTCGAGGTGGGAGGGCGTCGTGCCGCAGCAGCCGCCGATGATCCGCGCGCCGCAGTCCCGCGCGAGCACGGCGTAATCCGCCATCAGCTCGGGCGTGCCGTCATAGTGGATGTGGCCGTCGTGGTATTTCGGGATGCCCGCGTTGCCCTTGGCGATCACCGGCCGCTCGGTCCCCGCGGCGACGAAGCCCAGGACGGTGCGCAGCAGGTCCGACGCGCCGACGCCGCAGTTGGCGCCGAAGGCGACGGGTTTCGAACCCTTCAGCTTCTCCACCATCTCGGTCATGCCCGCGCTGGTCAGCCCCATCATGGTGCGCCCCGCGGTGTCGAAGCTCATCGTGCCGCACCAGGGCATCCCCGCAAGGTCCGCGGCCTCGGCGAAGGCGCGGTATTCCTCGGCGGCGCTGATCGTCTCGACCCAGAGCACGTCGGCCCCGCCTTCCTTCAGCCCCTCGGCCTGTTCGTGGAACATCTCGACCGCGCGGGCGTGGGTCAGCGGGCCCATCGGCTCGAAGATCTCGCCGGTGGGGCCGACCGAACCGGCGACGACGACGGGGCGGCCTGCCTTGTCCGCGACCTCGCGCGCCAGCTCGGCACCCGCCTTGTTGAACTCGCGCACCCGGTCCTGCGCCTGGTGCAGCTTCAGCCGCGAGGCGTTGCCGCCGAAGGTGTTGGTCAGGAACAGGTCGCTCCCCGCATCGACCGCGCCGCGGTAGAGGGTGCGGATCTTGTCCGGGTCGGTGACGTTCCAGAACTCGGGCGCGTCGCCCGATTGCAGGCCCATGTTGAAAAGGTTGGTGCCGGTGGCGCCGTCGGCCAGCAGGAACGGCTTTTCGTCCAGCAGGCGGGAGAGAAGATCGGACATGATTTGGATCCCGGGTTGCAGCGGCAGGTCAGTTGCGCCGCTCTTGCCACGGATCGGGGGCGGGGGCAAATGCCGCCGTGGCCCGACCCCCTTCGATATCGGCGTGACCGGGGGCCGGATCCGCTGTCGGCGGACGGTTCACCGCCCGTGCGAGGTCGAGCGCGCCAAGCAGCAGGGACAGCCGGTCCGGCGCGGCGGCATGGACCGGCTGCCAGCGCGGCGCGAAGCTCGCCTTGAACTGGCGCAGCCCGGCGCTGCCGGCGCGGCGTGCGAAGGGACGGGTCAGCCAGCCGGGCCCGGCGGGATCCGGCACCGCGGCAAGGCTCACGCGGGCCACGCCCTCGGTGCGGGCGGTGCGGATCGCGGTGGCGACGGCGAGGTGCAGCGCGCCGTCGGGAAGGCCCGGGGCGTGGCGGATCAGGTCCAGCGTCCGCTCCCGCGCCGCGACATGGAAGCTGACGAAGCCGACCAGCTGCCCGTTCCGGCGGATCGTCCAGACCTCCTGCAAGGCGAGGGTGGCGGGGGCGGTCCGGCCCATGGTCACGCCCCGCGCACCGCCATGGGCGGCCTGCCAGGTGGCGTCGATGCGCAGCATCTCCGCCATCGGCAGCGGACCTTCGGCGCGGGCGACCTCGACCCCGGCGGCGGCGGCCTTCTTCAGCTTGCGGCGCAGCTGGCGGCCACCGGGGCCGAGGGGATCGAAGGCGCGGGTCTCGACGATGGCCTCGACCCCGACCCGGTGGACATGCCAGCCCATGGCCCGCGCGGCGGCCGCGTCGCGCGGCGGCAGCTTCCACGCGAAGGCGCGGCGGCCGGACCGGTGCGCGGCCTTGCGCAACGCGGTGAGCGGCGGCGGACCGTCGCTCCAGCCGGGGCCGATCATGGCCACCGTGTTGGCCAGCCGGT
>NZ_PNOS01000071.1 GCF_002869745.1 Oceaniglobus roseus
GATGCGCCCTATCTTGCCGGCGCGCCCCGCCTCGTCTGCCCTGGTTGTCGCCGCCTCGTCTGTCAGAACCTACCGTCCCAACCCCGTCTGGCGCCCCGCCGTGCGCCTCAGCGCCGCCGGTGAGGGGGTATTTACGGATGAGGCCGGGGGTCCGCAAGTGCTTTTTCCAAGAAAAGTTCCGGCAGCCCGAATTTCTGTCATATTTCTCCGTAAGTCATTGTTTTGATGAGGCATCACGGGAAGGAGAGCAGGCCCCCGGTGCCCCGTGCAGCCTCAGGCCACCCCCGTCTGGCCCCGAATCTCCCCCGTCGCGCACAGAATCCCCTCCCGGAATCGCCGCCCCCGCCCCCGAGTCACGGCGCGCGCCGCTGGCGACATTGCAACGTGCACCCTATCAAGGTCGTACGGGTGCAGCGCCGACCCGCTGCCGGGACACCGGTCTCGCGCCGCACAGGGGCGGCCTCCGAACATCAGGGAGATATCGCAAAGATGGAAGAGTCGCTCGCAACCCTTCTCGCCGCTGCCTTCGGCACCGCCGGGTCCGTCACGCCACCCATCGTGCAGAGCTCGCTCTTCACCTTCCCGGACTACGGCGCCTTCGCCGCGCGTATGGCGGGACAGGGAAGCGCGCCGATCTACACCCGGGTGACGAACCCGACCGTCGCCGCCTTCGAGGACCTCATGGCGCGGGCGGAGGGCGGCGAGGCGGCGGTCGCCTTCGCTTCCGGCATGGGCGCGATCTCGGGCGCGCTTCTCGCCTTCCTGCGCCCCGGCGACCGCGTGGCCTGCGTCGAGCATGTCTATCCCGACGCCTACCGCCTGTTCGAACGGCTGCTGCGCCCCTTCGGCATCGACATCACCTATCACCCGCCCGCCGCCTTCGCCGAGGATCCGGACCTGCTGCAGGGTGTGCGCCTCGCCTACCTGGAAAGCCCCAACTCGGTGAAGTTCCAGACCACGGACCTTGCCCGTACCGCGGCCCATGCCCGCCGCCACGGCTGCCTCACTGTGATCGACAATTCCTGGGCGACCCCGGTCTTCCAGTTGCCCCTCGCGCGGGGAGTCGACATCGTGCTGCATTCGGCGTCGAAGTATATCTCTGGCCATTCCGACACGGTGGCCGGCATCGTCGTGGGGTCGACCGACCACATCGCGCAGATCCGCAGCCTGACGCTGGCGCTGCTCGGTGCGAAGCTGGCGCCGTTCGAGGCGTTCCTGCTGACCCGGGGCCTGCGTACCCTGCCCGCGCGGATGCGCCAGCACGACGCGGCCGCCGCCCTGTTCGCCGACAGGCTGGCCCGGACACCGGAGGTGCGCGCGCTGCATCTTCCCGTGCCCGGCCCCGAAACCGGGCTGTCGGGTCGGGCCGGGCTGCTGTCGGTGGAACTGGCGGAGGGCGTCGATATCGAGCGGTTCTGCAACGCGCTCGACCTCTTCCGGATCGGAGTCAGCTGGGGCGGCTTCGAAAGCCTGGTGATGCCCGCGAAGGCCGTGCTGGCGCAATCGCCCGAGCACAATGCCATGCACCGCTTCGGCGTATCTCCGCAACTCGTGCGCCTCAGCCTCGGGCTGGAGGAACCCGAAGACCTCTGGCGGGATTTTGCCCAGGCCTTGCGCAAGGCGATGTGAGGTCCGCCGACCGGACCCGCCCAAGGCCGTCCGCCTTGACTTGCCGCAGATGCCTTTCACCCATGGGGGCGACGCGCCCCCGACCGACGCGATTTCGACAGGACACAGGATGAGACACTTCAGGAACGCCGCCGCCGTGCTGGCCCTTGCCGCGGGCCTTGCCGGAGCCGCCCATGCCGGGCAACCCGACTGGATCCCCGAGCCGATCCGGCTGCCCGACAATTACGAAGTGGTGAGCGACCGCACCATCGGCACCGGCACCCACCTGTTCCAGGTGGAGGTGGCCGAGGATCCGGCGCCGATGCTGGAAACTTGGGCGCAGGATCTGAACGACAACGGCTACGAGACCGATACGCGGATGATGTCCGACAACCGCCTGCTGTTCTCCGGCCCCGCCGGCGTCGAGGGGCAGATCGCCGTGACGCAACCGATGGACGTCGACGGCTACATGATCCAGATCGACCTCAGCGGCGGCTCCTGAGCCGCAAGCCCCGGCCGCGACTTGCGCGCGGCCGGAAGCCGGGCTTCAGGCTCAGACCTGCGCGCAGACCGCCGCGGCGGCGTCCAGCGCGCCCTTGCCGTGGGGCAGGCCAAGCGCCGTCAGCCCCGCCTGCATGGTGCCGAGCACACCCATCACCATGTGGCTGTTGACGTGGCCCATGTGGCCGATGCGGAAGAAGCCGTCGGCGCCGGGCTGGCCGGGATCGACCATCCCGATGCCGAGGCCCAGCGTCACCCCCGCGTTCTCGGTCAGCCAGCTGCGCAGCGCCTCGCCGTTGGGCGCGCCGATGCGCACCGCCGTCACCGCGTGGGCGCGCAGGGCGGGATCGGCGATGTTCGGCTCGAGCGGCCCCTCGACCGCCCAGGCATCGAGCGCGGCCCAGACGGCGCGGGCCAGCGTCGCATGGCGGGCGTGGACGTTGGCCAGCCCCTCCTCGTTGATCATGTCGAGCGCGGCGCGCAGGCCGTAGAGGTGATGCGTCGGCGCGGTGCCGTCGAATCGCATGTAGAATTCTTCCGGAAAGGCCCGCGGCCGCCAGTCCCAGTAATGGGTGACGCAGTTCGCGCTGTTCCGCGCCCGGTCCGCCTTGTCGTTGAAGAAGACGAAGCCCAGCCCCGGCGGCGTCATCAGACCCTTCTGGCAGGCCGCAACCATGACGTCGACGCCCCAGTCGTCCATGTGGAAATCGTCCACCGCCAGGCAGGCGATGCAGTCGACCATCAGCAGCGCGGGATGACCGGCGGCGTCCATGGTCCGGCGCACCGCCGCGATGTCGTTCTTCACCGAGGAGGCCGTATCGACCTGCACCAGCATCACCGCCTTGAAGCGGTGGCCCTTGTCGCCCTCCAGCGCCTCGGACAACTGCCCGAGGTCCACCGCCGCGCGCCTGCCGTAGTCGATGATCGTGCACTTCGCGCCCAGCTGCTCGGCCATCGTTGCCCAGCCGTGGGCGAAGCGGCCCGTGGCCAGCACCAGCACCTCGTCGCCGCGCGACAGCACGTTGGCCAGCGACGCCTCCCAGGCGCCGTGGCCGTTGACGATGTAGATCGCGCAGTGATGCTTCGTCTTCGCCACCGCCTGAAGATCGGCGATCAGCCCCGGCATCATGTCGTGAAGCTCGCCGGTATAGATGTTCGGGGCGGCGCGGTGCATGGCGTTCAGGACCCGGTCGGGAATGACCGAGGGGCCGGGAATGGCAAGGTAGTGGCGTCCGTTGGAAAGGCTCATTCGGCGGCTCCTGCAAGCATGGCCCCGGAGTGGTAGGCCCGGGGCGCGGCAGGGTCAATGGACCGCCGGACCTCAGGTCACGACGTCCCGCAGGATGCCGCGAAGAAAGCCCTCGCGCTCGGTCGCGGACATGGCCTGCACCGGCGGCATCCGGCCCGAGATGAGGAGTTCGGCGAAACCGTGCACGAGGCTCCAGACGCCGTAGAGCAGCGGATCGGCCGCCGGACCGGGATCTTCGCCCCGAAGCCGCGCGATGCCCTCGGCGAGGTGGCGGAAGGCGGCTGTGCCCGCGTCGGCCAGTTCCGCGGATTTCGCCCCTTCCATGGGCGCCGAGAACATCAGCCGGAACAGCGCGGGACTGCCCTGCGCGAAGTCGAGATAGCCGAGGCCCGAGCCGATCAGCCGCTCCCGCGGATCGTCCCCGGCCAGCGCGGCCCGTGCCTCCATCGCGGCGAGGAACCGCCGGAACCCCTCGGCCGCGAGCGCCGCCAGCAGCCCCTTCGCGTCGCCGAAGTGATGGGCGGGCGCCGCGTGGCTGACCCCGACCCGCCGCGCGACCTGCCGAAGGGAAAAGCCGCTGACGCCGGTTTCCGCCAGCACCTCCTCGGCCGCTTCCAGAAGCGCGCTGCGCAGATCGCCGTGATGATAGGGTGTCTTGCGTTCATCCATGGGAGCCGGGCTTAGCGGGGCGGACGGGCGACGTCAATCTTTACACCGAAAGGATTATCTTGACATCGTCAGGATTGCGCCTACCCTCCGTCTTGCCACCGTCAAGATGAGGCCCGCCATGTCCCCCGAGTCGCTCTTTGCCCTCGCCAATCCCCTTGCCCTCCTCGGCTGGCTGGCGCTCGCCCTGTCGCCGCTCGCGCCCCGCCTCGCCGATCTGGTCGCGGGCCTCGTCCTCCCGCTGCTGCTCTCCGTCGCCTACGGCGCCCTGATCCTCGCCTTCTGGACCTCAGCCCCCGGCGGCTTCGGCTCCCTGGCCGAGGTGCAGGCGCTGTTCACCGATCCCGGGATCGCGCTGGCGGGATGGCTCCACTACCTCGCCTTCGACCTCTTCATCGGCGCCTGGGAGACCCGCCGCGCGCGGGCCGAGGCGATTCCACATCTCCTTCTCCTGCCCTGCCTCGCCCTCACCTTCCTGTTCGGCCCCATCGGCCTCCTCGCCTTCACCGCCCTCCGCGCCACCCGTCGCGCCACCACCCAGACCGGAGTCGCCCCATGACCTTCGCTGCCCTTTCCGAACCCCTGCCCCGCCCCGGACCCCTCTTCGCCGAACCGCGCCTCGCCGCCTTCGGCCTGCTCCTGACCCTGTCTCTGGTCCTGACCCTCGCCGCCGCGGCCCTCGACCCGCGGCAGTTCCAGGGCGACAGCGTCTGGCTGAAGCCGATCAAGTTCCAGGTCGCCCTCGCGATCTATGTCCTCAGCCTCGCCGTCTTCGCCCGCTGGCTGCCCGCCGGCATGCAGGAAAGCCGCGGCTACCGCCTCTACATCGCCGTTGTCATTTTCACGATCCTGGCAGAACTGGCCTGGATCGGCGGCGCGGCGCTTTTTGGCACCGCCTCGCACTACAACGTCTCCTCGCCGCTGATGGAAAGGCTCTATGGCCTGATGGGCGTCTTCGCCGTCACCCTGACCTCGGCCAGCCTGGTCTTCGGCATCGCCATCTGGCGCAACGCCGCCACCGGCCTCTCCCCCGCGCTGCAAACCTCCATCGCGCTCGGCCTCGTCGGCACCTTCCTGCTGACCCTCCCGATCGCGGGCACCCTGGCGAGCCTGCCCGGCCATTTCGTCGGCACCCCTGCCACCGGCGCCGCCCTGCCCGTGCTCGGCTGGTCGCGCGAGGTCGGCGACCTGCGCGCCCCCCACTTCCTCGCCACCCACACGATGCACGCCCTGCCCCTTGCAGGCCTCGCCGCCCACGCGCTGCTGCCCGCCGGAGGCGCCCGAACCGCCACCTGGGCCGCCGCCGCAGCGTGGACCGCCTTCGTCCTGCTGACCTTCGCCGTCTCCCTCGCGGGCCTGCCGCTGATCCCGCTGCCCTGACCCGCAGGAAGGCGCCGCCCTTCCAAAGCGGCGCCTTTCGCGCTAGGCACCCGGCCGGAACAGACCGGAGTCCGCCCGTGCCAGAGACCCAGACCTCCACGAAACTGATGGGCCGCCTCTGGCGCGACTACGTCGGCGCCCACTGGAAATGGATCGCGGTCGCCTTCGCCATGATGGTCGTCGAAGGCTCCACCGTCGGCCTGCTCAGCTGGATGCTGCAGCCGATGTTCGACCGCGTCTTCATCGGCGGCAACTTCGGCGCCCTCTGGTGGGTCGGAACGGCCATCCTCGGCCTCTTCGTCGTGCGCGCCTTCTCCGGCGTGATCTACAGGGTGCTGCTGGTGCGCGTCGCGCAGCGCAGCTCGACCGACATGCAGATCGACATGCTCGGCCACATGATGACCCTCGATTCCACCTACTTCCAGAAGAACGCGCCGGGCTACCTGATGGAGAGGGTGCAGGGCGACACCCAGGCAGTGCAGAACATCTGGCAGGTGCTGATCTCCAGCATCGGCCGCGACGTGGTGGCGCTCGCCTCGCTCTTCACCGTCGCCGTCAGCATCGACTGGGTCTGGACCGCGGTGGCGCTGATCGGCATTCCGGTGCTGATCCTGCCGACCCGGGCGCTGCAGAAATACGTCCGCCGCAAGACCGGCCAGATGCGCGACCAGGCGACGCAACGCTCGACCCGGCTCGACGAGATCTTCCACGGCATCAACCCGATCAAGCTGAACGGGATGGAGGGCTACCAGCTGAACCGCTTCCGCGCCGTTGTGGACGGGATCGTGACAGCACAGGTGAAGACCACCGCCGGCACCTCGATGCTGCCCGGCATGATCGACATCATGACCGGCGTCGGCTTCTTCGGCGTGCTGCTTCTGGGCGGCAGCGAGATCATCGAGGGCGAGAAGACGGTGGGACAGTTCATGTCCTTCTTCACCGCCATGGCGCTGGCCTTCCAGCCGCTGCGCCGCCTCGGCGGGCTGACGGGGACGTTCCAGATCGCCGCCGCCTCGCTCGAACGGCTCTACTACATCTTCGACCTCCGCCCGACCATCACCACCCCCGCCGCCCCCGCGCGGATCGCCGCTGCGAATGCCGACATCGTCTTCGACGACGTCCACTTCGCCTACGAGACCGAGAAGGTGCTGAACGGCGTCAGCTTCACCGCGAAGGTCGGGAAGACGACCGCCCTCGTCGGCGCCTCCGGGGCGGGCAAGAGCACGGTCTTCAACGTCCTGACCCGCCTCGTCGAGCCGCAATCGGGGCAGGCGAGGCTCGGCGACACGCCGGTGACGGCCCTCGCCCTGGCCGAGCTGCGCGGCCAGATCTCCGTCGTGACGCAGGACGCGCTGCTGTTCGACGAGACGATCCGCGAGAACATCCTGCTCGGCCGCACCGACATCCCCGAGAGCCGGCTGAACGAGGTGGTCGAGGCCGCCCATGTCGCCGACTTCCTGCGCCAGCTGCCCGCGGGCCTCGAAAGCCCCGCTGGCCCCCGCGGCTCGAACCTCTCGGGGGGCCAGCGCCAGCGCGTGGCCATCGCAAGGGCGCTGCTGCGCGACACCCCGATCTTGCTCCTCGACGAGGCCACATCCGCGCTCGACGCCCAGTCCGAGGCGGTGATCCAGGCCGCGCTCGAACGCCTGAGCCACGGCCGCACGACCCTCGTGATCGCCCACCGCCTCGCGACGATCCGGGGCGCCGACAGCATCGTCGTCATGGACCGGGGCGAGGCCGTGGACCAGGGCACCCACGAGGAGTTGCTGGCGCGCGGCGGCATCTACGCCGACCTCCACCGCCTCCAGTTCGACCGCGCGCTGCACGACGCGGAAAGGGACGGCTGACAGCCACGCCCCACGGGACGGCGGGCGGGGCGATGCCCGCAGGGCGATGCCCGCACGGCGGCCCGCCTACCGCCGGTCCCGGAAGAACTCCCGAAGCAGCGCCTCCGCCTCCCCCGCCGCGATCCCGTCGTAGACCTCGGGCACGTGATGCGCCTGCGGATGGGTGAACACCCGCGCGCCATGGGCCACGCCCCCCGATTTCGGATCCGCCGCCCCGTAATAGAGCCGCGCGATGCGCGCCGCGGCGATCACCCCGGCGCAGGCCGCGCAGGGTTCCAGCGTCACCCACAGCCCGCACCCCGTCAGCCGTTCGGACCCGAGCGCCGCGCAGGCCGCACGGATCGCCAGCACCTCGGCATGGGCGGAGGGGTCCAGCAGCTCCCGCGTCCGGTTCCCGGCCCGCCCCAGCACCGCGCCGTCCGGCCCCATCACCACGGCGCCCACCGGCACCTCGCCCCGCGCGGCGGCGGCGCGGGCCTCGTCCAGCGCAAGCGACATGTGGGACCGGAAAACCATGGCCGCACCTTGCCGCAAACGCCGCCCGTGTCCACCGCTTGCCTCGCCCCGCCGCGCAAAGCTACACTGCCGCCGACCGACGCCGCGAGGACAACACCCATGCTCCGCCCCCTCCTCGCCTGCGCCCTTCTCGTCACCGGCACCGCCTGCGCCCGCTTCCCCGAACTCGACGCCGCAGAAAGCCCGGCCGCCGCCCGCGCCGACTATCCGGAACTCGTGCCGCTCGGCCCGATCCTCGCCCGCGCCGAGGATGACAACCGCATCGCCCCCGACACCACCGCCAGCCTCG
>NZ_PNOS01000008.1 GCF_002869745.1 Oceaniglobus roseus
GGGGAGAGGGTCTCCTCTCCCCCGCCGCCCGGACGCGACGGTCCCGGAACACCGCGCCGGAAAAAGCGGCCGCCCGCCTCGCCGCCTCTTGCCCTGCCCGGCGGGCTTGGTCACAACACCGCCATGGGCACCGGCACACTCTCCATCGACCTCGACGCGCTCTGCGCGAACTGGCGCGCGCTCGACGCGCTTTCGGCCCCGGAGGTCGAGACGGCCGCGGTGGTCAAGGCCGACGGCTACGGCCTCGGCGCGGGGCGCGTCGCGCGGGCGCTGACGCGGGCGGGGGCGCGGCGGTTCTTCGTCGCCGTGGCCGAGGAAGGCGCGGCGCTGCGCCAGGCCCTCGGCCCCGATCCCGAGATCTGCGTCTTCGCGGGCCACATGGCGGCGGACGCCGACATGCTCCACGATCTCGCCCTGACGCCGATGCTGAACTCGATCGAGCAGATGACCCGCCATTTCGAGGCGCTGCCGGGTCATCCCTTCGGCGTGCAGCTCGATTCGGGGATGAACCGGCTCGGGCTCGAACCGACGGAATGGCAGGCGGCGCGCGGCATCGTCATGGCGCAGCGCCCGGTCCTGGTGATGAGCCACCTCGCCTGCGCGGACGAGCCCGACGATCCGATGAACGCCCGCCAGCTCGCCGCCTTCCGCGAGATGACGGAAGGGCTGGACGTGCCGCTGTCGCTCTCGGCCACGGGGGGGATCCTGCTCGGCCCCGACTACCACTTCGATCTCGTGCGCCCCGGCATCGGGCTTTACGGCGGCCTGCCCTTCGCCGAGGCGCGGGCGGTCGCGCATCTCGCGCTGCCCGTCGTGCAGGTGCGCGAGGTCGCGGCCGGGGAGCCGGTGGGCTACGGCTGCGCCTTCACGGCCGAGGAACTGTCGCTGATCGCCACCGTCTCGGCGGGCTATGCCGACGGGCTGATCCGCGCCATGGGCGCGCGGGCGGTGCTGTTCGCGGGCGAGGTGCCCTGCCCGCTCGCCGGGCGGGTGTCGATGGACCTTCTGACCGTCGACGTGACCCACCTGCCGAGCGTCCCGAGCCACCTCGACATCCTCTGCGCCCACCAGTCGGTGGACGACCTGGCCGAGGCGGCGGGCACCATCGGGTACGAGATCCTGACCTCCCTCGGCGCCCGCTACGGCCGCCGCTACGGCGGCGACGGCACCCCCTCCTGACGACCCTGCACTGTCGGTGCTCCGGAAACAGTGCGTTCGCGCCATTGTCCCTCTCTGGCCGCTGAACGGGTTCACGCGCCCCGGCTTTGCCGTATGCTTGCCACAATGCCGCCACGATGTCCGGCCGGCATCCATTGCGGGAGTGAGTGCCATGACCGACATCGACAGGCCGCGGTCTCGGGGGATCGGCGACGTCGGAGGAAGCTCTGGGGCGCCGCCACCTCGCCCGGCTCGAATCCGACCTGCTGGAACTCTTGCCGAAGCTCGGCTTCGAGACGACGATCGAGGACCGCCGTCG
Organism: Oceaniglobus roseus; assembly: GCF_002869745.1. Lineage (GTDB taxonomy): Bacteria > Pseudomonadota > Alphaproteobacteria > Rhodobacterales > Rhodobacteraceae > Oceaniglobus > Oceaniglobus roseus. The sequence goes on from NZ_PNOS01000008.1 coordinate 1,478, forward strand.
CAAGGCCGATACCGTGGTTCCGCTGAACCGGCGCATCGGCGAAATGGCGCAGAGGCCGTCGCTGCACGGCACGTCCCGGACCGGCGAAACCTGACCTACGGCCGGTTCGTTCGCCTTAGTTCACAAATGCATGCAACCATATCACCGCATCGTGTGTTCCCTCGGCGGAGATGTGCCGAGAACGAAGGATGAGTGATATGAAAACGGGCAACCGCACCGCCGTCGACCGGATCGGTCGATGGGCTCAGGGACTGGCCACCTTGGGACTTGGCGCGGCGGCGCTCGCGGCCCTCGGCACCGTCGCCCTCTCCGCCGCCGGTGTCCTTCCCTGGCTGACCCTCCCGCTGACCTTCGGCGACGTCACCTATCCTGCCGCGGGGATCGCGGTCCAGTGCGGGCTGGCGCTGCTGCTGCTGTTCATCGCCTTCCTCGTGCCCTCGGGCCATCGGGTCATGGCGCTGGAGCGCACCCACCGCGACTTCCGCATCTGCATGAGCGACGTCGCCGACGCCTACCGCGCCTGCCATGCCGCGGACCGGGGCGGCGTGTTCCAGCTGTCCGAGCAGTACGACGCGGTGAAGGAGAGGCTGCTCTACCTCCGCAAGCACCCCGATCTCGGCCATCTCGAGTTCGACGTGCTGGAGGCGGCGGCGCAGATGAGCAGCGTGTCGCACGAGCTGGCCGAGACCTACTCGGACGAGAAGGTGGCCCGCGCCCGCAGCCTGCTGGCCGAACGCCAGGCCGAGATCGAGCGTTTCCAGGACCAGATCGCCGAGGCCAACACCGTCGCCCATGAACTCCGCCGCTGGCAGGAGGCGATCGGCGTGGACGAGGACATCCTGCGCAGCCAGCTCGACCGGCTGCAGGACCAGCTTGGCGACGTGCTCCAGCCGCTCGGCTTCAGCCGTCAGCGGCCCCGCGGCAACGTGGTGAGCTACCCGCACGCGACGGCCGCCGAATAGGCGGTCTTGCAACCGGCTGGCCGGGGCGTCACAAGGCGCCATGGCCAGATCCCCCGCCTTCGTCTGCAACGCCTGCGGCGCCGTCCACACCAAGTGGTCCGGGCGCTGCGATGCCTGCGGCGAGTGGAACTCGATCGTCGAGGACGTGCCGCTCTCGTCCGGCCCGGCCGCGCAGAGCCTCGGGGCGAAGCGCGGCGCGCGCATCCAGCTGACCGACCTCGCCGGGGAGGAGGCGCCGCCGCCACGCACCGCCTCGGGCCTCGGGGAACTCGACCGGGTGCTCGGCGGCGGGCTCGTCCCCGCCTCGGCGATCCTCGTCGGCGGCGATCCCGGCATCGGCAAATCCACCCTCCTCCTCCAGGCCGCCGCCAGTTTCGCCCGCGCGGGGCTGAAATCTGTCTACGTCAGCGGCGAGGAGGCCTCGGCCCAGGTCCGGATGCGCGCGCAGCGCCTCGCGCTCGCCGACGCGCCGGTGAAGCTCGCCGCCGAGACCAACCTGCGCGACATCCTGACGATGCTGGAGGCCGAGAAGCCCCAGCTCGCCATCATCGACTCGATCCAGACCATGTGGAGCGACCAGGTGGGCTCGGCCCCCGGCTCCGTCTCCCAGGTGCGCGCCGCGGCCCACGAGCTGACGAGCTTCGCCAAGCGCCACGGCGTCGCGGTGATCCTCGTCGGCCATGTCACCAAGGACGGCCAGATCGCGGGCCCCCGGGTGGTCGAGCACATGGTGGACACCGTGCTCTACTTCGAGGGCGAGCGCGGCCACCAGTTCCGCATCCTGCGCGCCGTGAAGAACCGCTTCGGCCCCGCCGACGAGATCGGCGTGTTCGAGATGACGGGCGGCGGGCTGTCCGAGGTCGCCAACCCCTCGGCCCTGTTCCTGTCCGACCGCGAGGATCCCGCGCCGGGCTCGGTCGTCTTCGCGGGGATCGAGGGCACGCGGCCCGTCCTGTGCGAGTTCCAGGCGCTGGTCGCCCCCGCCCCCGCGGGCCAGGCCCGCCGCTCGACCGTGGGCTGGGACGGCGGACGGCTCGCCATGATCCTCGCCGTGCTGGAAGCCCGATGCGCCATCCCCTTCGGCGGGCTCGACGTCTACCTCAACGTCGCCGGGGGCCTCCGGATCAGCGAACCGGCCGCCGACCTCGCCGTGGCCATGGCCCTGCTCAGCGCCCGCGAGGACATCGCGGTGCCGCCGCAGACGGTGGTTTTCGGGGAAATAAGCCTCAGTGGCGCGTTGCGTCCCGTCAGCCAGACCGAAAACAGGTTGAAAGAGGCGCAAAAACTTGGTTTCTCGGCGGCGATTGCGCCCGAGCGCAGCAAGCCTTCGGCGGATGCCGGGCTGTCCATGCGCCGCTACAAGGACCTGACCGGCCTCGTCGGCGATCTGTTCGGGGCGGGGTGACAACCAGGCGGTCCGCAGGCGGCGCCAAAGGGAAGGCTGAGGCATGGAAGGTTTTACCGTCATCGACGGGGTGGTGGCCGCGGTCATCGTGATTTCGGCGATCCTCGCCTATTCCCGCGGTCTCGTGCGCGAGCTGATGTCGATCGTCGGCTGGGTCGCCGCCGCGGTGCTGGCCTTCATCTTCGCTCCCCAGGCGGAACCTCTGGTGCGCCAGATCCCGGTGCTCGACAAGTTCCTGAACGACAGTTGCGAGCTGTCGATCATCGCCGCCTTCGCCGCCGTCTTCGCCGTGGCGCTGGTGCTGGCCTCGATCTTCACACCGCTCTTCGCGGGGGCGGTGCAGCGTTCGGCCATCGGCGGCATCGACCAGGCGCTCGGCTTCCTGTTCGGCGTCGTGCGCGGCGTGATCCTGGTGGCCGTCGCCTTCGTGGTCTACGACCGCGTCGCCACCACGGCCGCCTTCCCGATGGTCGACAACTCGCGCACCGCCGCGATCTTCGCCCAGTCCCAGGCCAGCATCGACGAGCAGATCCCGACCGACGCGCCGGGCTGGATCGTCGGCCGCTACGAGGAACTGGTGGGCAACTGCGGCGCGATCTGAGCCCGGAACTCCGCCCCCCGTCCCCGGGTTGGTCTGACAGCTGAAAGAAGGAGTCAGACCATGGCCGAACGACAGAGATCGACCTCCGGCACCCGCGAGACCGAGCGTTTCACCTCCGACACCCCGACCCCCGGCCAGCAGGGCCGCGCCCAGGGCAACCTCGAGCGCGACGTCGGCACCCGCAGCGAGGCGGAGGCCGCGCGCCAGGGCGAGAGCAACGAGCGCGTGCGCAAGTCCGACGAAAAAGGCGAGGGCAACCTCGGCGGCCACCACGGCACCGGGGAGGGCCAGCGATGACCACCCTCAAGAACGGCACCTGGGTGCTGATCGCCGACGGGGAAAAGGCGCTGTTCCTCGAGAACGTGACCGACGGCGAGGATCCGCACCTCCAGGTCCGCCGGAAGGAGGAGCAGGACAATCCCTCGGATCTCGACCAGTCCGCGAACCGTCCCGGCCGGATGCAGGAGGGCCGCCCGGGCGGCGAGGCCTCGGGGCCCCGCTCGGCCTTCCAGGACACCGACTGGCACCAGCTGGCGAAGGACCGTTTCGCCGACGACCTGGCCGAGCTGCTCTACAAGCAGGCGCACAGGGGGAAGTACGATTCGCTCGTGCTGGTGGCCGCGCCGGGTGTCCTGGGCGAGATCCGCGACAAGATGCACCAGGAGGTGCGCCAGAAGGTCATCGGCGAGGTCGCGAAGACGCTGACCAACCACTCCATCGACGACATCGAGAAGATCGTGAAGGAGGACCTGGCGGCAGCCTGATCCTCCCGCGCTTGTGCCCGCCGCAGACACTGCCCGGCGGACGTGACGCGGCGCACCCCCATGCGCTTGACCCTCTCCCGCCGCCCGGCCCGGAGAGGGGTGCGGGGAGAGGAGGATCCTCTCCCCGCATTTCCGCAAAAATCCGTCCGCCCGACGCTTTTCGCGGGCGCCCGCCGCGCAAGCTGCTACATCCTTGCGCCATGAGCCTCGACCTGATCCTCGCCCTTGCCCTCTTCGCCCTCGTCTCCTCGGTGACGCCGGGGCCGAACAACCTGATGCTCATGGCCTCGGGCGCCAACTTCGGACTGCGCCGCACCCTGCCCCACATGCTCGGCGTCGCGCTCGGCTTCACGCTGATGGTGGCGCTGGTGGGCGCCGGGGTCGGACAGCTGTTCCAGAGGTTCCCGCTGGCCGACATGCTGCTGAAGGTCTTCGCGGTCGTCTACCTGCTCTACCTCGCCTGGAAGATCGCGACCGCCGCGCCGCCCGAGCGGAAGCTGGCGCCCGAAGGCCGCCCCTTCACCTTCCTGCAGGCCGCCGCGTTCCAGTGGGTCAACCCGAAGGCCTGGGCGATGGCGCTGACCGCGACCACCGCCTATGCCCCCGACCGCTCGCTCGTCTCGGTGCTGCTGGTGGCGGCGGTGTTCGGCCTCGTGAACCTGCCCTCGGTCGGCGTCTGGACGATCCTCGGGCGCGAGGTGGCGCGCCTCCTGCGTCAGCCGCGGCATCTGCGGGCCTTCAACCTCGCCATGGCGGCGCTGCTTGTCGCCTCGCTCTGGCCGATCCTGACGCACCATGCCCCGCTCTGAGGCCACGGCACGGAAAGTTTGATGATCCTTTCGTGACACCGGGCCGGGAACGTCCTATGTGACGCGCAGTTGCCCCACAGGATTCGGAGTCCCGATCCCATGCGCCAGTTGCCCCCCGCCCATCCGTTCGACGTCGACGCCGACAAGCTGAAGGAGGAATGCGGGGTCTTCGGCGTCGTCGGCGTGGCCGACGCAGCCAATTTCGTCGCCCTCGGCCTGCACGCGCTCCAGCACCGCGGCCAGGAGGCCGGCGGCATCGTCAGCCACGACCCCGAGCACGGCTTCAACTCGGCCCGCCGTTTCGGCTATGTCCGCGACAACTTCACCAAGCAGTCGCTGATGGATACGCTTCCGGGGCCGCTCGCCATCGGCCATGTCCGCTATTCCACCGCCGGCTCGAAGGGCAACACCCAGATCCGCGACGTGCAGCCGTTCTTCGGCGAGTTCTCCATGGGCGGTGCGGCCATCGCGCACAACGGCAACATCGTCAACGCCGACGCGCTCCGGCGCGAGCTGATCGAGCGCGGCTCGATCTTCCAGAGTTCCAGCGACAGCGAGTGCATCATCCACCTGATGGCCCGCTCGTTGCAGCGCAAGGTGCCCGAGCGGATGCAGGACGCGCTGCGCCGGGTCGAGGGCGCCTTCTCCATCGTCGCCATGACCCGCACCAAGCTGATCGGCGTGCGCGATCCCCTCGGCGTGCGCCCGCTGGTGCTGGGCCAGCTCGGCGAGGGCTTCGTGCTGAGTTCCGAGACCTGCGCGCTCGACATCATCGGCGCCCAGTTCCTGCGCGAGATCGAGCCGGGCGAGATGGTGGTGATCGAGGACGGCAAGGTGGCGAGCCACCGCCCCTTCGCCCCCCAGCGTCCGCGCTTCTGCATCTTCGAGCACGTCTATTTCTCCCGCCCCGATTCGATCATCGGCGGCCGCTCGGTCTACGAGACGCGCCGCGCCATCGGGGTGGAACTGGCCCGCGAGGCGCCGGTCGAGGCCGACCTGGTCTGCCCCGTTCCCGACAGCGGCACCCCGGCCGCCATCGGATACGCCGCGGAATCGGGCATCCCCTACGGCATGGGGATCATCCGCAACCAGTACATGGGCCGCACCTTCATCGAGCCGACCGAGCAGATCCGCAACATGGGCGTGCGCCTGAAGCTGAACGTCAACCGCGCGCTGATCCGCGGCAAGCGGGTGATCCTGGTGGACGATTCCGTGGTGCGCGGCACGACCTCGATCAAGATCCGCGAGATGATCCTCGACGCCGGCGCGGCCGAGGTGCACTTCCGCATCGCCTCGCCCCCCACCGCCTGGCCCTGCTTCTACGGCGTCGACACGCCCGAGCGGGAAAAGCTTCTGGCCTCGCACATGAGCGAGGACGAGATGCGCGACCACCTGAAGGTCGACTCGCTACGCTTCATCTCGCTCGACGGTCTCTACCGTGCCGTGGGCGAGGCCCAGGGCCGCGATCCGGCCAGCCCGCAATACTGCGACGCCTGCTTCTCCGGCGAATATCCGGTGGCGCCTTCGGACCAGATCGAGAAGGGTTTCCTGCTGAAGGCCGCGGAGTAGCGGCCGCTTCGCGTGAAGCCTCAAGAGCCCCACGCAAGCGGCTGAGAAGGATCAACAACTTCCGGATTTCAAAGGGACATCCTGATCCTTGCGCACCCGTCCTGCCCGGCGTTACCGCCCGGCGCGACATCTCTGCGGGTGCGCCCCGGAGTTCCCCGAACTCCGGCACCGACAGGCCAATCCCTACGCCGCCCCCCGCGCCGCCCAGAGCGCGCCGCGGCGGATGATCTCGGTCACCTGCGGCACCTTCAGGTCGTCGAGCGTGTGGCCGATCGAGCAGTAGAACACCCGCCCCCGGTCCCACCGCCGCTTCCAGACCACCGGGATCACCGTGCCCTCGATCCACCACAGGTGATCGCCCGAGAAGGTGGTGGTCGCAAGCACCTCGTTCGAGGGGTCGACCAGCATGTAATACTGCTCGGAATGCAGCCTGAAGCTGCGGATGCCTTCCACGATCGGATCGGCGGGCCGGCAGATCGTCACGTCGTAGTCGACGTAATCGTCCGAGGGCACCGCGTTGTCCGGCCAGCCCGGCGGATGGGCCACGAACTGGCCGCCGATCAGGAAGTGATAGGTCGGCCGGTCGCGGAAGGCGTCGCCCATGTGCCCGTGCCATCCCGCCAACCCGCAGCCGTTCGCGACCAGCTGCAGAAGCCCGTCCTCCTCGGCCTTGGTCATGTTGCCGAACTCGGGCCGGTGAGCCGAGCGGGCCGAGGACCAGATCGGCACGATCAGGTCGACATCGGCCATCTTCTCCGGCTCCGCCAGCGGCGCGAGCGTATCGTGCACCACGACCTCGAAGCCGTTCCCGGCCAGCAGGTCGCGGCACCAGTCGGAAAAGGCGGTGGGGGTGTGGCCTTCCCAGCCTCCCACGAACAGGGCTGCTTTCATCGTCTCGTCTTCCTCATGTAATCCAGCATCGCCGCCATGTCGCGCCCGGCGTATCCACCGGCCTCGGCGGCCTTCAGCGTTTCCAGCGTCACCGCGCCCTGGGGCACCGCGACGCCATGTTCGGCGGCCAGTTCCGCCATCAGTCCCATGTCCTTCCGCGCCAGTGCCACGGTGAAGGTCACGTCGTGGTCAGCCTCGTGCAGGTAGAGCGGGCGGCGATAGCGCAGCATCGGCGCCGCCGCGGCCGAGGCCTCGATCACGTCGAAGGCGCGCTCGGGGTCGATCCCCGTCGCCTCGGCCAGCGTCATCGCCTCGGCCAGCGTCTGGTTCAGTCCGTGGATCAGGGCGTTGACGGACAGCTTCATCACCGCGCCCCGACCTGGCGCGCCGAGGCAGATCACCCTCCTGCCGAGGGCCTCCAGAACCGGCATCACCGGCGCCGCCTCGGCTTCGGTGCAGCCCGCCATGATCAGAAGCGCAGCCTCCGCCGCCGCCTGCGTGGCGCCCGACACCGGCGCGTCGATCACCCGCGCGCCGTCCGGCACCCGCTGGACCAGCGAGGCGATGTGGCCGGGGCTCATGGTCCCCATCTCGAGGAACACCGACGCCCCCCGCCCGGCGAAAAGCCCGCCGGGGCCCAGGTGCACCGCCTCGGACGCGGCGTCGTCGGCCAGCATCGTGACCACGACCTCGCAGCCATCGGTCAGACCCACGGGCGCCGCGGCCACCGCGCATCCCGTCTCCTCCGCCAGCGCCTCCGCCGCCGCGGTCGTGCGGTTCCAAACCGTCACCGCGTGGCCCGCCGCGACGAGGTTCCTCACCATCGGCGCGCCCATCCGCCCGAGCCCGGCAAACCCGACCCGCATCACGCCACCTTCCCGGCGCCGATGCCGGAGATCGCCTGCACCAGGCTGTCCTCCGACACCTCCGCGGCCGTGAAGATGCGCATCAGCTGACCGTGGTACATCGCCGCGATCCGGTCGCTGACCGACAGCACCTCGGGCATTTCCGAGCTGATGACGATCACCGCATAGCCCTGCTTCGCCAGGTCCCGGATCAGCGCGTGGATCTCCGACTTCGAGCCCACGTCGATCCCCCGCGTCGGTTCGTCCACGATCAGCACCTTCGGCTGCATCGACAGCCACTTGCCGATCACGATCTTCTGCTGGTTCCCGCCCGAGAGGTTGCCGACCGCCTGCCGCCATCCCGGCGTCTTGATCGCCAGCTTGTCGCGGTACTGGTCGAAGATCGCGATCTCGGCCCCGTCCGACACGAAGGGACCGGCGGTCAGGTCGCCCACCTGCGGCAGGGTCATGTTGTCCTTGCAGCTCATGCCCAGGATCAGCCCCTGCTCCTTCCGGCTTTCGGGCACCAGCGAGATGCCGAGCCGGATCGCGTCGCCGGGCGAGCGGATCGTCACCGCCTGCCCGTCCACCCGGATTTCCCCGGCCGAGGGCGCGCGCAGGCCGAACAGCGTCTCGGCGATCTCGGTGCGCCCGGCGCCGACCAGCCCGTAGAAGCCCAGCACCTCGCCCGCCCGCACCTCGAAGCCGACATCGCGGTAGAGCTTGCCGCAGGACAGCCCCTGCACCTCTATCGCCACCGGCCCCAGCTCGCCCGCCACGATGTTGCGCGTCAGGTCCAGCGAGCGGCCGATCATCAGCTTCGTCACCTCGTCCTCGTCCGTCTCCTTCGTGATCAGCGTCCCGCGATGGGCGCCGTCCCGCAGAACCGAGATCCGGTCGGACAGGGTGAAGATCTCGTCCATCCGGTGCGAGATGTAGACGATCCCGACACCCCGCGCCGTCAGGTCGCGGATCACGTCGAACAGCACGACCTTCTCGGCATCGGTGAGCGAGGCCGTCGGCTCATCGAAGATCACGGCCTTGGCGTCCACCGTTAGCGCGCGGGCGATCTCCACCATCTGCTTGTTCGCGATGGACAGGTCGCCGACGATGGTCTTTGGGCCGAAACTGCAGTTCAGCCGCTTCAGGATCCCGCCCGCCCGGTCATAGAGCGTCGCCCAGTCCACCCGCCCGAAGCTCTTCCTCGGCAACTCGCCGAGGTAGATGTTCTCGGCCGCGGACAGCTCCTCGGCGAGGCTCAGCTCCTGGTGGATCAGCACCACGCCCTTCGCCTTGGCGTCCAGCGGGTTGCGCATCACCACCTTCTCTTCCTCGATGAAGATGGCGCCCTCGTTCGGCTGGTGGATGCCGGCCAGCACCTTCATCAGCGTCGACTTGCCCGCCCCGTTCTCGCCCAGGAGCGCGTGGACCTCGCCGGGCCGCACGTCGAAGCTGACGCCGTCGAGGGCACGCACGCCGGGGAAGGTCTTGACGATCCCCGACAGCCGCAGGGCCGGTTTGCTCTCGGTCGTCATATCCGCAACTCCTCCTTGCCCTTCCGGTTCAGCTGCTTGTCGAGGTAGAGCACCGCGATCAGGATCAGGCCGATCACCAGGTTCACCGTCTCGGTGTCCGCGCCGATGTAGCCGAGACCCTTCCTCAGCAGCTGGATCGCGATCACCCCCCCGAAGGTCGAGATGACCGAGCCGCGCCCGCCGGTCAGCTTCGTGCCGCCGAGGACCACCGCCGTGATCGCCCAGAGTTCGTAGAGCGAGCCGTCGTTCGGGTTCACCGAGCCGCTTTCGGAGTAGAACACCGCCGCCGACAGCGCGGCGAGGAAGCCGATGATCATGAAGTTGATCATCATGTGCGGCCCGACGCGGATACTGGCGTTCACCGCCGCCTCGCGGTTGTCGCCGATGGCATAGGCGTTGCGCCCGTGCACGGTCCGGTTCAGCAGCCACCACAGCACCGCCGTGCAGCCCAGCAGGAACCACGTCGCCGTGTGCAGGCCCAGGGGCTGCGCCTCGGCGAAGTCGACCAGCGTCCAGTTCAGGTTCGAGGTCGGCTGTTCGCCGTTGTACATGAAGACGAGGCCCCGGTAGCCCAGCATCGACCCCAGCGTGACGATGAAGGCATCCACCCCCGTCTTCCACACGATCAGCCCGTTCAGCGCGCCAAGGGCCGTGCCCGTCGCCAGCGCCAGCAGCCACGAGACGGGGATCACCCAGTCGCCCAGACCCTCGAAGATCGGCCAGGTCATGCTGTCCAGGAGGATCACCGCCGACAGGGCGAAGATCGCGCCGACCGAGAGGTCGATGTTGCCGTTGATCATCACGATGGTCATGCCAAGCGCGATGATCCCGATGGGCGCCGACTGCTTCAGGAGCAGCAGCATGTTGTCGAGGTCCATGAAGGCGCCGTCGGACAGCGACAGGAACTTGCCCGCGACGCTGAAGAAGATCAGCTCCAGCACGATGAAGCCCCAGATCGCCCCCTGCTTCAGGAGCCGCGCGGTGTTTTCGTTCTGCATGGCGTGTCCCTCAGGCAATCGGCGACCAGAGCCGGCCGCGCTTGGCCGCGACGTCCAGCCAGACGGCGAGGATGATGATGACCCAGGTGACGACGTACTGGACGTAGAACTCGAGCCCGACCAGCAGCAGTCCGTTCTGGATGAAACCGAGGATCAGCACCCCGATCACCGTCTTGAACACGGTCCCCGATCCGCCGAGCAGCGAGGCGCCGCCAAGGATGACCGCCGCCAGGACCTCCAGCTCCAGCCCCTGCCCCACGGTGTTCTGCGAGCCGAGCGAGCGGCTGGCCTGCAGGAGACCCGCGCAGGCGACGCAGAAGGCCGAGATCAGGTAGGTGCAGAAGACGATCCGCGCCCGCGGGATGCCCGAGAAGGTGGCCGCCGTCCCGTTACCGCCGACGGCATAGACCTTGCGCCCGAAGGGGGTCCGCGCCAAGAGCACGCTCAGCACCACGGCGAGCAGCACGAAGACCAGGATCGGCACCGGCACGCCCAGCATCTCGTCCTGACCGAAGATGCCGAACCAGGTGCCCTGCTTGTCGGCGATGTCCATGTTCTTGCCGCCCGACCAGGTCAGCGTCAGCCCGTGGATCGCCGACAGCATCCCGAGCGTCACGATCAGCGAGTTCAGCCGGAGATAGCCGACGAGGAAGCCGATCAGCGCGCCAAGGCAGAGCGTCAGCGCGAACATCGCCGGAATGGCGAGCGCGGGGCCGATCTTGTCGTGCAGGTCCAGCACCACGATGGTCGAGAAGGACATCATCGAGCCGACCGAGAGGTCGAGGTTGCCGCTGATGACCACGAAGGTCACGCCAAGCGCCATCACCCCGAGGATCGCCGAGGAGCGCACCACCCCCAGCACGTTGTCGATGTCCAGAAACCGCGCGTTCGCCAGCGCGAAGCCGAACATGAACAGCGCGAAGGCGATCAGGATTCCCTGTTTCGCCAGCACCTGCGTGATGTTCGACCATGTCAGAGCCGCCATGTTCTCCCCTCCCCATGTCCCCCGGTCCGGGGGGCGTCCGTCCGCCCCCCGCGGGGGGCGTCAAACCAGTGTCATGCCGCCGTCTATCATGACGATCTGCCCGGTCATGTAGTCGCTGTCCCTCGAGGCGAGGAAGGTCGTCGTGCCGGTGATGTCCACGGGCTGCGCGACGCGTCCCTTCAGGATGTCGGCCGAGAATTCCTCCATCGCCTGGCCGGGCCGCTCCGACGCGCCGATACTCATCAGGTCGCGGTCGACCTCCTCCCACATCTCGGTGGCGACGACACCGGGGGCGAAGCCCGTCACGGTGATGTCGTGCTTGGCGAGGTCGCGGGCGCCCGACTGGGTCAGCGACACCACCGCCCATTTCGAGGCGCAGTAGGGCGCGACGTTGTCGAAGCCCTGGCGGCTGGCGATCGACGCGGTGTTGACGATCTTGCCGCCCGACCCTTGCGCGATCATCTGCCGCGCCGCCTCCTGCATGCCGATCAGCACGCCGAGGCCGTTGATGTCCATTATGAACCTCCAGTTGTCCTCGGTGACATCCATGAAGTTCATCGGCTTGTTCACGCCCGCGTTGTTGAACACGACGTCGACCTTGCCGAAGGTGACCGCGGCATGGGCGATCATCGCCCGGACCTGGGCGCGGTCGGTGACGTTGACCGCCGCGTGGGTGACCTTGCCACCGGCCGCCCGGGCGCGGTCGGCGTTGGCCTTCGCCACCTCGGCCACCTTGTCGGCATTGATGTCGGCGAAACAGACGTCGGCGCCCTCGTCCAGCAGCGCCTCGCCGATGGCGCGCCCGATGCCCTGGGCTGCGCCGGTGACGATGCAGGATCGCCCGGAGACTCGTCCCATCACAGGACCTCCCTCGAAAAGTGCAGGAAAGAATGCGCGGGACGAAACACGCCGCCCCGCGCACCCCGGGAGGGGATCAGAACACGGGTTTCGTGAACTGATCCATGTTGTCCTGAGTGATCTTCGGCGTGTCGAAGTAGTTCAGGAACGGGACATCCTTCTTGTCCAGGACGTCGATGGCGGTCTGCAGCGCCGCCTTTGCGTCGTCCACCGGCGACTGGTAGATCGAGCCCCAGTAGTCGCCCGCCTCCATCGCCTCGTAGCCCACCGCGAAGTTGGTCGCGCCGACGAAGATGATCCCGTCACGCCCCGCGGCCTTGGCGGCGTTCAGCGCGCCGACGCCCATGTTGTCGTCGCCGGCATAGACGCCGTCGATCTTGTCGTACTTCACCAGGAAGGCTTCCATGACCTTCTGCGACTTTTCGCGGTTCCAGTCGCCGGGCTGCGTCTCGACCAGCTTCACGTCCGGGCAGACCTCGGGCAGACGGTCCTCGAAGCCCTTCGCCCGCTCGATCGCGGTGGTATAGCCGGGCTGGCCCGAGATCTGGACGATCTGCGCGCTGTCCGCGATGCCCATGTCCTTGAACTTGTCGCACATGATCTCGGCCGCGCGGGCGCCCTGGGTGATGTTGTCGGGGCCGGAGAAGGAGGCGACGAAGTCGAAGCCCTCCTCGGCGATGTTCGAATTGGTCACGATCACCGGGATGCCGGCCTTCTGCGCCTTCCTGACGGCCGGGATCACCGCCTCGCCGTTGGTCGGCCAGATGATGATGGCGTCGACCTGCTGCTGGATCAGGTCCTCGACCTGGGCGATCTGGCGGGCGACGTCGCCGCCGGCATCCAGCACCACGGCCTCGACGTTTTCGTTGGCGTTGGCGGCCTCGATGAAGGCCTTCTCGTAGGTGGTCTGATAGCTGTCGACGCCCACGTTGTTCTGGGTGATGCCGATCTTCATCTTGCCGTGGGCCTCCGCCAGCACGCCGGTCGCCGAAGCGGCCAGGGCGGTGGTGGCGACAAGCGCTGCCTTCAGGGTCGTGTTCATCCGATTTCTCCTCCCAGGGTGTTGTTCTCTGTTCCTCGGTCGATCCCCGCTGCCCTCCTTGGCCCGGGGATTCGCCGGTCGGCCATGTGCCACGAACATGATTGCCGAGCGCCCCTGCCGTATCCGCCGCCAATATGTCCATTTCGGACTTTGAAGTATCCAGTTCGGATTTTTAGGACATACTCCCCCCGGACCAATTTGAACAAAGTCGAGAGGCGACCGGATGACCGAGTCGACACCGAAGTATTCCGATCAAACCGGACGATCCAAAGTGAATGTCATGCCCCCCCACGCCAGCACGCCCGGAAAGGTCGACGGCACCGCCGCCGACCCGGGCACGGCACCGGCCCGGGCGGAACTTCTCACGGTGATCGAGTTTCTGGAAGCCCTGAGCGACGAGATCGACACCACGCTCGAACCCGCCGCGCCGAACCCCTACCTCAACATGAGCATCCACCTGCTGCGCTGCCACCTCGAAGGGCGCGCGGTCACCGCATCGGCCCTCGTCGCGGCCTCGGGCGTGCCCTATGCCACCGCAGTCCGCAAGCTGGCCGAGATGAAGGAGGCGGGGCTGATCGAGCAGCGGCCGCGCTCGCGCAGCGGCAAGAGCTTCTCGCTCCACCCCAGCCCGTCGCTGCTGGCCACCTGGACACGCCTTGCCGACCGCGTCCACCGCCTGGCCGGCACCCGCTTCGGCGGCGGTCAGGCCGCAGGCGGAGATTACTACTTCGGCGGCTCCTACATGGAGAGCCAGTCGACGATCCAGCCGCCCCGGGTGCTGAGCCGGCCGCTGACCCTGCCCGGCGGCCTCCGCATCCTCGTGCACGGCGACCCGACCTTCATGGTCATGGAGAACCTGAAGCGCCAGTTCGAGCAGGTGATCGGCACCAAGATCAACCAGCGCGCCTTCTCCATCGACCGCCTCCGCGAAGAGACGCTGAGGAACGCCGCCCGCCCCGCCAGCCGCTACGACCTGATCGCGGTGGACCTGCCCTGGATCGGCGAGTTCGCCGAGCGGAACATCCTGCTGCCGCTCGATTCCGTCATGGACATCTCGCGGCTCGACCCGGCGGACTTCCACACCGCCGGCTGGCGCGCGGCCCACTGGGGCGGCCACCCCTACGGCGTGCCCAGCCAGACGACGCCCGAGCTGCTGTTCTACCGCCGCGACTGGTTCGCCGAGGCGGGGCTCGAGCCGCCTGCGACCACCGACCAGCTGCTCTCCGCGGCGAAGGCGCTGAGCGATCCGCGCCACGGCCGCTACGGCATTGCCTGGAACGCCGCGCGGGGCACGGCGCTCGGCCACACCTTCATGATGACCTGCGCCGATTTCGGCCAGCCGATCATCGAGATGCCGAAGAACGCCGGCGGCTACGACCTCGACAGCCTTGCCGCCACGACCGCGGTGCCCAGCATCGACACGCCCCGCGCGCGGGAGGCGGCGGAATACCTGATGGCGCTGCTCGAATTCTCGCCGCCCGACATCCTGTCGATGTCCTGGTACGAGCGCGTCCGCCCCTATGCGGCGGGCAGGATCGCCATGGCCTACGGCTATACCCTGCTCGCCCCCTATTTCGAGCTCGACCCCGGATCGCCCGCGAACGGACAGACCGGATACCTGCCCCACCCGGCGGGACCGCACGGCGCGCCGCTGGCCCCGGTCGGCGGCTATGTCCTCGGGATCCCGGCCAACCTCGCCGAGGAGCGGATCGAGGACGCGGTCGAGGCGCTGGTCGCCTTCACGTCCCCCGCGGCGCAGAAGCTCTACATCCAGAACGGCAGCCGCACCGCGCCGCGCTATTCCGTCGGCGCCGATCCCGAGGTGCGGCGCCTGTCGCCGATCTTCGAGGCGGTGGACGGCATGTCCTGGCGCGACGAGCTGCAGTTCTGGCCGCGCCCGCCGATCCCGGAGATCTGCGAGATCATCCGCATCTGCGGCACCGAGATGCACGACATGCTGCGCGGGGTGATCCCCCCGGCCGAGGCGCTGAGGCGCGCCCAGGCGGCAGCGGAAGCGGCCTTGCGAACATGATGAATACCAAGGGAGGAAACCATGGACCCCAATCGGCTCAAGGGTAAGAACATTCTGATCACCGGCGCGGCCCGCGGCATGGGCGCGGCCAACGCCGAAGCCTTCGCGGCCCAGGGCGCCAACGTCTGCCTCGGCGACCTCGACGGCGACGCGGCCGAAGCCATGGCCGGGAAGATCAACGGCGCGGGCGGCGGCAAGGCGATCGCGGTGAGGATGGACGTGACGAAGCGCGCCGACAACGCCGCCGCCGTCGCCGCCACGGTCGAGGCCTTCGGCTCGATCAACGTCGGACTGTTCAACGCGGGGCTCAACAAGCCGCGGTTCTTCATGGACATCGACGAGGACAACTGGGACCTCATCATGAACGTGAACACCAAGGCGATGTGGCTCGGGATGCAGGAGACCGCGAATCAGATGATCGCCCAGGGTCCGATGGAGGGGCATCCCTACAAGCTGATCAACGTCGGCTCCATCGCCTCGAGAAAGCCCCTGGTGGATGTGACGGTCTACTGCACCTCGAAATACGGCTGCCTCGCCCTGACCCACTGCGGCGCCATCGCGCTTTCCGAGCACAACATCACCGTCAACGGCTACGCCCCCGGCGTCGTCGTGACCCCGCTGTGGGAGCAGCTCGACAAGGATCTCGTGGACATCGGCTTCAAGCAGAAGGAAGGCCAGGCCTACGAGGACATCGTCCGCGACGCGCTCCAGATCAAGCGGGTCTCCTATCCGAACGACATCACCGGCACCGCGTCCTTCCTCGCCAGCGACGACAGCGACTACATGACCGGCCAGATGATCCACATCGACGGCGGCTGGTGCATCCAGTGATGCCGCAGGGTGCGTGCCCGCACCCAGCTTCCCCCGAAATCCAACCAAGCGGTGCGTGCCAGCGCGCACCCTGAGGAGAACGCCATGTCACGCGCATTGATGCCGAACCTGCTGACCCCCAAGGACCTGGAACCCAACTGGGAATGGCGCGAGCGCCTGCCCGCCTGGGGCCACACCTCGGTCGATTTCGAACGCCGGATCGACCACGACCGCCTGCGCCGCTACCGCCTCGCGCGCACCCGCCAGTCGCTCCAGAACTCGCAGGCGGGCTCGCTGCTGCTGTTCGACGTGAACAACATCCGCTACGTCACCGCCACCAAGATCGGCGAGTGGGAGCGGGACAAGATGTGCCGCTTCTGCCTGCTGACCGGCGACGACAGCCCCTATGTCTGGGACTTCGGCTCGGCCGCCGTCCACCACAAGCGCTATTCCGACTGGCTGGAACCCGACCACTGCCTTGCCGGCGTCGTCGGCATGCGCGGCACGATCCCGCCCGACTTCGGGCTGATGCAGAAATACGCCAAGATGATCGCCCAGCTGATCAAGGACGCGGGCATGGCCGACATGCCCGTCGGCGTGGACTATGCCGAAACCGCGATGTTCCACGCACTCCAGGCGGAAGGGATCAAGGTGGTGGACGGCCAGCAGATCATGCTGGCGGCGCGCGAGATCAAGAACTGGGACGAAATCCAGCTTCTGACCCAGGCGGCCAGCATGGTCGACGGCGTCTATCACATGATCTACGAGGAGCTGAAGCCGGGCGTGCGCGAGAACGACATCGTCGCGCTCAGCAACAAGATGCTCTACGAGATGGGCAGCGACGACGTCGAGGCGATCAACGCCATCTCGGGCGAGCGCTGCAACCCGCATCCCCACAACTTCACCGACCGGCTGATCCGGCCCGGCGATCAGGCGTTCTTCGACATCCTCCAGTCCTATCAGGGGTACAGAACGTGCTACTACCGCACGTTCAACGTCGGCCGCGCGACGCCCTCGCAGAACGACGCCTACGTGAAGGCGCGGGAATGGATCGACGCCTCGATCGCGATGATCAAGCCGGGCGTGACGACCGACAAGGTGGCCGAGGTCTGGCCCACCGCGGAATCGCTCGGCTTTCCGAACGAGGATGCCGCCTTCGGCCTCCAGTTCGGGCACGGCCTGGGCCTTGCGCTTCACGAACGCCCGATCATCAGCCGCGCGATCAGCCTCGACCACCCGATGGAGATCCAGACCGGCATGGTCTTCGCGCTGGAAACCTACTGCCCCGCGACGGACGGCTATTCCGCCGCCCGGATCGAGGAAGAGGTGGTGGTGACCGAGACGGGGTGCGAGGTCATCTCGCTGTTCCCGGCGGAAGAGCTGCCGATCGCCAACCGCTACTGAGCCCCGTTCCAGCTGTCATCCTCGGGCCTGACCCGAGGATCTCCCGGCCAGCAGATCCTCGGGTCGAGCCCGAGGATGACGGCCTGCATCTTTCGAGGACCCGCCATGTCCAAGACGAACACCGAAGACTACCTGCGCATGTATACCCAGATGGTGCGGATCCGCGCCTTCGAGGACAACGCCAACCAGCTTTACCTCTCGGCCAAGATGCCGGGCCTGACCCACATGTATTCGGGCCAGGAGGCGGTCGCCGTCGGCATCTGCGAGGCGCTGACCCCCGAGGACAAGATCACCTCGACCCACCGCGGCCACGGCCATTGCGTGGCCAAGGGCGCGAACTTCAGGGAGATGTTCTGCGAGCTTCTCGGCAAGGAAGAGGGATATTGCCGCGGCAAGGGCGGCTCGATGCACATCGCCGACCAGGGCAACGGCAACCTCGGGGCCAATGCCATCGTCGGCGGCTCCATGGGCATCGCCACGGGCGCCGCGATGTCGGCGAAGATGCAGAAGAACGGCCGCGTCGCCGTCTGCTTCTTCGGTGACGGCGCGACGGCCCAGGGGCTCTGGTACGAGGTGATGAACATGGCCGCCCTCTGGGGCCTGCCGGTGATCTATGCCTGCGAGAACAACGGCTATTCCGAGTACACCAAGACCGAGGAGATCGCCGCCGGCTCGATCACCGCGCGCGCCGAGGCCTTCGGGATCGAGAGCTTCGAGGTCGACGGGCAGGACGTGCTGGCGGTGAACCAGCTGACCCAGAAGCTGGTCGAGCGGTGCAGGAAGGGCGAAGGGCCGTTCTTCATGAATCTCAAGACCTACCGCTACCACGGCCACCACGTGGGCGACATCAACCGCGACTACTACCGCGCGAAGGACGAGGAGGCCGAGTGGAAGACCACCCGCGACCCGATCACCAACTTCGGCAAGTGGCTGGAATCCGAGAAGATCGTCACCACCGACGAGCTGGTGGAGATCAACGAGAAGATCCGGAAGGAGGCGGAAGACGCCGTCGCCTACGCGCTGGACGCGAAATATCCCGACGTGTCCGAAGTCGACATGCACGTCTACGCGGCCTGAGGAGAGACGAGATGCGAGAGATCACCCTGTCCAAGGCCGTGAACGAGGCAATCGCCGAGGAGATGCGCCGCGACCCCACCGTGTTCCTGCTGGGCGAGGACGTGGCCGAGGCCGGCACGCCCTTCAAGGTCCTGTCGGGCCTTGTCGAGGAGTTCGGCACCGAGCGCGTCATCGACACGCCGATTTCCGAGCCGGGATTCGTCGGCCTCGCCGTCGGCGCCGCGATGACCGGCACCCGGCCCATCGTCGACCTGATGTTCGGCGATTTCATCTTCCTCGTCATGGACCAGCTCTGCAACCAGGCAGCCAAGACCCACTACATGTCCGGCGGCAAGCTGAACGTGCCGATGGTGCTGCGGACCAACATGGGGGCGACACGGCGGTCTGCCGCCCAGCACTCGCAGTCGCTGCATGCGCTGGTGGCCCATATCCCGGGGCTGAAGGTGGCGATGCCGTCCTCGGCCTACGAGGCGAAGGGGCTGATGAAGACCGCGATCCGGGACAACAACCCGGTCGTGATCTTCGAAGACAAGCTGATGTACCAGGACAAGGCCCCGGTGCCGGAGGAGGAATACCTGATCCCCTTCGGCGTCGCCAACATCAAGCGCGAGGGGACGGACATCACCCTGATCGCCACCTCCTCCATGGTGCAAGTGGCCGAGAAGGCCGCCGAGATCCTGGAAAAGGAGGGCATCAGCGCCGAGGTCATCGACCCCCGCACCATCGTGCCGCTGGACGAGGAGACGCTGCTGAAGTCGGTCAGGAAGACCTCCCGCGCCATCGTCATCGACGAGGGGCACCAGAGCTATGGCATCACCGGAGAGATCGCGTCGCGGCTGACCGAGAAGGCGTTCTACCACCTCGACGCGCCGGTGATGCGGATGGGAGCCATGGACGTGCCGGTGCCGTTCTCGCCCGCGCTGGAGGATGTCACCGTTCCGACGCCCGAGGGGGTCGCGGCCAATGCGCGCAAGCTTTGCGGCGGCGAGTTGATCCATGCCGCATGAAGTGATCATGCCGGCCCTCGGGATGGCCCAGGACAGCGGCGTCATCGTCTCGTGGCTGAAGCAGCCCGGCGACGCCGTGGCCGAGGGCGACGCGCTGTTCGAGGTCGAAACCGACAAGGCGACAATGGAGGTCGAGGCCCAGGGCAGCGGCTATCTCACCGGCGTGACCGCCAGTGCCGGGGACGCCGTGCCGGTGGGCCAGGTGATCGCCATGATCACCGAGACGGCAGAGGAGGACTCGGCCCCTTCCCCCGCGAACGGAGCCGAAGCCCCGCCCGACGCTGAACCGGCTTCGGGGGACAGGACAATGCCCGAGGGGAAGACCATCATCATGCCGGCCCTCGGCATGGCGCAGGACACCGGGCTTCTCGTCAGCTGGCAGAAGCAGCCCGGCGATGCCGTCTCCGCCGACGACACGCTGTTCGAGGTCGAGACCGACAAGGCCGCCATGGAGGTCCCCGCGGGCTTCGACGGCTACGTCGCCGCCCTGCTGGCCGAGCCGGGGGAAGAGATCCCGGTCGGCGGTTCCGTGGCGATCATCAGCGCCAAGAAACCCGGCGCGCCCTTCATGCAGAGCGCGAAGGCCGGGGGCGCTCCGGCGGCCAAGGCGCCCGGGAAAGCCGCCGAGGCGAAAGCGCCGGAAGCCAAGGCCGAGGCGTCCGCGAAACCGGCGAAGGAAGCAACGCCTGCCATGGCACGCAGCGACGGCCGCATCCTCGCCTCGCCGAAGGCGCGCAGGCTGGCGCTGGAGCGGGGACTCGACCTGCGGCGGCTGGCCGAGGCGGGGCATCCGCAGCCGTTCCACGTCAAGGATCTGGAAACCCTTGCCGCCCTGCCCGCCGAGGCGCCGGGGACGGAGACCTCCACGGCGGCCGGCACCGCGCCCGCCGCAGCATCCCGCCGCCTCTGCGCCGAGGTGCCGGAAGCGGGCTTCACGGCCTTCTGCGCCTGGGCGAAGGACAAGCTCGGGATCACCGACGCCGCATCGCTTCTCGCGGGGTTCGCCGCCGCGGGGCTCAGGACCGGTGACAGCCCCCTGACCATCGCCGTCAGCGCCTTCGGCAGCACACGGCACTACGCCGACCCAGACCGCCCGTGGCTGGGCCGGGCCAGGGCCGAGGCCCCGGAGGGCACGCCGCATCTCCTGCTGCGCGACCTGCGCCACGCGCCGCTCTCCTTCGTCTCGCTCGGGGCCGAAGACTGCCCCGTCCTGACCCTGACCCGGCACGGCGAGACCCTGACCATCACCCTCGAGTGCGGCGCCGGTCAGCTCGGGGCCGAGGCGGCGCTCACCCTTCTCACCGGCTTCGCGGGGAGGATGGAGCAGCCGCTCCGCCACCTGCTCTAACGAAACGGAGTTCACCATGGACGCCACGTTCCAGATCGACCACACCGACCTCTTCATCGACGGCAAGTGGAAGCAGGGCGCCGAGGGCGCGCGCTTCGACGTCATCAACCCGGCCAACGAGACGGTGCTCGCCTCCGTCGCCTCGGCCGAGATCGCCGATGCCGACGCGGCCCTCGACGCTGCCGAAGCGGCGATGAAGGACTGGGCCGCCCGCACGCCCCGCCAGCGCTCGGAAGTGCTGCGCAAGGCGTGGGAGCTGATGGCCGCGCGGCTCGACCATTTCGCCCGGCTCATCACGCTGGAGAACGGCAAGGCCAGGAACGACGCCATGGGCGAGGCGACCTATGCCGCCGAGTTCTTCCGCTGGTTCGCCGAGGAAGCGGTGCGCGCCGATGGCCTGCTGACCCACGCCCCCGCCTCGGGCGCGCGGATCATGGTGCAGCACAAGCCCGCGGGCCTCGCCGTGCTGGTGACGCCCTGGAACTACCCCGCCGCCATGGGCACGCGGAAGATCGCCCCGGCGCTGGCCGCGGGCTGCGGCGTCATCATCAAGCCCGCCTCGGAAACGCCCCTGACCATGCTCGCGCTGATGCCGCTGCTGGCCGAGGCCGGGGTGCCGGACGGCCTTGTCAACGTGCTGCCCAGCCGCCGCACCGGCGCGCTGGTCGATCACATGCTGCACGATCCGCGGGTGCGCGTCGTCAGCTTCACCGGCTCCACCGGGGTCGGCCGAAAGCTGCTGCACTCCGCCGCCGACCAGGTGCTGAAACCGGCGATGGAGCTTGGCGGCAACGCGCCGCTGATCGTGTTCGAGGACGCCGACCTCGACACGGCCGTCACCGGCACGATGCTCGCCAAGATGCGGAACCTCGGCGAGGCCTGCACGGCGGCGAACCGGATCTACGTCCACGCCGACATCGCAGAAGCCTTCACCGCGAAGCTGACCGAGGCGATGGCGAAGCTGAAGGTCGGCGACGGCACCGATCCCAGCGTCGACGTCGGCCCGCTGGTCAACGCCGACACCCGCGACAAGGTGGCGGCCTTCGTGGCCGATGCCGTGGCGAAGGGCGCGAAGATCGAATGCGGCGGCAAGGCGCCCGAGGGCAAGGGGTATTACTACCCGCCCACGGTGCTGTCGAACGTTCCCGAGACCGCCGACTGCGTCCATGACGAGATCTTCGGCCCCGTCGCCGCGCTCCAGACCTTCACCGACACCGAGGACGTGATCCGCCGCGCGAACGACACCGAGTACGGCCTTGTCGCCTATGTGTTTTCCGAGGATTTCAAGCGCGCGCTGCAGGTCTGCGAGCGGCTGGACTACGGCATGGTCGGGCTGAACCGCGGCCTCGTCTCGGACCCCGCGGCGCCCTTCGGCGGCACCAAGCAGTCGGGCCTCGGGCGCGAGGGGGGGCACGAGGGGATGCTGGAATTCATGGAAAGCCAGTACATCTCGGCAAGCTGGTGAGGAGCTGACATGGCTGACGTGATCGCAAGCCCCTCGGTCCGGGCGATGGCCCGCAACAAGGGCATCGACATCGACCGGCTGGCCGAGGGCCTCGGCCGCCAGACCATCGGGCCGGAGGATCTGGGCGGCGGTGCCGCCCCTGCATCTACCGCGCCTGCTGCGCCGGATGCTGCGAATTACTGGGACGTGGACCATACCGGGTACGGCCCCGTGACCGAGGAGCCGATGAGCCGCTTCGCGCAGGCCGCCGCCCGCAACCTCGCCGCCGCGCAGGCGCTGATCCCGGCGGTGACCCACCACGACCGCGCGGACGTGACGGCGATCGAGGCGCTCAGGGCCGAGTTGAAGCCGGAAGCGCAGGCGCGCGGCGTCCGGCTGACCGCCCTCGCCTTCCACGTCAAGGCGCTGGCCCGGGCGCTGCGCGAGTTCCCCAAGTTCAACGCCGCGCTCTCGACCGATGGCAAGACGCTGTACCTGCGGGAGTACGTGCACATCGGCATCGCCGTGGACACGGCGCATGGGCTGATGGTGCCGGTGATCCGTGACGCCGACCGGAAGGGCCTCTGGCGGATCGCGGCCGAGATCGCCGACCTTGCCTTCCGCGCCCAAGGCCGCAAGATCAGGCAGGACGAGATGGGCGGCGCGTCGATGACCATCACCAATCTCGGCGGCATCGGCGGCACGGCCTTCACCCCCATCGTCAACCCGCCCGAGGTTGCGATCCTCGGGATCACCCGCACCGTCACGGAAACGGTCTGGGACGGCGAAACGCCGCGTCCCGTCCCCATGGTGCCGCTCGACCTCAGCTACGACCATCGCGTCATCAACGGCGCCGACGCCGCCCGATTCCTCGGCTTCTGCGGCCAGTTGCTGGGCGAACCCTTCAGAATGATGTTCTGAGCCGCCGCGGCAGGACCAAAACCTCCTGCCGCGGCCGCGGCCCCGGGCCCCGCATCCTCACTTCGCTGGATTGTACGACAACTCTGCCGCATTTTTCAGCAGCGGGGAAGGTTTCTGACGGCCGGGGTGTCAAATCAATTTGACTAGTCAATCCGAACCGTCGTCCCCTGAGGGGGCAGGCCCGCGGGCCGGCCAACGCAAACGAAACGCCCCATTCCTTCCAACAAGGAGGTGACGGCCATGCGCCGCTTCGTTCGACCCCTTCTCCTGACGCCGATCTGTGCCGCCGCCCTCGCCACGGCGGCCTCCGCCCAGACCGTGAACCTGCGCCTCGGCGAGGATCCCGAAAGCCTCTACAACGTCCAGACAAACTCGCTGACCGCGAACAGCGTCATCAACTACGTCGTGGAACGGCTGGTCTACATCGACCTCGACGGCACGCCGAAGCCATGGCTCGCCAGCGGCTGGGAGGTCTCGGACGACCAGACCCGGATCACCTTCACCCTGCGCGACGGGCTGACCTTCACCGACGGGACGCCCTTCAACGCCGATGCCGTGGTCGCCCAGTTCAACACGATCCTCGACCCCGATACCGCCTCGCCGCAGCTGGCGACGCAGGGGCCGCTGAAATCGGTCGAGGCGAAGGACGACAAGACCGTCGTCTTCACCTATTCCGAACCCTTCGCCCCCGCCTTCAACGCACTCTCGGGCGTGGGCGCCGGCATCAACTCTCCCACCGCGGTCGAGAAGGCGGGCGACGATTACGCCCGCGCGCCCGTCGGCACCGGCCCCTTCACCGTGGAACAGTGGATCCCCGGCACCTCGATCACGCTGGCGAGGAACGACGCCTATCACGAGCAGTACCGCGACGATGTCGAGAACCCCGGCCCCGCCCACATCGAGGGCATCGTGCTGAACGTCATCCCCGAGGAAGGCGTGGCCCAGGCGGCGCTGGAGACGGGCGAGCTTTCGGCGGCCTCGCTCCAGGCGGATGCCATCGGGCAGTTCGTCGACAACCCGGATTTCAAGACGATCATCGACAAGTCATCGGGCAACCTCGTGTTCCTCGAGTTCAACATGCAGCAGAAGCCGTTCGACGACGTCACGGTGCGCAAGGCCATCGGCTATGCCATCA
The DNA here is from genome assembly GCF_002869745.1 of Oceaniglobus roseus. Lineage (GTDB taxonomy): Bacteria > Pseudomonadota > Alphaproteobacteria > Rhodobacterales > Rhodobacteraceae > Oceaniglobus > Oceaniglobus roseus. The sequence goes on from NZ_PNOS01000008.1 coordinate 25,920, forward strand.
ACCGCGAGGCGGCAGTGGCCGCGGCCTGGAACGGCTACGGCCAGCCGGCCTACAGCCTGCTGTCAGCGGCGATCCCGGGCTACGATCCCGAGGTGGCGAAGGAGTATGGCACCCCCTACGACCCCGAGAAGGCGAAGGCGCTGTTCGCCGAGGCGGGCTGGACCGACAGCGACGGCGACGGCACGCTCGACAAGGACGGCACGCCCGCCGAGTGGACCATCCTTTCCTACGCGGGCTTCACCCACATCGACCGGACGCTGCAGGTGATCCAGGCCAACCTCGCCGACATCGGCATCAAGATCGACCTCCAGACCTCGGACTGGGGCGCGTTCTACCCCTCGCTGCTGGAAGATGGCTGGGACATGGACCTGATGCGCTGGACCTGGAGCGATGCCGACGTGCTGAACCAGATCTTCCAGGGCGACGGCCACCGCGACAAGACGATCCCGAACGAGGCGGTGGATTCGGTGCTGAAGCGCTGCTCGACCACCATGGAGCCCGAGGCACGGCTCGACTGCATCTCGGAGGCGCAGAAGGTGCTGCTGGAAAACATGGTGGCCGTGCCGGTGCTGACCAACTGGGGCGTCTATGCCACCCAGGCCAACATCGAGGGCTACAAGCTCGACCACTCCGGCTACCTGCTGGCGACCGACCTGAAGGTCGAGTGAGGCACAGGTAGAACAGCGCAGGATCCCGCCCATGACCGCCTACATCATCCGCCGCATCGCGATGACCGTTCCGGTCCTGTTCGGGATCCTGTTCGTGACCTTCCTGATGAAGGCGCTGATCCCCACCGACGCCGTGCTCGCCCTCTACTCGGGCCAGGTCTCCGAGGAGAAGGCGGCCGAGGCCATCGCCCAGATCCGCGCCAAGTACGACCTCGACAAGCCCTGGTATCAGCAGTTCGCGATCTACGTCGGCGACGTGGCGCGGGGCGACCTGGGCGAGTCGATCCGGACACGCCAGCCGATCGTGGACGAGATCGGCTATCGCTACTGGAACACCCTGGTGCTGACCTTCGCCTCGCTGGTGGTGGCGCTGGTGGTGGGGCTTTCGACCGGCATCGCCTCGGCCTACTGGAAGGGCACGTGGATCGACGAGGTGGCAATGGGCATCGGATTGCTCGGCATCTCGATGCCCGCCTTCTTCTTCGGGCTGATCCTGATCTTCTTCTTCGCGGTGCAGCTTCGATGGCTGCCGGTGATGAACGCGGGCGACTGGAAGGGGCTGATCCTGCCCGCCGTCACGCTGGGGCTGATCGAGGCGGCGCCGCTGTCGCGCATCACCCGCGCCAGCATGGTCGAGGTGCTGAGCCAGGATTACGTCAAGGCGATCCGCGCCAAGGGCCTGCCCGAGCGGCACGTCATCTTCCGCCACGCCCTGCCGAACGCGCTCCTGTCGATCCTGACGATCCTCGGGCTGCAGATCGGCGGCCTGCTGGGCGGGGCCTTCATCATCGAGGTGGTGTTCGGCTGGCACGGCATCGGCGAGCTGGCGGTGAAGGCCATCGGCTGGCGCGACTTCACGATCACCCAGGCAATCATCCTCGTCTCCGCGACGACCTATGTGCTGGTCAACCTCGTGGTCGACATCCTCTATGCCTGGGCCGATCCCAGGATCAAGCTGGGCTGAGCCGATGACCTTGGCAGACCCCCGCGAACTCGCCGCCGCCGACCTCGGCACAGCGCTGGATGAAGTGCCCGCAGGCCCGCCCCGGGGCGGTTTCCGCGCCGCGCTGCGCCGCCTCTGGCGGCACCGGTCGGGGAAGATCGGCGGCGGGCTGGTGGCGCTGATCGTCTTCTGCGCGATCTTCGCGCCTTGGCTGACGCCCTACGATCCGCTGAAGCTCGACATGATCGACCGGCTGCAACCGCCCTCCTGGTCCCACTGGCTCGGCACGGACGAGCTGGGGCGCGACCTGCTGACCCGGGTGATCTACGGCACCCGCTACATGCTGCTGGTCAGCTGCGTCGCCACCGCCATCGGCGCGACGGGCGGCATCCTGCTGGGCCTGCTCGCCTCGGCCGGAGGCAAGTGGACGGACATGGCGGTGATGCGGATCGTCGACATCATGCTGGCCTTTCCCTACATCCTGCTGCTCCTCGCCATCATCGCGATCCTCGGGCCATCGCTGGTGACAGCGCTGGTCGCCGTCGGCGTCGCCTCGATGCCCGGCTATGCCCGCCTCGTCCGGGGCGAGGCGCTGAGCGTGCGCGAAAGCGAATACGTCGAGGCGATGCGCGTCCTCGGCGCGGGGAACTGGCGGATCACCTTCGGCACCGTGCTGCCGAACATCGCCTCGCCCCTCGTCATCTACACAAGCTATACCATGCCGCTTGCCGTCCTCTCCGCCGCCGCGCTGTCCTTCCTCGGCCTCGGCGCGCAGCCGCCGCTGCCGGAATGGGGGGCGATGCTGGTGCAGTCGCGTTCGTTCCTGCGCACCGCCTCGTGGGTCGTCGCCGCGCCGGGCTTCGCGATCTTCTTCGCGATCCTCGGGCTGAACCTTCTCGGCAACGCGCTCCGCGATGTCCTCGACCCGAAGGCCAGGACATGAGCGAGTTGTTGCAGGTCGAGGGGCTGAAGACCCACTTCCAGACCGAAAGCGGGCTGGTCCGGGCGGTCGACGGCGTGGACCTCTCGGTGAACGAGGGCGAGGTGCTGGGCCTCGTCGGCGAAAGCGGCTCGGGCAAGACGATCACCGCGCTCTCGCTGATCCGCCTGGTCTCTCCGCCGGGCAAGATCGTCGCGGGCCGGGTGATGTTCGGCGGGCAGGACCTGCTTCAGGCCAGCGAGCGCGAGATGGTGCAGCTTCGCGGCGACCGCATCTCGATGGTGTTCCAGCAGCCGAAGGCCAGCCTGAACCCCGTGCGCCGGGTCGGCGCGCAGATCGCCGAGCTGTTCATCCACCACCGCGGCGCCTCGCGCAGGGCGGCGATGAATCAGGCGGTGGAGCTTCTGGCCCGCGTCGGCATCCCCGCCCCCGAGAGGAAGGCGCTGGCCTATCCGCACGAGCTGTCGGGCGGCCAGGCGCAGCGGGTGATGATCGCCATGGCGCTGGCCCTGAAGCCGCGCCTGCTGATCGCGGACGAGCCGACAACAGCCTTGGACGTCACCATTCAGGCGCAGATCCTCGACCTTCTGCGCGAGCTCTGCCGCGACACGGGGACGGCGATGATCCTCGTCACCCACGACCTCGGCGTGATCGCCCAGACCGCCGACCGGGTGTCGGTGATGTACGCGGGCCAGATCGTGGAGGAGCGCCCCGTGGCCCGCCTGTTCGACGACCCGCGTCACCCCTATACCCGCGCCCTCCTCGCCTCGATGCCGGTGCAGGGGCGCGTCGCACCGCGCCTCGGCGCGATCCCCGGCAGCGTGCCGCCGCCGGGCCGGATGCCCGCGGCCTGCCGCTTTGCCCCCCGCTGCGCCGTGCGCGCCGAGAGGAACATGACCATCTGCACCCACGAGATGCCCGCGCTGTATCCCGTCGAAGGCGGCGTGTCGCGCTGCTGGTGCGATGCCCCGGCGGAGGCCACGACATGACCGCGCTCCTGTCCATGGAAGAGGTCAGCGTCCACTATCCCGTCAAGGGCGGCGTCCTGCGGCGGCCGACGTCCTGGGTGAAGGCGGTGGACGAGGTGACGCTGTCGATCGCGCCGGGCGAGACCCTGGGACTGGTGGGCGAATCAGGCTGCGGCAAGTCCACGCTCGGGCGCGCGGTGCTTGGCCTGCGCGACCTCGCCAAGGGCCGCATCACCTTCGACGGGCAGGAGCTGAAGAACCTCTCGGCCCTCGACACCCGCGCGCTCAGGCGCGACATGCAGCTGATCTTCCAGGATCCCTACGCCTCGCTCGATCCCCACGCCACCATCGGCGCGACGATACGAGCGGGGCTCGACATCCACCGCATCGGCAGCCGCGCCGAGCGCGCGGAACGGGTCACCGAAACGATGCGGCAGGTCGGCCTCGACCCCAGCCTTGCCGACCGCTATCCGCACGAATTCTCGGGAGGGATGCGCCAGCGCGTCGTCATGGCCCGCGCCCTCGTGCTGCGCCCCCGCCTCGTCGTCTGCGACGAGCCGACCTCGGCCCTCGACGTGTCGATCCAGAGCCAGATCCTGAACCTTCTGAAGGACTTGCAGGACGAACTTGGCCTGACCTACCTGTTCATCTCCCACAACCTCGCGGTGGTCGAGCACATGGCCGACCGCGTCGCGGTCATGTACCTCGGTCGCATCGTCGAGGTCGCGCCCCGCGCCGCGCTGTTCGCAGCGCCGCGTCACCCCTATACGCAGGCGCTGATGCAGGCGATCCCGCAGCCCGACCCGGCCCGCCGGACTCCGCCGCCGCTGACCGGCGACATCCCCAGTCCCGACGACCTGCCTCAGGGATGCCGCTTTCGCGGCCGCTGCCCGTATGCGATGGCCAGATGTGCCGAAGCCGAACCGCCGCTGCTCGGGAGGGAGCACAGGGCGGCGTGCTGGCTGGTGGAGGAGGAGAGTACCAGGTGATCGAAGACGAAACCCGCGCCCCCGAAAGCGCGGCGCCGGAGGGGGAGCCGGTGCCCGATGTGTATTTCCTGGAGGATATCGAGCAGGTGAAGGTGCTGGGCGATCCGCTGCGCTACCGCATGGCGCTGCTGCTGGCGCGGCCGATGACCTGCGCGGGGCTCGCCCGGGCGCTGGACCTGACCCGGCCGAAGGCGCATTACCACCTGAAGCAGCTGGAAGCGGTGGGTGTGGTCAAGCCGCACTCGCAGGCGCTGTCCAACGGCATCCTCGAAAAGTTCTATGTCACCGCGGGCCGGATGCTGCATTTCGGCAAGCTGATGCCCAGGGGCGGCGCCCTGCCCGGCAACGTCTCGCCCGAGACGGTGGGCGCGATCTCGGCCTTCCTCGCCGCGATGCTCCAGGTCTCGGGCGACCGCACGCGCGCGGTGGCCGACGCGGAGGGGCTGGAAGACGGCTATTACTTCGACTTCGAGGCACGGCTGACCCGCGACCAGTTCGAAGACGTGCGCGACCGGCTGGTGGCGCTGAGCGAGGACATCATCGCGATGACCAAGGGGCAGGACGGCGGCGCCGATACCGTGCCCTTCCACCTGACCAACTACCTGACCCGGCTGACCGATCCGCCGGGCGAGACCGGGGGAGAGACCGAGTGAAAGATGCCGAAACCCTGAAGCGGCCGAGCGAGGAAGACTTCCGCGCCTGCCTGCCCGAAACCGCCGAAGGCCCCGGCTGCGCCATGGCCGTGCTCCACAAGGGCGAGGTCGCGGCCGAGTTCTGCACCGGCATGGCCAGCGTCGAGCACGGCGTGCCGATCACGCCCGACACGGTGTTCCGCATCGCCTCGGTCACGAAGCAGTTCCTCTGCGCCGCGGTGATGACGCTGGCGGACGCCGGGAAGCTGTCGCTCGACGACAGGCTCGGACAGCACCTGCCCGAGTTGCAGGGCACTCCCGCCACCGTGACCATCGCGCAGGCGATGTCGAACACCTCCGGCATCCGCGACCACCTGGAACTCTGGTACATCGCGGGTGGCGGCCTGCCGGTGCCGCACCGCCTGCGCGACAGCGTGGCGATGTGCGCGCGGCAGACCGAGACCAACTTTCCCCCCGGCTCGTCCTACCTCTATTCCAACGCGAACTTCCTGCTGCTGTCGCGGATCGCCGAACAGGCGGCGGGCGAACGGATCGAGGATTACATCGAGCGGCGCTTCTTCACCCCCCTCGGCATGACCTCGACGAAGCTGCGCCCGGGCCACCACGACGTGATCCCGCACCTCGCCGCGGGCTATGTCGAGAAGGACGGGAAGATCTCCCGCGGCCAGATCACGACCGAGCTCTGGGGCGAAGGCTCGGCCCACTCGACGCTGAACGACCTGGTGAAATGGGCCCGCTACTACCGCGAGGATCCCGACGGGCTGATCGCCCGGATGCGCGTTCCGGCGGCCTTCAGCGGCGGCGGTGCCGGCTACTACGGTTTCGGCCTGTTCGCCGAGCCCTGGCGGGGCATGTCCAGCGTCGGGCACACCGGCCTCTGGCCCGGCTACCAGGCCGAGATCGTCTGGTTCGACGACCCCGACGTCACGCTGGTCTGCCTGTCGAACCTCAGCACGCTGGTGCCGCGTCTCGTCAACCGCAAGCTGGCCGAGCGGCTGTTCGACGGCACCCTCGCCCCGGCGCCCGAGGGGTCGCCCGACATGGACCTCTGGGCCGAGGGCGCGGCGCAGGGGCCGTACTTCAGCCCCGAGACGCTGACCATGGTGGGTCTCTGCATCGAGGACGGCACGCCGAAGCTCGAGATCCACGGCGGCAAGGTGGAGGTGCTGGCCGAGAGCCCGACCCGCCTCACCCCGGCCGCGGGCGCCGCCGAGACCGCCTGGTTCGACATCGCCGGCATCCCCGAGGGATACATCGAGATGCAGCGCAGGAACGGAGAGGTGGTCCGGTTGCAGGCCCTCGACACCCTGCCCCCCCTCGGCGAGGAGGGCGCGCTGGCGGGGTCATGGTGGTGCGGGGAAACGGCAAGCCGGTTGATCGTCACCAGGGACGCGGACGGCTACCGCGTGCGCACGCCGCAGTACTGGGCCCACGCCTGGGTCTCCCCCCCCCTGCCCGCCGGGATCATGGCGATCGAGGATTTCACCGGCCCCTGGCCCCGCCGCTTCCTGCTGGTGCCGACCGGCCCGGACGAGATGGCGGTGGCCGGCCCCCGCGTGACGCGCCTCCGCTTCAAGCGCGAAGGCTGACGGGGCAGAGGGCGCCGCCCGGCCAGTGTTTGTACTCGTCGTCGGCGGTGTGTTCCCGTGGGGAATGATACGGGTCTGCGTTGTGTTGGTGGGTAGCGCAGGCCGCTGAAAAGCCTTGCCTTTGCGCGCTGGATTGGTTTCCTGGCGGCATGGTCAAGCTGGTTCTGCTGCACAAGGCGGACTCGATCTACGAGGACGAGCCCGACGTCGTCTACGACTTCCCCAGGTCTTACCTGAAGGCGGTCGAGGAGGCCGTTGGCGACTGGGTCGTCTACTACGAGCCGGTGAAGGCGGGACCGCGCGGGTACTTCGCCGTCGCCAAGATCTCGCGGGTCATCCCCAAGCCGGGTGTCGAGGGCCGCTTCCTCGCCCTGATCGAACCGGGGAGCTTCCTCCCCTTCGACAGCGAGGTGCCGCGCCTCGTGAACGGGCGCCCGCTGGAGGCTGCGCTGACCGAGCCGGACGGGTCGCCGAAGAAGGGCGGGTCCGTCCAGCTTGCCGTGCGCCGGTTGCAGGAGGCGGACTTCGCACGGATCGTGAACCTTGGCCTGCCGCAGGACCTGGAGCGGAAGGAGGCAACCCGCTACGACCCGCAGCCGGCGGAGCTTGCCGAGGGCGCCGAGCTTTTCGAGCGCCCCGTCCTGGAACGCCTGACGCGCCGGCCCTACCGCGAGGTCGCCTTCCGCCGGAAGGTCCGCGAGGCCTACGGTTACCGCTGCGCCATGTCCGGCCTGCACCTGCGCAACGGCGGCGGACGGCCCGAGGTCCAGGCAGCCCATATCCGGCCCGTGGAGCGGCAGGGCAGCGACTCCGTCCGCAATGGCCTCGCGCTGTCGGGCACGCTGCACTGGATGTTCGACCGCGGCCTGATCTCCGTCGCCGACGACTGCGAGACCATCCTCGTCTCGCGCAACAAGGTCCCGGGCGATGTCGTCGACCGCCTGCTGGCGCCGGACGGCAAGCTGCTGAAGCCCGAGGATCCGCGCAACGCCCCGCACCCCGAGAACCTGCGCTGGCACAGGGAGAACGTCTTCGGGCAAGTCATGGGCGGCGAGCCCCTCGACTGGGGCTGAGCACAGTCGGTTGAAGTTTCCGCCAGCGCTCGGTCCCAATTAGGAAGGGGCGCAACCTCCCGGCCACGCCCATCGGCAGCCTTACGCAGCACACGCGCTCAGCCTTCGTCCGCCGCGGCCTGCGGCCGCGGCTTCTGGTTCGGCAGCGTCGCATCGTTCGCCGGCTTCTCGGCGCGCTGGGCGACGGCCTCGACGATCGAGGGCGGGCACAGCGGATGCCGGGCGATCTTGCGGGCATCCGCCAGGGAGGCCGCGTCGGTCCAGGCCCGGAACAGCGCTTCGAGCATCCGCTCGTCCGCGATGCTGTCCAGCATCGGGTCCGGCGTGCCGCGCATGGCTTGCAGGATCGCGCGGTGCGCCTTGTCCTGCTGTGCGCCGATCCGGGCTTGCCGCGGTCGCGGGCGGGGAGAAGCTGGCGAGCGATGAAGAGAGGATAGCGAAGATCAACTGCTGACTGGAGAAGCGAAGTCACCGCGGCGGCAGAGGCGACCTTGCGCCCTCAGCCCTGCGCGGTTGGCCGGATCACGATCGACCCCACATCGACCTCTCGCGGCTGGGCGATGGCAAAGCGTATGGCGCGGGCGATCGCCTCGGGCGGCAGGCCGGTGGCCTTCATCGTTTCGGAGACCGCCGCCAGAACCTCGGGGTCGGTGACGCTGTCCCCGAACTCGGTGCGGACGTAGCCGGGCGAGACCTCGGTGACGCGCAGGTCCGGTCCCGCTTCCTGCCGGAAGCCTTCCATCAGCGTGCGCACCGCGTTCTTCGTCGCGGCATAGACCGCCATCGTCGGCAGGATCTTCAGCCCGGCGGTCGAGACGGTGGCGATGAAATGCCCGTCCTTCTGCGCCCGGAACACGGGCAGCGCCGCGCCGATGCAATGCAGCACGCCCTTCAGGTTCACGTCGACCATCGCCGCCCAGTCGTCCTCCCTCAACTTGTCGAGGCGCGAGATCGGCCCGACCCCGGCATTCGCGATCATCACGTCGAGCCGGCCGCAGGTCGTCACCGCCGCATCGACCAGGCCGCCCACGGACGCGCGGTCTCGCACGTCGGTCTCGACCGCGATTGCCCGGCCACCGGCGGCGGTGATCTCGTCCACCAGCGCCATCAGCCGGTCCTGCCGCCGGGCGCCAAGCACCAGCGCCGCGCCTGCCGACGCGAGATCCAGCGCCACCGCGCGGCCGATGCCGCTGCTGGCCCCGGTAAGCGCCACGACCTTGTCCTGGATGCCATCCATGTCCTGTCTCCTTCCGTTCGGGGCACAGGTATTGGCAGCGCGTCGGAGCTTCGATAGCCTTGGCTCCAGATAACTCTCGCGATCGTCCGAAATGACCGACACGCTGACCTGCGTCTTCCGCCTGCTCGACCTGCAAAGCGCGCGCACGCATCGCTTCGAGGCGGCCGGCGACTGGTCCTTCCGCTTCCCGGCGCGCGAGGCGCTGAAGTTCGCGGCGGTCCTGCGCGGCGCCTGCTGGATGCTGCACGACGGCGCGCCGCCGCTGCGGCTGAGCGCCGGCGACGTCTTCCTGCTGACCGAGAGCCCGGCCTATGTGCTGGCCAGCGATCCCGCCCTGCCGCCGGAGGACGGCGTTCCGCTGTTCGCGGGCGGCAGCACCGGGCGCTACGGCGGCGACGAGGTGGTGCTGATCGCCGGCAGCTTCTCGGCCAGTGCGCAGCACCGCGCGCTGCTGACCGGGGCCTTGCCGCGCGTGCTGCACCTCCCGGCCGGCACTCCCGCCGCGCCGGCGCTGCGGCGGACGCTGGAGACGATGGCGGAGGAGTTCGATCGCCCGGGTCTGGGGACCGATCTGGTACTCCAACACCTTGCGGACCTGCTTTTGGTCCACGTCCTCCGCGCCCATGCCCACGAGGGCGACGGCGCGCGGCGAAGCGGCTGGATCGGCGCGTTGGCGGACCAGCGGCTGGGCGCGGCGCTCGACGCCCTTCACGCAGCGCCAGAGCGTCCCTGGACGGTGGCCGAGATGGCGCGCGTGGCCGGCATGTCGCGATCGAGCTTCGCCGCCGCGTTCCGGGAGCGGGTCGGCCTCGCACCGATGGCCTACCTCAATGGCTGGCGGATGCAGCTCGCGGACGAACTGCTGCGGCAGGGGACAGGCGTCGGACAGGTCGCTACCCGGCTTGGGTATACATCCCAAAGCGCGTTCGGCGCAGCCTTCCGCCGGGCGCGGGGCATCACGCCCCGTGCGGCGGCCGCGGCAGAGCTGCGGTCCTCACGGGAATGACTGGTCCGGAGCCGAGGCCGAAATGCGCGACGGGGCCTTCCAAGGTGGAAGGCCCGGCCAACGCTAGCGGATGTAGTGCCCTCGCGGGTCGCAATGCCCACATCCTGCGCCCGGAAGACTTCAAACGCCGTCCGGGCACGGGATGCCGCCCCATGACACCGCAACCCCACCGCTCCGCGGGAAGGACCGGCCCGGCCGCAGGCGGGGGCGGTCCGGCGTCGAGGCCGGGCGGACCGCTGCCGCGGGGCGGGCGGAGTTTCCCAAACTCCGTCACCTCGACGCCCGCGGCGACAGGCCGGGGACGGCGAAGGCGCGGCGCGCGGTCGCCGTGAACGGGGCGGGCCGCGAGGGCGTCAGGAGTTTGCAGCACCCTCCGGCGCGCGCACGCGGCAGCGCACCCGGTGGCCTTCGTCCACGTCCACCAGCGCCGGGCGCGCCTCGCGGCAGGCGGGCTCGGCGATGGGGCAGCGGGTGACGAAAGGGCAGCCGGGCGGCGGGTCCAGCGGGCTCGGCAGGTCGCCCTCCAGCCGGATGCGCTGCCGCCTGCCCTTCAGCGCCGGATCGGGCACCGGGATCGCCGAGAGCAGCGCCTCGGTATAGGGGTGCTGCGGGTCGCCGAAGACCTTTGACGCGGGCCCCTCCTCCACCACGATCCCGAGGTACATCACCGCCACCCGGTCGGCGATGTGGCGCACCACCGACAGGTCGTGGGCGATGAAGAGATAGGCGAGCCCCAGCTCCTCCTGCAGCCGCATCAGCAGGTTCAGGATCTGGCTCTGGATCGACACGTCCAGCGCCGACACCGGCTCGTCGCAGATGACGAGCTTCGGCGACAGTGCCAGCGCCCGCGCGATCACCACCCGCTGCCGCTGCCCGCCCGACAGCGCGCCGGGGCGGCGGTTCCGCTGGTCGGGGTTCAGGCCGACGAGTTCCATCAGCTCGTCCACCCGGCCCGGAATCTCGGCGGAGGGATGGCCGTGGATCACCAGCGGCTCGGCGATCGATCGCGCGATGCTCTGGCGCGGATTCAGGGCCGAGACGGGATCCTGGAACACCACCTGCATCTCGCGCCAGGCGGCCTTCCGCTCGGCCTCGTCGAAGCGGGCCATGTCGCGCCCCTCGAACAGGATGCGCCCCGCCGTCACCGGGGCGAGGCCCAGCACCGCGTTGCCGGTGGTGGACTTGCCGCAGCCCGACTCGCCCACGACGGCCAGCGTCTCGCGTTCCGCAAGCGACAGCGAAACGCCGTCCACCGCCTTGACCAGCCCCTTCGCCCCGCCGAAGCGGCCGGTGCGCACGGGGAAATGCACCTTCAGGTCCTCGATGCTCAGAAGCGTCACTGGGGCCCCTCCAGCGGATGGAAACAGGCGGCGCGCCGGTCGCCCTCGCCTGCGGCATCCAGTGGCGGAAGGGCGGTGCAGGCGGCATCGGCGCGGGTGCAGCGGGTGCGGAACCGGCAGCCCTCGGGCCAGTCGCGCGGCGAGGGCACGTTGCCCGCGATGGAGTAGAGCGCCCGCTTCGGCGGCTGGTCGAGCCGCGGGATCGTCCTGAGCAGCATTCCCGTGTAGGGATGGCGCGGGGCGGCGAACAGCGGCACCGCCGCCGCCTCCTCCACCACGCGGCCGCCGTACATCACGCAGACCCGGTCCGCCGTCTCGGCCACCACGCCCATGTCGTGGGTGATGAGCAGGATCGCCGTCCCCGCCTCGGCCCCGAGTTCCGCCAGCAGGTCGAGGATCTGCGCCTGGATCGTCACGTCGAGCGCCGTCGTCGGCTCGTCCGCGATCAGGAGCCGCGGGCGCGAGATCAGGGCCGCGGCGATCATCACCCGCTGGCACATGCCCCCCGACAGCTCGGTCGGCAGCTGTCGGGCGCGGCGGGCGGGTTCGGGGATGCCGACGCGCTTCAGCATCTCCACCGCCCGCTCCCGCGCCTCCGCTCCCGAGGCGCGGCCGTGGACGATCAGGCTCTCGGCCACCTGGTCGCCCACCGTGACCAGCGGATTGAGCGAGGACACCGGCTCCTGGAAGATCATGGCGAGGTCGGCGCCGCGCAGCCTGCGCAGCTCTTCGGGCGCCAGTGTCGCCAGGTCGCGCCCGTCGAACAGGATCCGCCCCGCCGTGGGCGTCAGCCCCTCGCCCAGCAGTCCGAGGATCGACAGCGCCGTCAGCGACTTGCCCGAGCCGGACTCGCCCACCAGCGCCACCGTCTCGCCTGCCTTCACGCTCAGCGACACGCCGTCGACCAGCCTCAGCCGGTCGCCGGGCGGTCCCGCCTCGATGGTCAGATCGGAGACCGAGAGCAGCGTCACGAGGCCACGGCCCGCGTCCAGGGGTTGTTCGGATGTACCGCGCCCAGGTTCGGCGCCCCGTCCCGTCCTGCCTGCACGATGGAGGGCACGGCGAACTGCACGGGATAAAGCGCGTCCTCGGTGATCTGCACCGGGTGGTTGGCCGAGATGGCGGAGGCCGTGGCGGGATCGGCGCGGCGGTTGACGAGGATCGTCGGCGTGCTGGCGTCGATCCTCGGCGCGTGGAGCGCCTGCCCCGGACTCTCGCCGCGGTCGATCATCCGGGTCAGCAGCTGCACGATGGCCGGGAAGATCTGCCGTCCCCCCGCCGCGCCGATGGCGATGTCGGGCCGGCCGTCTCGCGTGGTGATGACCGGCGCCATGTTCGCCAGCGGCTTCGCCCCCCCGGCGATGGAGTTCGGCTGGCCGGGGCGCGGGTCGAACCACATCATGCCGTTGTTCAGCAGCATGCCCAGCGAGGGCGCCACCACCTTCGAGCCGAAGCGCGACAGGAGCGTGTTGGTCAGCGCGACCATGTTGCCCGCCCGGTCGATCACCGACAGGTGGCTGGTGCAGTCGCCCCCCGCCGCCGCGTGCCCCATGGTCCTGAGCCGCCGTTCGTACACGGCGCGGATCGCGTCGGCATGGGCGGCGGAGAAGGCCGCCTCGCCGAGCCTGGCCATGTCCTGCCCCGACAGCGCCTCGAGCACCGCCAGCAGGCTCGGCCCGCCGGAGAGGCCGGGGATCGTGTGCACCTCGCGTCCCCGGTAGGCTCCGGTGGCGGGCGCGTTCCAGACCGGCACATAGGTTTCGAGGTCTTCCCGGCTCAGTTTCGATCCCGCCGGCTGGAGATCGGCCACCAGCGCTTCGGCGGTGCCGCCGGTGTAGAAGTCGTCGGCGCCCCTCTCGGCCAGCCGCCGCAGCATCGCCGCCTTCTTCGGCATCGGCAGGAACTGCGCGGTGCGGTCGCGGGGATCGGGCCGCCGCGCGGCGGGATCGAGGAACAGCGCCTTCGCGGCGGCATTGCCCGACAGCCCCGGCGTGTCGATGGCAAAGGCGAGGTCGGCGAACCAGTCCACCCGCATCCCCCGCTCGGCCAGCGCGATGGCGGGGGCCAGCGCCTCGTCCCAGCCGATGGAGCCGTGCCGCTCCAGCGCGGCCGACAGCCCCGCGACGGCGCCCGGCACGCAGACCGAGAGCGGGCCGATCAGGTTCCGGTCGCCCTCGACCTGGGGCCAGTTGAACCAGTCGCCCCCGTCCCCTCCCGCCAGCGGATAGTCGGCGGGATCGGCGGCCATCGGCGCGCGCAGGTTGAAGTCCAGCGTCTCGACCTTCCCGTCTGCCGCGGCGTGCAGCAGGAAGCCCCCGCCGCCGACGCCCGAAAGCCAGGGTTCGACCACCGAAAGCGCCAGCGCCGTGGCGACGGCGGCGTCCATGGCGTTGCCGCCCTTCGCCAGCACCGCGGCGCCGACCTCGGCCGCCTCGTAGTGCTGGCAGGCGACGATGCCGCCCTCGCCCGTCACCTCGGGTTTCGTCACCTGCCAGGTCTGGTGGGACGGTGCGGAATCGAAATCAGCCATGGGCGCGCCTCCGCTGCTCGACCGGCACCACCTCTGCCGTCTCCACCTCCAGCGCGTCGCCGACCCGGTCGTGATGGGCCGCGATCTCGCCGCAGGTGGCGAACCAGACCGCCTCGTCCTCGACCAGGGGCCGCAGCACCCGCTCCAGCATCTCGACCCGCGCCGCGCGGCCGCTGATCCAGTCGTGCACCGTCAGCATGAACATCCCCCCGCTCCGTCCCTGCGCCGCGGCGTCCGACGCCCACTGCGCCTCGACCTCGCGGTCCGGGCGCGGGGACTTGTCGCCGCCGCCTAGGAACTTGAAGAAGATCGCATCGTCGTTGTCCCACCTCACCGGCACCTCGGTCACGCCGTTGATCCGGTAGGGCGTGTCCGACCCCATCAGCGAGCTGTCCCACAGCCCGTGCTTCCTCAGCTCGGACAGCATGTGCTCCGTCATCTCCCAGGCGGGCGAGCGGAAGCCCTTCGGCGTCTCCCCCGTCTGCCGCCGGAACACCTCCAGCGCCGCCTCCAGCGCCTCGGTGAAACGCGCGTCCGAGCTTTCGGCGACGATCTCGTGATAATAGCCGTGCAGCGCAATCTCGTGGCCCCGCGCCAGCAGCCCCGGCAGCAGATCGGGGTTCTCCTCGGCCACCACGCCGGGCACGAAGAAGCTGCCGCGGATGCCCAGCCGGTCGAGCATCGCCACCATCCGTGCAAAGCCCTGCCGCATCCCGTACTGGCGATGCTCCCGCGCGGCGAGACCGGCCGGAATGCCGTCGCGGTGCTGCCAGAGCCAGGGCGACGTCGCGTCGACGTCGACGCTGAAACAGGCTGCCGCGCTCTTGCCCGAGGGCCACGGATAGGGGGCGGGATCCCAGATCATAGCGCCCTCTTCTTGTCCTGGAACACGTCCATGGTGCCGGCCGAGTTGCCACCGTCCACCGCCAGCGAGGTACCGGTGACGTTCTTCGCCGCCGACGAGGCGAGGTAGAGCGCCGCCTGCCCCACGTCCTCGGGCTGCGTCGTGTGGCCCAGCGGGATGCCCTTCGTCACCCGGTCGATATGCTCCTGGCTCAGCTGCGAGACCGAGGATCCGGCGGCAAAGCCGGGCTCGAGGCAGTTCACCCGGATGCCGTATTCGGCCAGTTCCAGCGCGAAGCCCTTGGTCATCCGGTCGAGCGCGGTCTTCGACATGCAATAGGTCACCGCCGTGCGCCGCATCTTCCGCGCCGCGCCGGACGAGATGTTGATGAACGACCCCGCCACGCCCTTCTCGATCATCTGGAGCGCGAAGCCCCGCATCAGCACGAAGGGCGCGCGGACGTTGACGCCCATGATCCGGTCCCAGTCCTCCACGCTCATGTCGAGCAGGAAGGCCGAGGGGTAGATCCCGGCGTTGTTCACGACCACGTCGGGCGCGCCCCATTCGGCCTTCACGGCGTCGAGCAGCGTCTGCAACCCCTCGTCCGTCGTCAGGTCGGCGGCGACGGCGAAGCCCGACAGCCCCTCGGTGCTGCGGTCGGCCGAGCACACAGTGGCCCCCGCCCCCGCGAAATGGTCCACGAAGGCGCGGCCCATGACGCCCGACGCGCCCGTGACCACGACCCGCTTGCCGTGGAACTCCTCTCCGAAATCCATACCCTTACCCCTTTCCGATACGGTCGCTCAGCCGGTCGCCGATCATGTTGGCGCTCAGCACGAGCAGGAACAGCGCGAGGCCCGGGAAGGTGGCGATCCACCAGGCCGTCGCGAGATAGTTGCGCCCGGTCGACAGCATCGATCCCCAGCTGGCCGTGGGAGGCTGCACCCCGAGCCCGAGGAACGACAGCCCCGCCTCGAACAGCACCATCAGCCCGAATTCCAGCGTGGCGACGACCAGCAGCGGGCCCACGATGTTCGGCAGGATGTGCACCGCGATCACCCGCGCGGGCGAGGCGCCCATGGCGCGGGACAGGCGCACGAAGGGCCGCTCGGCGATCGCCAGCGTCTGGCCGTAGGCGACGCGGGCGTAGCGCGGCCAGCGGGTCAGCGCGAGGACGAGGATGACGTTGACGAAGCCCGGCCCCAGCACCGCCACGGTGATGATCGCCAAGAGGATCGCCGGGATCGACAGGAAGATGTCGACGAGCCGCATCAGCACCGTCTCGGTCCAGCCGCGCAGGTATCCCGCGGCCATGCCCACCGTCACGCCGACGACGCCCGAGAGCAGCACCGACAGCACCGCGACCGACAGCGAGATCCGCGCGCCGTAGATCAGCCGGCTCAGCACGTCGCGGCCCAGTTCGTCGGAGCCGAGGTGATAGACGGCGCCCCGCGCCTCGAACCCCGGCGCCTTCAGCCGGGCGAGCAGGTTCTGGCGGTCCGGATCCATCGGCGCGAGCCAGGGCGCGAAGAGCGCGCAGAGCACCAGCGCGAACAGCAGCCACGCGGGCCACCAGGACAGGAGGTCGGCGGCGCGGAAGGACCGGCGGGCGGGCGCGGCGGCGCTCATGCCTTGGCCCCCAGACGCACGCGCGGATCGACCACGGAATAGAGGATGTCGGCGGCAAGGTTGGCGCCGATGGTGACGAAGGCGCCCAGCAGCACCACCGCCTGCACCACCAGGAAGTCGCGCGAGGCGATGGACTGCACCGTGAGCAGCCCGAGCCCCGGCCAGGCGAAGACCGTCTCGACGATCACCGCCCCGGCCAGAAGCTGCGACAGCTCCAGCGCGGTGATCGAGATGATCGGGATCAGCGCGTTCCGCAGCAGATGCTTCCGGACCAGCCGCCCCGTCCCCACGCCCCGTGCACGGGCCGAGCGGACGTAGTCGCGCAGCAGCTCGTCGATGACCGAGGCGCGGGTGATCCGCGCATAGGTGGCGAGCGACAGGAGGCCGAGGGCGATGGAGGGCATGACGAGATGCGCAAGGCTCCCGGTGCCCGAGGGCGGCAGCCATTGCAGCCAGACGCCGAAGACGAGGATCATCATGATGCCGGACCAGAAGGTCGGCATCGACTGGAACGCCAGCACCGCCCCCATGATCCAGCGCGACACGGCACGCTCCCGCGCCAGCGCCATGATGAGCCCCAAGGGGAGCCCGATCAGCAGCGCGACGCACAGCGCGCCCGCGGCGAGTTGCAGCGTGCGCGGCAGGCGCGACAGGATGATGTCCCACACGTCCGCGTTCTGCACGAAGGACCGGCCGAGGTCGAACCGGGCCATGTCCCAAAGGAAATCGACGTATTGCACCCAGAGGGCGCGGTCGAGGCCAAGCGCGCTGCGCATGGCCTCGATATCCGCCTGCGTCGCGGTTTCCGGCAGCAGCAGCGCCGTCGGGTCACCGGTCAGGCGCTGGATGAAGAACACCAGCGTGACCACCCCGAAGGCCGCCACCAGGGCCTGCCCGCCGCGATGCAGGAGGAAGCGGAGCATTACTCTTCCCAGGTCATGCGGTTGAGGAACATGCTCTCGTTCGCCGTCGGCTCGAACCCGAGCTTCGCCGACGCCCCATAGAGCACCGCCGCCTGGTAGATCGGCAGGACGTAGTACTGGTCACGCACGATCTGCGCCACCTCGGCATAGGCGTCCTTCCTCACCTGCTCGTCCAGCGAGACGCGCGCCTTCTCCAGCAGCTCGTCGATCTTCGGATCGTTCACCCGGCTCCACGAGCTGTCGGACTTCAGCAGCGGATAGGCGATCCCGTCGGCGTCCTGGCAGGCGCAGGACCAGCGGCCGAAGCTCGCGCCGGGGCGCTGCGCGCGGTCCTCGGCACGGGCGGCGGCAAGGTAGGTCGGCATGTCGGTCATGCTGATCTCGACGTTGAAGCCGACGTCGTTCAGCATCTGCTGAAGCGCCTGCACCACCCGCTGGTCGAACACCGGCGCCGTGCCGAAGCTGACCGGCGTCGCGGCGAGGTCGGGATGCGCCTTGACGATCTCGGCCGCCTGCTCGGGGTCGTACTCGAAGGGCGCGATGTCCTCGGCATAGCCGAAGTGCGCGGGGCTCGCCAGTTGCGCCACCGGCTGCTCGCCCGCCTGCAGCAACCCGTCGATGATCCCCTGCCGGTCGATGGCGAGGCTTGCCGCCTTGCGCATGTCGAGGTTGTTGAACGGCGGGATGTCGAGGTTCAGGCCCAGGTAGGCCACCCGCTCGGTCGGGGCCGAAAGCACCTTGACCGACGGGTTATTTTGCAACTGCGCCGCGGCATCGCTGTCGATGCTGACGACAAGATCCGCCGCCCCGGCCTGAAGGTCGGCCACCCGCGTCGCGGCATCGGGCACGGCGCGGAAGATCGCCGCGTCGAACGGCCCCTCCTCGCCCCAGTAATCGGCGTTCTTGGTCAGCGTCACCGACACGCCGCGGTCCCAGCTTTCGAACTTGTAGGGGCCCGATCCGACAGGCGCGGCGTTGAACGCCTCGTCGCCCACCTCCTCGACCACCGCCTTCGGCACGATCGACAGCTTCACGAGCTGCGCCAGCAGCGCCGGGTAGGGTCCGTTCGTGGTCAGCTTGACCTTGTTGCCCTCCATCACCTCGGCCCCGGTGATCTGGTTGAACTGGCCGAGCTGCGGCGAGGCGAAGGCGGGATCGGTGATCCGCTTGACCGAGAAGACAACGTCCTCGGGCGTCAGGGCCGAGCCGTCGTGGAAGGTCACGCCGTCACGGATCGTCAGCACCAGCTCGTTGTCCGACACCTGCTCCCACTCGGTCGCGATCTCCGGCACGATCTCGCCCTCGTTGCTGCGGGTCACGAGGTTGTCGAAGATGTTGCGATAGACGTAATAGCTGTCGGGGTTCCACTGCACCTGCGGGTCCAGCGAGGACGGCTCGCCCGCAAGGTCCACGGTCAGGTCCTTGGCGAAGGCCGGCAGGGCGAAGACCGCCAGCGCGGCGCCCGTCAGCAGGGCTCTCATCGTGTGTTTCATGTCGCTCTCCTGTCAGTGGCAGTCGTTACGCTCCAGTGCCCGACCACCCCGCTGCCAGGGGTGAGCGGGGCGTCGCTTTTCAGCAGCTGGCGCAGGAAGAAGGCTTCCTGGCTGGCGATGAGGTTCAGCCGGCTCTCGGCGATGGCGGCGCGGTCGCCCGCGAGGATCGCCTCGGCCAGGGCCAGCACGTTCACACGGTGGAACAGCACCCCCGCCTCGGCATCCTCGAGAAACCGGGTGATGCGGGCGGAATGGTGCCAGAGCTTCCTGAGGTGCCGCGCGGTGAAGGGGTTGATCGCGCCGAGGAGCAGCCCGTCGATCCGGTCGACATAGCTCCTGTGCGTGGCGACCGCCGCCGCCTCGGGGCGGCCCCTGAGCGCGGTCAGGATGGCGGCGATCTGCGCCACCTCCTTCAGCGCCCTGTCGTTCAGCGTCGCGTCGGCCAGCGCCGGTTCGACGCTGCGCCGGGCCTGCAGGACATGGCCGATCAGCGCGCCGGTGACGGGCAGCACCTGCCAGCCCGCCCGCGCCTGGGGCTGCGCCCAGCCGTCATAGCCGAGCCGGGCGAGCCCCGCGCGGGCGGCGGCGCGGGTCAGGCCGAAGCGCTCCATCACGTCGGCCTCGGTGACGGTGGCGCCGGGGCGGATCTCGCACCAGATGACGGCATCCAGCAGCCGGTCCTCGGCGAACCGTGCCTTGGCCTCGGGGGCCGGGGGCGCTCCGGCGCCGACGGCGCTGCGCAGGAGGGGCGAACTCGGATCGTACATGCGGCGTCCAACTTGCTTCCCTGACATGTTGAACAAGCCGTTTTGACATTGCAATCCGAATCCGTGCGCAACGCGGCTCCAGGCATCGCGCCGGTGCGGATGCCTCCAAATTAGGCAAAGGGGAGGATGGCACCGCGCGCCCTGTGTCGGGGCGCGACGCTCCGGGACGCGGCTCAGTCGGCGAGCAGCTGGCGCACCTGGGCGAAACGGGCCTCGGCCATGCGGATGTCGTGCGCGACGCAGAGCCGGGCCGCCTCGGTCAGCAGCGCATCGACCCTCAGATCGCGGCTGCGGCCCTTCTCGTCCGCCATCGCCAGGAGGGCGTCCCGGCGACGGGTGCAGATCGGCGGGACGGCGACCGTGGCCGAAACCAGGTCCTCGCCCTTTACCGCCGCGCCACCGGGGGCCGAGGCCTGGTCCGGGGCGGGCCCGGCATCCTTTGCAGCGGGCGCAGGCGCTGCCGGATCGGAGGGATCGTTGTCGCGGATCAGCGGCATCCCGAGCGCGGCACCGAGTTCGATCAGGCGGATGCGCAGCGTCGTCGTGTCCGCCGAGCCGCCGTTCAGCGCCTCCGAGGCCCCATCGGCCGCGGCCTCGATCACGCCGAACCCCACCTCGTCCACCGCGCGCAGCCCCGGTGCCGCGGCGTCGAGCCGTTTCGTCAGCTCGGCCATCCGCGCGCGGGCGGCGTCCATGTCGTCGGCCTCCACCCGGTCGCGGACGTCGCGCAGGATCGCCTGCAGGTGCTCCATCGTGCGCACCGTGTCGCTGGCCGAGGTCTCGCCCATGCGCCCCTGCCCCGGCGCGTCCGGCCCCGCGGCAAGGCCGGGCGTGGCCACCAGAAGGGCGACGGCAAGGGCGGAAAGGATCGTGCGATGTGTCATGGTCGTTGCTCCTGCAGGGATCCCGGGACGGCTCAGGTCATCGACCAGCCGTGGGAGACGTTCAGCGACTGGCCGGTCAGCGCGTTCGTCGGGAAGGCGGCGAAGACCCAGGCCACCTCGGCCACGTCCTCGACCGTCGTGAACTCGGTGTCGACGGTCTGGCCCAGCATCACCCTGTTGACCACCTCCTCCTCGGAGATCCCGAGATCCTTCGCCTGCTCGGGGATCTGCTTCTCGACCAGCGGCGTCTTGACGAAGCCCGGGCAGATGACGTTGGCGCGCACGCCCTTCTTGCCGCCCTCCTTCGAGATCACCCGCGCAAGGCCGAGCAGCCCGTGCTTGGCCGTGACATAGGCCGACTTCAGCGCCGAGGCCTCCTTCGAATGGACCGAACCCATGAAGATGATGCTGCCCGCGCCCTTCTCGTACATGTGCGGGATCACCGCCTTCGAGGTCAGGAACGCGCCGTCGAGGTGGATCGACAGGAGCTTCTTCCACTCGTTGTAGGGGAAATCCTCGATCGGGTGGACGATCTGGATGCCGGCGTTCGACACCAGCACGTCGACGCCGCCCCATGCGCCGACCACCTTCTCGACCCCGGCGTTCACCTGGTCCTCGTTCGTGACGTCCATCTCGACCGCCATCGCCTTGCCCGGACCCTTCGCCGTCAGCTCCTCCGCGGCCTTCTCGGCCGCCTCCATCTTCAGGTCGGCGATGGCGACGCGGGCGCCGTCGGCGACATAGCGTTCGGCGATCGCCTTGCCGATGCCGCTGGCCGCGCCGGTGACGATGCAGACCTTGTCCTTGAGGTTCATGGTGCTTCTCCTTTCTGCGGCCGTCAGGCGGCCAGGTGATCGTGAGGATCGAGGTCCGACGCGGCGGGACTCTCCGAAGCCCCCTCCCGCGCGACATCGACCGGGTGACAGCGCATCAGTTCGCAGATGCGCGGCGGACAGTCCACGGCGGGAACGATCCCCGGCACAAGGCCCGGCCCGCCGGGTGGGATGGGATGTGCCCGTGCGATGGCATCCGCGGACGTCATGTCCGTTTCTCCTGTCTGCCGGTCCCGGCGGCGCCCGGATCGAGGATCTGCAGCCCGTCCTGCCCGGTCTTGCGCGCCAACCACTTCGGATGGGCGAGCGTGCGGGCAACGTCCGCGGCGCCTTCGGCCCAGTGGCGGGTCATGCTGTCGCGGGAGAAGTCGTAGTCCTTGGCCCCGCCCTCGAAGCCCTGCTTGCGGTGGATCAGCTCGACCAGCTTAATCGGCGCCTCCGGGCCCGCGGCGGTCAGGCGCTTCAGGTCGGGATCGTCCTGCATCTCCTTCGGCAGCCTGGCGGCAAGGCGCGAGGCGGCCCGGCGCAGGGCGTGAAGCTCGGCATAGCGGTCGGTGGTCAGGCGGGTGCGCGAGGAATACTGGATGTCCTTCTGGCGCTGGCCCACGTCGGTCATCGCGTCCGGCGCCATGCCGCGCGCGGCGAAGAGGTCGACCTGGAAGATCACCACCGGTTCGGCGCCGAGGTTGTCCATCACGTATTGCAGCGGCGTGTTCGACACCAGCCCGCCGTCCCAGTAGAGCCGCCCGTCGATGGCGACCGGCGGAAAGCCCGGCGGCAGCGCGCCGCTGGCCATGACATGCTCGGGGCCGATCGTCCGCTCGCGGCTGTCGAAATAGGCGAAGTTCGCGGTCTCGATGTCGACGGCGCCGACCGAGAGGCGCGGACCCGCGTCGTTCAGGTAGTCGAAATCCACGAGGTCGAGCAGCGTGTCGCGCAGCGGCGCGGTGTCGTAGACCCCGAGCGCCGGGTGCGGCAGGACCGGGGCGAAGGCGAAGGGCAGGTTCGGGCGGAAGAAGCCGGGCACGCCGGTCATCGTAACGCTTGCCGCGGCGACCTCGCCGTAGAGCTTCCTCACGGTGGGCCCGAGCGCGAAGGGTGGCGCGGGCAGGCTGGCGGTGATGCCCTCCCAGAAGTGCCGCAGCGCGGCTTCGCGGCGGGCGGGCGGGTTGCCGCAGATCAGCGCGGCATTGACCGCGCCGATGGAGATGCCCGCGACCCACCCCGGCTCGTGTCCCGCCTCGGCCAGCGCGGCATAGGCGCCGGCCTGGTAGGCGCCAAGCGCCCCGCCGCCCTGAAGGACGAGGATCGTCTGTTCGGGAATCTCCATGGGTGCGGGTCCTTGTGACTGCGGCGCCCTTTCGACGGGGGTCGCTGTTGCATGTCGCCAGCCAAGCGCCGCCCGGGACGTCGGAGTTCCGGGATTACAAACTTGTAATGATCCGAACAGGTTGGCGGCAGCATCCCGGTCGCCGCGCCTCAGACGCGGGCCACGGTCCAGCCCGCGATCTCGGGCAGGAGCCGGTCCATCGCGGCCTGGAAGGCGGCGACGACGGCTTTCGGGCTGTCGTCGGCCGCGGGGGCCGTCGCCTCGAACCTGCGGCCCCCGATCACCCGCTGGTCGCGGTCGCGGATCAGGCTCAGGGCGATGGCCGTGCGCGCCGTCAGCGCACCGTCCGGCGCCACCTCGATCTCGAAGGCGTCGAGCCGCGCCAGCGCGACCACGTCCGGCACCGGCCCGCCCTCGCTGCGCCCGACATAGCCGAGCCGCCCGGTGCCCGCGAGCGTACGCACAAGCAGCGACTGGACCAGCAGCGGCGCCTCGTCGCTCCACTGCGCGGCGGGGAGATAGGCGATGGCGGCGGGATCGGGCCGCACCATGATACGGTCCGAGGTCAGCGCGGCCGAGGCCTCGGGGCGCGCGATCAGCAGCGTCGTGCCGCCACCGCGGCCCGCGGGGCCCGCGGGAGGCGGCGACAGGTCGTAGGTGTCGAGGGGCACGGCGGCCGAGTTCAGCGCCGAGACCGCCGAGCAGCCGGAGAGCGCGGCAAGACCGCCGAGAAGGACCAGTCTGCGGGTCGGGGCGTGGCGCGCCATGGGCATCATCTCCGGTATTCGGGAACGCGGTTGTCGAGCAGGAAGCGGGCGGGATCGCGGCCGAGCTTGCGCACCAGCGAGTCGAGCGTGGAGACGAGGCCCCGCGCCTCGGTGCCGAGGCGGGTCAGCTCGGGCAGGCCGGTGCGGCTGAACTCGCCGATGCCGGGCGCGGCGCCGTCGACCGCGCGCTGCACGTCGCCGACCAGCGCGTCGGTGCGCGCGATCAGGGCGCGCAGGTCGGCGGCGATGGCGGGCACGTCGCGGGCCACGTCCTCGACCGCCGCACCGATCCGGGCCGAGGCGGTGCGCACGTCCTCCAGTACCGGGGCGAGGTCGGTGCGCATCAGCCCGTCGGCGGTGTCGAAGGCGCGCTCGGCCGAGGCCAGCGCGCCCTTCGTGTTTGCAAGCGCCGTGTCGAGCCCGTCGAGACTGCCGCGCGCCCGGGTCAGCAGCTGGTTGGCGGAGGCGAGCGCGGTGCGGGTGTCGGTCGCGATGGGGTCGAACTGCCCGGTCAGGCCGGTGACGTCGGCCGCCACCCGGTCGACCGCCGCGGCCGCGCGGGAGACGGCGCCGCGCACGTCCGCGACGATCCCCGGCAGGTCGTTCCTCACCACCGCGTCGATGCCGCCGATGGCGGATTTCGCGTCGGCCAGCACGTCCCGCGCCTCGGCCACCATCAGCGTGCCGTCGCCGTCCACCAGCGTGTCGAAGGTGTCCGAGGCCTCGGTCACGGCGACGAAGGCGGTGTTGGCGTTCAGCAGCGTGTTCTCCAGCTCGGCGAGGCGCGTGTTCAGCAGCCCCGCCGTCTGCCCGAACCCGTCGAGCACGCCGCCCGTCTTCGCCTGCAGATCGGCGATGGCGCTGCGGGTGTCGGTCACGGTCTGCGCCACCTCGTCGAGGATGCCGGGCACGCGGGTCGCGAGCAGGGACTCGGCCTCGGCGAAGGTGCCCTCGATCCGCGCGACCGCGCCGGCGGACGAGGTCAGCGTCGTGCTGGCCGCGTCGAACGCCCGCTGCGCCGAGGCGAGCGTGCCGTTCGCCCCCTGCAGCGTCGTCTCGACCGCCGCGCCGATGCTGTCGAGCCGGTCGGTGAAGCGGGTGATCTGCTGGGTGGCGGTGCCGACCGTGTCGGTGATCCGCGTGAAATCGGCCAGCGCCTGGTCCAGCCGCTCGGACGAGGCGGCGAGGTTTCTGAGGATGTTGCTGACATAGGCCTGGTTCTCGGTCCCGGTCAGCAGCTGGAGCTGGCGCAGGAGCTTCGCCGTCTCGGCCAGGAGGTCGGGCGCATCCTCGACCAGCACCTGCACGGTCGAGCGGCGGGAAGGGATGATCGGCAGCTCTCCGTCGATCCCCTCCAGCAGCGGCGCTTCCGGTGTGCCGCCCGAGAGCGAGATGTAGGCGACGCCGGTCACGCCCTGGGACTGGAGCTGCGCGACGGTGTCGGCGCGCACCGGCACCGTGGCGTCGACCTCGATCGTGGTGAAGACCTTCGAGGGATCCTTCTCGTAGATCCTGAGCCCGATCACCTGCCCGACGGGGATCCCGTTGAACAGCACGGCGCCCGAAGGATCGAGGCCCGAGACGTCGTCGAAGAGGATGCCGTAGGTGGCATACTGCCGGTCGATCTGCACGCTGGCGAGCCACACGAAGAAGGCGAGCGCCCCGGCGAGCGCGGCGAGGGTGAAGGCGCCGATCAGGATGAAGTTGGCCCGCGTCTCCATCTCAGTGCACTCCCCCGGCGTCCAGCGCCGCCCGGGCGCGGGGACCGTGGAAGTATTCGCGCACCCAGGGGTGATCCACCTCCATCATCTCGGCCATGGTGCCCACGGCCAGCACCCGCTTCTCGGCCAGCACCGCGATCCGGTCGCAGATGGCGTGCAGGCTGTCGAGGTCGTGGGTGACAAGGAACACGGTCAGCCCGAGCGCCGCCTGAAGCTGGCGGATCAGCGTGTCGAAGGCGGCGGCGCCGATGGGATCGAGGCCGGCGGTGGGTTCGTCCAGAAACACGATCTCGGGGTCGAGCGCGATGGAGCGCGCGAAGCCCGCGCGCTTGCGCATGCCCCCCGACAGCTCGGCCGGGAACTTGTCCATGGCGACCTCGGGCAGGCCGACCATGCGCACCTTGATCGCCGCCAGCGTCTCGCGCAGGGGGGTGTCGAGGTGCAGCTGCTCCTTCATCGGCGCCTCGACGTTCTGGCGCACGGTCAGCGACGAGAACAGAGCGCCGTCCTGGAACATCACCCCCCAGCGGCGGCGCAGGCGCCGGTAGTCGGCGTCGGAGGTGTCGCGCACGCTCTGGCCCAGGACCTCGATCCCCCCCTCGGCGGGCTTCAGCAGTCCGACGATGGCGCGCAGCAGCACCGACTTGCCGGTGCCCGAGCCGCCGACGACGCCGATGATCTCGCCCCGCCTGACGTCGAGGTCCAGCCCGTCGTGCACGGTGTGGCTGCCGAACCGGGTGACGAGTCCGCGCACGCGGATCGCCGGTGCCTCTCCCGCCCGGGTGTCGCGCGGCGTTTCGGCGGCGGCGGTGTCCATCACACCCCCACCACCGCGAAGAAGATCGAGAACAACGCATCCATCACGATCACCATGAAGATCGAAAGCACCACCGAGGTCGAAGTCAGCCGCCCGAGGGAGTCCGTGTCGCCGCCGACGCTCAGGCCCTCATAGCAGCCGATGATGGCGATGATCAGGGCGAAGAACGGCGCCTTTATCATCCCGACGCCGAAATGCCACACGTCGGTGTTGGTCACGAGACGGCTCTGGAACACGGCCGGAGAGACGCCGAGCTCGATCCAGGACATCAGCGCGCCGCCGATCAGCCCCGAGACGTCGGCGATGAAGCCGAGCACGGGCAGCATCACGATCAGCGCCAGCACCCGCGGCACCACCAGGATCTCGATCGGGTCGAGCCCGAGGGTCTTCAGCGCGTCCACCTCCTCGCGCATCTTCATCGCCCCGATGGCGGCGGTGAAGGCCGAGCCGGACCGGCCCGCGACGATGATCGCGGTCAAGAGGATCCCGAGCTCGCGCAGCACCGAGATGGCGATCAGGTCGACGACGAAGACCTCGGCCCCGAACTGGCGCAGCTGCGTGGCGCCCTGGAACGCCAGCACCACGCCGATCAGGAAGGCCATGAGCGCGACGATGGGCACCGCGGCCAGCCCCGCCTCCTGGCAGTGATGTACCATCGCGGTCAGGCGCAGGCGGCGCGGGCGCACAGGGAGCATGGCGATGGCGGCGACCACCTGGCCCAGGAACGACACGAGGCTCAGCGCCTTGCGCCCCGCCCGGTCGCTCTTGCGCCCGAACGCCTCGAGCCGGTCGAGCAGCGGCGTGGCGCGGCCCTTCGCCGCGGCGGGCGGGGCGAGGTTGCGGCGGACGGTTTCGATCAGCTGCGCGGTGCCCGGCGCGGCGCCGGTGATCGCCACGCCCTCCCCGGCCCTTTGCTGCAGCGCAACGAGAAACCAGGCGCCCGCGGTGTCGACCCGCTCCAGCCCGGCGACGTCGATGCCGCGGCACCCCTCGGCCATGCGCAGGCTCCGGGGCCGGTCAAGTCCTTCGAGCGCCGCGATATCCAGCCTTCCCGACAGCGCCAGCCGCGGGCCTTCGAGGATGAAGCGGACCGGCTGGGCCGGCGGGGCGGAAGGCTGGTGCACCGTCTTTCGCATCTGCAGAGACCAGGGGTGTTCGCACTGTCCTGCACTTTCCCTGCCGCTTCAAGGGGGCCGCCCAGGCCGCGCCGGCCCTTGATCGAGATCAAGGCCGCGCCGCGCGCCGCCCCCTAGGGTCGAACCGATCCCGAAGGACCCCGGAACCCCCGGAAGGAGGCGCGCGACACAGCCGGATTTCCCTGCCCCCGACGCCCCGCGGTCCCGTCCGCGCCCCCCCCGCCTTCGCCTCTTCACAGGAGACCACCATGACCATCAAGACCCTTCTCGCCGTCCTCACCGACAAGGACACCGCCGCCGCGGTGATGCAGGCTGCGGCGCTTCTCGCGCGGCGCCACGATGCCCACCTGATCGTCGCGCATCCGCTGGAGGCGCTCGACATCTATCCCGGCGTCGCGGTGCACATCCCGGAATCCGTCTACGAGTCCTTCCGCCGCTCGCAGGCCGAGCAGTCGACGGCGCTGAAGGAGATCTTCACCCGCCACACCCATGCCGAGGACTTCGTGTCGGAATGGCGGCTGCTCTCGACCGAGGCGCAGACCGCCGCCGACCGGATCGCCGAATGCGCCCGTTCGGCCGACGCGGTGGTGATGCCCGCCGTCGCGCCGGGCCGCAACGCCGCCTTCCATGGCCAGATGCTCGACACCGTGATCCGCACCGCCGGGCGGCCAGTGATCGTGGTGCCCGCGGATTTCAAGGGCGACAGCCTGGGCCGTTCGGTGCTGATCGGCTGGAACGGCACCCGCGAGGCGGTGCGCGCCGCCCACGACACGCTGGCGCTGATGCAGGAGGGCGACAAGGCCCACATCCTGCGGATCAACGACCGCAGCCACGCGATGGAGCACGACGCGACCACCGCCGACCTCGCCGCCGCCTTCGCCCGCCACGGGATCGAGACGACCCTGGCCGAGGTGGCCTGGGAGACGGGCGGCGTCGCCGAGATGCTGAACCGGTCGGCGCTGGAAAAGGGCGCGGACATGATCGCGGTCGGCGCCTTCGGCCATTCGCTGGTCTACGACTTCATCGTCGGCGCCGCGACCCGCGACCTGTTGCGCCACCTCGAACTTCCGGTCCTGTTCTCGCGCTGAGCGAACCGGGAGCGGTCCGGGACCGTTCCGAACCGCTCAAGGCCGCTGGATCGACCGGAGATGACGGGCGATCAGCAGGATGCGGCCCTGCGCGTCGATCAGCGCCGCGTCGCTGCCGGGACCGTCCGGCGCGGCGCGGCCCAGCATCGGGCCGAAGAAGGGCATCGGGCCGACATGGCCCCGCCGCTTCGCCCGCCCGTCGATCACGTCAAGCACGCGGCCCATCGGGAAGGCGCCGCCGTTGCCGCGCGACAGCGCGGTGAGGTCGGGCACGGGGATGCTGAGGAAGGCCACCATCTCGCCGTCGCCCTCGCCGCCTGCGCCGTGGCAGACGGCGCAGTGCTGGGCATAGAGCGCCGCGGCGAGCGTGCGCTCGTCCGCCGCCGCGCCTGCCGCGGCCAGCCCGAGGAGAGCCGCCGCCGCCACGCCGCCGATCCGGTATCCCATCGCCTGCCCTCCCCCCGAGTCCACCGTTGCGCCCCCAGTCTCCGCCGCCGGGCGCGCGCGATCAAGCGGCCGCGTCGCTCAGGCGGGGTCGCGGAACACCGGGTTGCTCCAGGCCCGCCGCCCCGCGCGGTCGATCACCGACACCCGCATCCAGGGACTGTTGCCGAGCCGGGCCAGCGGTACCTCGGCCTCGGTCATGCTCTCTCCGTGCCGCGCCACCGCGGCCGAGCCCGCACCAAGCGCGATCACCGTCGCCGCGGCCGAGCAGGAGACGCGCACGCTCTCGCCGCTCCACCGCACGTCGTGAATCAGCGGCCCGGTCGAGGAGTAGAAGCGACCGGCCTTCAGCGCGGCCAGCAGCGCCTCGGGCGTGTTCTCTTCCGCGCGCACCATGACCCAGCCGCCGAAATGGTCGGGCTCGGTGAAATGCGCGTCGTCCGTGGCGCAGAGCGTCAGCCGCCGCCCCTCGGTCAGAAGCTGGTCGAGCGTCCAGAACCCGTGCGGCCGGTCCGCCCCGACGGCGCAGCCGTGGTTGTAGACCTCGACGGCATGGGCGGCCGAAAGGCTGCGGGCGTCCTCCAGCGTCAGGCCCGACCATTCGGGATGCGCGATGGCGACGAAGGCGCCCGCGTCGCGCGCCCGCCGCGCCAGTGCCGCGCCGCTCTCCTGCCCCTCGACGGGCACGAAGCCCGGCGCCTCGGGCGGGGTGAAGTCCTGCGGCAGGCCGACGGCGAGGATGTGCCACAGCTCGCCGTTCGCCATGGCACCGGAATGCAGTTCGGCGCCAAGGAGCGTGGTGAAGCCCTCGGTGCGGAAACGCCGGGTGTCGGTCACCGGATAGCCGTAGAGGCCGATGAAGTGGTCGGTCAGGGCGATGAAGTCGTAGCCTTCCGCGCGGTAACGGCGGCAGACCTCTTCGGGCGGCAGCACGCCGTCGGAGCGGTCGGAGTGGGTGTGGAGGTTGCCGCGCCAGAAGCGGCCCTTGGCGGAGAAGGCGGGGTCGATCATGTGGTCTCTCGTCCGTGCGATGGTCCGCGGTCGCTAGCGCGGGAAGACGACAGCGGTGTGACGGTTCCCGGCGCGCCTCAGGCCAGCATCTGCGTGTCGCCGCAGACCGAGATCGCCTGCCCCGAGATCGTGCGTCCCCGTTCGGAGGCCAGGAACAGGATCTGGTCGGCGATCTGGCGCGGCGTGACGTAGTCCTTGATCGAGGTATAGGAAAAGGCCTGCGCCTCGGTCTCGGCAAAGCTCTGGCCGCGCGCCTGGGCCTTGGCCTCCAGCACCCGCCGCTGCCGGTCCCCCGCGACGAGGCCGGGCAGGATCGCGTTGACCCGAACCCCCGCGCCGCCAAGCTCGATCGCGAGCGACCTGGTGAACCCGATCACCCCCCACTTCGCCGCCGCGTAGGGAGAGCGCAGCGCGAAGCCGACCCGTCCCGCCAGCGAGGAGACGTTGACGAGCGAGCCGTTGGCGCTGGCCTTCAGCGCCGGAACGGCAAGGCGCGCCATGTTGAACTGGCCGGTGAGGCAGACCTGCAGGCAGGTGTCCCAGGCCTCGGGCGGGATCTCCTCGACCGGGCCGGTGGGCCCGGCGATGCCCGCGTTGTTCACCAGCGTGTCGAGCCCCCCGAGCCGGTCGAGCGCCTGTTCCATGAATGTGCCCACCGCCGCGCGGTCGGCGACGTCGCAGGCCAGCCCCTCGATCCCTCCGGGCAGCGCGGCCAGCGCACCGGCGTCGACGTCGCAGACGACCACCCGCGCGCCCTCCTCCGCGAAGGCCTCGGCGATGGCGAGGCCGATGCCCCCCGCCCCCGCGGTCACGATGACGCGGTGCCCCGCCAGTCCCAGCTCCATCCGGTGTCCTCCCTTGCCACAGGATGGGTGATATCACCCATCCTGCGCCCGCAGAAGCCCGCGCGCCCTTGCCCCCCGCCGCGCCGCCGGTAAGCTGCGGCGGCAACCGAAATCTCCGCAGGACCACCGCCATGCCCAAAGGCTACTGGATCGCCAACAACATCGTCCACGACCCCGAGACCTACGAGAGATACAAGGCGGCCAACGGCCCGGTCTTCGCCCGCTACAACGCACGCTTCGTCGTGCGCGGCGGGCAGCAGAAGGGCGTCGAGGGCGAGGTCTTCCCGCGCACCGTCGTGATCGAGTTCCCGAGCTATGCCGAGGCGCTGGCCTGCTACGAGGATCCCGAATATGCCGCCGCCAAGGCGATCCGCGACCCCGTCTCGGAAGGCCGTCTGCTGATCGTCGAGGGCTACGAGGGCTGAAGCCCTTCCGCAGACCGGCAAAACCGGCTAGCAGCGCGCCATGCTCTCCTATCAGCACGGCTATCACGCCGGGAACCTCGCCGATGTCCACAAGCACGCGCTGCTCGCCGCGGTGCTGTCCTACCTGACGCGGAAGGACAAGCCGCTGAGCTACTTCGAAAGCCACGCGGGCCGCGGGCTCTACGATCTCGCGGCGCCCGAGGCGATCAAGACCGGCGAGGCGGCGGCGGGGATCGCCCGGGCCGGGGCGCTGCTGCCCGCCGATCACCCCTACCGCGCCTGCCTCGCCGCCCTGCGCGCCCGCCACGGCGCCACCGCCTATCCCGGCTCGCCGCTGATCGCCGCCCACCTGCTGCGCCCCACCGACACGATCCACCTTGCCGAGCTGCACCCCGCCGAGCACCGGGCGCTCTCCGACGTCATGGCGGGCACGGGTGCCCACGTCGTGAGGGAGGACGGGCTGGCCTTCGCGGTGTCCCGCCTGCCGCCGATGCCGCGGCGGGGGATGCTGCTGATCGACCCGAGCTTCGAGGTGAAGGACGACTACATGTCCCTCGCCCGCCTCCTGCCGCAGTTGCACGCGAAGTGGAACGTGGGGATCCTGATGCTCTGGTATCCGATCCTGGCAGACGGACGCCACCGCCCCATGCTCTCGGCCCTGCGCCGCGCCCTGCCCGGGACGCTGGTCCACGAGGTGGGCTTCGCGCCGATGCGCCCGGGCCACGGCATGACCGGCAGCGGCGTGGTGCTGGTCAACCCGCCCTTCGGAATCGAAAAAGAGACCGCCCTGCTGGACGGTCTCTTCGAAAAACTCCGGTAAGGCCGGCAGCCCGGCTCAGAAGTCCAGCGTGATCCGCCGGGTCAGGCCGATGCGCACGCCGTACTGGTCCTTCGTGCCCTGCTGCACGATCGGGCTGTCGGCGGCGTCGCCGGTGAAACGATCGTAGGTCACGGCGCCCTCGACGCCCCAGTTCTCGTTGATGCGGTACTTGGCGCCGAGTTCGACGCCGGCGCTGACCACGCCGCCGCTCGCGTCATAGGCCGCGAGCGCGCCGCCGCTGGCCGCCGATTCGGCCGGCGAGACGCCGAAGTAGGTCGAGGCGTACTTGTTCGAGCCCAGCGTCAGGCGCGGCCCGATCGAGAGCGTCAGCTTGTCGGTCGGATGCGCCTTCACGTCCGCGCCCAGCTCGCCGACCCAGGCGTGGTGGCCGATCACGCCGTAGCGGGCATCGGCGTAGGCGTCGAAGTAACGCGACTGGTAGCCGATCCCGAGACCCAGCTCGACGCTGGCATCGACGGTGTTCAGGCCGGTCAGCTCGGGATAGTCCGCCGCGTTCCGCTCGCCCACGTAGCCGAAGGCGCCGCGCAGGCCGAAGCCGGAGGGTTCGTAGAACGGATCGGGCGAGCCGAAGGTGCGCCCGCCGGGCAGCCGCAGGAAACCGAAGCCGAGCGAGAAGTCGGGCCCGACCGCGTAGTCGTCGGAGCCGAAGTATTCCGGGTTCACCGCCACGCCGCCGCGGACCGAGAAGATCAGGTCGGGGCTGGAGGCCGGGGGCGCGTACTGCGTCGCCGGGACGGCGCCCGCGGTGGCGGTCGGCCCCCCGGCCAGCGCCAGAGCGGGGCAGGCGACGGTGGCGGCAAGGATCGCAAGGGTGCGGGTGGCTCGGATCATGGCAGCATGATTCCCTGTGGCAGAGGAGAACTTGACGCACAACATAGAGTATTTGGCGGCACACTACAGGGGCAAGGCGGCAATCCTCCCGGTCGTGACATTTTCGCATGACTCCGCCGCCCCTTTCCCGCTGCCCTCCCCCGGCTTATATCGCAGGGCATGTTCGCAGATTTCCTCAGCCGCCTGACGGCCCCGCGCCCCGATCCCCTGCCCGATGCCGACGCCCGCCTCGCCCTTGCCGCGCTGCTGGTGAGGATCGCCAGGACCGACGGCGACTATTCCGCCGCGGAGGTCGACCGCATCGACCGCGTGCTCTCGCGCCGCTACGCGCTTTCGCCGTTCGAGGCCGCGGCCCTGCGCCGCGACGCCGAGGGGCTGGAGGCCGAGGCGCCGGACACGGTGCGCTTCACCCGCGCGATCAAGGAGGCGGTGCCGCTGGATCATCGCACGGAAATCATTGAATCGCTTTGGGAAATCGTGCTGGCCGACGGCAGCCGCGACGCCGAGGAGGATGCGCTGATGCGCCTTGTCGCACCGATGCTGGGTCTCAACGACCGCGACAGCAACCTGGCGCGGCAGCGGGTGGAAGCGCGTCGGTGATCGCCAGCCTGCCCATGTACGACCGCCCCGAGACGGCAGCGGCCCACGACGCGCTCTGGGCCGGGATCCGCGAGGGGCTGCGTGCGCGGGGCGGGCAGGCGCCGGACGGGCTGACCCGCTCGGACGACCTCTGGGCGGTGTGGGAGGATCCGGGCCTGGTGCTGGGCCAGACCTGCGGCCTGCCCTTCCGCAGCCGTCTTCACGATCGCGTCACCCTGGTCGGCGCGCCCGACCTGCGCCTGCCCGATGCCGCGCCCGGGCACTACTACAGCGTGTTCGTGATCCGCCGCGGCGACTCCGGCGATCTCGCCGACTATGCCGCGCGCCGCTTCGCCTTCAACCAGGGCCACTCCCATTCCGGCTGGGCCGCGCCGCAGACCGTCGCCGCACGTCAGGGCTTCCGCTTCACGCAGGGGGTCGAGACCGGGGCCCATGCGCAGTCGGCCCGCGCGGTGGCCGAGGGGCGCGCCGACATCGCCGCCATCGACGCCCACACATGGCGCGCGCTGACCGCCTTCGACGGCGACATGGTGCAGCGGCTCGAGGTCATCGGGCGCACCGACACCACCCCCGCCCCGCCCTACATCGCCGCCCGTGGCGCCGATGCCGACCTTCTGGCCGAGGTGCTGGAGCGCGCCTTCGACGGCCTCGCCGCGGCCCATGCCGACAGGCTCGGGATCGGGGGCGTGGTGCGGGTGCCGAAGGCCGCCTACATGGCCGTCCCCACACCGCCCTGAAGGCGGGCAGGCGCGCGGCGAAAGGCGGTTTCGCAGGCATTTCCCCACGTCATTTGACGAATAGGAATTGCAATGCCCGGGGTTCTCCGCCCTAAATGCGGGCAAATGCAGCAAAACAGATCACCGCGTGCCTGACACCGCCCCGCCCGTCATCGAGATCCGCGACCTGCACAAGAGCTATGGACCGCTCGAGGTGCTGAAGGGCATCGACCTGACCGCGCCCAAGGGCCATGTCGTGTCTCTCATCGGCTCCTCGGGGTCGGGGAAGTCCACGCTGCTGCGCTGCGCCAACCTGCTGGAGGACAGCCAGCAGGGCGAGATCCTGTTCGAGGCCGAGCCGATCCGCTGGAAGGGCACCGGGGCGAACCGGCATCCGGCGGACCGCAGGCAGGTCACGCGCATCCGCACCAACCTGTCGATGGTGTTCCAGCAGTTCAACCTCTGGGCCCACATGACGATCCTGCAGAACGTGATGGAGGCGCCGGTGACGGTGCTGAAGCGCGACCCGAAGGAGGTCGAGGAGAAGGCGCGCGGCTATCTCGACAAGGTCGGCATCGGCGACAAGTGCGACGCCTACCCGGCGCAGCTTTCGGGCGGCCAGCAGCAGCGCGCCGCCATCGCCCGGGCGCTCTGCATGGAGCCGAGGGCGCTGCTCTTCGACGAACCCACCTCCGCCCTCGACCCCGAGCTCGAACAGGAGGTGGTGCGCGTCATCAAGGCGCTCGCCGACGAGGGGCGCACGATGCTGCTCGTCACCCACGACATGAACATGGCCCGCGACTGCTCGGACCATGTCGTGTTCCTGCACCAGGGCCGGATCGAGGAACAGGGCGCGCCCGCCGACCTGTTCGGCGCGCCGAAGACCCAGCGGCTGCAGCAGTTCCTCAACGCGACCGGCGCCTGACGCCGCCGCCAATAAACCACCCAAAGGGAGACCAAGATGAACAGACTGATCCTCACCGCCGCGGCCCTCGGCCTCAGCGCGGCCATGACGATGGGCGCCTCCGCCCAGCAGACCGTGCGCATGGGCACCGAGGGCGCCTATCCTCCGTACAACTTCATCAACGACAAGGGCGAGGTGGACGGCTACGAGCGCGAGCTTGGCGACATGCTGTGCGAGATGGTCGGCGTGACCTGCGAATGGGTGACGAACGACTGGGATTCGATCATCCCGAACCTCGTCTCGTCCAACTACGACACGATCATGGCCGGCATGAGCATCACGCCCGAGCGCTCCGAGGTCATCGCCTTCACCCAGAACTACATCCCGCCCGCCGCCTCGGCGTATGTCGCGCTGTCGGACGGCGTCGACGTGACCAGCGGCGTCATCGCCGCCCAGACCTCGACCATCCAGGCCGGCCACGTCGCCGACAGCGGCGCGACGCTGCTGGAGTTCGCGACCCCGGACGAAACCGTGGCCGCGGTGAAGAACGGCGAGGCCGACGCAGTCTTCGCCGACAAGGACTACCTCGTGCCGATCGTCGAGCAGTCGGGCGGCCAGCTCGTCTTCGTGGGCGAGGACGTGCCGCTTGGCGGCGGGGTCGGCATGGGCCTGCGCCAGAGCGACACCGAGCTCCGGGACAAGTTCGACGCCGCCATCGGCAAGCTGAAGGAAGAGGGCAAGCTGAACGAGATGATCAAGAAGTGGTTCGGCGAGAACGCCACCGTATACTGATCGCGAACCTGCGGGGGCGGAGGACCGCCGCCCCTGCTTCTTCCTTGTAAAGATACCCGAATCCCCGGCGCCCGCCGCCGGAGCTGCCCGAAGGACGACGCGCCATCCTTTCCTGCACCGATCCGAAGACGCTGGAAGGTCTCCACTGGCTGGCCTGCTACCTGCTGACGGGCAAGCACATGGCCTTCTACGGCTCCTTCGGCACGGTGCTGCTGCTGCTTGCCGTCACCGCGCCGGTGGCGCTGGCCTTCGGCTTCCTCGGGGCCATGGCCGCGCGCTCGCACTTCCTGCCGCTGCGGTGGTTCGGCAAGGGCTACACCGCGATCGTGCGCGGCGTGCCCGACATCGCCTTCTTCCTGTTCTTCGTCATCGCCCTCGACCAGGGGATCGAGTACCTGCGCCTGCTCTACAAGTGCCCGGGCTGGGACCAGCCGGTGCGCCAGGGCAACGACTTCGTCGTCTGCGCCGCGGCGAAGATGCCGCTCTCCTCGGCGCCCCAGTGGGTGCACGAGGTCTACGGGTTCGCGCTGGCCGTCTTCACCTTCGCCATCGTCTTCGGCGCCTTCGCGGCCAACGTGCTTTACGGCGCGATGCGCGCCGTGCCCCGCGCCCAGCTGGAAACGGCCGAGGCCTACGGCATGACGAACCGCCAGAGCTTCTGGCGCATCCTCGTGCCGCAGATGTGGGTCTATGCGCTGCCGGGGCTGTCGAACCTCTGGATGATCCTGATCAAGGCGACGCCGCTGCTGTTCCTGCTCGGGGTCGAGGACATCGTCTACTGGGCGCGCGAACTGGGCGGCGCCAAGACGCAGATCTACGAATACCCCCACGGCGACTGGCGCCTCTACTACTTCCTCGCGCTGCTGGTCTTCTACCTCGGCCTCACGCGGATCTCGGAAATCGTGCTGGCCCGGCTCTCCGCCCGCCTGTCCCACGGGCAGGCCACGGCGGCGGGCGAGGCGCAGCGGAAGGCGGCGGCGGCATGAGACCCGTCAACATCCCGCACCTGGCGACCTCACTTTCCGCGACATCGTTCCGCCGCGATGTCACGCCCGGCGGCAAAGCCGGGCAGTCCCCCACGGACGGAGGCGCCCGGCCATGAGCTGCCTCGACACCATCCATGCCTACGCCTTCCGCTCCCTCGGCTATGGCGAGCGGCTGCTGCCCCGGACCGACTTCACGCTCTGCGAGCAGTTTACGCTGATCGGCTCGGGGCTGATCTGGAACCTTTACTTCGGCATCCTGGCCCTCGCCTTCGGCTTCTTCCTCGCCACCGCCGTCGGCCTTGCCAAGGCCAGCCCCTCGGCATGGCTCCGGAAACCCGCCGAGTGGTTCGTCTTCGTCTTCCGGGGCTCGCCGCTCTTCATCCAGTTCTTCCTGGCCTACGAGTCCTTCGTGCTGCTGCCGAAGCTCGGCTACGACCTGAACCTCGGCTTCACCCAGATCACGCTCGGCACCAGCTGGCTGACCAAGGCCTGGGCGGGGGCGCTGATCGTGCTGTTCCTGAACACCGCCGCCTACACGGGCGAAATCTTCTACGGCGCGCTGCGCTCGATCCCGAAGGGCGACCTCGAGGCGGCGGACGCCTACGGCTTCACCGGCTGGAACCGGTTCCGCAAGATCACCTGGCCGACCATGCTGCGCCTGGCTTGGCCCGCCTACACGAACGAGGCGATCTTCCTCTTCCACGCCACCACGCTCGTCTATTTCTCGGGCTTTCCGGCCTGGCAGCAGCGGGGCGACGCGCTCTATTACGCCAGCTACTTCGCCGACAAGACCTTCAACCCCTTCATCCCCTACCCGATCCTCGCGGGCTATTTCATCCTGCTGACGCTCTGCGTCATCACGGTGTTCGGCCTTGTGAACCGGCGCCTGAACCGGCATCTGCCTTCGGACCGGCGGGGCAAGCTCCGCATCCGACCCCAGGTGATCCGATGAACCTCGAAGACCATCCCGAAATCCGCACGATCCGCGTCGCCGCGGCCGACCTGAACGGCCAGGCGCGCGGCAAGCGCATGCCGGCGCACCTCGCGGGCAAGGTGATGGAGGACGGCACCCGCTTTCCGCTGTCGGTCATGTTCCTCGACATCTGGGGCGAGGACATCGACGACAGCCCGCTGGTCCACCAGGCGGGCGACCCCGACGGTGTGCTGTTCCCGACCGAGCGCGGGCTGCTGCCGATGCCCTGGCTCGACGCCCCCACGGCGCTGCTGCCGCTCTGGATGTTCTACGAGGACGGCCGCCCGTTCGAGGGCGATCCCCGCCACGCCCTCGCCTCCGTCCAGCGCCGCTTCAAGGAGATGGGGCTGACCCCCGTGGTCGCGACCGAGCTGGAGTTCTACCTGATCGACGATTCCGGCAAGGACCTGCGCGTGCCGCTCTCCCCCCGCTCGGGCAAGCGGCGCACGGGGGCCGAGATCCTGAGCCTGCGCGCCCTCGACGCCTGGGACAACTTCTTCACCGATCTCTACCGCGCCTGCGAGGCGATGGACATCCCGGCCGAGACGATCATCTCCGAGGCGGGCCGCGGCCAGTTCGAGGTGAACCTGACCCATGTCGCCGACCCGCTGAAGGCCGCCGACGATGCCTTCCTGTTCAAGCTGCTGGTGCGCGGCATGGCCCGGAAGCACGGCTTCGCGGCGTCATTCATGGCGAAACCTTACGAGGAGCATGCGGGCAACGGGATGCATGTCCACTTCTCGATCGTCAACGCGCGGGGCGAGAACATCTTCGACAACGGCGGCCCCGAAGGCACCGAGGCGCTGCAGCATGCCATCGCGGGCTGCATCGCGGCGATGCCGGGCTCGACCCTGCTCTTCGCGCCCCACGGCAACAGCTACGACCGGTTCGTGCCCGGCGCCCATGCGCCCACCGCGATCGCCTGGGGCTACGAGAACCGCACGGCGGCGATCCGCGTGCCCGGCGGCAACCACAAGGCGCGGCGGATCGAGCATCGCGTGGCGGGCGGCGACGTGAACCCCTACCTGATGATCGCCTGCATCCTCGGTGCCGCGCTGAACGGGCTGGAGGACAGGCAGCTGCCGCCGCCGCCGATCACCGGCAACGCCTATGCGCTGGACCTGCCGCAGATGCCGACCACCTGGGAGACCGCCATCGACGCCTTCGAGAAGGATCCCCTCGTCGCCCGCATCCTGCCGCCCGAGATGATCTCGAACTTCGTGATGACGAAGCGGCAGGAGCTGTTCTATCTCGCCGAGCTGACCGAGACCGAGAAGGTCGAACTCTACCTCGACACGGTCTGAGGGTCAGAGCCCCAGCCGGTCCCGCAGCGCGTACCAGCTCATCGCGGCGACAAGGAGCGGCGCGCGCAGCGCGGGGCCACCGGGGAACCGCGCCGCCTTCACCGCCGCCATGGCATCGAACTGCCCCGCATCGCCCGCCACCGCGCGGGCGATCATCCTTCCGGCCATGGTGGCCAGCGCCACGCCGTGCCCGGAATAGCCCGAGGCGGTGTAGATCCCGTCGCGGCGGGCGAAATGCGGCATCCGGTTCATGGTGATCGCCAGCGTCCCGCCCCAGGCATGGGTGATCCCGACGCCCTTCAGCTGAGGATAGACCGACAGCATCGGCGGCACCACGACCGACCCGATGTCCCGCGGGAAGCGGTAGCCATAGCTCTCGCCGCCGCCGAACAGCAGGCGGCGGCCCTCGGTCAGCCGCCAGTAGTTCACCACGAAGCGGTCGTCGGCGACGGCGGGGCGCCCGGGCAGGATCTCGGGGAAGCGGTCGCCGAGCGGCTCGGTCGCCACGATATAGTTGTTGATCGGCATGACCCGCGCGGCGACGTCCTGTTCAATCGTGCCGAGATAGCCGTTGCAGGCCAGCACGACGTGATCGGCCCTGACCTCTCCGGCGTCGGTCTTCACGATCCCCCGCGCGACATGGTTCACCCGCGCGCCCTCATGGATCCGCACCCCCGCCGCCACCGCCGCCCGCGCGAGACCGAGCGCGAAGGCGAGCGGGTGGATGTGCCCCGCGCCGCGGTCCAGCACACCTCCGGCATAGGCCTTCGATCCCGTGAGTGCCGCCACGCCCGCCCGGTCCAGCGCCTCGATCCGGTCATAGCCGTAATCCCGCGCCAGCCGCTCCGCATGGCGGCGGTGCGCGTCGACCTCCGAGGCCGAGCGCTGCACCTCCGCGATCCCGTCCCGCCAGGCGGCGCCCCCGGCGTGGCGCCGCGCAAGGTCGCGCACCAGCGCCTTCGCCTCCTCCGCGATCTCCCACAGCAGCCGCGCCTGCCCCGGCACCCGCTTCTCCAGCCAGTCCTGGTCCTGCCGCTGGCCGCTGCCGACCTGGCCGCCGTTGCGCCCCGACGCGCCGAAGCCGACCCGCTGCGCCTCCAGCAGCACCACCGAGAACCCGGCCTCCGCCAGGTGCAGCGCCGCCGACAGGCCCGTATAGCCGCCGCCGACAACGCAGACATCGGCCCCCGCCTCGCCCTGAAGCGGCGGGAAGGGCGCGAGGGGCTCGACGCTCCCGGCGTACCAGCTTGCGGGATAGGCGCCGGGGCGGTCGTTCGCTGTGAGAAGGTCCATGGGCGGGATATGCGACGGTTCGCCGTGCCTGCCAAGGCTTCCCGGCGGAATGGGCATGAAAATCCGGAACCGATCAGAGCCCGGCGAGGCGTGCCGAGGCGACCGCACCCTGCCGAGGCGGCGGCATCCACCCTACCCCTTCCCGGCCCGCATCAGCGCCACATACTCCCGCAACAGCCCCACCCGGCGCGGGCGGAACGAAGCGCCCGCCAGCGCCGCGCCGCAGATCCGCTCGATCCGGAACTTGCGGAAGCCTTCGCGCAGGCAGCACCAGGCCAGCAGCACCGTCGTGTCTTCGAGGTAGGTGATCGCCAGCGGCCAGATCCGCCGCCGGGTCTCGGTCCCTTCCGCATCGCGGTACCCGATGTCCAGCGCCTCTTCCTCCCAGCAGGCGCGGCGCAGGAGGCTCAGATCCACCGTCGCGACCGGCGGCCGCCCGTAGCGATGCACCCGGACCACCGCGTGGGCCGCCTGCCTCTGCTGCCGCTCGGTCAGCGAGGCGACGATCTTC
Organism: Oceaniglobus roseus; assembly: GCF_002869745.1. Classification (GTDB taxonomy): domain Bacteria; phylum Pseudomonadota; class Alphaproteobacteria; order Rhodobacterales; family Rhodobacteraceae; genus Oceaniglobus; species Oceaniglobus roseus. The sequence continues at coordinate 66,564 of NZ_PNOS01000008.1, forward strand.
GACAGCGCCGCCTCGGCCGCGGCCACAAGCTCGGGATCGCCGCGGTAGGTGACTTCGCCAAGGCCCATCACCAGCGCCTCGATCTCGATCCGCGAGAAGCTCTGGGGCGGCAAGCCGGGATCCTCGGTCAGGGTATAGCCGTATCCCGCCGCCCCCTCGATCCCCGCCCCCGCCCGGCGCAGCGCCTCGATATCGCGGTAGAGCGTGCGTTCCGAGACCTCCGTCTCGGCCGCCAGCCGTGCCGCCGTAACCGGCCCGGGCAGGCTGCGCAGGGCTTGCAGGAGAAGGAGAAGGCGATCGGACCGGGCCATGGCGCTCCTGCCGGGAATTGTCAGGAGGGTGGGCGTATTCCGGGGGCATCGCAACCCGGAAAGGCCATGCCATGCTGACCCTCTACCATTCCCCGCAGACCCGCTCGACCCGCATCGTCCGGCTGCTTCACGAACTCGGCGCGCTCGACAGGGTCGAGGTGAAGACCGTGGGCATCCGGCGCGGCGACGGCTCGGGCGGCGAGGACGCCGCGAACCCCCATCCCGAGGGCAAGGTGCCGCTGCTGGTCCATGACGGTGCCCTGGTGCGTGAGAGCAACGCGATCATCCTCTACCTGACCGAGCTGTTTCCCGAAGCGGGTCTCGGCCCCATGTCGGGCGACCCGGAACGCGGCGCCTACCTGTCCTGGCTCGCCTATTACGGCAACGTGGTCGAACCGGTGATGGTGCTGGGCTTCGCGGGGGCCGACCACCCTGCCCTGCGCGCCACCTTCCGCGGTCCGGAGGAAATGGCGCGGACGCTCGCCGCGACGCTCGAGAAGCAGCCCTACCTTCTTGGCGAGAACTATTCCGCCGCCGACCTGCTGCTGTCCTCGCCCTTCACCTGGATGCCGAGCGCGACGCCCGACAACGCCGCCGTGAAGGCCTGGATCGAGCGGTGCGAGGCGCGGCCATCGAAGGACTTCGCCGCCGAGTACGACGCGAAGGCGATGCAGGCCGCCGCCTCGTGAGCCGAGACCGGCGCCCCACAAGGGGCGCCGGACCTCACACGCTGATCAGCAGGTGTTCCCGCTCCCAGGGCGAGATCACCTGGAGGAACTCGTCGTATTCCGTACGCTTCACGATGGAATAGACGCGGGCGAACTCCCGCCCCAGAAGGTCGTGCATCTCGATCGCGTCGTCGAACAGGTCGATGGCGTCGAACAGGCCGCGGGGAATGTTCTCTTCGGCATCGTAGGCGTCGCCGCTGAACTCCGGCGTCGGCTCGACCCTGTTGACCATCCCGAGATAGCCGCAGGCGAGCGAGGCCGCGATGGCGAGGTAGGGGTTGCAGTCCATCCCCGCCAGCCGGTTCTCGACCCGCCGCGCCTCGGGCCCCGAGATCGGCACCCGCAGCCCGGTGGTGCGGTTGTCGCGCCCCCATTCGAGGTTGATCGGCGCCGCGTGGTCCTTCACGTAGCGGCGGTAGCTGTTGACGTAGGGCGCCAGCAGCGCGATCACGCTCGGCAGGTGCTTCTGCATCCCGCCGACGAAATGGTGGAACAGCTCGGTCTCGCCGCCCACGGCGTCGGAGAACAGGTTCTCGCCGGTCTCCAGGCTCTCGACCGAGTGGTGGATGTGCATCGCGCTCCCCGGCTCGCCCTCGATGGGCTTGGCCATGAAGGTGGCGAAGCAGTTGTGGCGCAGCGCGGCCTCGCGGATCAGCCGCTTGAAATAGAAGATCTCGTCGGCCAGCTTCACCGGGTGGCCGTGGCGCAGGTTGATCTCGAGCTGGCCCGCCCCGCCTTCCTGGGTGATGCCGTCGATCTCGAACCCCTGCGCCTCGGCGAAATCGTAGATGTCGTCGATGACGGGCCCGTATTCATCGACCGCCGACATGGAATAGGCCTGCCGCGCCGCCGCGGGGCGGCCCGAGCGGCCCATCATCGGTTCGATCACCTTCGCGGGGTCGATGTTGCGGGCGACGAGGTAGAATTCCATCTCGGGCGCGATCACCGGCTTCCAGCCCTTCGCGCGGTAGGCGTCCATCACCCGCTTCAGAACGTTCCTCGGCGCCATCGGCACCGGCTCGCCCGCCTGGGTCAGCGCGTCGTGGATCACCTGCAACGTCCAGTCCGCCGTCCAGGGGGCGGCGGTGGCGGTGGAATAGTCGGGCTTCAGGATCATGTCGGGCTCGGTGAAGCCCTCGGCGCCCGCCGCCTCGGCCCAGCTGCCGGTGATGGTCTGGAAGAAGATCGAGTTCGGCAGGAAGAACTGCGACTGCTTGGCGAACTTCGTCGCCGGCATGGCCTTGCCCCGCGCGATGCCCGACGTGTCGGGAATGATGCACTCGACCTCGTCCAGCCTGCGGCCGTCGAGGAAGGCCTGCGCGGCCTTCGGGATCTGGCTCATCCACTCGGGGTCAGACCTTGACATGGGCCGCCTCGATCAGGAACCGCGCCAGCCGGTCGCCCATGGCCGCGTTGTCGAGCGGCTGCGCCAGCCCTTCCGACGCCTCCGCGAGCAGCGGATCGGGCACAACCCCCTTGCCCCGCGTCTCGATCAGGCCCTTCACGAAGGAGGGCTCGAACTCCGGATGCGGCTGGACGGTGAAGATCGTGTCGCCGTAGGCGAGCGCGGCGTTCGCGCAGAAATCCGACGCGCCGACCACCCGCGCGCCTTCGGGCAGCTCCACCACCTGGTCCTGGTGCCAGGCGTTCATGTGGTAGGTCTGCCCGTCGATCCGGTAGGCCGTGCGCCCGACCGACCAGCCCTCGGGGTATTTCACCACCTTGCCGCCAAGGGCCTGGGCGATGATCTGGTGGCCGAAGCAGATGCCGACCATGGGCTTTCCCGCAGCGTGCACGGCGCGGATGAACTCTTCCAGCGGCGGGATCCAGTCGTGATCCTCGTAGGCGCCGTGCCTGCTGCCGGTGATGAGCCAGCCGTCGGCGGCGTCGATGCCTTCGGGGAAAGTGCCGTCGACGACGGCATAGGTGGAGAAGCTCAGCCCGTGTCCGCCGAGAAGGCGGCGGAACATCTCGGGATAGTCCCCCGAAACCGCTTCGAGGGAGTCCGGAATATGCCCGGTCTGCAGGATGCCAATGTGCATGGATCACCGATCGTGTGGAACCTGCCGCAACCTAAGGCGCGTCCCTGCCGGGCGCAATCGCTTCGCTCGAAACGTGCTGCGGCGACATCTTCTCTCGCCACGGGACGCGCATTGAGATAAAGATTTTCCGAAACCGAGTTTCACGTTTTTGAAACATGAGGACAAAGCGATGCGCGATACCGCCTCCGGCCCGTCCCCCCTCTCGCCCCACGACGCGGATCCGCTGCCCGACGCCGCGCGCGCCGCGGTCGAGGCGCTGCTGACCTCGGGCGACCTGTTCCGCTACACCGCCGCGGCGAACGCCCCGGTCACGCTGCTGGAGCAGGAGTTCGCCGGGATGATGGGCAGCCGCCATGCGCTCGCCGTCGCCTCCTGCTCGGCCGCTCTGTTCCTGTCGATGCGCGCGCTGGACCTGAAGCCGGGCGCGAAGGTGCTGATCCCCGCATTCACCTTCGCCGCCGTCCCCTCCTCGGTCCTGCACGCGGGCTGCACGCCGGTGCTGGTCGACTGCGGCGACGATTACCGCATCGACCTTGCCGACTTCGCGGCGAAGATCGAGGGCGCGGATGCGGTGCTCATCAGCCACATGCGCGGCCACACCTCGGACATGGACGCGATCATGGCGCTGGCCGAGGCCCGCGGCCTGCCGGTGATCGAGGATGCCGCCCACTCCCTCGGCACGCTCTGGAAGGGGCGGAAGATCGGCACGATCGGCCGCGTCGGCTGCTTCTCGTTCCAGTCCTACAAGATGGTGAACGCGGGCGAGGGCGGGATCCTCGTCACCGACGATCCCGAACTGATCGCCCGCGCCGTCATCATGTCCGGCGCCTACGAGCACAACTGGAAGAAGCACGGCTCCAATTCAGGGACCGATGCCGCGCTCGACGCCGCCTTCGCGCGCTGGCAGAACCGCCTGCCGCTCTACAACACGCGGCTGTCGAACCTCGCCGCCGCCGTGATCCGCCCGCAGTTGCCCGAACTTCCCGCCCGCATCAGGGCAGGCCGCCGCAACCACGACCGCCTCGCCGCGCGGCTGAACGCGCACCCCGCCTTCGACGTCCCCGCCCCCCTGCCGGGAGAGGAGCGGGCGCCGGACTCGATCCAGTTCAACCTCGCGGGCCTCTCCGCCGACGAACAGTCCGCCTTCACCGCCGCGGCGAAGGAGATGGGCGTCGCGGTGCAGGTCTTCGGCACCTCGCCCGACAACGCCCGGGCCTTCTGGAACTGGGGCTTCCTCGGGCCGCAGCCCGACCTGCCGAAGACCCGCGCGATGCTGATGCGGGCCTGCGACGTGCGCCTTCCCGTGCGCCTGACCGAGGCCGAGATCGACCGCATCGCCGACACGCTGCTCGCCGCCATGGAGAGCGCCACCGGCACCGCCCGCGCCTTCGGGACCTGAGCGCTTGCGGGCCGCGCCGCCCCTTGCCATGATCGCCGCGGAACCGGGAGCCGCAGGATGACCTCGACACACGGGCGCTGCCTCTGCGGCGCCGTCCGATACGTCTTCGACCCGAACGGAGTGCTGTGGCGCAGCCACTGCCACTGCGAAAGCTGCCGCCGCGCCACATCCTCGCCCGTGACCACCTTCTTCGGGGTCCGGAACGCCGCCTTCCGCTGGCTCGGCGACAGGCCCGCGGCCTTCAGCAGCTCCGAAGGCGTCACCCGGCGCTTCTGCGCCACCTGCGGCAGCCCGATGTCCTACGAGTCCCGCGAGTACCCCGGCGAGACGCACTTCTATGCCGCGAGCCTCTTCGATCCGGCGGACTTCGCGCCGCAGGACCACGCGCATTGGGACGAGAGGCTGCCGTGGCTCGACCTCCGCGACGACCTTCCGCGCCAGCCCGCCGGCGCGCAAGAGAAGGCCGATTGAACCTTCCGCCCCGGGCGACTAGCCTTGCGGCAGCTTCATCCGGAGACACGCCATGCACGACGACGCCAAGACCTGGGCCCCCAACAGCTGGGAAGCCCGCGCCGCAGCCCATTCCTTCTACGGCTTCACCGACCTGCCCTCGGTCGAAAGACGCGGCATGGTGGTGCTGACCCACGGCGACGGTCCCTATGTCATCGACGTGCACGGCCGCCGCTATCTCGACGGCAACGCGGGGCTCTGGAACATGGTCGCGGGCTTCGACCACCCGGAGATGGCCACCGCCGCCAAGGCGCAGTACGACCGCTTCCCGGGCTACCACGCCTTCTTCGGCCGCATGTCCGACCAGACGGTTATGCTGTCGGAAAAGCTGGTCGAGGTCTCGCCCTTCGAACGCGGCAAGGTGTTCTACACCAACTCCGGCTCCGAGGCGAACGACACCATGGTGAAGATGCTCTGGTTCCTCGGCCGCGCCGAGGGCAAGCCCGAGCGGCGCAAGATCCTGACCCGCAAGAACGCCTATCACGGCGTCACGGCGGTTTCGTCCTCGATGACCGGCAAGCCCTACAACGAGGTGTTCGGCCTGCCCCTGCCCGGCTTCATCCACCTGACCTGCCCCCATTACTGGCGCGAGGGCCAGGAGGGCGAGACCGAGGAGCAATTCACCGCCCGCATGGCGAAGGAGCTGGAGGACACGATCGAGCGCGAGGGCGCCGACACCATCGCAGGCTTCTTCGCCGAGCCGGTGATGGGTGCCGGCGGGGTCATCCCGCCGTCTAAGGGCTATTTCCAGGCGATCCAGCCGATCCTGAAGAAGCACGGCATCCCGCTGATCGCCGACGAGGTGATCTGCGGCTTCGGACGCACCGGCCAGATGTGGGGCTGCGTCACCTACGATTTCATGCCAGACGCCATCATCTCGTCCAAGGCGCTGACCGCGGGTTATTTCCCGATGGGCGCGATCATCCTCGGCCCCGAGCTGTCGGACCGTCTCCAGGCCGCCGCCGACGAGATCGAGGAGTTCCCCCACGGCTTCACCGCCTCGGGCCACCCCGTCGGCTGCGCCATCGCGCTGAAGGCGATCGACCTGATCGAGAACGGCCTGATGGAGCAGGCCCGCGCCCTGATCCCGCAGTTCGAGGCCGGTCTGCGCCACCTCGCGCAGATGGACAACATCGGCGAGGCGCGGGGCAAGGGGCTGATGGGCGCGCTCGAGGCGGTGAAGGACAAGGCGACGAAGACACCCTTCGACGGCTCCCTCTCGGTCTCCGAGCGCATCGCCAACACCTGCACCGACAACGGCCTGATCTGCCGCCCCCTCGGTCAAGCGATCGTCCTGTGCCCGACCTTCGTGATGACGCCCGCGCAGATGGACGAGCTGTTCGAGCGGCTGGAAACCTCGCTGAAGAAGGTCTTCGCCGAGGTCGCATGATCCGACCCTCGCCGGGACGCGGCATCCGGCCGCAACCCGGCGGGGGAACTTCTTCTTCTTCCGGCTCCTTTCGGTGTCGTCTGAACAAGGAGCTCGGCCATGAAGGATATGACGAACAACCAGGGCGAGTGCCCGTTCCGCGGCACCCGCATCGGCGGCGCCATCGGATCGGAGCCGACCATCGACCACTGGTGGCCGAACCGCCTGAAGGTCGAACTCCTGCACCAGGATCCGCCCGCCGCGAACCCGCTTTCCGATCACGACTACCGCAAGGCCTTCGAGGCGCTGGACCTCGAGGCGGTCAAGGCCGACCTGCGCGCCTTCATGACCACCTCGGTCGACTGGTGGCCCTGCGACTACGGCCATTACGGGCCGCAGATGGTGCGCATGGCGTGGCACTCGGCCGGCACCTACCGCATCGCCGACGGCCGCGGCGGCGCCTCCCGCGCGATGCAGCGCTTCGCCCCGATCAACTCGTGGTGGGACAACGGCAACACCGACAAGTCCCGCCGCCTGCTCTGGCCGATCAAGCAGAAGTACGGCGCAGCGATCTCCTGGGCCGACCTGATGATCCTTGCGGGCAACGTCGCACTCGAGATGATGGGGCTGAAGACCTTCGGCTACGGCGGCGGCCGCCGCGACGCATGGGAAGCCGACCGGGCGACCTACTGGGGCCCCGAGGGCTGGAACGGCAAGCGCCCCGGCGACTCGAGCCAGAACGGCCAGGAAGGTCACCCGACCCAGATGGTGACGCGCACCCTCCGCTGGGAAGGCGATGTCGAGTCCGAGCACTATGACCTCGAAAATCCCCTCGCCGCCTCCCACCAGGCGCTGATCTACGTCGATCCCGAAGGTCCGAACGGCAACGGCAACCCGCTCGATTCCGCCCGCGACATCCGCGAGACCTTCGCGCGCATGGCGATGAACGACGAGGAGACGGTGGCCCTGATCGCCGGCGGCCACGCCTTCGGCAAGTCCCACGGCATGACCAGCCCCGACGAGATCGGCCCCGCCCCCGACGGCGCCCCGATCCAGGCCATGGGTCTTGGCTGGCAGAACCCGAACGGCACCGGCTTCGGGCAATACACCATGACGAACGGCATCGAAGGCTCGTGGACCCCGCACCCGACCCGCTGGGACAACGACTACCTGACCAACCTCTTCCGGTTCGACTGGGAAAAGACGCAGTCCCCCGCGGGCGCCGTCCAGTGGAAGCCGAAAAGCCCCGACGCGCCGAAGACGCCGGATGCCCATGTCGAGGGCCAGATGAACGAGCTGATGATGATGACCTCGGACATCGCCCTGAAGATGGACCCGGTCTACAACGAGATCTGCCAGAGGTTCCTGAACGACTTCGACGCCTTCACCGACGCCTTCTCCCGCGCCTGGTACAAGCTGACCCACCGCGACATGGGCCCGAAGGTCCGCTATCTCGGGCCCGAGGTGGCGGAAGAGGATCTCGACTGGCAGGATCCGATCCCGCCGCTCGACCATCCGGTGATCGACGAGGAGGACATCGCGAAGCTGAAGGCGCATATCCTCGAGCTGGGCCTCACAGTTCCCGAGTTGGTCTCGATCGCATGGGCCGCAGCCTCCACCCACCGCGACAGCGACAAGCGCGGCGGCGCGAACGGCGCGCGCATCGCGCTCGCGCCGCAGAAGGACTGGGAGGTCAACAACCCCGCCCGTGTGGCGAAGGTCGTCTCGGCACTGACCGGACTGAAGGACAGCTTCAACGCGGCCCAGGCAGGCGGCAAGAAGGTCTCGCTGGCCGACCTGATCGTGCTCGGCGGGAACGCGGCGGTCGAGAAGGCCGCCCGCGCCGCGGGAGTCGAGGTGAAGGTGCCCTTCGCCCCGGGCCGGATGGACACGACGCAGGAACTGACGGATGTCGAGCAGTTCAACTGGCTGCAGCCCGTCTCCGACGGCTTCCGCAACTACCACGACACCAGCATCGGCTACAACGTCGCGCCCGAGCAGATCTTCCTCGACAGGGCGGGGCTGCTGACCCTCAGCGCGCCGGAGTGGACCGTGCTGACCGGCGGCCTGCGCGTCCTCGGCACCAACTGGGACGAGAGCGACACCGGTGTCTTCACCGACCGCGTGGGCGTGCTGTCGAACGACTTCTTCGTCAACCTCACCAGCATGGACTACATCTGGATGCCGGTCGGCAGCGACGGGATGCAGTTCGAGCTGCGCCGCCGCCTGAACGGCGACGAGGCCGGAGAGACGGTGTACCGCGCCTCCCGCTGCGACCTCATCTTCGGCTCGAACGCCCAGCTGCGCCAGATCGCCGAGGTCTATGCCAGCGGCGACGGCCACGAACGGATGGTTCAGGACTTCGTCGCCGCCTGGAACAAGGTCATGACGCTAGACCGCTTCGATCTCGCCGCCTGACGTCCTGTCAGGGAATCATGGAAAGGGCCCCGCGCGCGGGGCCCTTTGTCTCCCCGCCTCGTACGAGGGATCTCCGATACCGCGACCGCAAAGCCTCAACCGCTCGACGGTCTCGATCGCCTCGACGGCTCGTCAGAGCCGCCATCGCGCCGCCCTTGCCGCGCGTGCCCCGTCCATGGCCCCATGCCTGCGCAGCAGGACCGACCCATGGGCTTCTTCTTTGCCCAAATACTCCCGCCGGAGGCGTCCTGCCCTCTCCACCGCCGCCACGCCCGACCAGTCCTGCGCACCGCTTGTCCCGCCTGCCGCCCCGCGATCACCACGGTCCGAAGGCGCAGGGCGCCGAGATGTCCCGCGCGGGACGCTGCCCGGTGCCGCGGCGCCCGAAGGCCGGCAGACGGGGTCCGCGGGGCGCGACCCGGAGTTCCCCGAACTCCGGCACCGCGACCTGCGCGCGCGCCATGGCAAAGGCCCCGCGCACGGGGTTCGCCCGCGCGACGGGTGTCACTTGCCGAGCTTGCTCAGCTTGCTCTGCATCTCGGCCAGCTGGGCGCGGATCTCCTTCAGCTCCTCGCTGCTCGTCGGGCCGTCCTCGTCCTCGTCGCGGCCGGGACCGGAGGATCCCATCATCCCCCCCGTCATCGCCTTCATGAAGGCCCGTTGCTGCGCCCGCATCGCCTCGTAGCCGGGCATGCCGGCCATCGGGCTCATCACGTTCTCCATCACCTTCGACTGCCCGTCCCTGAGCATGTCGAAGCTCATCGCGAGGAACTGCGGCACCACCGACTGCGCCTGGGTGGTATAGCTGCGCACGAGGTCGGTCAGCACGGCCAGGGGCAGCACGTTCTCGCCCTTGCTCTCGTGTTCGGCAATGATCTGAAGCAGGTACTGCCGGGTCAGGTCGTCGCCGGACTTCAGGTCGACGATCTGCACCTCCCGGCCCGACCTGATGAAGCGCGCAATATCCTCGAGCGTGACGTAGTCGCTCGTCTCGGTGTTGTAGAGCCTGCGGCTGGCGTAGCGCTTTATCAGAAGCGGCGAGGTGGAGTCGGCCAAGGAAGCCTCCCGTTTTGGCACTGCAGCGTCAGCCTATGGCAGTGCAGCGCAAAAAGAAAGGGCGCGCAAGACTGCGCGCCCAGTCGACCGCCGGCAGGGAGGAGAAGGCCCGCGATCGGTGTCCGAAGCGGATTACTTCGCGGTCGCGGTCGCCTTCTTGGCGGCGGCGGTCATGTCGTCGGTCGCCTTCTTCGCGGCGGCGGTCATCTCGGCCGAGGCATCCTTGCCGGCGGCCAGCATGATCTCGACGGTGTCCATCTGCACCTTCTTCGCGATTTCTGCGAAGGCGGCCATGGATTCCGAGGTCATCTCGGCCTGGGCCGACGCGAAGTCCGAGAACGACTTCTGGTACTCGGCCGGCTCGGCCTTCATCCTGGTGACGTCGCCCATCTTGGCGATGGTGCCCTTGGTCCAGGCGGTCGAGATCTCGGTCGACTTCTCGGCGGCTTCCAGGGCCACCTTGCTCATCTTCTCGCCGAAGGCGGCGTAGGACTTGAAGCCGTCCTGGAAGGCCGACATGTCCATCGGGAACGCCGACATCATGTCCTGCATCGTCTTGGTGTAGTCTTGTGCCTTGGTCGCCATGTCATCTCTCCTGGTCAGTCTCCCGGGGCGCCCTGCCCCGGTGTTTCAATCTCTGACAGGAATATGCATGCTGCGGCGCAGCATTTCAAGTGTTTTTCTGCACTGCAGCAAAAAACTTGGGGCAGGTTTTCACGGGGTTTCGCCCGACTTGACGTAAGTGCCCGGCGCCGCGGCGAGAATCTCGCGCCCCCCCGCCCCGGGCACCCGCGCCGCGACCTGGGTGCCCGACTTCTTCCTCAGCCACTCCTCCCAGTGCGGCCACCAGGACCCCTCGTGGAACGACGCGCTGTCGTACCAGTCCGCGGGCGCCTCGGGCCAGTCGGTGTTCATGTAGTGGCCGTACTTCTTCTTGCTCGGCGGGTTCACGATCCCCGCGATGTGCCCGGATTCGGACAGGATGAAGGTCTTCGACCGGCTCCCCATCTCGCGGATCCCCTCGTAGCTCGACTTCCAGGCGGCGATGTGGTCGGTCTCGCAGGCGATGGCGCAGAGCGGCACCTTCACCTCGTCGATCTTCACGGTATGGCCCAGGATCTCGAACCCGTCGGTCGCGAAGCGGTTCTGCTGGCAGAGCCCGCGCAGGTACTGCATCGCCATCTTCGCGGGCAGGTTCGTGCCGTCGCCGTTCCAGTAGAGCAGGTCGAAGGCCGGCGGGCTCTCTCCCATCATGTAGCTGCGGATCGCGGGCTGGTATATCAGGTCGTTCGAGCGCAGATAGGAGAAGGTCCGCGCCATGTAGAATGACTCGAGCACCCCCTTCGCGGCCACCTCCCGCTCCAGCCCGTCGACGAAATCGTCGTTCAGGAACACGCCCACCTCGCCCTGGTCCGCGAAATCGGTGAGCGTGGTGAAGAAGGTCGCCGACTTGACCGAGGCATCGCCCCGCTGCTCCAGCAGCGCGAGGGTCAGCGCCAGCGTCGTGCCCGCGATGCAGTAGCCGACGACGTTGATCTGGTCGACGCCGCAGATCTCCTTCACCTGCGCCATCGCTTCCAGATACCCCTCCTCGACATAGTCATCCATGCCCGTCTCGGCATAGGAGGCGTCGGGGTTGACCCAGGAGACGACGAACAGCGTGTAGCCCTGGTCGACGATCCAGCGGATCAGGCTGTTCTGCGGCTTGAGGTCGAGGATGTAGAACTTGTTGATCCAGGGCGGGAAGATCAGCAGCGGCGTCTTCCTGACCTTCTCGGTTGTCGGCGCGTACTGGATCAGCTCGAACATGCGGTTGCGATGGACGACCGAGCCCTCGGCGGTGCCGATGTTCTGCCCCACCTTGAAGGCGTTCTTGTCCGCGAGGCTCACCAGCAGCTCGCCGTCGCTCGCCTCGATGTCGCGCACGAGGTTCTCCAGCCCGTCCACCAGCGACTGGCCCTCGGTCTCGACCGCCTTGGCCAGCGCCTCGGGGTTGGTGCCGAGGAAGTTCGTGGGGCTGAACATGTCCACGATCTGCTGGCTGAAATACTGCACCCGCTTGCGATCCTTCGCGTCGAGCCCCTCCAGAGAGCTCAGCGCGTTGCTCACCGCCTCGGAGGAGAACAGGTATTGCTGCTTGATGTAGTTGAAATAGGGATGGCTGTCCCAGACCGGATTCGAGAACCGCTTGTCCTTGGGCCCCGTGTCCGAGGGCGGCGCCAGCTTTCCTTGGGCAAGGGTATGCTGCGCCTCGACGAAATGCTTCATCGACTTCGACCAGTAGCTGACCTGGTGTTCGAGGATCTTGGACGGATTGGCCATCATTTCCGCGACATAGGCGGCGGCCGCCTTCTGGAACAGGTCGCTGCCGGGACCCTGCAGGCTGGGCGGCACCTGCCGCTTGGCCGCAAGCGCCGCGACCAGCCGCGCCGACAACGCCTCTACCTTCGCCAGGTTCTGGGTCAGCGCGTCCGAAGCCGCGGCCGTGCCCGTGTCCTTGCCGGATTCATTGGTTGTCATATTAATCTTTCCGCCCTAGTTTGCCGCAAAGCAGCATCCTCACCTTTCCCCGATCATAAGCGTGACAGGGCCGAGGGGCAAAGCGATGATTACGCGGCCGCCTCGCGCGGCACTGGAGATTCCCATGCGATTTATGGCCACCTACGACATCATGGAAACGATGCGCAACACCAACCAGTGGCTTGGTGCGACCGCGTCCGCGATCGGGACGGCCCCCGCGACCGGCCTCGTGCCACACCCGATGTTCGGCCTGATGGCGGCCTGGGGCCAGGTGGCGGAACGCTCGTTCAAGCGCATGGTGGCCAAGCCCGACTGGGGCATCTCCACCGTGCTGGGCGAAGACGGGCGCGACCACGTGGTCGAGGTGAAGACCGAGGTCGAAAGACCCTTCGGCAACCTGATCCGCTTCGATGTCCACGGTCGTGCCCCGAAAGCGCGGCGCATCCTGCTGGTGGCCCCCATGTCCGGCCACTATGCCACGCTCCTGCGCTCGACCGTGGTCAGCCTGCTGCCCGACGCCGACGTCTGGATCACCGACTGGCACAACGCCCGCGACATCCCCGTGTCGACCGGCAAGTTCGACATCGAGGATTACACCCTCTACCTCGCCGACTTCATGCGCCACATGGGCCCGGACAGCCACGTGATCGCCGTGTGCCAGCCCGCGCCGCTGGCGCTGGCCGCGACCGCGCTGCTGGCCGAGGAGGATCCGAAGGCGCAGCCGCGCACCCTGACCCTGATCGGCGGGCCCATCGACCCCGACGCGGCCGACACCGACGTGACCGACTTCGGCCGCCGCGTCACCATGGGCCAGCTCGAACACCTCGTCGTGCAGCGCGTGGGCTTCAACCACGCGGGCGCCGGGCGGCTGGTCTATCCCGGCCTGCTCCAGCTCACCTCCTTCGTGTCGATGAACCTCGAAACCCACGCCCGCGCCTTCTCGGAACAGATCCTGAAGGTCGCCCAGGGCACCGCGGGGGACCAGGACAAGCACAACAAGTTCTACGACGAATACCTCGCTGTCATGGACATGACGGCCGAGTTCTACCTTTCCACGGTCGAGCGGGTGTTCAAGAACCGCGAGATCGCGCAGAACGACTTCACCGTGGCGGGCCGCAAGGTGGACATCGGCAAGATCACCGACGTCGCCGTCAAGATCGTCGAGGGCGAGAAGGACGACATCTCGGCCCCCGGCCAGTGCCTCGCCGCGCTGGACCTGCTGACCGGCCTGCCCGATGCGAAGAAGGCGAGCCACCTCGAGCCCGGCGCGGGGCATTACGGCATCTTCGCCGGGCGGTCCTGGCGCAACAACATCCGCCCCCTGGTGCTGAACTTCATCGACACCAACGCGCAGGCGCCCGCGCCCGCCCCGAAGGCGGCCGCCAAGACCCCCGCCGAAGACGCGAAACCCGCGAAGAAGGACGCCCAGACCGCCGTCTGAGCCTGCGCCCACGGACCCGCGGACGCCCGGCCACGGGCGGCCGTGGGGACATCGCGTGGCGCCGCAAGGCGCCTCCTCCGGATCAGACCCGGCCTACGCGCCGCCCGCCTGCCGCAGCAGTTGCGGCGCCGGGACCCGGGCCATCCAGGCGCGCAGCACCTCGTTCATCCGGTCCGGCGCCTCGATGGTCGGCAGGTGGCCGACGCCCTCCAGCACCTTCAGCTCGGATTTCGGAACGAGTCCCGCCATGAACTCGTGCCGCCGCGGCATGTGCAGCGTGTCGTCGCCGCCGCAGCACACCAGCACCGGCACCTTCACCTGCCGGAGCGTGCGCTGCTGGTCGGGCCGGCGCTGCAGCGCGTTGGCCTGCCTCAGGTAGGTCTCCGCGCCCAGCTCCAACGCCATCCGCATGGCGAAGCCGTGGATCTCGCCGCGGTACTCGCTGAGGCCGATGCACCCCTCCGGCACCTCCGCCGCCATCGCCTCGGCCAGCTTCCCGGCCTTGGCTCTGGCGATGCGCAGGTCGCGCTCGGCGGCGGCGGGCGGCGTCTCGGACAGGCAGTTGGTCGAGATCAGCGCCAGCCGCGTCACCCGCTCGGGCGCGCGGCGGACGATCTCGATCGCGACCATCCCGCCGAGCGCATGTCCCGCCAGCGCGAAGCGCGGCGGCGCCTGCGCCAGCACCGCCTCGGCCATGGCGTCCACCGCGTTCGCAGGCCCCCAGTGGGCCAGCATCAGCGGCATGTCGCGGCCCAGCACCTCGACCTGCGCACCCCAGAGGCGGGCGTCGGTCATGAAGCCGGGCAGCAGGACAAGCGGTTCGGTCACGCCGTCGCGCGGTGCCGCACCGGGCTTCGGGTCGGCGGTGGACGTCATCGAGGGTCGCTCCCGGGGTTCTGGCAGACTGCGGCCGCACCCTATGAACCGGCCCGGGTGCCCGCAAGGCGCCCGCCCGCACGATCCCGCGCCCCCGGCCGGTTCCCGCCGACGCGACGCCTAGCGCGAGACCTCGCCGACCGCAGCCTCGATCATCGCGAGGCATTCGGGAGTCGAGAACCGGTGGTCCGCCCCCTTCACGAGGCAAAGCCGCAGGTCCGGGCTTTCGACATGCTCCATCAGGCGCAGCGCCATCGACACCGGAACGTCGGTATCCGCCGTCCCCTGCAACAGCCGCACCGGCGCGTTCAGCGCGAGGGGCGCGCGAAGGACCAGGTTCGCCCGCCCGTCCTCGATCAGCCGCTTCGTGATCACGTAGGGCGCGCCATACTCCGACGGCTCCTCGATCCGCCCGTCCCGCTCCAGCGCCGCCTTCTGCGCCTCCGAGAAGCCCTCCCACATGCTGTCCTCGGTGAAATCCGGCGCCGCGGCAATGCCCACGAAGCCCTTCAGGCGCTCGGGCATCCGCCGCGCCAGCAGGAGCGCGATCCAGCCGCCCATGGACGAGCCGACCAGAACCTGCGGACCTTCCGTCAGCCGCGAGACCGCCTCGGCCGCATCCTCGGCCCAGTCGCCGATGCACCCGTCGGCAAAGGCGCCCGAAGACTCGCCGTGGCCCGAGTAGTCGAAGCGCAGGAACGCCCGGCCCGCCGCCTCTGCCCAGGCCTGAAGATGCACCGCCTTGGTGCCGCCCATGTCCGACATGAAGCCGCCGAGGAACACCACCCCCGGCCCCGCGCCTTCGGTCCGGTTGTAGGCGATCCGCCGCCCCGCCGCCGTCTCCAGGTAGTCCGTCATCCGTCCTCCACCTCGTCCAGTCCCTGCGCCACCACCGCGGCCCCGAGCGCCATGACCGCGAACAGCAGCACCGTCACCCAGGCGCCCGCCATCGAGGCGAGCGCCCCGAACAGCCCCGAGGCCAGCAGCAGCACGCCGATCACCGTGTTGGCGACGGCGGTATAGGCCGCCCGGTCATCCTCGGGCGCCATGTCCACAAGGTAGGTCGACCGCCCCTGCCGGACCCCGTGATAGGCGATCATCAGCACGAACAGAACCACCGGCAACCCCCAGGCCGCGAGTCCCAGGGCCGACACGCCCAGAGCCGCCAGCAGCGCAACCGCCCCCACGACGCCCGAGAGCTGCAGAACCCGCCGCGACGAGCGGTCCGAGAGCCGCCCCCAGACATAGGAACTGACGAGCGAGGCCAGCGCCGAGGCCAGCACCAGCGCCCCCAGCCGGTCGAACCCCTCGGCCCCGAGCAGGATCAGGTAGGGCGGCGCCAGCGCGGTCGAGACCAGCAGGCCGCGCACGACGATGAAGCGCACCAGCTGCGGATCCTCCTTCAGAAGCGTCATCTGCGCCGCGATCGACCGCGCCTCCGCATCCCCCCGCTCGGACTTCTCCTTGAGGGTCGAAAACAGCACCGCCGCGGCGACCCAGAAGGCCGCCGCGAGGGACAGCGCGCCGATGACCAGCGTCATGCGGTTGTCGCCGAAGAACATGAGCAGCAGCGCGAAGACGATCACCCCGACCGCGGCCGCGGAACTCGCGAACCCAGTCGCCGTGCCGCGCCGCGACTTGCCCACCGTGCGCCCCAGCACGTCCTTGTAGGAGACCGAGCAGACCGACCGCGCCACCGCCAGCACCGCGAGCAGCGCACAGATCACCGCCCCCGCCGCCGCGCCTTCCAGCACCAGCGCGGCCAGGACGATCCCCGCGGCGGCCAGCCCCTGCCCCAGCGATCCCGCCGACCAGGCCCATTTCCGCTGCCGCATCCGCGCAATCCGGGCCGAGGTGAACAGCTGCGGCAGCAGCGCCCCCGCCTCGCGAATCGGCACCAGCAGCCCGACAAAGACCGAGGACGCGCCGAGCATGTTGAGGAGCCAGGACAGCACCAGCTTCGGGTCGATCAGCCCGTCCGCCACCTTGGTCATCGACAGCGACGCGGCATGGCGCAGGAAGTTGCCCGGCTCCTCCGACCCGACCGAGCGATCCTCGGCCTCCTGCCCCGTCAGGGCGTCGAAAGCCTTGTCTTCCAGGGTGTTGCTCATGCCGTCACGCTCCCTTCTCCGATCACCGGGCACGACATAGGGCCACCCCCGGGACGGGCCAATACGTTACCATATTGACACGTTACTTATTAATCACCTATAAGCAGCCATGGACGCGATCTTCAAGGCCCTGAACGACCCGACCCGCCGCGCGCTTCTCGATGCCCTGCGCGAACGGGACGGCCAGACCCTGACCGACCTCGAGGCGCGGCTGGAAATGTCCCGCTTCGGGGTGATGAAACACCTGAACCTGCTGGAAGACGCCGGCCTGATCACGACGACGAAGAAGGGCCGGTTCAAGTACCACTACCTCAATGCCCTGCCCCTGCAGGAGGTCATCGACCGCTGGATCGAACCCCTGCTCGCCAAGCCCGCGGCGCGTGCCGTTCTCACCCTCAAGGCTCAACTCGAAGGAAATCTGCCAATGCCCCTCGACGCCGAAAAACCCTCCTACGTCATGTCCACCTACATCGACTGCACCCACGACGCGCTCTGGGATGCGCTGACGAAGGGCGATCTGATCTCGAAGTACCATTTCGTCTGCGAAACCGTGCAAGGCGACTTCGCGGAAGGTCAGGACGTGAACTACCTCCTGCCGAACGGCGCGCCGATGCTGGTCATGCGGACCCTCCGCATCGATCCGAAGTCCCTCATCGAGGCCGAATTCCACCCCCGCTGGGGCGGCGACGAGACCCCCTCGCGCTTCGTGTACCTGGTCGAGCCGACGAAAAGCGGCATGAAGCTGACCGTCGAGCACTATGGCCTGACCCCCGCGCAGGGCGGCATCGCCGACGGCTGGACGCGCCTGCTGGCCGGCCTGAAGACCTTCCTCGAAACCGGCGCGGCTCACCGCTTCGCCATGGAGGCGCAGGCATGAGTGCGAAACCCGGCTTCGTCATGCAGACCTTCATCCGCTGCACCCAGGACGCCCTCTGGGACGCCCTGACCGATCCCGATCGGATGGGCGCCTGGCATTTCATGGCGCGCCGCGCCGAACTGGAGGGCGACACCTATGCACTCTACCTCGAGGGCGGCGCGCCGCTGTTCCGGATGAGGAAGATCGCCGACACCCCGAAGACCCGGATCGAGGCGACCTTCGAGCCGCAGTGGGAGGGCGGCGGCGCCCCCTCGCGCACCGTGTTCCTGATCCGCCCCGAAGGCCCCTACTGCGCGCTGACGGTGGAACACTACGACCTGACCTTCCCCGTGGTCCCGACCGAAGGCGTTGCCGACGGCTGGTCCCGCTGGGCGGCGAGCCTCAAGACATGGCTCGAAACCGGCAGCGCGCTCAGGATGGCGATGCCCGCATCCGCGGAGGCCGGGGCATGACCGCCGAACTCGCCTGGCTCCTCGCCACCGCGCTCCTCGGCGCCTCGCTCTGGATCCCCTACATCGTCGGCGTCAACACCTCGCCCGTGGACACCACCGACTTCACGCGCCCCGCGGACCCCGCCGTTCACGCCGCCTGGGTTCACCGCGCCTGGCGCGCCCATCTGAACCTTCTGGAACAGATGATGCCCTTCGCCGTGGTGGTTCTGATCGCCCACGCCGCGGGCGTGTCGAACGCCGTCACCGTCTGGACCTGCACCG
Source organism: Oceaniglobus roseus (assembly GCF_002869745.1). Taxonomy (GTDB): domain Bacteria; phylum Pseudomonadota; class Alphaproteobacteria; order Rhodobacterales; family Rhodobacteraceae; genus Oceaniglobus; species Oceaniglobus roseus. Next base: position 84,935 of record NZ_PNOS01000008.1, read on the forward strand.
CCTTCTTCTGGATCCGCGTGATCCACGCCGCGGGAATGATTTCGGGCCTCGCCGTCTTCCCGATCCGCCCGATCATCTTCACCCTCGGCTGGCTCTGCATCCTGATCCTCGCCCTGCAGGTGCTGCTGGCCGCGTGACGACGGCGGGACGCGGCGCACACACAGACCCGAAGGCCCGCGGGCGGGCGCTTGACACCCCGCCCGCACACGCCTACCCCATCGGCACTTTCCCGCAACCGGGCGCTTGGTAGGCGCCAAACCGACGAGGCGGCCGACCATGGCACAGATCTCCCTCACATTTCCCGACGGCAACTCCCGCTCCTTCGACGCGGGCGTGACCCCTGCCGAGGTCGCGGCCTCCATCTCGTCGTCGCTGGCGAAGAAGGCCATCTCGGCCCAGGTCGACGGCAGGCACTGGGATCTCGCCTGGCCGATCGAGCAGGACGCCGCCATCGCGATCAACACCATGGCCGACGACGCCCCGGCGCTGGAGCTGATCCGCCACGACCTTGCCCACATCATGGCGCGCGCCGTGCAGGAGATCTGGCCCGAGGTGAAGGTCACCATCGGCCCGGTGCGCGATCACGGCTGGTTCTACGACTTCGACCGCGCCGAACCCTTCACGCCCGAGGACCTGGGCCGGATCGAGGCGAAGATGCGCGACATCATCAACGCCCGCGACCCCGTGAAGACCGAGATCTGGGAGCGCGACCGCGCCGTCGCCTACTACGAGGAGCGCGGCGAGCCCTTCAAGGTGGAGCTGATCGACCGCATTCCCGGCGACGAACCGCTGCGCATGTACTGGCACGGCCCCTGGCAGGACCTCTGCCGCGGCCCGCACCTCCAGCACACCGGGCAGGTGCCCGCCGACGCCTTCAAGCTGATGAACGTGGCCGGCGCCTACTGGCTGGGCGACAGCTCGCGCCCCATGCTGCAACGCATCTACGGCGTCGCCTTCCGGAACCGCAACGACCTGAAGGCCCACCTGACGATGCTGGAGGAGGCCGCGGCGCGCGACCACCGCAAGCTCGGCCGCGAGATGGACCTGTTCCACATGCAGGAGGAAGCGCCGGGCCAGGTCTTCTGGCACCCGAACGGCTGGACCATCTACACGACGCTCCAGGACTACATGCGCAGGAAGCAGCGCGCCGGCGGCTACCGCGAGATCAACACGCCGCAGGTCGTGGACCGCAAGCTGTGGGAGGCCTCGGGCCACTGGGAGAAGTACCAGCACCACATGTTCATCGTCGAGGTCGACGAAAGCCGCGACGGCGAGAACGACGATGCCGCCGTGCGCGACAAGGCGCAGACCCGCATCAATGCGCTGAAGCCGATGAACTGCCCCTGCCACGTCCAGGTCTACAAGCAGGGCCTGAAGTCCTACCGCGACCTGCCGCTGCGGCTGGCCGAGTTCGGCTCCTGCGCGCGCTACGAACCCTCGGGCGCGCTGCACGGGATCATGCGCGTGCGCGGCTTCACGCAGGACGACGCGCATATCTTCTGCACCGAGGAGCAGATCGAATCGGAATGCGCGCGGTTCATCGAGTACCTCGCCAACGTCTATGCCGAGCTCGGCTTTCCGACCTTCGAGATCAAGTTCGCCACCCGCCCGGAAAAGCGCGTCGGCACCGAGGAATCCTGGGACTACGTCGAGAACGCGCTGGAACAGGCGATCCGCAAGACGGGCCGCACCTATACGCTGGAAGCGGGCGACGGCGCCTTCTATGGCCCCAAGCTGGACTTCTACCTGACCGACGCGATCGGCCGGGTCTGGCAGTGCGGCACCTTCCAGGTGGACCCGAACCTGCCCGAGCGGCTGGACGCCGAATACGTCGGCGCCGACGGCGACCGGCACCGCCCGTTCATGCTGCACCGCGCCTGCCTCGGCTCGTTCGAGCGGTTCATCGGCATCCTGATCGAGGACAGCGCGGGCCGTCTGCCCTTCTGGCTGGCCCCCCGGCAGGTCGTCGTCGCCTCCATCGTCTCGGACGCGAACGACTACGTGGCCGAGGTCGTCGCGGCCCTGAACGCGAAGGGTGTGCGGGCCGAGGCCGACACGCGGAACGAGAAGATCAACTACAAGGTCCGCGAACACTCGCTGGGCAAGGTTCCCGCGATCCTCGCCATCGGCGCGCGCGAGGTGGAGGAGCGCACCGTGTCGCTGCGCCGCCTCGGCGAGAAGCAGAGCCGCTTGCTGTCGCTCGACGAGGTGGTGGCCGAGCTGGCCGCGGAAGCCTGCCCGCCGGACATGCGCTGACGCTGCGGCGGATGCGGCGGGCCATCCGGACCCGCCGCATCTGCCTGTTTTGTCGACATCTCACGCCCGCGTTATCACGCTGCGGTGGTGTCATGAGAGTTTCACTTGCCTTTTGCGCCCATGCTTTCAAAGATTTCGGGCGTGACAACCGACCTTCGCCGACCAAAGCGCCCTCAGGGGCAGCCACACGATCCTGAAGACCCCGGCTGCTCACCCCGCCACGCTTCCGCGGGCGGGTCACGACTGAGGAGAGAGAGACATGCCTACCGGAACCGTCAAGTGGTTCAACACGACCAAGGGCTACGGCTTCATCGCGCCGGACAGCGGCGGCAAGGACATCTTCGTGCACATCTCGGCGGTCGAACGGGCCGGGATGACCGGCCTCGCCGACAACCAGAAGGTCCGCTACGAACTGATCGAGGGGCGGGACGGGCGCCAGTCCGCGGGCGACCTTTCGGCGATCTGACACACCACATCCCGCGCCGCTGACCCGCACGCGGGGCGCCGGGCCGTCACGGTGCGGCGCCTTGCCCGCGACGGCGCCGCCGCGCCCCTAGACGACGTCGACGACGACGAGCGAGATGTTGTCCTGTCCGCCGCCGTCGAGCGCGATCTTCAGAAGCTTGTCGCCCACCGTCTCGATCGGCGTGCCGACCACGGCCCGGCGCAGGGTCTCGAACCCCGCGTACTTGTTCAGCCCGTCCGAACACAGCAGGAACCGGTCCCCCGTCCGCACCTCGCCGTGGATCTTCTCCAGCCCCGGCACATCGCCGACGCCGATGGCGCGGGTGATGGCGTTCGACTGCGGGTGCTGCTCGGCCTCGTCCCAGGACATGCGGCCGTTCTTCACGAACTCGGCCACCACCGAGTGATCCGTGGTCAGAAGCTCGATCCCGCCGTCGCGGAAGCGATAGAGGCGGCTGTCACCGGCCCAGAAGGCGGCGAAGTGCCGCTCGGACAGGATCAGCGACACGACGGCCGCCCCCACCGTCGCCCCGCCGCGGCGCGCCGCCTCGGCCAGGATCGCCGTGTGGGCCGCCTCCAGCGCCGCCCGCAGCGCCTGCATCCGCTCGGCCGGGGCCAGGTCGGGCGCCATCGCCGCCACCTGCTCGACGACGGTCTGGCTGGCGAAGTCGCCGGCCTCGTGGCCGCCCATGCCGTCGGCGACCAGGAAGATGTTCTGGTCGGGCAGCGACAGCACCGCGTCCTCGTTGATCTTGCGCACCCGCCCGACATGGGTGCGCGCCGTGTGCCGGATCTGGGTCATGCCACCGCTCCCGCCTGCCAGATGGGGGCGTCGCTGTTGAACAGCCCCGTGATTTCCTCGCCCCGCGGCAGGCCCTCGCAGACCAGAAGCCGCGTGTCCTGCGCCAGGTGCGCGCTCCAGACTCCCGGCGCGCGGAAGCTTGCGGTCAGCGTCCGCGCGCCGCACAGCCCCACCGGGTCGTCGCCGCTGTCCATCCGCGCGACGAGGCTGCGCGCCGCCGCGACGCTGCGGATGCGGATGCGGGTGCAGGGCTCGACCGGGCGCAGGCTGGCCAGCTGCTGGCGCAGACGCTCGAGCGGCATGTCGTCCAGCACCGCCAGCGCGATCGCCTCGAGCTGCTCGAAGGTGTGGCGGGCCTCGAAATGCAGCTGCGCCACCGGCTGCGGCGACAGGAGCGGCGCGGCGAGCGTCAGCGGGAACTGCCGCCCCACCCGGTCGAGCGAGGGCATCATCACGCCGATCATCCCGGTCTGCCCCGCCTGTCCCGACGACAGCGTGAAGCGCCAGATCGGCGCGGCGAAATAGCAGTCCTGCCAGCCGCCGCCCAGCTGGCCGCGCGCCTGCGACATCGCCTCCTGCAGCCAGCGGTCCCAGGCCAGAAGGAACGGCTGGGCCAGCCCGTAACGGATGAAGTCTCCGGTCGCCGGGATCTTTCCGAAGGCGCCGAACCCCGCCATCGTCAGAAGGTCGCCGGGCAGCTGAAGTCGGACAGGGCCGAGAGCGAGAACGGGTTCAGCACGGATGCCGACTGCATCAGGAAGATCGCGAGCCGTCCGCCGACCCGGAAGAAGATCTTCTTGCGGTCAGAGGCCGAGGTGTTGCGGATCTCGGCCGCGTCGAGCAGCCGGAACCAGGCCCAGGGCCCGTCGAAGCTGAGCGTGCTTTCCGCCGTCGCCGCGGGCGGCACGAAGTTCACCCGGGCCGAGCCCACGGGCCCCGGCCAGGTGATCGCCGCCGGACGCGGCTGCACGCTGCCCTGCTGGAAGCCGATCTGCTGGCCGTCGATTTCCAGCACGATCACCTGCGCCTGCGGATCCAGCGCCTCGGGCGTGATCTGGAACCGCACCTGCGGCGTGCCCTGCCCGGCGAAGAAGGCGTCGCGGATGTCGGCGGCGTTCTGCATCTGCAGGATCGACTGCGGCGAGATCCCGAGATCGGTGTCATTCAGCGGCTTCAGCGTCCAGGGCCGGGTGCGGGTGTCGACGAACTTGGCCAGGTTGTCGTTGAAGAAGTTGTCGATCAGCCCCTGCGGCGCGAAGAGCCGAGTGAAGTCCTGGATCGACACGTCCGCCTGTGCGCGCCGGTTGAAGGGATAGGCGTTGGCCGTCACCTGCGAACAGAGCGGCAGCACGTTCGCCTCCCAGGCCGCGCTGATCGACGAGCGGGTGTTGCCCGCCGTCACGCCCGAGGACCCGGCCGCGATCTGCTTGCCCCAGCGTTGCAGCGGGCCGGGCGTGTCGGCCACCGCCTGCTGGAACCGGGCCAGCGCCGCGCTGTTGCCCTGCGGCGCGGCGGGGTTCAGCCCGCCGCTGATGTTCAGCTGATTCAGCTCGTTGAACACCTCCAGCAGGATGTTCATCAGCGCGTCCAGTTGCGAGGGCTGGCCGTCCTTCTGTTCGACCAGCTTGTGCAGCCATTCGAACCGGTCGGTCACGAACTGTCCCGGCGGCGGCGGCAGCCCGCCCCCCGCGCTGCCCGAGGGCGCGTTGGCCATCGCCTGCAGGAAGATCCGCGCCGAGGGCGACAGCTTGCGGTTGGCCTCGCGCCCGGTGATCTTGGCAAGCCCCTCGGCCGCACCGCCCGCGGCTCCCGCGGCGGCGGTCGGATCGTCCTCCTCGGGGATGGCCGTGAGGTCCGTCTCCTTCGCCACCGCCTTCAGGATGTTGACGATGGGCGAGGTCGGCCCCGACAGCACGTTCAGCACCTCCACCGCGTCGGCGAGGTTGCGGAGCGGCTTGATGTCGATGTCCGCCAGCAGCTGGTCGTACTTCAGCGTGTAGTCGGTGTAGTAAAGGTCGAGCACGTCGCGGCTGAGGGCCAGCAGCGCCGCCTCGTTGTTCTCGATCTGCCCCTTCGGCCCCAGCACGAAGCTTTCCCGCGCGATCTGCGCGGCGACGCCCAGCGCCTTGTCGAGGAACACCTGGTTGAAGCCGTCGTAGGTGAAGATCCCCTCGATCCCCTCGCTCAGATCCTTGCCGGACGAGCGCACCATGGCGCGGCTCAGGGTCGGCCCGCCGATGTCGGTCAGGCGGAACTGCGGCAGAGCCGTCGCCTCGGGCGAGTTGATGATCCCGTTGTAGACCCGCTGCGCCTGCGGCATGCGGGTCAGGATGTCGCGCACCTGCTCGACCAGGTCGCCGTTGGTCTCGATCCTGTCCATCGGCTGGCTCAGCAGCGCGTCGAGGTGCGCGGCAAGATCCGCCCTCAGCGCATCGCGCCCCGGCCCCGGGAACGAAAGCTCCCAATCGAGGGCGGCCCATTCCTTGACGATGTCCGCGTTCATCGGCCCGACGAGCCCGAGCATCAGGTAGATCTTCAGCGCCTCGTAGAGCAGATCGGGGTTGTTGATGTTGGCCTGCATCTGCTCTTCCAGACGCAGCATCAGGCGCGGCAGCAGCATCTGGTTCAGCGCGGCGCGGTACGAAAGCACCGCCTCGTTCCCCAGCACGTCGCCGGTGTAGAGGCCCCAGCCCAGCGTCGTGCCCGCGCCGGGATCCGCCTGATCCGGTAACTCGCGCAGGATGTTCAGCGCGGGCACGATCAGCGGCAGGTCGGTGTCCTTGATCGGGCTGCCCGGGATCTGCTCGGCCAGCGCGCGGTACTCGGCGACCTTCTGGCTGACGTCCGCCGCAAGCGCCTCGTTCCCGAGATAGCTGCGGGTCCAGAGCGCGCCGGTGGCCACCGCGATCAGCACCGTCGCCGCCAGCGCCCCCCACTTGGTGATGCGATAGCGGCGTTCCACCTTGTCGTCCGCCGAGACCAGCCCGCTTTCGCGGAAGATCACCCCGTTGAACAGCCGCGTCAGGAAGTACGACCGCCCGGCCCCCTGCCCGCTGCCGATGGCCTGCCGCCCGATGCCGAAGGTGCGCGCCATGCCCATCATCAGCCGGTCGATCGGCGTCCCTTCCTGCGTGCCGGAGGTGAAATAGACCCCGCGGAGCACGTGGCGGTGCTCGTACCGGTTGTCCTGGAACAGCTCGCCCAGGAACTCCCGCGCGACCGAGCGGACCGAGGCCACCTGCCCCGGAAAGCCCGCGATGAGCGAGCGGCGCTGCGGATCGGTCTCGGCCTGCATCCGCTCGACCGACTGCATGTTCAGCCGGTCGACCAGCGCGCCGTATTCCTGATCGAACTGCGCCAAGGGCGAGGCCTCGCCGCGCAGGGGCAGCAGCGGCAGGGTGAAGCCCCAGACCTGGCCGCGATCCTCCTTGCCGAGGTTGTCGAAGAACTCGGAGAAGCCCGCCAGCAGGTCGGCCTTGGTGAACAGCACGTAGACCGGGAAGCGCACGCCCAGTCTTTCCCGCAGCTCGTGCAGGCGGCGCCGGATGGCCGAGGCATGGGCCTTCTGCGCCGTCTCGTCCTGCATCGACAGGTCCGAGAGCGAAATCGCGACGATGGCGCCGTTGATCGGCTGGCGCTTCCGGTGCTTCTTCAGGATCCCGAGGAAGCCGAGCCAGGCGGCATTGTCCGCCACCGCGTCGCTTTCCTGCGTGGTATAGCGGCCTGCCGTGTCCACCAGCACCGCGCCGTCGGTGAACCACCAGTCGCAGTTGCGGGTGCCGCCGACGCCGCCGATGGCCGCCTTGCCCATCTCGTCGGCCAGCGGGAACTGGAGGCCGGAGTTGACGAGGGCCGTCGTCTTGCCCGCGCCGGGCGGGCCGATGATGATGTACCAGGGCAGTTCGTAGAGATGCCGCCGCCCCAGCTTCGACTTCCGCAGCTTCAGCATCGCCGCGCGCAGCTTCTCGCGCATCTCGCCAAGCTCCGCCGTCACCACCTCGCCACCGTCGTCGGCCGACAGCGGCTCGACGCTGGCGACGATGTCTTCGGCCAGCTCCCTGTCCTTCTTCTGGCGGCGCAGCAGGAGGACCAGGATCACGATCAGCGCGACGATCCAGATCACGCCGACGCCCACCACCTTGCCGACCAGCGTGTCGAAGGGCCGCGCCTCGCCGAAGCCGAGGAAGCCGCCGAAGAACCACAGGCACAGCGACAGGATCAGCGAGACGATGATCGTCAGCCCGACCCCCGAGAACAGCGCGCGCAGGATCTTCCTCATTGCTGCACCACCTCGGCGCCCTGCGTGACGCCGGTCTTGACCAGGATGAACTCGATCCGCCGGTTCAGCGCGCGGCCCTCCTTCGTCTTGTTGTCGGCGATCGGCTCGCGGTCGCTGCGCCCTTCGGCCTTCAGCCGCGAGGGGTCCTTCACCTTGTCCTCGATCATCTTCTTCACCGACTCCGCCCGCGCCAGCGACAGCGCCATGTTGTTGGCGAAGCGGGAGGAGCGCAGGGGCACGTTGTCGGAATGGCCCGCGATGATGACAGGGCCGGTGGTGTCGTTCAGCGCATCCGCGACACGGCCGAGCGGGACGCCGAACTCGTCCTTCACCTGGTCCGAGGCCGAGGGGAACATGCCAGCGCCCTTCATCCGCACGGTGATCGTGTTGGCGTCCTGGAACACCGACACGAGGCCGTCCTTGATCTCCTGCGTCAGGAAGCCCGAAACGCGCTTCAGCTCTTCCTCGTCGTCGACCGGCTGGGGCACCGGCAGCGACAGCCGCTCCAGCGTCGCGACACCGCCGCGGTCGATCGCGGCCATCTCGCCCAGCACCCGCTCGCTGTCCCGCGACAGCGCCTGGCTGAGGCCGATGTAGCCGCCCGAGAGCAGCAGCGCCGTCACCGCCACCGCGATCCAGACCGGCTTCCAGGCCGAGAGCGGCTTGTGCGGCTTCTCGACCCCCTTCCAGTGCGGCGACAGGTCATGCTCGACCTCGCCCCGCTGGTTGCGGATGATCCGCGCCAGGCCGGCGCGGATCTGCATGTGCCGGTCCGCGCCGCCCTGCTCGACCCGAAGCCGCCCCTCGAAGCCGAGGGACAGGCAGACATAGAGGAACTCCAGCAGCAGGAGGTTCGTCGCCGGGTCCTGCTCCAGCCGGTGCAGCAGGTCGAAGAAGCGGTCGCCGCCCACCGTCTCGCGGTGGAAGGTGCCGACCATGGACTGCTGCGCCCAGATGCTCTGCCCGCCCCAGGGGGTGTTCAGCACCACGTCGTCGAGCGTCGCGCAGATGGCATAGCGCGCGACCTTCACCGTGCGCGGATCGACCTGCGCGGCGATGGCGCGGGACTCGAAGGCGCGCACCTCGGCCACGACCGAGCGGCGCAGGGCGTCGGGGTCGGGATGCTGGGCGCGGTTCCTGATCCGCGAGACCAGGGAGAACAGCGTCGAGGCCGCGGCGTTCAGCGGGTTCAGCCCCGTCATCGCGCCCGTCATCGCCCCCGTCACGGCATCCCCGAGGTGCGGCGCCGCCGCGGCAGGGGCCACCGCGGGACCGGACGCCAGCGCAGCGGCTGCGGGCGCCTGCGGCGCGCCGACGGCACCGGGAAGCGGCGTCGCCACCCCGCGCCGGCCACCCGGATTGGGCCGGATCACCGTGCGGTCGCCGTCCTCCGGTTCGGCAAAGGGATCTTCGTCGGCCATCAGCCCCGCTCACCTTCTCGTCGCATCAGCCCTGGCGGATCGCCCAGAGCTCCATCTTCAACCCGGGGTAATCCCCCGACACGTGCACCGCGATCCCGCCCGAGGTCGTCATCTTGCCCCAGTACTTGCTGGCGGGATCCAGCCGGAAATAGACCACTCCGGCGTGGAACGGGATCTGCCGCGGCGCCACCGGCAGCGCCTGCAACCCGATCCCGGGCAGGGCCGAGTTGACCAGCTGGCGGATCTCCTCCACCGGCCCGATCTTGGCCTGATCGCCGAAATGGCGCGCCAGCTTGTCCGCCGGGATGTCGGCCGAGACCGCCAGCACGAACTCGGCCGTGCCGATCAGCTTGCGGTCGGCGATCACGCCCACCGAGATGCCGTATTTCCGCGGCTCGATGGCGATCGGCACCGCGTTCCGCTCCAGCACCGAAGAGAGGTAACGGCGCAGGTCGCGGATCACGGGGACGAAAGTCTTGACCAGGTCGTGGTGCTGGTAGGCCGGATAGACCGTCGGCCGCTTCTCGGGGGTGAGGAACGTCGACAGCTCCCCCGCCAGCGCCACGCAGTCGCGGAACAGCTGGATCGGGTGGATGTTCTCGCACTGGGCGTAATGGCGCAGCACCGGCAGCGCCCGGTTGATCGAGATGAGGAGCAGGAAATCCTGGATCTCCGCCGCCCCCCGCGCCCCCGCCCCCGCCGAGAGCCGCCCCGAAAGCGCGGTCATCCGGTGCGCGAGCAGCCCCTCCAGTTCGGACACGAAGCCCGAGAGCGGCCGCGCCGCGCGGATGTCGAGGCAGGAGGGCATGAAGCTGTCGTCCAGCACCACCTCCTGGTCCGCCCGGACCTCGATGATCCGCGCGATCGGGATGACCAGCCGGTCGGCCATGTCGTCGACCTCCAGCGCGAACTGGAGGCGCAGCTTGCCGACCCCCAGCAGCGCCGCCTTGCCGCCGCGCATGGTGCTGTCCGTCACCTCGATCTCGGCGGGCCTGAGGCGCGCCGCCGAGAGCTCGGAGCCCGACATGTCGACCTCGGGCGCGCCCTGCCGGCGCTGCGGCACCGACAGGTACACCACGCAGTCTTTGATCCCCTCGGGCACGTCCAGCGCGGGCGGATGATCCTCGGCCTCGGGCACCCGGAACACCGTGCCGTCCTGCGTCAGCCCCGAGCAGGACTTGATCGCGAACTGCCCGACCTTCAGCACCTCGCGGTCGATCTCGATCTCGCTGATCCCCCAGGCATAGGGAGAGATGCGCCGCGCCAGTCCGCCCACCAGAGCCTCGGTGTGCCGATCGGCCTGCTGGAAGTGGTGGGGCTGGAGGAACAGGCCCTCGCTCCACAGAACCTTGCTGTCCCAGGACATCAGCAGGCCCCCCGCGCGCTCACTTCAGGCGCTCCATCTGCGCCTGGTAGGCCCTGGCGAACTCGCGGCTGAACAGCTCGTGGAAATCGTTCTCGGCCTGGTCCGAGATCCGCGCGTACATCGTTTCGTAGACTTCCCAATATCTTGCCTTCTTCCCTTTCAGGAGGCTCGACAGCCCCCCGCCGCCGGCGATCTGGCCCTCCAGCACCTCGGGCGACAGCTGTTTCAGAACCCCCTTCAGCGCCGCGTCCATGGCGCTCATCATGGCCACCTCGTGGGCCTTGATGTCGTCCAGCGCCTCGCGCGCCGCCTCCCCGGATTCAAGGTACCCCTTGGACGTGGGCTTGACCATCGCCTCGACCGCCATCTCGGGGCTGATCGAGAACTTCAGGGGATTGTTCCCGCCCGAGCGGATCATGGTCTGCTGGATGCGGAACTCGGACTTGATGCTGGCCCGCGTCATCAGGATCTCGCGCAGGCCGGTGACCATCGTGCGGAACACGCCGCCAAGCCGCGCCATGGTGGCGGGCAGGTCCGCGTCCGGTATCGCCAGATCCTCGGCCCCCGCGGCCTCCAGGAAGGCGCGCGCCGCCGCGGTGTCGGCCGGTGAAGCCGGCGCGGAGGGGGGCGCCGGGCTCTCGGCGGCCGGCGCCGGGGGGGGCGGAGGCGGCGAAGCGGGCTGGCGCGCGGCGGGGGGCAGCGTCTGCTCGGACTCTTCCGGGCCGGGCACCGGGGGCGGCGCGTCGGGCGCGTCGTCCAGGGGCGCATCCTCGGGGATGAAGGCCGGGGCGCCGCCGCCCAAGGGATTGTCGTCGCTCCCCTCGTCCGCGCCGCCGGTCGGGGCCAGGAGATCGTCCCAGTCGTCGGGGATCACCGCCCCGCCGCCCGGCGAGACGTCGGAGGCGGCGAAGCTGTCGTGGACGGAAGGCGCGTGGTCCTCGACGCTCGCCCCCCTCGGCCCCGCATCGCGGCGCGGCGACATCAGGTCGTCCTCGTCCTCGCCGAGCGGGGCCAGCAGCCCGTCCTCGCCCAGCTCGGGACGCTGGATGCCCGAGTGGCCACGAAGCGGCGCGTCCCCCAGCAGGTCGTCTAGGAAATCGCGGTCCTCCACCCGCCCCAGCTCCTCGCCGAGGTCGTTGCCGCTTTCCGGGCCATCCTCGGCAGGCGGGATATGCGCGGCGGTCAGCGGGTCGGCGGCGGGCGCGCGGCCCGAGCGCACGATCTCGACCAGAAGCTCGTAGGGGCCGAGCGTCAGGATGTCGCCGTCGTTCAGCGGCGCGGGCACCGGGCCTATGGGGAACTTGCCATAGTTCAGGAAGGTGCCGTTCGTCGAGTGGTCGACGATCAGGATGTCGCCGCCCCGGTCCTCGATCGCGCAGTGAACCTTCGAGATCGTCTTTCCCGGATCGGGCAGGCACAGGTCGTTCTCCGCCCCCCTCCCGATGGTCAGCGAAGGTCCGGTCATGCGGACCGGCGCCCCCTGCCCGGGCACCGTTCCGGTCGACTGGAAATGCAGCGTCACACCCATGACTTCTATCCGCCCACAAGGACCGTCGGCAGACCCACCACGATGACCCCGCCATGGGCCGTCATATCACCCATCCGCGCCACGGGCAGCCCCCCCGCCAGAACCGTGAACGAGCCCAGCGCCACCACATCGGGCGGCCCGACGCAGACGCACATGCTGGTGACACGCGCGACGGGCATGCATCCGACCAGCACCGTGGGCAGCCCCAGCACGATGGGTCCGCCGACATGAGGGATCGGCGGCAGCGCGGGCGTGACCATCGGGCAGACATGCATGTCGCCCATGCGCGAACAGGGTTTCATGGCCGCGCCTCCCCCTGCGGCCCGTCGCCCGCGCCGGGCCGCGCACCGTCAGCCGCATCGGTCGTGCCGAACTGGCCGTTGCCGCCCCGCGCGATATCGAGCGCACGGTCGATCAGCCGGTTCAGGTGCGCGACCATGTTCTCGGGCTCGGCGGTGCCGAGCGACATGGCGTTGACCGCCAGCACCGCCATCGCGGCGCCGCCGACGGGGGCATCGTATTTCGCCATCTCGCCGCCTGCGCCCAGCTTGCCGTCGCACATCGCCACCGCGTTGGCGCAGAGGGTCGTGTCGTCGTCGCTCTCGGCCAGCTCCAGCGTGGCACGGGCCTTCTCGCGGTTCTCGGGCGTCGGCTTGAACACCCAGGCCCGCGCCGCGGCGAGCGGGGGCGGCATCGCCACGCCGCGCCGGGCCGCCAGGTCGCCGCCAGCAAGGCAGCCCCACCAGATCGCCTCGCGCACCGGCAGCGACACCGCCAGAAGCCGCAGCATGTCGCCATAGGCCTCCTTGCCGTCCAGCTCCTCCAGCACCTCGCTTACGGACGCGGCGGCGGGGCTCTCCAGCTCGGTCTCGAACTTCAGGTTGGCCAGCGCCATCAGCCGCCGGGCCGGTTCCTTCGGGATCTTCCGCAGATCCTGGAAACGTTCGTCCATAGCGCGCTCCTAGTTGATCATCGTGATGCCGCCCTTCAGCATCAGCATGGCGCCGCCCTCGGTCTTGGTCATGAGACCGCCCTTCACCTCGGTCATCAGGCCGCCGTCGAGCTTCGCGGTCAGTCCGCCCTTGACCTCGGCCTGCATCCCGCCTTCCATCTTGGCCATCATCGCCCCCTTGATGGTCACGCCCATCTGGTCGATCTTGATCGAGCTGCCGCCGACCTTCAGTTCGATCGATTGCATCGCCTCCATGGTGATCTTGCCGAGGTCGCACTTCAGGGAGTAGTTCCCGAGGCCCAGCTTGGTGGTGACGTTGCCCATGTCGATCTTGTAGTCGACATTGCCCATCTTCACCTGGTGGTTCTCGTTCCCCATGTTGATGGTGTATTTCACGTCGCCCTGCTTCACCTCTTCCGTCAGGTTGCCGGTGATCGTGTTCGTGACATTGCCCTCGACCGTCTTCGTGCGGTCCTGCTTGATCGCGATGTCCTGCTTGCCCTTGGTGACCGTGAACTTGTGGTCGCCCTCCTTCAGCTCCTCGGTCAGGTGGTTGTGGACGGTCAGCGACATGTCGCCGTCCTTCTTCGTCTCCAGCCCCACCGTGATCTCGGCGTTGTTCTTGACGATCTGGCGATAGTTGCACTGCGCCTGGAAGCGGACCAGCTCCGAGCCCTTCTTGTCCTCGAACATCAGCTCGTTGAAGCCGCCACCGCCCTTCGAGGAGTTGGTCTTGATCCCGCTCTGGGTCTTGTTGGCGTCCAGGGCGTAGGGCGGCATGGTGTCGGCGTTGTAGAGCATGCCGATCACCAGCGGGCGGTCGGGGTTGCCTTCCTCGAACTGGACGACGACCTCCTGGCCGATCCGGGGAATGTGGATCATCCCCCAGTTCTTGCCGCTCCAGGGCGTCATCACCCGTACGAAGCACGACGACTTGTCGTCCTTCTTGCCCTGCCGGTCCCAGTGGAACTGGACCTTGACGCGGCCGTACTTGTCGGTGTGGATCTCCTCGCCCGAGGGACCGACGACGATCGCCGTCTGCACGCCCGCGATCTCGGGCCATGGCGTGACCAGCGGCGCGCGGTATTGGAGGTCCTTCGGGATCACGTCGAACAGGACGCGGTAGGGATCGTCGCCCGACAGCTCCGCGCTCAGCCCCTCGTCGAGCAGCGTGTCCGCCCCCTTCGGCGGGTTGTCGGCGTCGGTCAGGCGCATCAGGTGGGTGGCCCGCGTCATCATCCAGGCGCTGTTCTCGGTCTCGCGGCTGTGGTCGGCCAGGTCGAAGGTGCCGCCGACCGCCATGTAGCGGATGTTGGCGGCGCCGTGGGCGACGTGGTGGCGCACGGCCTCGGCCTCCATCCGGACCCGCGCGCGGACATCGCCGGCGGAGGTATCGCGAAAATGGCCGGGATAGCCGTAGGCCTCAAGATCCTCGGCCGGCTGGTCCCCGAGGGGGATCGCACTTGCGCCGCTCACGTCCGCCGTCGGCTTCTCGAAGTCGAAGTCCCAGAGCGTCACCTTCCCCGTCGTGCTGACCAGCCCCGCGCTCCACGAGAACACGTGCGCCCCGGCCCGGTGGCCCGACTGATCGAGCGCGCGGAACACGACGGGATCGATAAGCGGCATCGCGGCATGCGCTCCGGGGTCGTCGGCCAGCACCATCTTCTGCACGCCGTCCTTCATCTCGAAGAAGAAATAGACGCCCTCCTCTTCCAGAAGCCGCATGATGAAGGCCAGATCGGTCTCGCGGTACTGCACCGCGTAGTCGCGCGCCGGAAGAGTGGCGGAGATGCGGTTGTCCACGTTGCCCCAGAACCCGTAGTCCGACAGCACGCTCTGGACGATTTCTATGGTGGTTTTTTCCTGGAAGATGCGGTTCTCGCGCCTGCGGCTCAGGAACCAGAGCCAAGGCCGCAGCTCGGCGCGGTAATGGGCGACGCCCGTGGGCGCGCCCAGGAATTCCGCCGAGACGCAGAAGCCGGGATAGATGCGCGACAGGATCGCATTGCCCTCGATCACCTTGATCTGGGATCCGAGAAGCGCCTTCAGATCCACCTCGCGGTCGGTGCTGACGAATTCCAGCGTCGTCTCGGTCAGGAAATTGATGCCCTCCTCCACCCGCGCCCCGGTCAGGACGAGCGGCTTGGAGAAATCGCCTTCCATGCGGAGAACGCGCTTTTCCAGAATGTTCGGCAATGCGGGCATGATATGTCCTGACCTTGGTTGCGCGGTGCGCCCCGGGCCCCGGCGTCGATGCCGACGGGGCCCAGGGCGCCGCGGGATCTATTCGAAACGATAGGCGAAGGCGTGATCCTCGACAACGATCTCGACCTTCTCGACCGCCCGGCCCTCCATCATCCGGGTGAGGAACTCGGCCGAGATGTCGGGCAGCATGGTGTTGGTCACGATGGCGTCGATCATCCGTCCGCCGCTCTCCAGCTCCTGGCAGCGGCTCACGATCTCGTCCACGACGCCGTCGGTATAGCTGAACGGCACCTTGTGCGCCTGCATCACCCGCTTCTTGATCCGGTCAAGCTGCAGCCGCGTGATCTGCCCGATCATGTCGGGGCTGAGCGGGTAGTAGGGGATCGTCACCAGCCGGCCCAGCAGGGCGGGCGGGAAGATCTTCAGCAAGGGATCCCGCAGCGCCTTGGCCAGCCCCTCGGGGTCGGGCAGAAGCTCGGGGTCCGAGCACATGTCCATGATCAGCTCCGACCCGGCGTTGCTGGTCAGCAGGATCAGGGTGTTCTTGAAGTCGATCACCCGCCCCTCGCCGTCCTCCATCACGCCCTTGTCGAAGACCTGGAAGAAGATCTCGTGCACGTCGGGGTGCGCCTTCTCGACCTCGTCGAGCAGGACCACCGAATAGGGCTTGCGCCGCACCGCCTCGGTCAGCACGCCACCCTCGCCGTAGCCGACGTAGCCCGGAGGCGCGCCCTTCAGCGACGACACGGTGTGCGCCTCCTGGTACTCGGACATGTTGATCGTGATGACGTTCTGTTCGCCGCCGTACAGCACCTCGGCCAGCGCGAGCGCCGTCTCGGTCTTGCCGACGCCGCTGGTCCCCGCCAGCATGAACACCCCGATCGGCTTGTTCGGGTTGTCGAGCCCGGCGCGGCTGGTCTGGATGCGCTTGGCTATCATCTTCATCGCGTGGTCCTGGCCGATCACCCGCTTGGCAAGGTGGGATTCAAGGTTCAGCACCGTCTCGATCTCGTCGCGGACCATCCGGCCCACGGGAATGCCCGTCCAGTCGCCGATGACGCTCGCCACCGCCTGCGCATCGACGATGGGCAGGATCAGCGGGCTTTCTCCCTGCAACGCGGTCAGCTCGGCATTCTTCGCCTTCAGCTCGTCCAGCATCTTCGCCCGCTCTTCACCGGACAGCGGGCTCGCCGCGTCGCTCGCCGTTTCGGTCGAAGCGCCGCCCTCGCGCAGCTTGGCGCGCAGGTCGAGGATCTTCTCCACGATGGCCTTCTCGGCCTCCCACCGCCCCGTCAGCTCGTCCAGCCGCGCCTGTTCGCTGGCCTTCATCTCCTCGATCACCATCTTGCGGTCCGCGGCGTCGTAGCCGGCGGTCTCGTCCCGCCCGATGATCTCGAGCTCGGTGTTCAGCGCGTCGATCCGCTTCCGCGCATCGTCCACCTCGGCGGGCGTCGCGTACTGCGACACCGCCACCCGGGCCGAGGCGGTGTCGCGCACCGACACCGACTTGTCCGGCAACTGCCGCGCGGGGATGTAGCGGGCCGAGAGCGTCACCGCCGCCTCGATCCCCTCGTCGAGGATCTGCACCTTGTGGTGCTTCTCCAGCATCGACGCGATGCCGCGCATCATCAGGATCGCCTTGTCGGTCGACGGCTCGTCCACCTGGATCACCTGGAAGCGGCGGGTCAGCGCCGGGTCCTTCTCGATGTACTTCTTGTACTCGGCGAAGGTCGTCGCGCCGATGGTGCGAAGCGTGCCGCGCGCCAGCGCGGGCTTCAGCAGGTTCGCCGCATCCCCCGTGCCCGCCGCACCCCCGGCGCCGACCAGCGTGTGCGTCTCGTCGATGAACATCACGATGGGCGTCGTGCTGGCCTGAACCTCGTCGATGACCGAGCGCAGGCGGTTCTCGAACTCGCCCTTCATCGACGCGCCCGCCTGCAGGAGCCCCACGTCCAGCACCAGCAGCCGCGCGCCCTGAAGCGCGGGCGGCACGTCGCCCCGCGCGATCCGAAGCGCGAAGCCCTCGACCACCGCCGTCTTGCCGACGCCCGCCTCGCCGGTCAGGATCGGGTTGTTCTGCCGCCGCCGCATCAGCACGTCGACGATCTGCCGGATCTCCTCGTCCCGTCCCATGATCGGGTCGATCTTGCCATCCCGCGCCTGCTGGGTCAGGTCGGTGCAGAACTGCTTCAGCGCCTCTTCCTTGCCCATCTGCGCCGGCGACCGCGCCCCCGACGCCTCGCCCGGCTCGACCCCGCCGCCGGTGGAGGAGCCGTCCTGCGGGCTCAACCGGTCCTCGGGCGAACCGTCTGTAATGTGGTGGAAATTCTCCGCCAGGTCGTCGGCCTTCACCTTCCCGAACTCGCCCGAGATGTTCAGCAGGCCACCGCGCAGGCCCGGCGTCTTCAGCATCCCCAGCAGCAGGTGCCCCGTCCTGACCTGGTTCGACGAGTACAGAAGCGAGCCATAGACCCACGCCCGCTCCATCGCGTCCATCAGGTGCGCCGACAGGTCGGAAATCGAGGTCGCGCCCCGCGGCAGCGCATCCAGCGCCTTCTGCATGTCGGCGGCCACGCGCGAGGGGTCGAGGTCGTAGTGCTTCATGATCTTCAGGATGTCGTTGTCCTGGCCCTGCAGGATCTGCGCCAGCCAGTGCACGATCTCGACGTAGGGGTTGCCCCGCATCTTGCAGAACACGGTGGCCCCCTCGATGGCCTGGTATCCGACCTTGTTGAGCTTGCCGAAAAGGGCAACCCGGCTGATTTCCGTCATCTCATCACTCCCCTGCCGGCGTCTTGCGGAACCGTCCCGCGCGCCATGTCCATCGCCGCGGCGGGCGAGAGATACAGATCGCCCGCATCCCCGCCGCCGCGCGTTCCGATCCAGCTGGTCTGCCCCAGCCGCGTATCCGCCCCGAGCCGCGCCGCCGGAACCTCCTCCTCCCGGAGCACCAGGTTCACGTCCCAGTCGAGCGCGTCGCCGACATAGGAGCGCACCAGCGCCCGGAGCCGCGGCAGCGCCGCGCCGCCGGGCAGGAGGCCCGTGTATTCCTCCATCCCCATCGGCCCGATGCGGATGCGGAACTTGGACGAGCGCGACCAGACCCTGTCGCCGATGCTGGTCGCCTGCCCCAGCCCCGCCCGCGCGCCGAGCCGCCAGCGGTCGTCGGGTTCGAGCTCCAGCCAGGAGCCGATGAACTGCTCGATCGTCACCGGCACCCGGAAGAAGGCCGAGACCATCGCGCCGAGGCCCGCCGCGTTCTTCGCGCGCCGCGCGAGGTGCCCCGCGAAGTGCCGCCGCGCCACATCGGGCGCCGCGTCCCGGTCGCGCATGTTCCGCCCCGCGACCCCCGCGAGCGCGGCGACCTTGCGCTCCATCGTGTCGTTCGGACCCCGGTCCAGCCCCGGCGCGGGCTGGCCGGTGGTCCAGGCGCGGTAGAGCAGGCTCAGCAGCCGGTGCGTCAGCATGTCGGCGAAGGCGATGAAGGTCGGGTCGCGGTGGTTGCGCTGCCGGTCCCGCGCGTATTCCGTCAGGTGCGCGGGCAGCGGACCGTGGGGCCCGAACAAGCCGAAGAACAGGTTGGTCAGCGTCGCGGGCCGCCCGTCCGTCGCGCCGCGGTAGCGGTGCACCGTCGTCGGCGCGAAGGCCATCGTCGCCTCCTGCCCCAGCCGCACCCGGTCCTCGCGCGGGCGCCGCGACTCGCCGAGGCGCGGCGCGTCGGAATGTTGCGCCTCGAGGATGCGCAGAGCGAGGAAGATGTGGTATCGCCCGGGGTCCCGGCTGAGGCCTTCGAGATGGCTCAGAGGATGCGACCCAGGCCCTGGTCCGGCCGCCATCGTGCGACGTCTCCGCGTTGTTGGGATTTCAGTACGGTTTCGGTGAATGAATTGATCGAGACGTAATTGGTGAAGAACCGCTCCAGCACCGAGGCCAGGAGATAGGCCGAGCTGCCCTCGAACTGGTCCTCGTCGCAGGTCAGCACGATCTGGAGCCCGCGCACCGCCGTCGACAGCGCACCGTCGCTGATGCGGCGCACGATCGGCCGGCTTTCGACCTTCACGATCCCCTCCAGGAGCTTCGCCACGGCCCGGTCCCCGGTGGGCGCGTAAAGCCCGATCAGCTCGCGCAGGGCCTCGGCCCCGGTGCCGCCCTCGGTGTCGGCGATCGAGAGGTAGTTCAGCGACAGGTGGCTGATGAGCTTCCACGCCGTTTCGCCCTGCGCCATGGTCGGGCGCGGCCGGGTCGGCGGAACGGGCGTGCGGATCGCCTTCACCGGCCCGCCGTCGGGCAGGTGGAAGACGTCCGAGCCGCCGGTCGGCAGCAGCATCGGCAGGTCGCGGTTCGTCACCATCGCCCGCACGTCGAGCTGCACCAGCCCCGGCGGGTAAGGCGCGTTCTTCATGTCGACGAGCGACAGGTACATCTCCGAGCCAAGGTAGTTGGTGCGCGTCGCCTTCAGCCGCTCGCGCTCGGTCCGCTGGCGCATCTTGCGCGACTGGGCATAGAAGGCGCTGCCCCCGCCCGAGGCGGCCGTGAAGGCGTCGGCGGAATAGAAGGCGCGGAACGGCACGTCCTCCTCGCCCGCGGCGCCGATCCCGGTGACCGAGAGGATCGAGAACACCTCGAAGTTCAGCGGCGCCGTGCGGTCGACGATCACATGCTGCTCGGCGTCGGCGGTGGTGATCCTGACCCGGTCGCAGCGCTTCTCGAAGAGGTTGATCGCGGGCACGCAGTTCAGCTGGAACGCTTCGGGCGACACGCCGCTGGCCACGGCCGGGTTGCCGTTCCTGAACAGGACGTAAAGGTCCATCTCGTCGCTCTCGCAGCGGGCGAGGCCACGGCCGAGCCCGAGGATGTCGGCGAAGTGGAACCGCTCGGGCATCGCGAAGTATTCCTGCAGCAGCCGGTAGCCGTCGAGCGCCCGGCGCGGCGTCGGCAGCAGCGCCTCGTCGCGCGCATATCCCTTCGGCACCACCCCGCCCGAGAGCGGCACCGCCCAGTCCGCCCGCCGGTCGGTCGAGCGTGCCACGACCCCGTCGCAATCGGCGCAGAACAGCTCGTGCAGCTTGCCGCCAAGGGGACCGAGCCCGCCGAGGAACAGGCTCAGCCGGTCCATCGGCAGCTCTCCGAGCGGCGCGCCGCCGGGCCGGCGCAGGCGCAGCCGGATCGCCGCCCGCGCCTCGTGATCGAAGGTCACGCCCGCCGCCACCAGTTCGCCCCGGCCGTCGATGTACTCGGCCTCGACGATCTCGACCGGCCAGAGCGTGATCTCGTGGGCGGTGCGGAACATGCAGGCCGTCTGCGTCCCCTCCGCGGGCACCGAGCGCAGGGCAGTTCCCCGGGGCAGCACGGCGCCCGCCGCCAGCGAGGCGTTGGCGAGGTCCGGCTGCAACTGCGCCACCATCATCGAGGGCGTCGGCGCCATCAGCTGCGGGTAGACGATGTCGAGCAGGTGCGAGGTGAAGGCCGGGTACTGGAGCTCGAGTTCCAGCTGCACCCGCGCGGTCAGGAAGGCCGTGCCCTCCAGCAGCCGCTCGACGTAGGGATCCAGCACCTCGGTCCCGTCCATGCCGAGCCGCGCCGCCACCTTCGGATAGCTCGCCGCGAACTCCGCGCCCATCTCGCGCAGGAAGGTCAGCTCGGATTCGTAATGGCGCAGGAGACGGGTGTCCATGGCCTCAGCCCTCCGCCTCCAGCTGGATCTCGCCCGTGGTCACGTCGATCTCGCTGCGCAGGTACAGCTCCAGCGGGATCGGCTCGGCCCACATGTCGGCGACGATGTCGAAGCTGACGATTCCCACCTTCTTCGCCGCGTCCTTCCTCTGGACGATGTCGAGCGTGCCCTCGTTCAGCCGCGGTTCGAACCGGCGGATCGCCTGCTGCATCGAACGGCGGATCAGGTGCGCCCGCTCCTCGGTCGAATGCAGCCCCGAGACGTCGCGCACTCCGTAGTTCAGCACCGACTCGGTGGTGTGCGGATAGGCCTCCGGATCCAGCTCGGTCTCCAGGTTGTTGGCGTTCAGAAGCCAGGACAGGTCGCGGCGCACGATGTCGCGCAGGCGATTGATGTCGATCACACGGCGGTCGCGGCTCTCCGTCGCCTTGTCGGGCTCGTGGTCCGTCAGCCGGTCCAGCAGCGACGGTTGCAGCCGCTCGGTGATGGTGCGGTCAGCCACCTTGACCGTCCAGGACGAGGCTGCGCAGGTCCATCAGAGCGGTGTCGCCTGCGGGCGTCGCCAGCAGCCGCTGGCCGATCCCGGTGAAGGTGTCGTGGCCCGCGTCCGTCCAGTCGGTGCGCCGCGACAGCTTCTGCGCGTCATCGCCGCGCTCGGCCGTCCCGGCATAGCGGGTGGGGATCAGCGCCACGGTGTCGCCGCCGTTGTGCAGGGTCAGATGCGCCGCGCTCCAGACGCAGTCGCGCAGGTCCTCGGGCGGCTCGACGGTCAGCTTCGCGATCGCGGTGAAGGGCATCCAGTAGTAGCGGCCGTTCACGATGATCTCGAACAGCGGCCCGAGCCGCATGTCGGCGTCGGCGATCCAGTCGAAACGGCTGCCGTTGATCTCGCCCCCCGCCGCCGGGGCCAGGTCGAAGGCACGCGCCCGCAGATCGGCCGCACGTCCGCCCTCGCCCGCGGCGAAGGCCTTCAGCGCCTCGATCATCAGCGCCACCCACTCGGCGGGTTCGCCGAAGACCAGCGGTTCCTTCTCGCCCGCGAAGACCTTCTCGCGGAAGACCTCGCAGATGATCGCCTCGCGGTAGGTCTGCGCCATCGGCAGCGCCTTGGCGTCGAGCTCGGCACAGAGCTTCAGCTGGGTGATCGCCCGCTTCCAGTCGCCCGTGACGCAGAGCAGCTGGAACAGGAAGACCCGCAGCCTGGCGTCGGCCGGTTTCGCGCGCACCTGGTCCTGGAGGGCCTTCAGGGCCCCAGACAGGTCGCCCGCCTTCAGGAGTTCGTTGGCCTCGGCGCTCAAGGTGAATACCTCGGATCGGAATGACTTCGGAATGGGAAACCCGGCCGCCGGGGCCTCGCCCGGCGGCCGGAAGCCTTGCGACGATCAGAGCGCCTCGGCGCCGGCGATGTCGTACTTGAACTGGACCTGGCCCTTCTCCGCGCCCTTCTTGTCCTGCTCCTTGTAGAGCACGTCGAAGGCGCCGAAGTTGATCGAGAAGTTGACCGTCAGCCGGTCCTCGCCGCCCGAACCGCCCGTGGAGACCGAGGTGATGATGCAGTCCGAGAGGGTGTAGGTGATGTATTCCAGCGGGGTGTCACCGGCCTTGCGGCAGGTCAGGGTGATCTTCTCGTGGTGGGTGCCCTTGGTGCAAGACTTCATCAGCTCGTGGGTCGACTTCTCGTAATAGGTCGTGCAGCTGAGGTCCTGGAAATTGGCCTTGCCCGCGCCCGAGCCGCCGCCCATGTGGGTCGTGCCGCTGTTGGACATGCCCCAGGACCAGGCGAGGATATCCAGCTCGCCGCCGTGAACCTTGTCCTGGGCCTCGCCACCGACGGCGGGGCCTTCGATCTTCAGAAACATGTCGACAGCCATGTCGAACTCTCCTTCCTTGAAATGCGGCCGATGCGACCGACTGGGTTAAGATCCCGGAGCGGCACCCGCCGCCCCGGGGACGAATTCACTTTTCCGACGGCAGCTTGCTGACCAGGCGCAGAGAGACCGACAGCCCCTCGAGCTGGTAGTGCGGACGGAGGAAAAATTTCGAGGTGTAATAGCCGGGGTTGCCCTCGACCTCCTCGACGACCACCTCGGCCGCCGAGAGCGGACGCCGCGCCTTCGTCGCTTCGGACGAGGTTTCGGGCGTGCCGTCCACGTAGTTCAGGATCCAGCTGTTCAGCCACTTCTCCATGTCGGCGCGCGACTTGAACGAGCCGATCTTGTCGCGGACCATGCACTTCAGGTAGTGGGCGAAGCGGCAGGTCGAGAACAGGTAGGGCAGCCGCGCCGCGAGGTTGGCGTTGGCCGTGGCATCCGGATCGTCGTACTCGGCGGGCTTGTGCAGCGACTGGGCGCCGATGAACGCCGCCATGTCGGTGTTCTTGCGGTGTATCAGCGGCATGAAGCCCAGCTTCGCCAGTTCCGCCTCGCGCCGGTCCGAGATGCCGATCTCGGTCGGGCACTTCATGTCCACGCCGCCGTCGTCGGTCGGGAAGGTGTGGGTCGGCAGGTTCGCCACCGTACCGCCCGATTCAACGCCGCGGATCCGCGAACACCAGCCGTATTCCTTGAACGACCGGTTGATGTTGGTCGCCATGCCGTAGGCCGCGTTGACCCAAGCGAACTTGTCGCCGCCGCCCTCGGTCGTGTCCTCCTCGAAGGCGAACTCCTCGACCGGGTTCTGCTTTGCGCCATAGGGCTGGCGGCCCAGGAAGCGCGGCATGGCCAGGCCGATGTACTTGCTGTCCTCGCTGTCGCGCAGCGACTTCCAGGCGGCATATTCCGGCGTGCTCATGATCTTGGCCAGATCGCGCGGATTGGCCAGCTCCTGCCAGCTCTCGAAGTTCAGCAGCGACGGATCCGCGCCGGTGATGAAGGGCGCGTGGGCCGCCGCCGCCACCTTCGCCATCTCGCCCAGAAGCTCGACGTCCGGGGCGGAGTGGTTGAAGTGGTAGTCACCCACCAGACAGCCGAACGGCTCGCCGCCGAACTGGCCGAATTCCTCTTCGTAGAGCTTCTTGAAGATCGGCGACTGATCCCAGGCGGCGCCCTTGAACTTCTTCAGAGTCTTGTGGAGATCCTTCTTCGAGATGTTCATCACCCGGATCTTCAGCTGCTCGTCGGTCTCGGTGTTGTTGACCAGGTGATGCAGCCCCCGCCAGGCCGATTCCAGCTGCTGGAAGTCCTCGTGGTGGATGATCAGGTTGACCTGGTCCGACAGCTTCTTGTCGATCTCGGCGATCATCGCGCTGATCGAGTGCAGCACGTCGTCGGAGATCAGCGAGGTGTGCTCCAGCGCCTGCGCGGCCAGCGTCTTCACCGCGTTCTCGACCGCCGTCTTGGCATTGTCCGAGCGCGGCTTGAATTCCTTCTGCAGCAGCGAGGCGAAGTCGCCCTCGGTGGTTTCGGTTGCGCCGCCTTGGGCTTCGGCCTGGGTTGCTTCTTCAGCCATGTTCTTCCTCCTCCCGGTCTCTTATTCTTCGTCCTTGGGCGCCGGAGAGGCGGCCAGGGATTTCAGCAGTTCGGGGTTGTTCATGGTCGAGGCGATCAGCTCTTCCGCGCCCGGCTTCCCGTCCATGTAGCTCATCAGGTTGCTGAGCTCCTCGCGGGCCTCCAGCAGCTTCCTCAGCGGCTCGACCTTGCGGGCCACGGCGGCGGGCGAGAAGTCGTCCATGCTCTCGAAGGAGATGTCGACCGACATGTTGCCCTCGCCGGTCAGCGCGTTCGGAACCGAGAACGCGGCGCGCGGCTTCATCGCCTTCATGCGGCTGTCGAAGTTGTCGACGTCGATCTCCAGGAACTTGCGGTCGGCGATGCCGGGCTGCGGGACTTCGGACTTGCCGGCGAGGTCGGACATGACCCCCATGACGAACGGCAGCTGGACCTTCTTCTCGGCCCCGTAGAGTTCCACATCGTACTCGATCTGGACCCTCGGCGCGCGGTTACGGGCGATGAATTTCTGCGAACTGGACATTGCTGTCTCCCTGTCGGTGTCTCGTGAGTGAAGCGCGTTGTGCAATCAGTAGCTCTTGCCTTGACCCGAAGTCACTCCGGGTTTTCCATACCTCCGATCAGATTGACATTTTCCACCCCGAGGGGGGCCAAGTCGTTGACGATGGTCATGAAATCTGCGCCCACCAGTCGCCGCGCGCGCTTCAGCAGCAGCGGCAGAGGGCTCGAGGGTTCCTGCTCCTCGTAATACTTCAGGATCCTGTCGATGGCCTGCTCGACATCCTTGCGCGAGGCGATGGCGCCGCTCGGACGCGCGGCGGCGGCTCCGGCCCCGGCAGGGCCGGCCGCGACCGGCGCGGCTTCCGCCCCGTCCTCCGCCGCGGGCGCCGCCTCCTCGCCGACCTCCTCCGTCAACCGCGCCGTCGCCCGCTTCAGGAGCGTCACCAGCGGGTCGAGCGAGGGGCCCTGCCCCGGCGTCTTCGCATCGAACACCGCGTTGATCGCCAGCACGTCCTCCAGCGCCTGTCTCGCCGCGTCGCGCGTCGCCTTCAGCGTCTCGGGGTCGGTGTCCTGGAACGCCGCGCCGACCGATTGCGCCGTCGGCACGTTCTCCATGTCCGCGGGCGGCGAGGCCTCGCCCTCGGCGATGGCGATGTCGCGCAGCGACATCCGCCCGAAGGACCGGCTTTCCGTCAGAGGCGCGTTGCGCACGGCCTTCAGCACGGTCTGCGGGTCGGCCAGCCCCAGCACCGCGTTCACGCGTTCGGTCGGATCGTCGTCGTCGTCGGCGTCGAGCTGCGGATGGCAGGTGTCCCAGAACTCGGTCAGGCAGGTGCGGATGTACGCCGTCGCCTCGGCCAGCCCCGGCAGGCCGTGGATCCGCACCGCGCCGTAGCCGTAGAGCACCGCCGCGCGCAGGTCGTGGCTCTGCTCCAGGACCTTCTGCGCCGCCTCGACGATGGGCTTCGGGCTCGGCTCGGCGCCCGGCAGGATCTCGTTTCCCGCCTGCCGCTCCTCCTCGGGCTGGGCGGCCAGCTGCAACGCGGTGAACAGTGGATCGTATTCGAGGTTCTCGCCGCTCGGGGCATCGTCGCCGAAGGAAGAGATCGAGATCGCCACGGGATACCTCCAGGTTGGCCGACCCCGGCGGAAAGACCGGGACCGTTCGAGACAGCCGAGGGGCCGTGTACCGAAGGATCACCCGCAAATCCGCCCCCGGAACCCGGCGCGGAAATGGCGCCCCGTCCGGATGAAAAAATCTTCAAGTGCCTGGGAACCCGCGCCCGACCACTGGCGCTGACGTTAGGACAGGGTATTTCTCAAATCAATACCTTGCACCGCCTTCCGCATGCTCGGGACGCGCCGATCGCCGGGTCCGGCGTCTTGCGGCGGCCCGATCGCCGGGCCGGCCGGTCCGCCCTCGCCCGCAAGGTCGACGCGGCGAGCCGAAGCGTGGCCCTGCAACCGCAGGAGGGTATGGAATCGCCTGCCTCGCCGGAAGTTTCCCGACACGGGACGCTCTGTTATGCTATGCCCATTGCAGCAAGATCATCGCGAGGATTTCATGTCACCGATTTCCACCCTGCGCCGCGATTTCGGCACCGCCGCCCTCCTTCTGTCGCTCTGCCTCGCCGGGGGCGCCGGGGCCCAGCCCTCGCCCTTCGCCAGCGGCTGGACCCTGACCCCCGATTCATCGGCCCTGCGGTTCCAGTCGGTGAAGAACGACACCAAGGTCGAAGTCAGCAGCTTCGCCACCTTCTCGGGCACCATCGACCCGCAGGGCCAGGCGACGGTCGAGGTGCTGCTCGACTCGGTCGACACCAAGGTCGACCTCAGGAACGTGCGGATGCGGTTCCTGATGTTCGAGACCTTCCAGTATCCCAAGGCCACGATCACGACAACGATCGACCCCGCCCTGCTGGACGACCTGCCCTCGGTGCGCCGCAAGACGGTGAGCCTGCCCTTCACCCTGGACCTGCACGGCGTGACGAAGGAGCAGACGGCCGAGGTGGCGATCACGCTCCTCAGCGACGACATGGTGTCGGTCGCCTCGGCCACGCCGATCTCGGTCGCGACCGCGGACTACAACCTCGACAACGGCATCCGCAAGCTGGAGGAGGCCGCCAACGTCAAGATCGTGCCCTCCGCCACCGTCAGCTTCGACTTCATCTTCTCGCGCAACACGCCGCTCGGGAATGCCGTTACCGCCGCCACCCCGGCCCCGGCCCCGGCGACACCCGCACCGGCACCGGCCGCCCCGGCGGCGACGGCCACCCCGGCCGCGGCCCCTGCCAGCGCCGCGCTGGAGACGGCGGGCAACTTCGACCTCGAGGCCTGCGTCGGCCGGTTCGAGATCCTGTCGCGCACCGACAACATCAACTTCACCCCGGCCAGCGCCCGTCTGGATCCGCAGAGCAACTTCCTGCTCGACAGCATCGTCGACATCGTCCGCCGCTGCCCCGGCCTGAAGATCGAGGTCGGCGGCCATACCGACAGCCTGGGCAGCGATGCAACGAACCAGGCGCTTTCCGAACGGCGCGCCCAAACGGTGACACAATATCTTGTCAGTCACGGCGTCGACGCATCGCAGCTGGTCAGTGTCGGCTATGGCGAATCGCGCCCGGTCGCAGACAACGCGACGCGCGAGGGGCAACGCCGCAACCGCCGGATAGAATTCGCGGTGCTGAACTGAAACGGGCAGAGAACCGACATGAGAGATAGCTGTACTGCATTCCGCCTGCTTGCACGTCCGGCCGCCACCCTGGCCGGCCTTGTCGTCGCCGCGGCGACCCTCCTCGGGGCGCCGGCAACCGCCCGCGCCGAGCTGCGCCTCGCCGCCGCGGCCGAGAATCGGCTGGCCCTCGTCGTCGGCAACAGCAGCTACGAGAACGTCACCGCGCTGGACAATGCCGCCGCCGATGCCGAGCGTATCGCCTCCGCGCTGGAGACGGCGGGCTTCCAGGTGACCAAGCTGCTGAACGCCGGGCAGGCCGAGATGAACCTCGCCATCGCCCGCTTCGGCCGCTCGCTGCGCGACGGCGGGGCGGACACGGTGGGGCTGTTCTACTATGCCGGGCACGGGGTGCAGTCCTTCGGCACGAACTACCTGCTGCCGGTGGACGTCACCCTGACCGATGCCGCCGACCTGCCGCTGGTCGGCGTCAACGCCGAGGCGGTGCTGAGGCAGATGAACTCGGCCAGCAACGTCACCAACATCGTGATCCTCGATGCCTGCCGCGACAATCCCTTCGTCTCGATCCGCTCGCTCGACGATCCGGGCCTGGCCGAGATGCGCGCCCCGACCGGCACCTTCCTCGCCTATTCCACCGCGCCCGGCGAAGTGGCGCTGGACGGCGTGGACGGCAACAGCCCCTTCACCGCGGCGCTGGCCGAGCGGATCCCCGAACCCGGCGTACCGATCGAGCAGCTGTTCAAGTCGGTGCGGAACGCGGTCCTCCAGGCCACGAACGGCGCGCAGACGCCCTGGGACACCTCGTCGCTGACGCGCAACTTCACCTTCGTGGCCGCCCCGGCCCCGAGCGCGGCGGCGCAGCCGCGCGTCCCCGCCGATGCCGAGCGCGAGATGTTCGCGAAGGCCCAGGCGGAGGGCACGATCGAGGGATATTCCGCCTATCTCGGCTCCTACCCCACCGGGATCTACGCCGAGATCGCGAGCCTAGAACTGGCGATCCTGCGGGCGCAGAAGGCGAAGGCGGCGCTGACGCCGCAACCCGAGGCCCCCGCCGTCGCGGCCGCGCCCGAGGCGCACCAGTCCCTGCCCGAGATCGCCCAGCCGGTCACCTTCACCTCGACGCTGACCGCCGGCGGCGAGGGCGTCACCGGCAGGTCGCTCGAAGAGATCATCAAGGGCTCGCCCCTGTTCCCGCCGATCGAGGGACTGCCGGACGAGGTCTGGAAGGACAAGCATTGCAGCGACTGCCACCACTGGGAGGCCGAGAACCTCTGCACCCAGGCGCAGACCTACACGCTCGCCAGCGCCGCGCGCGCGCTCAGCAAGGAGCATCCGCTGGGCGGCGGATTCAAGGCGACACTCAGGAAATGGGCCGAGGGCGGCTGCCCGCAATAGCGCGGGGACGGCAGCCTTTCATCGGGGCAGCGGGGGCACGGTCGGCCCTTTTCGCGGGGGTCAGGACCGCGGCGCGATGGTGACGAAGACGTAGAACCATTCGCCCCGAAACCCCGGGTCCGCGGCCCGCGCCGCCGCCACCCGCGCCTTCAGGAACTCGAGGTAGGGCCCCGCCGGTTCGCTGAGCGGCCGGACGCCATCGTAGAGCGGCACCGACGACGCGAAGGCCGCCAGCACCTCCTGCCCGAAGGGTGGTGCGGCGTCGAAGACCAGCGGAAGGCTGCCGTCCGCCGCGCTGCCGACATAGACCGCGCCCTGCGCCTCCACGATCCGCGGCGCCACCGTCTCGTTCGGCTGGAGGTGCAGAACCGTTCCCGAGGCGTCGAAGTAATCGACGTAGAAGTAGGCCGGGTAATCGGCGCCGAGCAGGGTGAAGGCCATCCGCTGCCCCTCCTCGAAGCGGATCTCGGCCACCTGCGTCGCCGCGCCGATCACCGTCGGATCGCCGTACTGGTCGTCGGACTGCGCAAGGCCCACCGCGCCGATGTCCGACAGCACGCCGCAGACCGGGCGGGGCAGGATCCGCACCGCCTCGGTCACCGGGATCGAACTGCCGAGCTGCGCCCGGAGCGCCGCCAGCACCGGCGCCCGCAGCCCCTCCTCGGGGATGTGGCCGCGCAGCTCCAGACGGCCGGTCTCGGGGTCGAACTCCGTCCTCAGCCGCGCGCAGGGAACCGAGGCGAGCAGCCCGCCGATGGCATCGCGCACCCGCTCCCCCTCGCCCGCCGCCCGGTCGCCGGGCCGGGCGAAGGCCTGGATCGCGGCGAGCGAGACCGGATCCACCGTCCCCTCCCCGCTCCAGGCCAGCGCCGCCGTCTGTCGGGTCCCTTCCGGCACCGACACTGCCGCCGGTCGCGCCAGTGCGCCGCTGCCCTGTGCGCCCAGGGCCTGCCCTTCGGCCCGCCCGGCCCGCGCC
>NZ_PNOS01000072.1 GCF_002869745.1 Oceaniglobus roseus
GCCGCCGCTGCGCCCCGCCCGCCCCGAGCGTCCCGAGCTTCTGGCGCCGCGCGACGTGCCGCGACGCCGCCCCGGCACGGAGGCGGGCCGGATCGCCCTGCTGCACGCCGTCGCCCATATCGAGCTGAACGCCGTCGACCTGCACTGGGACATCATCCCGCGCTTCGCCCATGTGAAGATGCCCCTTGGCTTCTACGACGACTGGGTGAAGGCCGCGGACGAGGAATCCAAGCATTTCAACCTCGTCTGCGACTGTCTTGAAGCGCTCGGCAGCCATTACGGCGCCCTGCCCGCCCATGCCGGGATGTGGCGCGCGGCCGAGGACACGGTCGACGACTTCATGGGCCGCCTCGCCGTCGTGCCCATGGTGCTGGAGGCGCGCGGACTCGACGTGACGCCGGGCATGATCGACATCTTCCGCAAGGCCGAGGTGAACCACGCCGTCGACGCGCTGGAGACGATCTATGCCGAGGAAGTGGCCCATGTCGCCTATGGCTCGAAGTGGTTCCACTTCCTCTGCGGCCGCCACGAGGAAGACCCGAAGGAGGCCTTCCATGCCCTCGTCCGCCGCTACTTCCACGGCGCCCTGAAGCCGCCGTTCAACACGGAAAAGCGGGCCGAGGCGGGCCTGCCGCCGGATTTCTACTGGCCCCTCGCGGTTCAGTCCTGAGCCCGCAAGCTGCGGGAAAATCGGCAGGATTCCGCCCAAAGACAGGCGCAAACCGCCACCCGCGGGGCACTGTCCGCAAATTTGTTGCGATCGGGGGGATGTGCCTTTAAGCACGGCCGGGCAACGAACTGGGGACTGTTGTGGCTGCCACGCGCGGCGCAATTACGGGACGGTAAAAGTTGAAGACAACGAAAACGAACCTCGTGAAGGCCGCGATGCAGCGCGCTTTCCCGGAACAACGTCTGTTCCTGAAATCCGACACCGAAACCCGCTTCGTGCGCCTGTCCTCCGGAACTCAGCTTCTGGCCATCTCGGGATCGGCGGTCGTGGTGGGTTGGACGATCATCGCCTCGGCCATCCTGCTGATGGACACCATCGGCTCGGGCAACGTCCGCGACCAGGCGATGCGCGAGCAGGCGACCTACGAGAAGCGCCTGAACGACCTCTCGGACGAGCGTGACGCCCGCGCTGCCGAGGCCCGCGCCGCGCAGGAGCGTTTCAACTCGGCGCTGCGCCAGGTGTCGCGGA
This sequence comes from Oceaniglobus roseus, assembly GCF_002869745.1. Classification (GTDB taxonomy): domain Bacteria; phylum Pseudomonadota; class Alphaproteobacteria; order Rhodobacterales; family Rhodobacteraceae; genus Oceaniglobus; species Oceaniglobus roseus. The sequence continues at coordinate 1,199 of NZ_PNOS01000072.1, forward strand.
TGCAGTCGAACCTGCTGGAGTCCGAGGCGCGGCGTGCCGAGCTGGAAACCGGGATCGGCCTGACGCAGGAGACCCTGCGCCGCACGATCAAGGAGCGCGACCTGGCCCGCGGCGAGGCGCAGGAGCTGCAGACGAAGCTTCAGCAGGCCGGGCTGAGCGACCGCGAGAAGGGCCGCATGAAGGACGCCGAGAGCAGCCTCGACATGCTGGCCTCCGCCCTCGAATCCACCGCGGCCGAGCGTGACCTGATGGCCGGCCAGGCCGCCGAGGCCGAGGCCTTCGCCGAGGAGATGATCAACGACCGCAAGCTGGCCGAGATGCGCAACGAGCAGATCTTCAGCCAGCTGGAGGACGCCGTGACCGTCTCGGTCGCCCCGCTCGACAAGATGTTCCGCGCGGCCGGGCTGAACACCGACAGCCTGCTCGACGCCGTGCGCCGCGGCTACTCGGGCCAGGGCGGTCCGCTGACGCCGATCACCTTCTCGACCAAGGGCCAGGCGCCCGATGCCGACAGCCTGCGCGCCAACGGCATCCTCGACAAGCTCGACAAGATGAACATGTACCGCATCGCCGCCCAGAAGGCGCCGTTCGCGATCCCGCTGAAGTCGGCCTTCCGCTTCACCTCGGGCTTCGGCGCACGCTGGGGCCGGATGCACGAGGGCACCGATTTCGCCGCCGCCTACGGCACGCCGATCTATGCCACGGCCGACGGAGTCGTGATCCATGCCGGGATGATGTCGGGCTACGGCCGTCTGGTGAAGATCCAGCACGAGTTCGGGATCGAGACTCGCTATGCCCACATGTCCAAGATTCGGGTACAGGTCGGCCAAAGGGTCTCGCGCGGGGACCGGATCGGTGATATGGGGAACTCCGGACGATCCACCGGCACCCATCTTCACTACGAGGTGCGCGTGGGCGGAAGGCCCGTCAATCCGATGACCTACATCAAGGCAGCGAAAGATGTTTTCTAAGAGCAAAATCAACGAGCCTGGACCAAAACAAGGGGGCGAATCCGTGCCATCTTCCAACACGTCGTCTTCGGACGGCGCGCCTGCTGCCCGGACATCGACGGATTTCTCGCCCTCCGCGCCGAAGGCGAAGCCGCCCGCGTCGATCCTGTCGGCGGACCTGGTGATCAAGGGCAACCTGAAGACGACCGGCGACATCCAGATCGAAGGCACGATCGAGGGCGACATCCGGGCCCACCTCCTGACGGTCGGCGAAGGCGCCACCGTGAAGGGCGAGGTCATGGCCGACGACGTCGTGGTGAATGGCCGCGTCGTGGGCCGCGTGCGCGGCCTGAAGGTGCGCCTGACCTCCACCGCCAAGGTGGAAGGCGACATCATCCACAAGACCATCGCGATCGAGAGCGGCGCCCACTTCGAAGGCTCCGTGCAGCGCCGCGACGACCCGCTGAACCCCTCGGGCCAGGGCGGCCAGCGCCCCGCGCCGAACGCGGGCAGCTCGGCCCCGGCGGCCGAGAAGGCCTGATTGCCAAGCCGCTGAAACCGTTTCACGAGGGCGCCGGTCGGCGCCCTTTTTCGTGCCCGCCCCTCGGCGCAGCGACCCCATGAAAAAGGGCGGGCCCGAAGACCCGCCCCCCGCGATCCCGCGCGGCCAGAACCGTCACGACGCCTTCAGCACCCCGCGCTCGATCTGGTCCTGCTCGATGCTCTCGAACAGCGCCTTGAAGTTGCCCTCGCCGAAGCCGTCGTCGCCCTTCCGCTCGATGAACTCGAAGAAGATCGGCCCGATCACGGTCTTCGAGAAGATCTGGAGCAGGATCCGCGTCTCGCCGCCATCCACGACACCTTCGCCGTCGATCAGGATGCCGTGCTTAATCATCCGCTCCTTCGGCTCGTCGTGGCCCTGCACCCTGTCATAGCTCATGTCGTAGTAGGACTCGGGCGGCTTCGGCATGAACTTGACCCCGCGCTCGGCGATGGCGTCGGTCGACTCGTAGATGTCCCGCGCACCGACGGCGATGTGCTGGATGCCTTCGCCGTTGTACCGCTTGAGATATTCCACGATCTGTCCGGTCTCGCCGCGGTCCTCGTTGATCGGGATCCGGATGCGTCCGCAGGGCGAGGTCAGCGCGCGGCTGGTCAGGCCCGTGTACTTGCCCTCGATGTCGAAGAACCGGATCTCGCGGAAGTTGAACAGATCGCCGTAGAACTTGAACCAGACGTCCATGTTGCCCTTGTGGACGTTGTGGGTCAGGTGGTCGAGATAGTAGAAGCCGACGCCCTCGGGATGCGCCTTGTCGACCCAGTCGAACTCCTCGTTATAGGGGTTCTGCTCGTAATACTTGTCGATGAAGTAGATCAGCGAGCCGCCGATCCCCCGGATCGCGGGCACGTCCATGGTCTTGCCGGGGCCGGTGTATTCCTCGGCCCCCCGCTCGACCGCGTGCTTCAGCGCGTGCCGGGCGTCGACCACCCGCCAGGCCATCGACGGCGCGCAGGGCCCGTGCTCTTCCACGAAGCGGGCGGCGAAGCTGTCGGGGTCGGCGTTCAGGACATAGGTGATGTCGCCCTGCTGCCAGAGCTCCACCGGCTTCGCCTTGTGGGTCGCCGTGTGGACATAGCCCATGCGCGAGAACGCCTCGCGCAGCTTCTCGGGCTCGGGGTGGGCGAACTCGACGAACTCGAACCCGTCAGTGCCCGCGGGGTTCTTCTCGGTGATCTTCGCCTTCGGGGCGTCGTGGGGAAACGGTCCCATGATGCATCTCCTTGCTGCTTTGATTTGCGCAAAGGATACCGCAGGATGCACCGGACATCCGCGCATTCTGGCGGCCTAAGCACTGTCGACATGCGCGGTCTCCGCACGAAAGGCATCAAGGATGACCGAACCCCGCACGCCCGCCCTCGACGAGACCGACCAGCGCCTGCTCGCGGCACTGCAGAAGGACGGCCGCCTGAGCGCCCAGCAGCTCGGCGACCTGCTCCACCTCTCGCCCAGCCAGGCCGGCCGGCGGCGGCAGCGGCTGGAGGCCGAGGGCTTCATCGAACACTACACCGCCCGCCTAAACCCCGCGCGCCTCGGCCTTACGGTCCAGGCCTTCGTTCAGGTCGAGATGGCGACCCACCAGCCCGACCAGGCCCGCGCCTTCGCCCGCCTCCTCGCCACCCGCCCCGAGGTGATCAGCGCCTGGACCCTGACGGGCGAGGCCGATTACCTGCTGCGCGTCTACTGCCCCGACCTCGCCGCGCTGAACCTGCTGCTGCACCAGGTCCTGCTGCCCCACCCCGCCGTCGCGCGGGTCAGGAGCCAGATCGTCATGGACCAGCTCAAACCCGACGCACCGCTGCCCACCTGAGACGCGCGGCACGGCGGAAACGCCGAGGTGATGGCCCGGACTGTTGATCTTCCCCCGCGGCAAAGCGATGCTGTCGCGGCAGTCCAGGAGCCGCACCACATATGGAATCCTTCCTCTACCAGGCCTCGATCTACCTCGCGGCCGCCGTCATCGCCGTGCCCCTCGCCGCGCGTCTCGGGCTCGGCTCGGTGCTGGGCTATCTCGCGGCCGGGATCATCATCGGCCCGGCGCTGCACCTCGTGGGATCCGAGACGGCGGACCTCCAGCATTTCGCCGAATTCGGCGTGGTGATGATGCTTTTCGTCATCGGGCTCGAGCTGGAGCCGAAGGCGCTCTGGGCGATGCGGCACCGGCTGATCGGGCTCGGCGGACTGCAAGTGCTGGTGACGATGGCCTTGGTCACGCTGGGCGCGGTGCTGCTGGGCGTCCCGCTCAGTCAGGGCGTCGCCGTCGGCATGATCTTCGCGCTGTCCTCCACTGCCATCGTGCTCCAGACCCTGACCGAGAAGGGGCTGATGCAGACGGCGGGGGGGCGGTCATCGTTCTCGGTGCTGCTGACACAGGACATCGCGGTGATCCCGATGCTGGCGCTGCTGCCGCTTCTCGCGGTGCCGGGGCTGAACGACGGCATCGCCTTCGACAGCCACGGCGCGCCGGTCGCCACGGAGGCCGCGGCCGAGACGACCCGCACCGCCCCCGACGCGACCCACGGCGCAACCGCCGACGCGACCCACGGCGCGGCCGCGCCCGAGGCGCTCGACACCCCCGCGAAGGTGGCCGAGCAGGTGGGCGAGACGACCCAGGCGATCACCTCGGGCGCGCCGCAGAAGGCCGCCGAGGCCGCCGTGACCCTGGTGCAGAGCCTGCCGGGCTGGGCGATCACCCTCGTCACCATCGGCGCGGTTGCGCTGATCGTGGTCTTCGGCGCCTATGCCACGCGGCCGATCTTCCGCTTCATCCACGCGGCTCGGTTGCGCGAACTCTACGTCGCCCTCGCGCTGCTCATCGTCATCTCCATCGCCTTCGTGATGACCGTCGTCGGCCTGTCGCCCGCGCTCGGCACCTTCCTCGCCGGCGTGGTGCTGGCGAATTCCGAGTTCCGCCACCAGCTCGAAGCCGACATCGACCCGTTCAAGGGCCTGCTGCTGGGGCTGTTCTTCATCACCGTGGGCGCGGGGATCAGCTTCACCACGCTGTTCGCGGCACCCTTCGTGCTGCTGGGGCTGACGCTGGCCGTGATGGTGACGAAGGGCGTCGTGCTCTATCTCCTCGCGCTGATGTTCAAGCTGAAGGGCCGCGACCGCTGGCTGTTCACCCTCGGCCTCGCCCAGGCGGGGGAGTTCGGCTTCGTCCTCGTCTCCTTCTCGCTCTCCACCAGTGTCCTGCCCGCGGCGCTGGCCGAGCAGATCCTGCTGGTGGTCGCGCTTTCGATGCTGCTGACGCCGCTGTTCTTCATCCTCTACCAAAAATTGTCGGACCGGATCGCCGAGGCGAACGAGACCCCGGCGGAGGACGAGATCGACGACGTGCAGCCGATCATCATCGCCGGAATCGGGCGGTTCGGGCAGGTCATCAACCGGATGCTGCAGATGGCGGGGTTCAAGACCACCGTGCTGGACCACAACCTCCAGACCATCCAGGTGATGCGGAAGTTCGGCTTCAAGGGCTTCTTCGGCGACCCGACCCGCCCCGAGCTGCTGCACGCCGCGGGGATCGAGACGGCGAAGGTGCTGGTGGTGGCGCTGGACGACAAGCAGGCCTCGCTGAAGCTGGTGAAGTATACCCGCGCGATCCGCCCCGACATCCACATCGTCGCCCGCGCCTTCGACCGGGTGCATGTGTACGAGCTCTACGCGGCAGGCGCCGACGACATCGTGCGCGAGATGTTCGACAGCTCGCTGCGCGCGGGGCGCTACGTGCTGGAGCAGATGGGCATCCCCGAATACGAGGCGAACGAGATGCAGCACGAGTTCTTCAAGCTCGACCGCCGCGCGATGCTGGAGTTGGCCGAGCTCTGGGTGCCGGGCAAGCCGGTGGAGGAGAACGAGGCCTACGTCGCCCGGGCGCGGGAGCTGAACAAGGACCTCGAGACGGCGCTGGTCGAGCGCATGGAGGAAAAGCGGAAGCGCACCGGGACGGACGACTGAGGGAGCACGGGGTCTTCAACGCGCTGAGGACGGAATTACGGAGTTTGGAAAACTCCGGGCGCGCCCGCCTAGATGTATCGCCTGACTGACCACCGGGAACAATCCGACCTCTCCATGGCCGAGGCCATCGCCTCGGCCAAAGCGCGCGCCATCCTTCTTTGCCAGCCGGGGGCTCAAAGCCCCCGGCCAGCGCCCGCCCCGCCCTCGGCGGGCGCTTCTCGCCCGCCGGGTCGGGCGCTGGCCTCTCGTATCGCGTGTGGCAGATGGTCTGACTGAACCGTGGTCACAGCGGGCGGGAAAACGCGGTGCGTTTCCTGATCCGCCCGGGCAGGCAATCCGCAGGTCCCGGAGTTTGGGAAACTCCGGGCGCACCTGCGGAGATGCTTCGCCCGGCGGACACGCCGGACAAAGCGGCACGGACTACCCCCCCGCGACCCCCGCCTCGGCAAAGGTCGCCATGCCGGAGTGGCAGGCCAGCGCCCCCTTCAGCACGCCGATCGCCAGCGCCCCCCCCGACCCTTCGCCCAGCCGCAGCCCCAGCGACAGAAGCGGGGCCTTGTCGAGCCGCTCCAGCAGCGCCTCGTGCCCGCCCTCGGCCGACAGGTGCCCGGCCACGCAGTGATCGAGCGCCCCGCGCACCGCGACCTCCAGCGGCGCCACCGCGGCGCAGCAGATGAAGCCGTCGAGGATCACCGGCACCCGCTCGATCCGCGCCCGGGCCACGGCGCCGGCCATCGCCGCCATCTCGCGCCCGCCGAGGCAGCGGAGCGCCTCCAGCGGCCGCCC
>NZ_PNOS01000073.1 GCF_002869745.1 Oceaniglobus roseus
GCCGGGCGCTGCATGGCCACTCGGCCCTGCGCCTCGCGCTCGGCTCGGTCGGCGGGCCGGGGGGCGAGGCGGCCTCGGTGGTGCTGTCGCTGGGGCTGGGGCTGACGGTGCTGGCGGCGGTGGGGCAGATCGATTCCAACCTGAGGAATGCCATCGCGCGGGACCTGCCGGACGTGGCGCCGGCCTATTTCATGGTCGACATCCAGCCCGACCAGATCGACGGCTTCCGGCAGCGGCTGGCCGAGACCCCGGGCGTCAGCAAGGTGCGCAGCGCGCCGATGATGCGGGGCGTGATCACGAAGATCAACGGCCGCGACGCGATGGAGGTCGCGGGCGATCACTGGGTGGTCCGGGGCGACCGCGGTCTGACCTATGCCGCCGAGCCGCCGCCCGACACGAAGGTGACGGCGGGAGAGTGGTGGCCGAAGGATTACGACGGGCCGCCGCAGGTGAGTTTCGCGCAGGAGGAGGCCGACGAGATCGGGCTGAAGCTGGGCGACACGATCACCGTCAACGTGCTGGGCCGCGACATCACGGCCGAGATCACCAGCTTCCGCGCGGTGGATTTCTCGACCGCCGGGATCGGCTTCGTGATGACGATGGACCCGGCGGCGCTGCGGGGGGCGCCGCACACCTTCATCTCGACCATCTACGCCACGCCCGAGTCGGAGGCCGGCATCCTGCGCGACATCGCCACCGCCTATCCGAACATCACCGCGATCCGGGTGCGCGACGCCATCGACCGGGTGACGGTGGTGCTGGGCGGCATCGCGGCGGCGATCACCTATGGCGCGCTCGCCACGCTGATCACCGGGGCGGTGGTGCTGATCGGCGCGGCGGCGGCGGGCGAGCGGGCGCGCACCTACGAGGCGGCGGTGCTGAAGACGCTCGGCGCCGAGCGGCGGACGATCCTGGCCAGCTTCGCGCTGCGCTCGGCGATGCTGGGCGCGGCGGCGGGGATCGTGGCGATCGTGGCCGGGGGACTGGCCGGGTGGGGCGTCAGCCGGTTCGTGATGGAGACGTCGTTCCGGTTCGAGCCGGTCTCGGCCCTGCTGATCGTGGCGGGCGGGGTGCTGCTGACGCTGCTGGCCGGGCTCGGCTTCGCCTGGCGGCCGCTGGCGGCGCGGCCCGCACGGGTGCTGCGCGGCGCGGAGTGAGTCGCCGCGGGGAGCCGCGGCGCGCGTCGGGAAACAAAGGGCAAGGGGCGGCGTAGCGGTGCCGTCTTCGCGGCGAGGCGGTGCGCGTGTCGAACTTGATGCGGCCGCGCTGCCGGCTTTTGCGCCTGTTCCACGAAGCTCGAACGCGGCCGGGATTGGACCGGCAGACGGCTGACGCAGGGAGGGGGGTATGTGGTAGCGTGGGGCGGACTTGAACCGCCGACCCCAGCATTATGAGTGCTGTGCTCTAACCAGCTGAGCTACCACGCCATTCACATGCGGGCGGGATACTCAAGCGGGACTGGCCTGTCAAACGGAAACGGCAGCTTCCGGCCTGCCCCTCGCGCGATTTCCCGCCGAATTCGGCGGTCCTTCCCGCGACGGCCTGATCCGACCAGAGAATTGCCGCATTGCTGCCGCGGACATGGGGCAATGCGGGAACACATCATGCGGAGCAGACCGATGCGTGCCGTCCCACGAATGCCCGATGTCCGGGATCCCCGCCTGTTCTACATCGTCGCGGGGCTGGCGCTTCTGTTCGCGCTGGTCGCGGTCTATTTCGAGGCGCAGAACGCGGCGAGCCGCCGGATCGCCCTGCGCAACGGGCCGCCACCCTCGGTCCTGATCGAGGATTTCCGGCCCGAGACCGACCTGAGCGAAATCGGCGAGGTGTCGGTGACGGCCCAGGTCGATGCCGCGCTGCCGATGCTGGTGAGCTATGCCGCGGGCCGCGTCCGGATGCGCGCGGTCGCCTTCCCGCTCCTCGCCGTCGGGGCCGAGTCGGATATCGCCGGGACGCCGCCGACCGTGCTCGGCTATGCCTATTGGCCGATGCCGGTGCGTCCGGTCGAGGTCCTGGACCCGACGCAGGTGTTGCCGCCCTACGACGAGGTCGGTCCGTTCGGTCCGATCCTGACCCTCAACGGCACTGCCGGCTGGTCCGGCGCGATGAACGCCGAGGTCGAAACCTTTCTGGCCGACACCGGCCGTCCCCTGAGCGGCCCGGCCCTTGCCGTCGCGCCCTTCATGAACGGGCGTGTCGCCGCGCTCGAGGCGCTCGACGGCCCGCCACGGACGCAGCGGGTGCTGCTGCTGCTCGGCGCGCTCTTCGTGGCCCTCGGGGTGGTGCGGTCGTGGTATCGCGGACGGCAGGCGCGGATCGAGGCGGACGAGGCGGCGGCGGCCCAGAGCCATCCGCGCCCCGGCCGTCCGGTTGAGCCGAAGACGGACAAGGGCCGCCGCAGCCTCGCCCCGCTGGCGCCGCAGCCCGACCTGAACGCCGCCGCCGGGGCCGCCTCGACGGATGCGCCGCACCATGGCGCTGGCGACCGCCGGGTGGCGGCGCTGTTCCGGCGCTGAGGGGGCGGCTCAGAAGTTCGGCGTGACGCCGGGCAGGCGAAGTTCGCGGATCAGGTCGCGCAGCTCCTGCCGCGCGGCGACGTTGCTGAGGTTCAGGTTGCCGACGCCGATGTCCTTGAGGTCGAGCAGGGTCAGGCCCCGCGGGAACAGTTCGCGGAAGATCACCCGCTCGGAAAAGCCGGGGGCGACGCGGAAGCCGATGCGCTTGGACAGGTGCTTCAGCGCCTCGCCCATCTTCTTCTTGTTGTGCATCTGCTGGGCGCCGAGGCGGTTCCGGACCACGATCCAGTCGATCGGTTTCAGACCCGCCTGCGCACGCAGCTGGCGGGCGTTCCAGACCATCTCGGAATAGACCGAAGGGCCCAGCACCTTGTTCGTCTCGGGGTCGACGCGGGCCAGCAGGTCGAAATCCACGAAGCTGTCATTCAGCGGCGAGATCAGCGTGTCGGCAAGCGAATGGGCGACCTGGGACAGCCGCGTGTGGCTGCCCGGACAGTCGATCAGGATGAAGTCGCTGGTCGCCTCCAGCGCCGAGACGGCGGCGGACAGGCGGCGGTCGTACACGTTCTCGCCCGGCTCCAGCGCCGCTTGGTCGATGTCGGGCAGGTCCCGGTAATCGGGCGATGGCAGGTCCAGCCCCTTGCGGGACAGGTAGCTGCGACGGTTCTCGACGTAGCGGGCGAAGCTTTTCTGCCTCAGGTCCAGATCCAGCCCGCCGACCCTGTGGCCCATGCGCACCAGCGCCGTCGCCACATGCATCGAGGTCGTGGATTTCCCGGACCCGCCCTTTTCGTTTCCGACAACGATAATATGCGCCACGCGACCGCCCTTGCCCCAGATATAGCCCGCCTTCGCGGATTTTGCGGGACTATATGAGCAGGATCCCGCCAAGAAAAGCAGCCGGACGGCAAAAAGCGCAGGGTGCAACCTTGTTGCAAACCCGCGTCACGCGCCGGGATGTCAGGCGAAGCTGGCCGACGCCTCCTCGCGCGGGAAGGCGAGGCGGCCCAGCTCGGAGAACTGCGAGACATGGGGCAGCAGCGCGAGGAGCTGCGCCAGCTGCGCGGGGTCGATCCGGTTCTGGCTCAGCGGACCGGGGTGCATGCTTTCCACCTCGACCCCGTTGGCCAGCAGCGTGCGGTGGTCCTCGAAGCCGATGTGGAACAGCGTCACCGGGGACACCGGGCGCAGCTGGATCACGTTTTCGCCGTCCACCAGCGTCGAGACCGACTGCAGGAGCGCGGAGGCCCCGTGGCTGGCATGGGCCTGGCCCGAGCGGTTCAGCACACGGCCCCCGACGCCCAGCATCAGGTCGGGCATCGGACGGCCCAGACCGAAGGTATCGGCGGCGATGCGGAACAGGCGGGACGGGCTGCGTTCGTCGCTGCCGCCGGGCAGCAGGGTCATGCGGCCGATCCAGGCCAGAGTGGCGGGGCCTGTGCAGGTCTCGACCGTGTCGCCGACCATCAGATCCTCGATCGCCACCGGTCCCTGCGGCGTCGGCAGGATTGAACCGCGGGCGAAGGCGGTGAACATCTCCTCGACCAGCGGAATGGCGGGCGCCAGGCGCGCGGCCTCCTGCACGTTGCCCGATCCGTCGAGCCACTGGATGTTGACGGCGCGGGTCGGCCGGGCGACCTGCTGCGGCTTGTGGGCATGGCGGTGGCGTACCGTCCACTGCGTCGTCGGGCGCGGCGCGGCGCCGGGCAGCGTGTGGCGAGGATAGGACATGGGCAGACTTTCCAATTCGGGCCGCCCCGCTTCGGCCCCCACCGATTTCGCACAGGACGTCTTTTTTTCGAAGTCACGCGGCCAAGCCGCGAAAGTTTCCGGATCCGTTGGTATTTTCTGCTCGTGCGCTCTGCCGGCGCGGGAGGATCGGGGTCGTCTCGGCGCCTTTAATGAAGGCGCGTCGATGCTGGGCCTCGGCGGCCCGGCTCAGGCGGACGCGGCCGCTTTCGCGGGCAGTGCCGCGGTCAGGTTGGACAGGACGGAGGCTGCCTTGCGCTGCTGCCAAGGCAGCTTCGGCTGCGGCTTCTTGGCTTCGTTCAGGGCGCTCTTCAACCAGCGACGTGTGGCCATTTTCCTGTTCCTTGCTCTCTGTGCGCCGGGCCTGTTGCGACCCGCGGCGTTCTGCATCCGATGCACTTTGTATCGCGTCGGATTGGGGCGGAGGCGTGGCGCGATCTGGGTCAGAGGGCGGTGATTTCGGGCGTGACGCCGCGTCAAATCGGGCGGTAGCAACCTAGAGGCGAATGGCCGAAATCAGACGACCGTAATCCGCTTCCTGCTGGTGAACGGAGCGGCGGTAGGAGAAGAATCGGGTAGGGTCGGAATAGGTGCAGTGGCGGGTCCACTGGGCCTCGGCGATGCCCGTGTCGCGCAGCCGGGCGAGGCCGAATCCCGGCAGGTCGAAGTGCAGCCGGTCGCCCTTGCCGTTCGCGAAGAACCGCGAGTGGTCGGGATCCTCGGCGGTGAAGCTGTCGAAGAACTCGGGCCCCACCTCGTAGGCGCGCTGGCTGATCGTGGGGCCGATGACGGCCACGATGCCCTCGCGCCGGGCGCCGAGCCCCTCCATCGCCGCCACGGTCGCCTCCAGCACGCCCGACAGCGCGCCCTTCCAGCCTGCATGGGCGGCCCCGATCACGCCGCGCGCGGCATCGGCGAAGAGCACCGGCTGGCAATCGGCGGTCAGCACCGCGATGGCGACGCCCGGCGTCGCCGTCACCATGGCGTCGGCGCGGGGCAGGGTGCCGGTCAGCGGGCCAGTGACATGGACGACGTCGGGGGAATGGACCTGGTTCACCGTCAGCAGCAGCTCGGGCGCGACCTTCATCGCGGCGGCGGCACGGGCGCGGTTGATGTCCACGATCTCGGACTGGTCGCTCGAGCCGCGGCCGCAGTTCAGCCCGGCGAAGACGCCGGAGGACGCACCACCCTTGCGGGTGAAGAAGCCGTGGGTCAGCGGGTCAAGCAGGTCGGCCGTGATGACTTCGAGGGTCATGGCAAGATTCCCGGTGGTGCGGGTCCGTCCGTGCCGTAAAGCGCCAGCACCTTGAACAACTGTCCCATTTCGTCGGGGTGGGTCAACCGCCGATGGGCGGAAACCGCGCCCTCGGGATCGCGCTGGGCGAGCGTGCGCGCGCGCTGCGCGATCCCGAGGCGGTCGAGGAACACGCCCTGCGGCACCGGCCCCGCCGCCAGGGCGGGCGCTGCCGCGGCGGCGAGGGGGGCGAAGGCGACATGGGCGGTCAGGTCCGCCGCGCCGGGCGTGTCCAGCGGCGCGACCTTGCGATGCGCCCGCACCGCCTGGAGCGTGTCGCCGAGCGACCAGTCGCTGCCGTAGTC
>NZ_PNOS01000074.1 GCF_002869745.1 Oceaniglobus roseus
CGCCACCAGCGGGCGGTAATGGCGCGCGGGCAGGGGGGCGCCGCCCGGCGCGGCCAGGTCGATCCGCTCGACCGCGCCCACCCGCAGGGGCGGGAAGGCCGTGTTGCGCCGCAGGTGGGCCGCGATGGCGCGGGCGGCGGGCACGGGCATCGTCTCGTAGCCCGGCGCGTTCAGCGCGTTGACGCGGTCGATCACCGTGCGGGCATCGGGGTCGAGCGGTGCCTTTGGCGGACGGGCCATGGCGGAATCCTCCGGCTGCAACTGCGGTGGCGCCGTGATAGCCACCGACTCGTCCAGCGCAAAGCGCGTTCTGTCCGGGGTGGTGTCGAGGGGTTCCAGGGGGAAACAATCACCGCGGCGCTCCGTCATTGTGCCTGTGGGCGATGCCGGGAGAAGGGCGGAAACGCTGCGTTTCCCGTTTGGAAAACAAGCCCATTCCCCTCAATTCGTTCAGCATTTTCCGGGCTCTGCGGCCCATGGGCCTGACGCAGGGGCATCCGGCGTCGTGCCGGACCGGGGCGCTTGGCAGTATCGGGCGACTGCGGCCGACGGGTGGGACCGGGTGCAGGAACCGGGACCGATGTTCCGACCGGCGAAGCGGGGTTTTTGCATGACCGATGGATCGACCACGTCCGAAGCTGCCCACGGTTTCGATCCCGCGCGCAGCCTGATCGAACATGTCGCCGACCAGGCCCGCGCCGATGGATCGACCACGTCCGAAGCTGCCCACGGTTTCGATCCCGCGCGCAGCCTGATCGAACATGTCGCCGACCAGGCCCGCCTCCGGCCCGATGCCCCCGCGATCCTGCTGCGCGACCGCACCATCCGCTATGGCGAGCTGCTGGAGCGCGCAGGAGATGTCGCGGCGCAACTGATGGCCTCGGGCGTTGGCCGCGGCGATCTCGTCGGCCTTGCCATGTCGCGCTCGGACGACGCGCTGATCGCCATGCTCGGGGCGCTGCGCGCCGGGGCGGTTTGCGTCCCGCTCGACCCGGCCTATTCCGATCCGACGCAACTGGCCCAGATCGTCGGGCAGGTGCGCTTCGCCGCCATCCTCCAGCCCGCGCCCGGCCCCCTGCCGGAAGGCTGCGGCGGGGCGGAGGGCGTGCCGCGGATCGCGCTTTCGCAGCTCGCTCCTGCGGCAGACCACGACTGGCCCCGCACCGGCGGCGGGGATCCCGCCTGCATCGTCTTCACCTCGGGCACCACCGGCACGCCGAAGGGCGTGGTCCTGCCGAACCGCGGCCTGGCCGCCTTCACGCTGGACCAGCCGGTGATCGGGCTGCGTCCCGACGACATCATGCTCCACGCCTCCAGCCTCGCCTGCGACGGCGGGCTGATCGAGGTCTGGTCGGCCCTGATGGCCGGCGCCGCCCTCGCCGTGGTCGAAACGCCGCGCCCGGCGCTGCCCGAAATCGCGGCGACCATGACCCGCCACCGCGTCACCGTGACCTCGCAGTACGTGGGCATGCACAACCTGATCGTCGCGCACCATGTCGACGCCTTCGCCACCGTCCGCCTTGCCATGGCCGGGGGCGACGTGCTGTCGCCCGAACCGTTGCGCCGCCTGAAGGAGAGGGTGCCGGGCCTGTCGATGGTCAACATCTACGGCCCCTCGGAAACCACCTGCATCTCGCTCGTGCAGGAGATCGGGCCGGACCTGCTGGACGGCCGCCCGATCCCGATCGGCCGCGAGCTGACCCACGAGCACGCCTTCGTCGTCGACGAGACCCTTGCCGAGGTGCCCGACGGCACCACGGGCGAGCTGCTGATCGGCGGGGCAGGGGGGGCCCTCGGCTACCACGGGATGCCCGAGAAGACGGCGGCGGTGTTCATCGAGGATCCACGCCCCGGGCACAGCGGCCGGGTCTACCGCACCGGCGACATGGCGCTGCGCCGCCCGTCCGGCACGTTCGAGTTCTTCGGCCGCGCCGACCGGCAGATCAAGCTCGGCGGCCGCAGGATCGAGCTCGACGGGATCGAGCACGTGTTTCGCAACGTCCCCGGCGTGCACCTCGCCATCGTCGAGGCGGTGACCGCCCCCGCGGGGGACCGGCGCATCGGCCTCGCCCTCCAGCCCGAGGCGATGCCGACGGACGAGGCGGCGTTCATCTCCGGGGCGATGGAAGCGGCGCGGCAGACGCTCCACGCGGAGTTCCTGCCCCGCCACGTCATCCTGATGGCGGAGCTTCCGGTAACGAAGATGGGCAAGCCCGACCGCAAGGCGGTGCGCGCCGCGCTCGAGGCGCAGATGGCCGCGCCCCGCAGCGCCGCCGCGGACACCACACGACCGGCCCCGAACGCGCAGAAGATCCGCGCCACCGTCGCCCGCATCTGGGACGAGATCCTGCACTGCGGTCCCCTGGCCGACAGCGCCACCTTCTTCGACGCGGGCGGCACCTCGCTGCAGCTGATCGACGCCCACGCCCGCCTGCAGGCGGCGCTGAAGCTCGATTTCGACCTGACGCTGTTCTTCGAGCGCCCGCGCCTCGGCGACATCGCCGCCGCCCTGGCCGAGCAGGCACAGGCCGCGTCCCCGACGACCGCAGAGCAACCAGCCGCCCAGAAGCAGGTCCGCGACACCGACATCGCCGTGATCGGCTATGCCGCCCGCGTGCCCGGCGCCGCGACCCTCGACGCCTTCTGGGCCCGCCAGCGCGAGGGCGCGAACCTGATCCACCGCTTCGCCCCCGAAGAGCTGGAGGACGACCCGGCCCGCCGCGCCGATCCGCACTACGTCCCCGCCCGCTCGGTCCTCGACGATGTCGAGATGTTCGACGCCCGCTTCTTCGGCATCCTCCCCCGCGAGGCCGAGCGGATGGATCCCCAGGCCCGCGTCTTCCTCGAGATGTGTGTCGCCGCGCTCGACTCCGCCGCCTGCGACCCGGCGCGCACCGATGCCGCGATCGGCGTCTATGCGGGGTCGTCCACCAGCACCTACATGCTGGCGAACCTGATGCAGGACCGCAGGGCGCTGGCCGATTTCACCGACGGCTTCCAGATCGACAACTACACCACGCTGACGGGCAACATCACCGATACGCTGTCCTCCCGCGTCGCCTACAAGCTGGACCTGAAGGGCCCGGCGATGACGGTGCACACCGCCTGTTCCACCGGCCTCACCGCCATCGCGCAGGCGGTCACGGCGCTGAGGGCAGGGCAGTGCGACATGGCGCTGGCGGGCGGCATCTCGATCACCTTCCCGCAACGGCGCGGCTATGTCACGCAGGAGGGCGGCATGTCCTCGCCCGACGGCCTCTGCCGCCCCTTCGACGCACAGGCGGGGGGCACGGTCTTCGGCCATGGCGGCGGGGTGCTGGTGCTGAAACCGCTGGCGCGGGCGCTGGCGGACGGCGACCGGATCGCGGGGGTGATCCGCGGCGTCGGGCTGAACAACGACGGCGCCGACAAGATCTCCTTCACCGCGCCCTCCGTCACCGGCCAGGCGGGGGCGATCCGCGCGGCGCATAGGGACGCGGGCATAGCGCCTTCGGATGTCTCCTTCGTCGAATGCCACGGCACCGCGACGCCGCTCGGAGATCCGATCGAGGTGCGGGCGCTGCAGCAGGCCTTCGGCCGGACCGACCGCCCCGTGGCGCTCGGCTCGGTCAAGGGGAGCATCGGGCATCTCGACGCCGGGGCAGGAGCCGTCAGCGTGATCCGCACCCTGCAGGCGATGCAGGCGCGCGAGATTCCCCCGATGGCGAACTTCATTGCCCCGAACCCGAGGATCGACTTCGCCGCCGGCACCTTCTTCGTGCCCGACCGGCCCCAGCCGTGGGACTGCGACGGCCCGCGCATCGCCGGGGTCAGCGGCTTCGGCGTCGGCGGCACCAATGTCCATATCGTGCTGGAGGAGGCGCCCGGGACCGCCATCGCGGAGGCCGGGGCGGACGAGGTCCAGATCCTGCCGCTCTCGGCGAAGTCCCCCGAGGCGCTGGCGATCATGGCGTCGGAGCTGGCCGGGGCGCTGGACGCCGCCGCGCCGCCCGCGCTGCCGGACGTCGCGCTCACGCTTCAGGACGGCCGCACCACCCACGCGCACCGCCTCGCCATCGCCGCGGCCTCTCCGGCCGAGGCTGCGAGGCGCCTCCTGGCCGCGCCGAAGATCGCCGCCCGCCCCGACACACCGCCCGTCGCCTTCCTGTTCCCGGGGCAGGGCGCGCAGTATCCCGGCATGGGAAGCGGCCTCTACGCCGACCTCCCCGCCTACCGCCGCTGGATCGACGAGGGCTGCGAGATCCTCGCGCCGCTTCTCGACCGCCCGCTCCTGCCGCTGCTCGACGGCGCCGAGACCGGCCCCGGCGCCGCGGAGGCGCTGAAACGCACCGCCCTCGCGCAACCGGCGCTGGTGCTGACGCAATATGCCACCGCACAGGCCTGGATGGCCCGTGGCATCCGTCCCGGCGCGCTCCTCGGCCATTCGGTGGGCGAATTCGCCGCCGCGGCGCTGGCCGGGGTGATGTCCTTCGAAGATGCCCTGCACGCCGTCGCCGCCCGCGGCCGACTGATGCAGGAGCAGCCCGAAGGGGTGATGCTCTCGGTCCGTGCCAGCCTCGACGACCTGCTCCCGCATCTCGGACAGGACCTCGACCTCGCCGCCGAGAACGCGCCGAAGTTGCAGGTCGTCGCCGGCCCCGATGCCGCCGTCGCCGCGCTGGAGGCCCGGCTCGACACCGCGGGCCTGCCGCACCGCCGCCTGCATACGAGCCACGCCTTCCACGGCCGGATGATGGACCCCGTGACCGCGCCGCTCAGCGAGGTCATCGCGGGGGCCAGGCCCAAGGTGACCGAAGTCCCCATGATCTCCGCCGTTACCGGCGCGCCCCTGACCGATGCCGAGGCCACCGATCCCGGCTTCTGGGCCGGTCAGGCCCGCGCAACCGTGCGCTTCGCGGCCGCGGTCCGGGCGCTGGCGAGGGAGGCGAGGCCGATCCTGCTGGAGGTCGGCGCGGGCAACACGCTCACGACCTTCGCGGCGCAGGGCCTGCCCCGGGAAGGACACGGCGGACTGGTGCAGTCTCTGCCCGACCATGCCCGCTCGGTCAGCGACGCCCGCGCCATGGCCGAGGCCACGGCGACGCTCTGGAGCCTCGGCGCGCCGGTCGACTGGCCCGCCGCAAGCCGCCGCGGCAGCCGCAAGCTGGACCTCCCCGGCACTGTCTTCCTGCGCAGGCGCCACTGGATCGCGCCGCCGGATGCCGCGCCCTTCCGCACAAACGCGGCGCAGCCCGCGCCCGCTCTCACGATTCCGGAACCCGCGCCGCTGCCCGTCGCCGCAGAGGCCGCTCCGGCGGCGACCCTGCCGCCCGCCACACCGACCGCCCCCGCGCCGTCCCTCGAAAGGTCTCCCATGTCCCAGGTTCCCGCCACCCCGCGCACCGACCGCCTTGTGTCCGAACTGGCCGCGATGCTGACCGAGCTCTCGGGCGAGGAGATCGGCATCGCGGATGCGGAGACCTCCTTCCTCGAACTCGGGTTCGACAGCCTGTTCATGGGCCAGATGTCGCAGGCGCTGGCCCGCACCCACGGGGTCGAGCTGAGCTTCCGCAGCCTCCTTTCGGACTATCCAAGCATTGCCGCCGTGGCCGCCCACCTCGACGCCACCCTGCCGCCAGAAGCAGCCCCGGCGCCCGCCGCCCCGATGGCCGCCGCGCCCGCCGCCGCTCCGGTCGCAGCTCCGGCCCCCGTCGTCGCGGCGCCAGTGCCCCAAGCCCTCGCCACGCAGGCCCCGGCGGCGGTCGGCGGCTCCGACATGGCGCAGCTGATGCAGAGTCAGATGCAGGTCATGCAGTCGCTCTTCGCCGAACAGCTGCGCCTGATGGGCGGCGCGCCCGCCGC
>NZ_PNOS01000075.1 GCF_002869745.1 Oceaniglobus roseus
CCCCGCGCCCGGGTCCGCCGCCGAGCGCCTGGCCCTCGCCGTCCTGACCGCCGCTCTGCTGGCGACGGCCTGCGCCGATGCGCTGGACCCGGACCGCCCGCTGATCCTCGACGGCGCCTTCGTGCGCGACCCGCTGTTCGCGGCGCTCGTCGCGGCGCTGCGCCCGGGGCGCGAGACGCGGGTCAACGACGACGGATCTGGCGTCGCCCAGGGCTGCGCGCTGCTCTGCCGTGCCGATCCGCGGGGACCGGTCGCGCTCGACCTCCAGAGCGTCGTGCCCGCACCGCTGCCCGGTCTTGCCGACCATGCCCGCGCATGGCACGAACTCGCCAGCGCAACCGCCTCACCAGAAAGGAAAAATCCATGACCGACACCGCCCGCGAGCTGCGCGCCCAGATGGTCGACATCTGCCGCCGGATGAACAGCAGCGGCATCAACCAAGGCACATCGGGCAACCTGTCGCTGCGCCACGACGGCGGTTTCCTGATCACGCCCTCGGGCCGTCCCTACGAGACGATGCAACCCGAAGACCTTGTTTTCATGGAGTTCGACGGCACCTACGAAGGCCTGCGCCCGTCGTCGGAATGGCGCTTCCACCGCGACATCCTGAAGGCGCGGCCGGACATCGACGTGGTGCTGCACTGCCACTCGCTCTATGCGACGACGCTGGCCTGCCATCACAAGTCCATTCCGTCCTTCCACTACATGACCGGCATCGCCGGCGGCACCGACATCCGCTGCGCCGGCTACGCGACCTTCGGCACGGCGGAGCTGTCGGAGAAGGCGGTCCGGGCGCTCGACGGGCGGCTGGCCTGTCTTCTGGGCCAGCACGGCCAGATCTCCCTCGGCAAGACGCTGGAAGGCGCGCTCTGGCTTGCGGTCGAGGTCGAGGCGCTGTCGCGGATGTATGTCCAGGCGCTGACCCTCGGCGAGCCGCCGATCCTGTCGGACGAGGAGATGGAGCGCGTGATCGCCCAGATGAAGCGGATGAGCTATGGCCAAGCGCCGGACGGCGACGGCGTGAACGACGTGGCGCGCCCAAAGGCCTGATCCGTCCCGGAAAAACCCGGCGGGCGAGGCATCGCGCGCGCCGGGTTTCCCACCAGACCTTTATCCCATAATCAGTATTATGTAAAAACTGGATGGACCCGACTACCGTCCTTACGGCGCCAGCGGTCCTCCGAACGGCGTGCGCGTCCTGAAATTGACCAGCGAGTCAACTTGGTTCTCGACAGGTGCCCTTCCGCAACGTTAGGTAGTTGACCAGACACCCGAGGCGGCCCCCAACGGGTCCGCCCAGCGATGGGAGCTTCAGGACATGATCGACTACCTCGAACAGCTGGTCGAAGCCACGACGGTCGAAGGCGTCTGGAAACTCCACTGCGAGAAGATGAAGGAATACCGGTTCGACCGGCTGCTCTACGGCTTCACCCGGTTCCACTCGGCCCACGGGTTCGGCAACCGCGAGGACTTCCTGATCATGACGAACCACGATCCCGATTACGTGGATCACTTCGTCAACGGCGGGCTCTATTTCCACGCGCCGATGGTCCGCTGGGCGGTCGAGAACCACGGCGCCTGTTCCTGGGGCTGGTGGGCGCAGAACCCCGACCGCCTGACCCCGAGCGAGCGCAAGGTGGTCGAGTTCAACCTCTCCCACGGCGTGACCGCGGGCTATTCCATCTCGTTCCGCGACAGCTCGATCCGCAACAAGGGTGCGATCGCGCTGACCGCCGAGCGCGGCATGACCCAGGCCGAGGTCGAGGAGATCTGGGCCGAGCATGGCCGCGTCATCCAGGTCCTGAACACGGTGGCGCACCTGAAGATGATCCAGCTGCCCTATTCCAGCCCCTCGCGCCACCTGACAGCGCGCCAGCGCGAGGCGCTGGAATGGATGCGCGATGGCAAGACCACCCAGGATGCCGCTGAAATCATGGGCCTGACGCCCGCAACGGTCGAAAAGCACCTGCGCCTCGCGCGCGAGGCGCTGGACGTCGAGACGACGGCCCAGGCGGTGCTGAAGGCGTCGTTCCAGAACCAGATCTTCGTGCTCGACAGCGACCGGTCGCCGGTTTCGGGCCAGTCCGAGCGCCGGTGAGACCTTCGTGCGCGAAGGGACAGCCGGCCTGCGCATCTGCCGGTTGACCGAAGGTAAGGAAAACCTGACTGGCCAGTTCGTTCGCCCGCGCACAGTATGAAGGCGTTCCGTGAGTGGTGGCATTATTGCCATGGAACGGCTTCCTGGGCGGGCTCAGTATTGATCGGGTCTTGCCCAGGGGCAAACTCCGGGTCATCCGGAGAGGGTGTCGCTCCGGCCGATTTGCCGGACGATGCGGAAGGTCCAGCGCACCTGCCCACATCCCCAGTTCG
Source organism: Oceaniglobus roseus (assembly GCF_002869745.1). GTDB lineage: Bacteria > Pseudomonadota > Alphaproteobacteria > Rhodobacterales > Rhodobacteraceae > Oceaniglobus > Oceaniglobus roseus. The sequence continues at coordinate 2,371 of NZ_PNOS01000075.1, forward strand.
GGCGGCGCGGCGATCAGACGGTGCATTCGTCCCGGGTGCACCGTCACACCTTCCTCCGCCGGATGATCTGCACCCCGCAAACCGCTGTTCACCAAATGAAAAAGGCGCCCCCGAAGGAGCGCCTTTGATCCTTTTCGCCGGTCGGGCGATCAGCCCTTGGCGGCCTTCGCGACCTCGGCGGCGAAATCCTCCTTCACCACCTCGATGCCCTCGCCCACTTCCAGGCGCACGAAACCGGTGATCTCGACGCCGGCTTCCTCGGCGGCCTGGGCCACGGTGAGGTCCGGGTTCACGACGAAGTTCTGGCCCAGCAGCGTGACTTCGGACATGAACTTCGCCATGCGGCCGACGATCATCTTCTCGATCACCGCTTCCGGCTTGCCGGATTCGCGGGCGATGTCCATCTGCACCGACTTCTCCTTCTCGACCACCGCCGGGTCCAGGTCGGCCTCGGACAGCGAAGCCGGGTTGGCCGCGGCGATGTGCATGGCGACCTGGCGGCCGAAGGCGGCGTTGTCGCCCGACAGCGCGACCAGCACGCCGATCTTGCCCATGCCGTCGGCGGCGGCATTGTGGACGTAGGACGTGACGGTATTGCCGGTGACGACCGCCATGCGGCGGACCGACATGTTCTCGCCGATGGTGGCGATCTTGTCGGTGATCAGGTCCTCGACCGACTTCGAGCCGACCTTGGCGGCCTTCAGCGACTCGACGCTGTCGGCGCCCATGGCGGCCTCGGCGATCTGCGAGACCATCTTCTGGAAGTCGGCGTTCTTGGCGACGAAGTCGGTTTCCGAGTTCACCTCGACGGCGACGCCCTTGCCGCCCTCGACCTTCACGGCGACGAGGCCCTCGGCGGCGGTGCGGCCCGACTTCTTCGCGGCCTTCGCCAGGCCCTTGGTGCGCAGCCAGTCGATCGCGGCTTCCATGTCGCCGTTGGTTTCGGTCAGCGCCTTCTTGGCGTCCATCATGCCGGCACCCGAGGTGTCGCGCAGTTCCTTCACTTGTGCAGCGGTGATCGCCATCTTCAAGCTTTCCTTCTCATGCAATGCGGGATCGGATGCGGTCATTCACCCGCATCCGATGACAGCCGTGTGACGTTGGAAACGGGAGGCGCGCCTGTGTGGCGCGCGCCCCCTCAGACCTTCTGCTCGACCGGCTTGTTGTCGAGGTCCAGCGGCGCCCCGTCGGGCACGAGCGAGCCGTCGCCCTTGGTGTCGCCCAGCGGCATGTTGCGGGCTTCCTGCTCGGCCAGCACTTCCTCGGCGGCGGCTTCCTCCATGGCGCCCATGTCGACGCCCGCGGCGCTCATCTGCGCCGACATGCCGTCGAGCGCGGCGCGCGCGGCCAGGTCGCAGTAGAGCGCGATGGCGCGGGCGGCGTCGTCGTTGCCGGGGATGATGTAGTCGATGCCGTCGGGCGAGCAGTTCGAATCGACCACGGCGACGACCGGGATCCCGAGCTTCTTCGCCTCGAGGATCGCCAGATCCTCCTTGTTGACGTCGATCACGAACAGCAGGTCCGGCACGCCGCCCATCTCGCGGATGCCGCCGAGCGAGGCGTTCAGCTTCGCCTGGTCACGCTCCATCGACAGACGCTCGCGCTTGGTCAGGCCTTCGGCGCCCTGCTCCATCCGCTCGTCGATCATCTTCAGACGGGCGATCGACTGCGACACGGTCTTCCAGTTGGTGAGCGTGCCGCCCAGCCAGCGGTGGTTCATGTAGTACTGCGCGCATTTCTCGGCGGCGTCCGCGATCGGCTTCTGCGCCTGGCGCTTGGTGCCGACGAACAGGATGCGGCCGTTCTTCGCGACGGTGTCGCGGATGACCTGCAGCGCCTGGTCCAGCATCGGGACGGTCTGCGTCAGGTCCATGATGTGGATGCCGTTGCGGTCGCCGTAGATGTAGGGCGCCATGCGCGGGTTCCAGCGCTGCGTCTGGTGCCCGTAGTGAACGCCAGCTTCCAGCAGCTGACGCAGGTTGAAGTCAGGAATCGCCATCTCGTGGTCCTTTTCCGGTTTCGATCCTCGGCAGGGCCATCAGAGCTTGCGCTCAACCGGCGGACCTCTGCGGGATGTCTCCTCGCAAGGCCCAAGCCCCACCTGTGAAGTGGGGCGCGGATACACCGGGCAAGGCCGGAACGCAAGGGCCGACGGTGCCGCCCCACACCATTTTCCTCAAGGAAAATGGGCCGGTTTCCTCCAGGAAACCGGGGCCCGCCCGAACCGTCGGCCTTCGCTGGGCGCAGCGGCTTCGCCGGACGGGACAGTGCCGCGGGGATCCATTTTCCTCAAGGAAAATGAACCGGTTTCCTCGAGGAAACCGGCACCCGGAGGCGACGGCGCGCGCAGACCGTTCCGCGGCGGCGGGGCCCAGGTCACGACCACGGTCCAAAGGAGCGCCCTTGCGCCCTGCCCCGCGCTGCTCCAAAACCGCGCCATGACCAAAGGCAGCGTCCTCTGCATCGGCTCGGTCCTCTGGGACATCATCGGCCGCTCACCCGCGCACATGCGGGCGGGCTCCGACGTGCCCGGACGCATCACCCGCATTCCCGGCGGCGTCGCCATGAACATCGCCATGACGCTCGCCCGCTTCGGCCTGCGCCCGGTGCTGCTCTCCGCCGTCGGCCGCGACGCGGAAGGCGACGAGCTGATCGCCGCAGCCGCGCGGCTCGGCTGCGATACCGCGCATCTCTATCGCTCCGACGACCTGCCGACCGACCGTTACATGGCCGTCGAGGGGGCGAACGGGCTGATCGCCGCCATCGCCGACGCCCATTCGCTGGAGGCCGCGGGGGCGAAGATCCTCGCGCCGCTCTCCGACGGTCGCCTCGGGCGCCCCGAGGCGCCCTACCCCGGCATGATCGCGCTCGACGGCAACCTGACCGCGGCGCTGCTCTCGGAGATCGCCAAGAGCCCGCTCTTCGCCGCCGCCGACCTGCGCGTCGCCCCGGCGTCCCCGGGCAAGGCGGAGCGGCTGCTGTCCCTGCTGACCCATCCGCGCGCCACGCTCTACGTCAATCTCGAGGAGGCGGGGCTTCTGATGCAGACCCGCTTCGCCGACGCCGCCACCGCCGCCGCGGCCCTCGTCGGGCGCGGCGCGCACCGCGTGCTCGTCACCGACGGCGGGCGCACCG
>NZ_PNOS01000076.1 GCF_002869745.1 Oceaniglobus roseus
GCCGAGCGCCGCGGCGAGCGCGCGCGCGTCGAGCGCGCCGTCGAGCCTGAGCGCCATCGGCAGGCTGTAGGCGGTGTCGCCCGGCGCCAGCTGGTCGAGGAACCACAGCCGCTGCTGCGCGAAGGACAGCGGCGCCGGGCCGGTGCCGGCGCGCGGCTTGGGTCCGTCCTCGGCCGCGCCGCCCGCGGCCATCGCCGCCTCGATCGCGGGCGCCAGCGCGGCCAGCGTCGGATGCTCGAACAGCGCCCGGAGCGGCAGTTCGATGCCGAAGGCCGCCCGGAGCCGCGAGATCACCTGCGTCGCCAGCAGCGAGTGGCCGCCGAGCGCGAAGAACGTGTCCTCCATCCCGATCGCGTCGGGCGAGAGGCCCAGCACCTCGGCCCAGATCCCGGCCACCCGGCCCGCCACCCCGCCCCCGGGCCGCGCCCCCCGCGCCTCCGCAACCGGCACCGGCAGCCCCCGCCGGTCCAGCTTCCCGTTCGCCGTCAGCGGCAACCGCTCCAGAACCACCAGCGAAGCCGGCACCATGTAGGACGGAAGCCGGGCGGCGAGCAGGCCGCGCAGGTCGGTACCGTCGGCCGGATCGTGAAGGACGACGTAGGCCACCAGGCGCGGCGCACCGGGCTGGTCCTCCCTCAGGACGACCGCGGCATCCGCCACCTGCGGCAGCTCGTGCAGCGCCGCGGCCACCTCGCCGGGTTCGACGCGGATCCCCAGGACCTTGACCTGGTCGTCGATCCGCCCGCGGTATTCGAGCGTGCCGTCCTCGCGCCAGCGGGCGATGTCGCCGGTCGCGTACATCCGCGCGCCGCCGCCGGCGAACGGGTCGGGCAGGAACGCCGCGGCCGTCAGGTCGGGCCGGTTGTGATAGCCGCGTGCCGGCGCCTCGCCGCCGATGAAGAGCTGCCCCCAGATGCCGGGCGCGACCGGGCGCAGCCCGGCATCGAGGACGTAGGTCCGGACATTCGGGATCGGGCGCCCGATCGGCGGGCGGGCTTCCCCTTCGGATGCCGAGGCGGCCGGCAGGGCCATCTGAGTGACGACGTGGGTCTCGGTCGGCCCGTACTGGTTGAACAGGGTTGCCCCGCCGAGCGCGCCCTGCAGCGCCGCGCGGTCGGCCGTCACCAGTGCCTCGCCGGCGCTGACGATCTCGCAGGGCGGCACCGGCGCCGCGGGGGCGGGGAGCAGGAGCCACTGTTGCAGCACCGCGTTCGGCAGGAACATCCGGCCCACGCCCTGCGCCGCCGCATGGTCGCGCAGCGCGGAAAGATCCTGCTTCAGCCCCTCCGGGACCAGCACCAGCCGCCTGCCTGCGCAGAGGGTCGAGAAGACCTCCTGGAACGAGACGTCGAAGCTGAACGAGGCGAACTGCAGCACGGCATCCGGGACCGGGGCGCTGTCGATCTGCCAGCGGACGAGGTTGTTCAGCGTTCCGCGCGGCAGCACGACGCCCTTCGGCCGACCGGTGGAGCCGGAGGTGTACATGACGTATCCCGCGGCCGCGGGCGGCGGCGCCATCCGGCGATCGGGAGGGGGCGCGCTGCCCGGCGGCTCGTCCAGGTCCACCAGCGGCAGGCCGGCCGAGGCGAAGGCCGGGCGCGAGGCGGCGTCGGTCAGGACCATCGCGGGCGCGGCGTCCTCCAGCATGAACGCGATGCGTTTCGGCGGCAGGGCGGGGTCGAGCGGCAGGTAGGCCGCGCCCGTCTTCAGGATGGCGATCAGGCCCGCGATCATCGCGGGCGTCGGGGCGGCGGCGATGCCGACGACGGTCTCGGGGCCCGCCCCGCGCGCCATCAGGACGGCGGCCAGCGCGTCGGCCCGCGCGTCGAGCCTGCCGTAGTCCCAGACCGTCTCGCCGAGACAGACGGCGGCGGCGTGCGGCGCACCGGCGGCCGTCGCCTCGAACCGGGCGATCACATCCTCGGCGGGCGGGGCGAAGGGCCCGGCGGCCCAGTCGCCGACAAGCCGCCGCTCCGTGCCCTCGTCCACCAGCCGCAAAGCGCCGACCGGCGCGGCGGGGCGGCGGGCGATGTCTTCCAGCAGGCAGCGGAACTGCGCCGCGAGGCGACGGGCGGTCGCCGCGTCGAAGAGGTCGGTCGCGTATTCGAGATGGCCCTCCAGCCCGGTCCCGGTCTCGTGCAGCATGCATGTCAGGTCGAACTTCGCGCCGGTCGAGGGCATCGGCATCTCGGAAAGGCTCAGCCCTTCGAGCGCGACCGGATCGACGGGCGCGTTCTGCAGGACGAACATGACCTGGAAGAGCGGCGCGTGGCCCAGGTGACGCTCGGGTGCGAGGGTTTCGACCAGGTGTTCGAAGGGAACGTCCTGGTGGTCGAAGGCGGCGAGCGTCCCGTCGCGCGACCGCTCCAGCAGCGTGTCGAAGCCCATGTCGCGGTCGATCCGGCTGCGCAGGACCAGCGTGTTGACGAAGAAGCCGACCAGGCCTTCGATGTCGCTGCGGTTGCGGCCGGCGACGGGCGTGCCGATCAGGATATCCTCCTGTCCGCTGATCCTGTGCATCAGTACGGCGAAGGCGGTGTGCAGAAGCATAAACAGCGTCACGCCGCCCGCCTGCGCCCGGTCCCGCAGCGCCGCGGCCAGGGTAGCGTCGAGCGACAGTCCGACGGTCGCGCCGCGATAGCTCTGGATCGCCGGGCGCGGGCGGTCGGTGGGCAGGTCCAGGACGGCCGGCGCATCGGCGAGGCGGGCCGTCCAGTAGTCGAGCTGCCGTTGCATCCGCGGGCCCCGAAGCCAGGCGCGCTGCCAGGCGGCGAAATCCGCGTACTGGACGGGCAGGGGGGCAAGCGGAGACTCCGCGCCGTTCCGGAAGGCGGCATAGAGCGCCGCCAGCTCGCGCACGAGAACCCCCATCGACCAGCCGTCCGCGACGATGTGATGGAGCACCACCGCCAGGATGTGGCTGTCCGGCCCCAGCCGGAGCAGGCGCGCGCGCAGCATCGGGGTGCGCGCCAGGTCGAAGGGCTGCCGGGCGGCCCCGGCCAGGATCGCCGCGGCCGCGCGGTCCCGGGCCGCCGGATCGAGCGGCGCCAGGTCGTCGACCGGCAGGTCGAGCGGGGCGGGTGGGTCGATCACGACCTCGGGCATGTGTTCGCGCGGCCGGATGCGGCTGCGCAGCACCTCGTGGCGGGCGACGATCGCGTCGAGCGCGCGGTGCAGGGCCGCCACGTCCAGGGCCCCTTCCAGCCGCAGGGCGATGGGGATGTTGTAGTAGGGATTTTCCGGCTCGAACTGGTCGAGGAACCAGAGCCGCTGCTGGGCGAAGGACAGGGGCAGGGCGCCATCGCGCGGCAGCGGGAGGATGGCATCGGTCTCCTCCGGCGCGGAGGCCGCCGCGATCCCGTCGATCACCGGCGCAAGGGCGCCGATGGTCGGATGTTCGAACAGCGCCCTGAGCGGCAGGTCGATGGCGAACCCGGTGCGGATCCGCGAGATCACCCGCGTCGCCAGCAGCGAATGACCGCCGAGCGCGAAGAAGTTGTCGTCGTCCGCCATCTCGTCCGGGGAAAGGTTCAGCACGGCACCCCAGATGTCGGCAAGGGCCTGCGCCGTGGGGCCGAGGGGGGCCTGCACCTTCTGTCGCCGTTCGGGGGCGGGCAGGGCGCGCCGGTCGACCTTGCCGTTCACGGTCATGGGCAGCCGGTCCAGCACGACGACATGCTGCGGGATCATCGGCCCCGGCAGCAGACCGGGCAGGGCCGCCACCAGCTCTTCCTCGGCAATGGGCGCGGTCACGTAGGCCACCAGCCGGCGGTCGCCCGGCGCGTCTTCCCGCACGCAGGCATGGGCCGACACCGCCCCGGCGTGGCGGAGTGCGGCCTCGACCTCGGCCGGTTCGATGCGGAAGCCGCGCAGCTTGATCTGGTCGTCGGCACGCCCGAGAAACTGGAGGCTTCCGTCGGCCCTGAGCCGCCCGATATCGCCCGTGCGGTAAAGCCGCGCGCCCGGCGGCCCGAACGGATCGGGCAGGAACCGTTCCGCCGTCAGGCCGGGCCGGTTGAGATAGCCGGTGGCAAGGCAGTCCCCGCCGAGGAAGATCTCGCCCGGAACGCCGGGCGGCACGGGCGCGAGCGCGTCGTCGAGCAGGCGCACGCAGGCCCCGCCGATGGCCTCTCCCAGCGGGGGAGCGGAGCCGGCCCCGTCCGGGCCCACGTCGGCCACGTCGGCCGCCGTCGCGATGATCGTCGCCTCGGTCGGTCCATAGGTGTTGATCAGCCGGATCGCCGCCGTGTCCGCCCGCCGGTGCCAGTCGGCGACCTGTCCGGCGGTCAGCGCCTCGCCGCCGAGGATCACCAGCCGCAGATACCCGGGCATGCCGCCGCTTTCGGTCGTCCACTGGTGCCAGAATTGGGTCGGCAGGTCCGCCACGGTGATCCGGTTGCGCGCGAGGAAGGCGTCGAAGTCCCGTCCGGTGTCGAGGAAGCCCTCGGGGCGCGCGACGATGGTGGCGCCGGCGATCAGGCTCGGCACGATCTCCTCGACGCAGGTGTCGAAGCCCGTCGCCGCGAAGTTCAGCACCCGGTCGTCCGGGCGCAGTACGCACATCGCGACATGGTGCGCGGCATGGTTGGCGACGGCGCGATGGGGGACGAGCACGCCCTTCGGCTGGCCGGTGGTGCCCGACGTGTAGACGAGATAGGCCGCGTCGTCCGGGGTCACGCCGGGCAGGGCGCAGTCCGGCGCGGCGGCGAAATCGTCGACCAGGATCAAATCGACCAGCCCGGACGGCAGCCGCGATGCGTGCGCGAGGTCCGACAGGATCAGCGCGGGCGCGGCGTCGGACAGGATGAATGCCCGCCGTGCCGCCGGGGCGGCGGGGTCGAGCGGCAGCCAGGCGGCGCCGGCCCTGGCGACCGCCA
>NZ_PNOS01000077.1 GCF_002869745.1 Oceaniglobus roseus
GGGATCAGCCGCGCCGCCCGTCGCGGCGCGCGCGCCACGTCGGCGGCCAGCAGCCGGCCCGTCCAGTAGTCGGGCAGGTCGCGGTCCAGCCGGTCGAGCCAGCCGAGCGGATCGTCCAGCCGGTGCCAGGTCTCGTAGAGGTACACCCGCGTCGCCGGGTCCGACGCCCGCGCCAGGTCGGCCCAGCGGGTGAAGTAGTCGACGCTGTCATGGTAGCGCAGGGCATCGGTCAGCTCGACCATTTCCGTCAGCACCACCGCGTCGTAATCGCCCGAGGCGACGGCGGCGCGCGCGGGGCGGTGGCGGGGATGGGCGTTCTCGGCGTGAAACCCCGTGATCTCCACCGTCGGCTCCCAGTGCTGGCGCAGCGACGTGCCCCAGCCGAGCTGGCTTTCGTAGCGGTGGCCGGGCCCGGCCAGCTGCGCCAGCATCGCGGGCATGTCCCGCCCGACGAGGCTGTGGCCGAGGTGGTAGACCTTCAGCGGCCCTGAGGGCGGGGCGAGGGGGCGCGCATAGGCGGCAGCCATGTCTTCCGCCGAGGCGAGGTCGTCGCGCACGGCAAGGACGACGCCCCCCGCAAGCGCCAGCGCACCGACACCGGCGACACCAAGCGCCCTGCGCCGCGAGATCAGGGGCAGCACCACGGTCTCAGGGCGAGACGCCATGGCGCAGGGTCATCGCGGTCAGGATCAGCCCGTCCTCGATCACGAAGCGCCCCTCCAGTTCGGCGCCCTTCTCGAACATCGCGACCTCGCGGGTGAAGGCGGCCCAGAAGCGGCCGCGCGGCAGGTCGGGCAGCACGGCGATGTCGTGGTAGTCGAGGATCGCGCCGGTCAGCGGGTACTGCGCCTTGTAGGCGGTTTCCTTGGCGCTGAAGAGCAGCTTGGCGAGGAAGCCGCGCGTCTCGTCCCGCTGGCGATAGAGCCAGTCGCATTCCGAGCGGGTGCAGACGGTTTCCAGCAGCTCCGCCTCGAGGATCGTGTTCGGCTCCACGTCGACGCCAAGCGCGCGCACGTCGGGGGACCGGCCGAGGGCGCAGATGCACAGGCGGTGGCAGTGCGATAGGCTGCCGACCAGGCCCTCGGGCCAGACCGGCGCGCGGTCCTGGCCGGGAAGCACCGGCTGCGGCGGCACGCCGAGTTCGGCCATGGCGCGGCGTGCGGCGAAGCGTCCGGCGGTGAACTCGCGCTGGCGGGTGTCGACCATCCGGCCCAGCCCCTTGCTCTCCAGCCCCAGCAGCCCGCCGAGCGGCTGGCGCGGATCGCAGAGCGCAACGGCGATGTCGGGGGCGAAGAGGGCGCGGACGGTCGCCGGGACGGGCGTGTGGCCCGGGTCGAGGGGTGTCATTCTCATCCTGTCTTCACTCCTCGCCCGGCCCGCATGGCGCGCCGTCTCGACATCATCTCGGACCGGTCTGCCGTGTCCTGTGACGGGGGCGATCCGGCGTCCTGGGCCACGGGTGGGCCGTCCGGATCCCTGTCCAGATGGGCCGCGAGGGCACCAAGGACAGGAAAGCGGAAAATATCGGTTAAGGAAAGACGTACCTCTGTCAAGACATCCTTAATTTCCCGGTGTGCCTGGACGGCCAGAAGGGAGTGGCCGCCGAGCGCGAAGAAGTTGTCCTCGGACCGCACCTCGGCGACGCCGAGAAGGCGCGACCAGATCGCCGCCAGCGCCGCCTCGGTGCCGCCTTCGGGCGCGACGGGGCGGTTCGCGGGACCGGGCGAGGTCGCGGCGCGGCGCAGGTCGGGGTCGGGCAGGGCGTTGCGGTCGATCTTGCCGTTCGGGGTCAGGGGAAAAGCCGCGAGTTCGACGAAATGGGCCGGGCGCATGATCTCGGGCAGGTCCGCCGACAGCCCCGCGCGCAGGGCCTCGGAATCGAAGGCGTCGGCGACCACCCAGGCGATCAGGCGGGTGTCGCCGCCGATCGCGCGCGCCGCGACGACGGCCTGCCGGACCCCTGGCAGGGCGGCGAGCCGCGCCTCGATCTCGCCGGGCTCGATGCGGTGGCCGCGCAGCTTCACCTGGTGGTCGGCGCGGCCGAGGAAGTCGAGCGTGCCGTCCGCCCGCCAGCGCACGAGGTCGCCGGTGGCGTACATCCGCCCGACGCGGAACGGGTCGGGCGGGAAGCGTTCGGCGGTCAGTTCGGCGCGGTTCCAGTAGCCCCGCGCGACGCCCGCGCCGCCGATGAACAGCTCGCCCGCGACGCCGACGGGCACCGGGCGGCGGGCCGCGTCCAGCACATAGACCGAGGTGTTGGCGACCGGGCGGCCGATCGGCTGGATGTCGGCGGATTCCGTCGCCGCGCCCACCTCCTGCACCGTGGACCAGATCGTGGTCTCGGTCGGCCCGTACATGTTGAGGATCCGCGCGCCGGTGGCCTGCCTGAGGCTCAGGACCAGGTCACCCGGCAGCGCCTCGCCCCCGACGAGCAGCGTGTCGAGCCGCCCGAGCGCGGCGCGCCCCGCGTCGTCCGCCGCGATCATGCGGGCCATGGAGGGGGTGCATTGCAGGTGCGTCACGCCGTGGCGGCGGATCTGCGCGGCGATCGAGAAGTCGTCGGCGGCCGGGGCGGAGCCCGCGTTGGCGCGGTCGAGCGCCTCGGCCAGCGGCTTCAGCCCCTCCATCACCAGCGCGGGGTCGATGCCGTAGTCGATCAGGCAGGCGATCTCGTCCACGCCGATGCGCTTCAGCTGCTCGGCCCGCGCCACGGCGTCCTCGACGGTGCCGAACAGGCCCGAGTCCTCGAAATAGCGCTGGAAGGCGAAATCGAGGATCGCCTCCATCTCCTCGGGGTCGAGCCCGGCAAGGTCGACCTGCATCGGGTCGGTCGCGCCCTCGGGCCGCCTGAAGGCGGGGAAGGCCCAGGCGTACTGCCTGATGAGGGCGGCGGCGGAGCGCAGGTAGTCCTTCATCGGCGCCCGCGCGACCTCGCGCGCCTCCTCCCGCGTTCCGGCGAGGAAGGTGTGCAGCATCAGCGTCACCCTGTGGTCGGCGGGGTCGTGGCCCGCCTCGCGCAGCGCCTGGTGGTAAAGCGCGATCTTGCCCTTCACCTCTTCGATGGACTGGCCCAGCAGGTGGGTCAGCACGTTGGCGCCGATGCGCCCCGCCTCGCGCCATGTCTCGGGGTTGCCCGCGGTCGTCACCCAGACCGGCAGTTCCTTCGACACGGGCCGCGGCTGCGTCACGACTTCGTAGGGAGTGCCGTCCCGCGTGGGGAACGCGACCGCCTCGCCGCGCCAGAGCCTGCGCAGCACCTCGATGGCCTCGAACATCGCGGCCTTGTTGGCGGGCGGCGTGTTCTCGGGACGCAGCACGAAATCGTCGGGCTGCCAGCCGCTGGCGATGGCGAGGCCCGCGCGCCCGTCCGTCAGGTTGTCGATCACCGCCCATTCCTCGGCGATCCGTGCGGGGTGGTGCAGCGGCGCGACGCAGGAGCCCGCGCGCACCGACAGGTTGGACGTCACCGCCGCCACTGCCGCGCCCGTGACGGCGGGGTTCGGATAGGGGCCGCCGAAGGCGTGGAAATGCCGCTCGGGCGTCCAGACGGCGTTGAAGCCGTGGGCGTCGGCGAACTTCGCGCCCTCCAGCAGCAGCTCGTATTTCCTCGGCCCCGCGCCATCGTCGTTGCCCCAGTAGAACAGGTTGAAGTCGATCCGCCGGTCGCTGACCGCCGGTGCGCCCGAGGAGACGAGGGTGCGGTTCTCGTCGCGCGAGAGCACGACCTTGAAGCCGCGGGCGAGGGTCCAGAACAGCTCGAGCACCGAGATGTCGAAGTTCAGCGAGGTGACGGCCAGCCAGGCCGCGCCCGCGCCGTGGTCGATCCGGGCGTCCATGGCGGTGAAGAAGTTCGCGAGGTTGCGATGCTCGACCATCACGCCCTTCGGCAGGCCGGTGGAGCCCGAGGTGTAGATGAGATAGGCCAGATCCCGTGGCCCCGCGCCGCCTTCCGGCGCCGTGGCGGGGGCGGCGGCGATGCGCGGATCGTCGGTGCGCAGCAGCGCGGCCTCCGACGCCGGCAGGCGGGCGGCGAGGTCGGGCTGGGCGACGATCACGGCGGCGGCGCTGTCGGCGAGGTAATGCGCGATGCGCTCGGGCGGATAGCCGGGATCGAGCGGGACATAGGCGCCGCCAGCCTTCAGGATCCCGAGCGCGCCGATCACGAGGTCCGCCGAGCGCGCCACGAACAGCCCCACATGCACCCCCGGGCCCACGCCGAAACTGCGCAGCGCATGGGCCATCCGGTTCGCCGCGGCGTCGAGTTCGGCGTAGCTCAGGCTTTCGGTCTCGACCACCAGCGCCACCGCCTCCGGCGTGCGGGCGGCCTGTGCCGCGAAGGCGGCGTGGACGGTCGCGTGGTCCGGGGGCGCCGTGGCCGTGGCGTTCCAGTCCTCCAGCGTCAGCTTCCACTCGTCCGGGCAGAGCGGCTCCGGCGGGCGGTCGGCGGCGGCGTCGGCGGCCATCGCCTCCAGCCGCGCCGCGAGCAGTCCGGCGGCCGCGCGGTCGAGGCGCGCCGCGTCCCAGTGCATCGTCCGCGTGCCGGGATCGACCGTGACGGCCGTGCCGAAGACCGGGCCGCCCTCGGAAAGGGCGATGCCGGGGCGGGCGAAGGCGATGGCGGGGTCGCGGGTGAACAGCTCGCGCGCGAAGCCCGGATGGCGGGCGATCCTGTCGAGCTGCGGCGCAAGCGCCTCGCGGGTTTCCGCGATGCTGCCCTCGGCGACATGCAGCAGCGCCGTGGTCGCCACCAGCCCCGGCGCCGCGGCGACATGGGCGGCGAGCGTGGCGGAGGTGTAGCCGACATCGCCCGCGGGCCGCCCGGCCGAGATCCGCGCCCACTGGC
>NZ_PNOS01000078.1 GCF_002869745.1 Oceaniglobus roseus
AGGCGCCGGAAGCGCTGCCACGGCGGATCTCCTACCGTCGGCGGCGCGCGGCGCGGGGGGACCGGCTGGACGCGCGGCGGACCCTGCGCGAAGCGGCGCGGCGCGGCGGCGACGTGCTGCGCCTGTTCGAGACCCGGAGGAAGACCCGGCAGCGGCGGGTGATGCTGCTGATCGACGTCTCGGGCTCGATGAGGGAGCGCAGCGGACCCGCGATGAGGCTCGCCCATGCGCTGGTGCAGGCGGCGGAACGCTGCGAGGTCTTCACGCTCGGCACCCGGCTGACGCGGATCACCGGACCGCTCCGGGTGCGCGACCTTGGGCAGGCGCTGGAGCGCGTCGGCGCGGCCATCGCCGATTTCGACGGCGGCACCCGGATCGGCGAGGCGTTGCAGGCGCTCCTGGCGGTGCCGCGCTATGCCGGGTTCGCCCGGGGCGCCGCGGTGGTGGTGCTGTCGGACGGGCTGGAGCGGGGCGACCCGGCGGCGATGGTGGACGCGGTGCGCAGGCTTTCGCGCAGCGCATGGGCGCTGACCTGGCTGACGCCGCTGGCCGCCGATCCGGACTATCGCCCCGAGACGGCGGCGATGGCCGGGATCCTGCCGGTGCTGGACCGCCTCGGCGACGGTGCGACCCTCGGCGCCGTGGTGGATCACATCCTCGATCTTTCGAAGCACGGACGGAGGGCCGCATGATCGACGCCCATCACCACATCTGGCTGCAGAAGGACCTGCCCTGGCTGCTCGGCCCCGAACAGCCGCGGATCTTCGGCCCCTATGCCGGGATCAAGCGCGACTACACCACCCGCGAATACCTGGCCGACATCGCCGGGACCGGGATCACGCAGTCGGTCTATGTCCAGGCGAACTGGGCGGCGAACTGGTTCGCGGACGAGGCCGCCTGGGTGCAGGCGGAGGGCGAGGCGCACGGGCGGCCCGACGCCATCGTCGCCTATGCCGATTTCACGAAAGGCGACGTGCGCGACCAGCTCGACCGGCTGAAGCGGTATGACCGGATGCGCGGGATCCGGCAGCAGTTTCACTTCCACGACAATCCGGCCTACCGCTTCGCGGCCTCGCCTGACCTCTGCACCGACGCGACAGTGCAGAAGAACATCGCATATCTCGGGGATTACGGCTGGACCTTCGACCTCCAGGTCTTCGCACCGCAGATGGAGGGCGCGGCGGCTCTCGCCAAAGCCTGCCCGCACATCACCTTCATCCTGCAACATGCAGGAATGCTTGAAGACCTGTCCGACGCGGGCCGCAAGGCCTGGCACGACGGCATGAAGCGCCTCGCCGACTGCCCGAACGTCGTCACCAAGCTGTCGGCCTTCGGCACCTTCCTCCACCGCAACGATCCCGCCTTCATCGAGGAGATGATCGTGACCACCGAAGGGCTGTTCGGGGCCGGGCGCTGCATGTTCGGGTCGAACTTCCCGATCGAGAAGCTCTGGACCAGCTACACGGAACTGTTCAACGCCTTCAGGGATGGCGCCAAGTCTCTGAGCGAGAAGAAACAATCGGCGATCTTCAACGACACCGCGAAGCGGGTCTACAGGTTATAGGGAGGGGCAGATGGCCTTGCAAATTCACATCCTCGATTACGGCGATATCGAGCTCGAAACCTCGTTCCTCGTGCTCGGGCACGAATGCGGGCGGGTGAGAAGGGTGCCGGTCTACGGCTTCCTCATCACCGGGGGCGAATACCCGGTGCTGGTCGACACCGGGTACCGCGACAACGCGATCATGGAGAGCCTCGGGATGCGGGGGCTCCAGTTCCACGACAACATGATCGAGAACCAGCTGGCCAGGCACGGGCTGCGCCTGGGCGACATCCGCTATATCTGCCACACGCACCTGCACATCGACCATGCGGGCAAGGACGACCTGTTCCCGATGAACACCACCGTGGTGCTGAACCGCCGCGAGATGGAGTTCTCGGTCTCGGGCATCATGTACCCGCAGTACCCCAAGCCCGACATCAAGCACCTCGTCGACCGGATCTACGAACCCGAGGCGATCCGCTTCCTCGACCTCGACATCACCACGGCCGAGGAGATCATCCCCGGCGTCTGGTGCGAATACGCGGGTGCGCACACCGAAGGGTCGATGAACGTCATCGTCGAGACGGCCGATGGGCTGGCCTGCATCTGCGGCGACGTGATCTACGACTTCAACGACCAGATCGTGAACCACGTCTACACCAACAACTGGATGGAGCCGCGCACCACCGGCAACCACTCGCAGAGCAAGCGCGAGGAGAAGGGGGCGATCAAGAAGCTCCTGAACAACTACACCTTCCTGCTGCCGATCCACGACAAGCCCGCGAAGATCGAGCGGCAGAAGGTGGTGGGGCGGCTGGGGATGACGGTACCGGGGCCGATGACCCAGACCCTGCCGGACCGTCCCTGGTTCCCGGTCTGAGCGCGATGGCGGGGGAAGGGCGTGCGGCGGGTCTGCGTCCGGCCGGGGAGGCGGCGGTGACGCCGCTGGCGCTGGCGACGGGCGGGGCGATCCCGAACAACCCGCTGCCTGCGCTGGTGGCACGGTCCGCGCTGGACGCGCCGGGGGCCGACGCCGTGATGGCGCTCTTCTCCGCCAACGGATGGCAGGGGCTGTGGGAATACACCGTCTTCGACTTCCACCACTTCCACCCCAACGTCCACGAGGTGCTGGCCGTGGTCGAGGGCCGGGCGCGGCTGATCCTCGGCGGCCCCGGCGGCGAGACGCTGGACGTCGGCCCGGGCGACGTGCTGCTGCTGCCACCGGGCACGGGCCATTGCCGGGACGCGGCCGGGGACGGCTTCTCCGTCGTCGGCGGCTATCCCCCGGGGGCCGGGCCGGTCGAGACGCTGCGCGCGCTGCCCGACGACGGCGGGGCCACGCTGCGCCGCATCGCCGAGGTGCCGCGCCCCGCCGCCGATCCACTTTACGGGGCAGGCCGCCCGCTTCTTGCAGCCTGGGGGTGAGGCAGATGTCGGAGCGCCGCCACACCCCCCCGTTCCCCGTCCGCAGGTGCCTTGACGCCTGTCCGGCCTCCCGCCTTAGTCCTGCCTGACACGCCGAAAGGACCGATCATGGCCCACACCGCCCTTGCCGACAGCTTCCACGCCCTGATCGACGTCGATGCGCCGGTGCGCCAGCTTGGCACCGGGTACACCTTCACCGAGGGCCCGCTGTGGCATCCGCTCGAGAAGCACCTGGTCTTCTCCGACATGCCCGCCGACGTGCGCCGCCGCTACACGCCGGGGCAGGGCGTGAAGGAGATCCAGCGTCCCTCGAACAAGGGCAACGGGATGACCTACGATGCCGAGCTGAACCTGCTGGTCTGCGAGCATTCCACGAGCTCGGTCGTCCGCATCCGCCCGGACGGACGGCGCGAGGTGATGTGTTCGCACTACAAGGGGCGCGAGCTGAACAGCCCGAACGACATCGTGGTGGGCAACGACGGCGCGATCTACTTCACCGATCCGACCTATGGCCGGATGGCGCATTTCGGTGTGCCGCGGCCGACGCACCTGGGCTTCCAGGGCGTCTATCGCATGGCGCCCGGACACCGCCCGGGCGACGAGCCGGAGCTGGTCGTCGACCGCTACCTGTTCAAGCAGCCGAACGGTCTGTGCTTCTCGCCCTGCCAGAAGTGGATGTGGGTCAACGACACCGACGAGGCCTGCATCCGCATGTTCGACGTCGCCGAGGACGGCAAGCTGGTCAACGGCAGGCTGTTCGCGGGCGGCATCCGCGATCGCCTGAAGCCGGGGCTGCCCGACGGGATGAAGGCCGACAAGGACGGCAACGTCTGGGTGACGGCGCCGGGCGGCGTCTGGGTCTATTCCTTCGAGGGGGCGCTGATCGGCAAGCTCTCGGTGCCCGAGATGGTGGCGAACCTGCACTGGGGCGGAGAGGACTGGAGCACGCTCTTCCTCTGCGCCTCGACCTCGCTCTACTCGGTGCAGACGAAGACGAAGGGCAGGGACGAGCCCTTCATGTATCCGAAGGGACAGGCCCGCCCCGCGCCCGCGCCGGAGCCCGTCGCCGCGCCGCAGGCAAGGCCCGTGCCGCCCGCTGCATTCCCGTCCGCCACGTCCGTCGCGCCGGCCCCCGCG
>NZ_PNOS01000009.1 GCF_002869745.1 Oceaniglobus roseus
ACTCCAGGTCCGCATAGCCGTCCTCAACGGCTACACCGCGCTCGGCATCCCCGTCACAGAGGCCGTGGGATAAGTCTGTCCGGGGAAAGGGGAACCTCGGTCGCCAGGTGATTTGCGCAACAGAGCCGGTCTTTTCGACAACTCAAGCCGACTCCACGCAGGCGGGACTCGACCGGATCGTGGGCCTGTCCTCCACCTCACAGGCATCGTGATCGGCAACACGCCTGCGAACCATGCCGGCATCGGCCTGAGCCGGAGATGCGATCCGTTCGCCGCGGTAGCGACACTGACGGGTGCTGTCGGGGGGATTTGGTGGAGCCTAGCGGGATCGAACCGCTGACCTCCTGCATGCCATGCAGGCGCTCTCCCAGCTGAGCTAAGGCCCCGTTGTGACCGCGCCGTCTTGCTGCCGTTTCGGTCACAGGCGCGGTCTATGGGATGACGCGGGGCAGTTCAAGCGGAAAAATGCGTGCCCCGCGGGTGTTTTTCGGCCCGCTCCGGCGGGCGGCGTCCGGCCCCGGAAACCGGGCCGGACCGGCGCTCAGTCGTCGTCCACCGGGACGTCGGCGATGTCGTCGAGCGACACGTCCTCGTTCTCGTCGTCGTCCTCGAGGACGTCGTCGCCGAGATCGACTTCGGTATCGTCGTCATCCTCGTCCAGGATCACCTCGTCGTCGTCGTTGACGTCCTTCTTCATCGCATCCTTGTCGGCCTTGTCGGCCAGCATGGTGCGCGAGCCCTTGCCGGTGTCGAGGACCACGACCTCGCCGGTGTAGGGGCTGACGATGGGCGACTTGCCCAGGTCGTAGAACCGCTTGCCGGTGGTCGGGCACACCCGCTTGGTGCCCCATTCTTCCTTGGGCATTGGATACCCCTTCTTGCTGAACTGTCTCGTGGCGGAAAAGAGGCCCATGCCACAGGCGACGCCGCCTGTCAAAGCCTGTTTGGCCCCTGTCGGGCGGGCCTCTTGGCTCTGGCGCGGCGCGGGCGGCGCGGTCTATGATCGGCGCCGTCACGACCCCTTTCCGGAGGTTCATATGGGTGAGGCGGTGCTGCCGGGCAACCCTCCGATCGACATCGTCCTGCGCCGCTCGGCGCGGGCGCGGCGGATCTCGCTCCGGGTGTCGGGGCTCGACGGGCGGGTGACGCTGACCCTGCCGCGCCGGGTGGCCGAATCCGAGGCGCTGGGATTCGCCCGCCAGAAGGAGGACTGGATCCGCCGCCAGCTGGCCGGAACGCCGGGCGCCGAGACGGTGGGCTTCGGCGCGGTCCTGCCGGTGGAGGGGCGGATGCGCCGGGTGGTGCCGGGGGCGGGGCGCGCGGTGCGGCTCGGGGCCGAGGTGCTGGAGGTGCCGGGCGCGGCGGGTGCGGTCGGGGCGCGGGTCGAGGCCTTCCTGAAGGCGCTGGCGCGGGACCGGCTGGTGGCGGCCTCGGACGGCTATGCCGCGCGGCTCGGTCTCGGCTACGGGCGGATCAGCCTGCGCGACACGCGGTCGCGCTGGGGGTCGTGCTCGGCCGCGGGGGACCTGATGTATTCCTGGCGGCTGATCCTCGCCCCGCCCGAGGTGCTGGCCTATGTCGCGGCGCACGAGGTGGCGCACCGGGCGCGGATGGACCATTCCCCCGCCTTCTGGGCGGTGGTGGCCGGCCTGATGCCCGACCATGCCCGCCACCGCGCCTGGCTGCGGCGCGAGGGCGCGAGCCTGCACCGCTGGCGGTTCCGCGCGTGAGGCCGGCGTGCTCCTGAACCCGCAGCGCGCCGATTCGGGGCTGGCCGCCCACGACCGGGTCTACCGCAGCCTGCGCGCGCAGATCATGCACGGCGAGATCGCCCCGGGCGTGGCGCTGACCCTGCGCGGCATCGGGCGGCAGTTCGACGTCTCGATGACCCCGGCGCGGGAGGCGGTGCGGCGGCTGGCGGCCGAGGGGGCGCTGACGCTCTCCTCCTCGGGGCGGGTCGCGACGCCGGAGCTGTCGAACGAGCGGATCGAGGAGCTGGGGGCGCTGCGCGCGCTTCTGGAGGTCGAGCTGGCCTCGCGCGCCCTGCCGCGGGCGCATATCGCGCTGATCGACCGGCTGCAGGCGATCAACGGCACCCTGGCCGAGGTGATCGCCAAGCACGACGCCGTCGGCTACCTGCGCACCAACCTCGAGTTCCACCGCACGCTCTACCTCCGCGCCCAGGCACCGGCGATGCTGGCCATGGCCGAGACGGTCTGGCTCCAGCTCGGCCCCACGATGCGGCGGCTCTACGGTCGGCTGATGCGCACCGACCTGCCCGCGGGGCACCGGATGATCCTCGCGGCGCTGCGCGCGGGGGACGAGCCGGGGCTGCGCCTGGCCGTGCGCACCGACGTGACCCAGGGGCTGCGGCTGCTTCTGTCGTGAGAGGCGGGGGGCTGCCGCCCCCCGCACCCCCCGCCCGGCGCCGACGGGGCGAGGCGGCGCATCTGGGCCGGCGTCGCGGGGGGCTGTCTGCCCCCCGGATCCGCTGCGCGGATCCTCCCCCCGAGGATATTTGGGAAGCAAAGATGGGGGCCGGGTGCGGGAGCGGCGAGGGCGATCAGCGCTCGGGCGGGGTCCAGTCGCTTTCCGCGTCGGCGCCGCTCCCGGTGCGGCGGGCGAGGCGCAGGGCGAGGCCGAGGGCGGTGCCGGTGCCGATCGCCACGGTCAGGTCCACGGTGACGGTCAGCACCAGGGTCAGCAGCAGCAGCAGGCGGTCGGCGGGGCGGGCGCGGGCGTAGCCGCGCCACTTGTGCGGCTCGCTCATGTTCCAGGCGGTGACCATCAGCAGCGCGGCGAGGGCGGGCAGGGCGAGGTCGCCCGCGAGCGGGGCGGCGAAGAGCAGCACCAGCAGGATGACGAGGGCGTGGACGATGCCCGCGACCGGCGTCCGACCGCCCGCGCGGACGTTGGTGGCGGTGCGGGCGATGGCGCCCGTGGCGGGCAGGCCGGCGAAGAGCGCGGCGCCGAGGTTCGCCGCGCCCTGGGCCAGGAGTTCGGCATTGGGGCGGTGGTGGCCTTCGATCATCCGGTCGGCGACCATCGCCGAGAGCAGGGATTCGATCCCGGCGAGGAAGGCGATGACGATGGCCGAGGGCAGGAGCTCGACGATGCGGGCGGGGGAGAGATCGGGGAGCGCGGGGGCCGGGAGGGCGCGGGGCAGGGCGCCGAAGCGGGAGGCGATGGTGTCGACGGGCAGGTCGGCGAGGGCGACGAGGGCCGAAGCGAGGGCGACCGCGACGATCAGGCCCGGAAAGCGCGGGGCGAGGCGGCGCAGGGCGAGGATCAGCGCGAAGGCGAGCAGGGCGACGGCGAGGGCCGGCAGGCTGAGCGTGTCGCGGGCCGCCCAGAGCACGGGCAGCTTCTCGAGGAAGGCGGCGGGCAGGGCGGGGGTGGCGAGGCCGAGGACGTCCTTGACCTGGCTCGTCGCGATTATGATGGCGATGCCGATGGTAAAGCCGTTCACCACCGCCTCGGGGACGAAGGCGATCAGCCGCCCGGCCCGGAAATATCCCGCGACGAGCAGCATCAGCCCGGCCATGAAGGTGGCGAGCACAAGCCCGTCGTAACCGTGTTCGGCGATGACGCCGAAGACGACGACGATGAAGGCACCGGTGGGACCGCCGATCTGCACCCGGCTGCCGCCGAGGGCCGAGATCAGGAAGCCGCCGACGATCGCCGTCACCAGCCCCTTCGCCGGATCGGCGCCCGAGGCGATGGCGATGGCGAGGCTGAGGGGGATCGCCACCATGGCGACGGTCGCCCCGGCGAGGAGGTCGGCCGCGAACTGGTGGCGGTCGTAGGTCTTGAGGGTGGTCAGGATCTTGGGCTGGCGCATGGTTGGCACTCGACGCTTTCAGCTGTCTCTAGAGCGCGCGGGCCCCGCGAAGTAAATGGCCTTGGTGCGGCTGCGTCGCCTTCGGGGGGGTGCGGATCGTCCGGCAGCGCCTTGGGGGCCGTGGTCGGGGGGCTGTCTGCCCCCCGGATCCGCTGCGCGGATCCTCCCCCCGAGGATATTTGGGAAGCAAAAATGGGGTTTGGGGCCCGGTCGAAGGCCGTGGGCCCGGTGGAATCGCGGTCCTCGCCGTTCGTGCAGGATGGCGCCGACCGGCCGGCGGGGCTGGTCGGCGCGCGGCGTGGCGTCGGCGTCAGGAGTGGATGGGGCCGTCGCCGCAGGCCAGCGCCGCCTCGCGCACCGCTTCCGAATAGGTCGGATGGGCGTGGCAGGTCAGGGCGAGGTCCTGCGCCGCGGCGCCGAACTCCATGGCGACGCAGATCTCGTGGATCAGGTCGCCCGCCATCGGGCCGATGATGTGGGCGCCGAGGATGCGGTCCGTCTCCTTGTGGGCGAGGATCTTGACGAAGCCGTCGGCGGCGAAGTTGGCCTTCGCCCGGCCGTTGCCCATGAACGAGAACTTGCCCGCCTTGTAGGGCGTGCCCGCCTCCTTCAGCTGCTCCTCGGTCATGCCCACGCTCGCCACCTCGGGGTGGGTGTAGATGACGCCCGGGATCACGCCGTAGTTGACGTGGCCCGCCTTGCCCGCCAGCACCTCGGCCACGGCCATCCCCTCGTCCTCGGCCTTGTGGGCCAGCATCGGGCCCTTGATCGCGTCGCCGATGGCGTGGATTCCCTTGACCGAGGTCGCCCAGTGGGCGTCGGTCTCGATCTGTCCCCGCGGGGACATCTTCACGCCGAGCGCGTCGAGGCCGAGGCCGTCGGTGAAGGGTTTGCGGCCCGTCGCCAGCAGCACGATGTCGCTGTCCAGCGTGTGCTCGCTGCCGTCCTTGTTCAGCTTGTAGCGCGTCGTCGCCTTGCCCTTCGCGGTGTCGACCCCCTGAACGGCCGCGCCCATGACGAACTGCAGGCCCTGCTTCTCGAGCAGCCGCTTGAAGGACTTCTGCACCTCGCCGTCCATGCCCGGGGTGATGACGTCGAGGTATTCGATCACCGTCACCTCGGCCCCGAGCCGGCGGTAGACGCTGCCCATCTCGAGCCCGATCACCCCCGCGCCGATCACGGTCATCGTCTTCGGCACCTTGTTCAGCGACAGGGCGCCCTCGGAGGAGACGACGGTCTTCTCGTCCACCTCGACGCCCTTCAGCGGCGCGACCTCCGAGCCGGTGGCGATGACGATGTTCTTCGCCTCGTGCACCTCGTCCCCGACCTTGACCTTGCCCGCCTCGGGAATGGACGCCCAGCCCTTGATCCAGTCGATCTTGTTCTTCTTGAACAGGAACTCGATGCCCTTGGTGTTCTGGCCGATGACGTCGGTCTTGTAGGCCTGCATCTGCTGCCAGTCGACCGAGGGGCTCTTGCCCTTCAGGCCCATGGCGGCGAAGTTGTGCTCCGCCTCGTGCAGCATGTGGGTGGCGTGGAGCAGCGCCTTGGAGGGAATGCAGCCGATGTTGAGGCAGGTGCCCCCGAGCGTCTCGCGCCCCTCGACGCAGGCGGTCTTCAGGCCGAGCTGGGCGCAGCGGATGGCGCAGACATAGCCGCCGGGGCCGGAGCCGATGACGATGACATCATAAGCGGACATGGGGTCTCCTTTGGTTCGGGCAGTCCTGATCGCGTGTTCGGCCCGTCCATAGCGCACAAGCCGCGCCGCGGACAGGGTTTCCGGTCAGATCAGCGCGGCAAGAAGCATCAGGACCGTCGCGAAGAAGCCCACGGCCCAGATCAGCGAGCGCCAGGGCCGCCAGCCGAGGGCGTAGGCGGGGATGTAGAGGACGCGGGCGGCGAGGTAGGTCCAGCCGCAGGCGGCGGTCAGCGCGGTGTTCTGGCCCGACATCTGGGTGACGCCGACGGCGATGCCGAACAGGATCAGCCCCTCGAAATGGTTGGCGAGGGCGCGGCCGAGGCGGGCGGTCACGGCCGACATCTCGCGGCTGGGCGGGCGGTCGCGGGCGGACATGGTGTAGCCGGGGCCGAGCTCGCGGTTGGCGGGCACGGCATAGAGCGCGAACTGGAGCGCCTGGAGCAGCGCGGCGAGGGTCAGGGCGGTAAGCTCGGGGGTCATGCTGGGCCTTTCCGTGGCTGTCGGTCATCGAAGAAGGCCATCAAGTCCGCGGGGTCGTCAAACATGACGTCCCGGCCGGCACGTGACCGGGGCGAGAGACCTCCGCCACGGACGGGTTGCAGCGATGCGCATTCCGGTCGGGATTGCCCCGCCCGGTCCTTCGTCCGGACGGGCGAGCCCAGCGCCAAGGCAGCGTCAGGCGGTGTTCAGGAAGTGGTAATCCGCCCCGGTGATGCCCGCCCTGTCGTCGTAGAGCCCGCCCTGCATCGCGTCCACCCAGGGCTGCGCCTCGTCGCGGTCGGACACCTCGAACAGCGCCCAGAACGTGTTCGGATCGCCCGCGTCGGTCCAGAGCTGGAGCATCGAGAGGCCCGCCTTGCCCTGGTTCTCGCGGTCGTCGTCGAGGAACCGGCGCCAAGCGGCGGGATCGGTGGTCTTGTGGCGGATCAGCAGTTGCATGGCGGGGCCCTTCATCGGTGGACTTGGGATGGGTGATATCACCCATCCTACCGCAACGCGGCAGGCGGCGCTTCAGGTCCGGCAGATCAGCGGCGCGGCGAGCGTCGTCTCGGCATAGCGGGCGCCCTGGTCGGCGGTCTGGCGGAGGATCTCGTCCTTCGGCGCGTCGACCCAGCGGCAGTTGCCGTCGTTCGCGGTGGCGGCGCGGGCAAGCTTCAGCCGCTCGTCGAGGGAGCGCGGCACGGCGGGGTCGAAGACGAACAGGTGCCAGCGGGCGCGGTCGCCATAGGGGCGGGTCGATTCGACGTGGCGGATGGACATGCCCTCGGGCACCTCCTGCGGCATGCAGGCGGCGAGGAGGGGAAGAAGGAGGAGGGTGCGTTTCATGCTGTGCGGTCTGTCCCTGCGGTGTCGTCATCCTCGGGCTTGACGCGAGGATCTGTCGGCGAAAGCCCGCCGAGGCGCGGCTGTCGCAGGAACAAGGCGGCCGGAACGGTCCGGGTTCCCCGAATACCGGGTTTCGGGGGCGTCGGGGCCTACCGCCAGCCATCGGGACAGGGAGGCATACCGGGCCGCGGCCCGGCGAACCGCGCGTGCCCGGGCCGATGGTGGCGCGATGATGGGACGGGAGTGGGAAGGCGGCCGGGCTGGAGCCCGGCCTTCAGCGGGCTTTCGCCCGCCGGATCAGAGGTCCATCAGCAGCCGCCGCGGATCCTCCAGCGCCTCCTTCACGCGGACGAGGAACGTCACCGCGCCCTTGCCGTCGACGATGCGGTGGTCGTAGCTGAGGGCGAGGTACATCATCGGCCGGATCTCGACCTTGCCGCCGATGGCCATGGGGCGGTCCTGGATCTTGTGCATCCCGAGGATGCCCGACTGCGGCGGGTTCAGGATCGGCGAGGACATGAGCGAGCCGTAGACGCCGCCGTTCGAGATCGTGAAGGTGCCGCCCTGCATCTCGGCCATCGAGAGCTTGCCGTCCCGCGCCTTGGCGCCGAGTTCGGCGATGGCCTTCTCAATCGCGGCGAAGGACATCTGGTCGGCGTCGCGCACCACCGGCACGACGAGGCCCGTGGGCGTGCCGGTGGCGATGCCCATGTGCACGAAGTGCTTGTAGACGACGTCGGTGCCGTCGATCTCGGCGTTCACTTCCGGCACTTCCATCAGCGCGTGGCAGCAGGCCTTGGTGAAGAAGGACATGAAGCCCAGCTTCACGCCGTGCTTCTTCTGGAACAGGTCCTTGTATTCGTTGCGAAGCTCCATGATGCCGGTCATGTCCACCTCGTTGTAGGTGGTCAGCATCGCCGCGGTGTTCTGGCTGTCCTTCAGGCGCTTTGCGATGGTCTGCCGCAGCCGGGTCATCTTCACCCGCTCCTCGCGGTCGGCGTCCGACGCGGGGGAGGGGGCGCGGGGGGCGGGCCTGGGCGCGGGGGCCTCGGCCCTCGGCTGGGACAGCGCCTTCATCACGTCGTCCTTCATCACCCGGCCGTCCTTGCCGGTGCCGGTGACGGCATCGCGCGAGACGCCCTTCTCGGCCATCATCTTCTTGGCCGAGGGCGCGTCCTCCACGTCCTTCGCCACGGTGCCCTGCATGCCGCCGGGCTTCTCCGTGGTCTCGGGCGTGCCTTCCTCGACCGAGTGCGCCTGGCCTTCGCCGCCGCGGCTCATCTCGGCCAGCTTGCCGCCCGCCTTCACCGTCTCGCCCTCGCCGGCGAGGATCTTGCCGAGCACGCCGGCCGCGGGGGCCGGAACCTCGACGCTGACCTTGTCGGTCTCGAGCTCGCAGAGCATCTCGTCGGCCTCGACGGTGTCGCCGGTCTTCTTGAACCAGGTCGACACGGTCGCCTCGGTCACGGATTCGCCCAGCGTCGGCACCATGACGTCGACGGTCTGGCCATCGCCGCCGCCGCTGCCGCCTTCGGGCTGCGGTGCCGCCTTCGGCTCTTCCTCGGCCTCGGCCAGCCCTTCGGCCTCGGCGCTCGCGCCCTTCGCGGCGCTGGCCTTCGGCGTCATCTCCTCGGGACCGGCGCTGCCCTCCTCGGCGATGGTGGCGAGCAGGGCGTCGACGCCGACGGTGTCGCCCTCCTGGGCCACCAGTTCGGCCAGCTTGCCGGAGACGGGCGAGGGCACCTCGACCGTCACCTTGTCGGTTTCCAGCTCGCACAGCATCTCGTCCACCGCGACGCTGTCGCCGGGCTTCTTGAACCAGGTGGCGACGGTGGCTTCGGTGACGCTTTCGCCAAGGGTGGGAACGCGGACTTCGGTACTCATGTGCTTATCCTTCCAGGCCGAGCGCGGCGTCGACCAGTGCGGTCTGTTGTGCTTTGTGTTGCGAGGCCAGGCCCGTGGCGGGCGAGGCGGAGGCGGGGCGCCCGACATAGGCCGGCCGCTTGGTCGCGGCGCCGATGCGCGAGAGCACCCATTCGATGTTGGGCTCGATGAAGGTCCAGGCGCCCTGGTTCTTCGGCTCTTCCTGGCACCATATCATCTCGGCGCCCTTGAACCGCTCCAGCTCCTTCACGAGGCTGAGCGCCGGGAACGGGTAGAACTGTTCGATCCGGAGCAGGTAGATGTCGTCGAGCCCCTCGGCGTCGCGCTTCTCCAGCAGGTCATAATAGACCTTGCCCGAGCACATCACGACGCGTTTGATCTCGGCGTCGGGTTTCAGCGTGAAGTCCGAGTTGCCCATCTGCGCGTCGTCCCACAGCACCCGGTGGAAGCTGGACCCGGTCAGGAAATCCTCGGCCTTGTTGACCGCCAGCTTGTGGCGCAGCAGGGATTTCGGCGTCATCAGGATCAGCGGCTTGCGGTAGCTGCGGTGCAGCTGGCGGCGCAGGATGTGGAAGTAGTTCGCCGGGGTCGAGCAGTTGGCGACGATCCAGTTGTCCTGGCCGCACATCTGCAGGAACCGCTCGAGCCGCGCCGACGAGTGCTCGGGCCCTTGCCCTTCGTAGCCGTGGGGCAGCAGGCAGACGAGGCCCGACATGCGGAGCCACTTGCTTTCGCCCGACGAGATGAACTGGTCGAACATGATCTGCGCGCCGTTGGCGAAGTCGCCGAACTGCGCTTCCCAGATGGCGAGCGCGTTGGGCTCGGCCAGCGAATAGCCGTATTCGAACCCGAGCACCGCGTATTCCGAGAGCATCGAGTCGATGACCTCGTAATGCGCCTGACCCTCGCGGATGTTGTTCAGCGGATAGTACCGCTCTTCCGTCTCCTGGTTCACGATGCCCGAATGGCGCTGCGAGAAGGTGCCCCGCGTGCTGTCCTGGCCAGCAAGGCGCACCGGGTAGCCTTCGAGCAGCAGCGCGCCGAAGGCCAGCGCCTCGGCCGTGGCCCAGTCGAAGCCCTCGCCAGTCTCGAACATCTGCTTCTTGGCGTCGAGCAGGCGCTCCACCGTCTTGTGGGTGGCGAAGTTCTCGGGCGTCGTGACCAGCGCCTTGCCGATCGCCTCGAAGGTCTCGCGCTTGATGGCGGTCTTGCCGCGCTGGTACTTCTTGCCCTGCTTGTCGAGATGGCTCCAGCGCCCGTCCAGCCAGTCGGCCTTGTTCGGGCGGTATTCCTTGCCGGCCTCGAACTCGTCGTTCAGCAACGCCTGGAAACGGGCCTTGGCATCCTCGATCTCGCCTTCGGGGATCAGCCCGTCGGCCACCAGCCGGTCGGTGTAGAGCGTGAGCGTCGTCTTCTGCTTCTTGATCTGCTTGTACATCTGGGGGTTGGTGAACATCGGTTCGTCCCCCTCGTTGTGGCCGAAGCGGCGGTAGCAGAAGATGTCGATCACCACGTCCTTGTGGAACTTCTGGCGGAACTCCGTCGCCACCTTGGCGGCGTGGACCACCGCCTCGGGGTCGTCGCCGTTGACGTGGAAGATCGGCGCCTCGACCACCAGCGCGTTGTCGGTGGGATAGGGGGAGGAGCGCGAGAAGTGCGGCGCGGTGGTGAAGCCGATCTGGTTGTTCACCACGATGTGCATGGTGCCGCCGGTGCGGTGGCCGCGCAGGCCCGAGAGCGCGAAGCACTCCGCCACCACGCCCTGGCCCGCGAAGGCCGCGTCGCCGTGCAGCAGGATCGGCAGCACCTTGGTGCGGTCGGTATCGTCGAGCTGGTCCTGCTTGGCCCGCGCCTTGCCCAGCACCACGGGGTTCACCGCCTCGAGGTGCGAGGGGTTGGCGGTCAGCGACAGGTGCACCTTGTTGCCGTCGAACTCGCGGTCGGACGAGGCGCCGAGGTGGTACTTCACGTCGCCCGAGCCGTCCACGTCCTCGGGCTTGTAGCTGCCGCCCTGGAACTCGTTGAAGATCGCGCGGTAGGGCTTGTGCATCACGTTGGCCAGCACCGACAGGCGGCCGCGGTGGGGCATGCCGATGATGATCTCCTTGACGCCGAGCGCGCCGCCCCGCTTGATCACCTGCTCCATCGCCGGAATCAGGCTTTCGCCGCCGTCGAGGCCGAAACGCTTGGTGCCCATGTACTTGACGTGCAGGAACTTCTCGAAGCCCTCGGCCTCGACCAGCTTGTTCAGGATCGCCTTGCGGCCCTCGCGGGTGAAGCGGATCTCCTTGTCATAGCCCTCGATCCGCTCCTTCAGCCAGGCGGCCTCGACCGGGTTCGAGATGTGCATGTACTGGAGCGCGAAGGTGCCGCAGTAGGTGCGGCGCACGATCGCGAGGATCTCGCGCAGCGTCGCCATCTCGAGGCCGAGCACCTTGTCGATGAAGATCGGCCGGTCCATGTCCTTTTCCTCGAACCCGTAGGAGGCGGGGTCGAGCTCGGGCTGGTCGCCCGGGTCGCGCATCCCGAGCGGGTCGAGCTGCGCGGCAAGGTGGCCGCGGATCCGGTAGGCGCGGATCAGCATCAGCGCCCGGAGCGAATCCAGAACGGCGCGCTTGATCTGCTCGTCGCTGACCTTCACGCCCTGTTCGGTGGCCTTGTTCGCGATCTTCTGCGCGGCCGCCTTCGCCTCCTTCGCGGGGGCGGCGGGCGCGGCGGGCCACTGGCCGTCGAGCGCGGCGGTCAGCTCGTCGCTGGGCTGCGGCGGCCAGTCGGTGCGGGTCCAGCTGGCGCCCTGCGCCTCGGCCCTCGCGTCGTCGGCGGTGTCGCCGAGGGACTTGAAGAAGGCGCGCCAGCTTTCGTCCACCGCGTGGGGGTCGCTGGCGTATTTCGCGTAGAGCTGTTCGAGGTATTCGGCGTTGTGCCCCTGCATGAAGCTCGAGGCGTGGAAGACGTCGTTCGGGGACTGGTCGGTCATGGGATCACCTCATCAATCGGTGGGATCGGGGCGGAGGGGGAAGGGTCATGCGGGGGGCGGGCCCCACTGGTTCTCGCGCGGCTCGGAGGGGCGGGTGAGCCACCAGAGCACCAGCAGCGGCGAGATGGCGAGGACGATCATCGCGGGGACCAGCACGATGGCGGCCAGCACCCCGGCCTCCCCGTCCCGGAACTGGCCGATGCCGCCGAAGAAGGCGACGGCAGTGCCGATGCCGACCATGACGATCAGCGGGTAGAAGACGTAGAGCCCGCTGCGCCCGGTGTCGTGCATCCGCCGCCAGCCCGCGGCAAGGCCGGGCAGGAAGGTGGCGAGGCCGAAGAGCCCGGCGATGGGGCCGTTCGACGCCACCGCCATCTGGCCCGGCCCGGTCTCGACCATGGTGGTGCCGAAGAGGACCGAGTCGACGATGCCGAGGGCCACGGTGCCGAGGAACATGAACAGCACGAAATACCAGTACTCGGACCGCGAGGCGCGGCCCGAGAAGGTGACGTATTTCCGGAAGCAGGTCCGCACGGCGCCGGCGAAGCTCATGGCCGCGCCTCCGCCGCACCGCGCCGGAGCGCCGGTCGCGGGGTATCTGTGCAGGATCCGTGCGGCGCGCGCCCCGTCATGGTGTCACCCGATCGCCTTCAGCACCGCCTCGCCCAGGCCCGCGGGGCTGTCGGCCACCACGATCCCGGCGGATTTCATCGCCTCGATCTTGTCCTCGGCGCCGCCCTTGCCGCCCGCGACGATGGCGCCGGCATGGCCCATGCGGCGGCCCGGGGGGGCGGTGCGGCCCGCGATGAAGCCCGCGGTGGGCTTCCAGCGCCCGGCCTTCTTCTCGTCCTTCAGGAACTGCGCGGCGTCCTCCTCGGCCGAGCCGCCGATCTCGCCGATCATGATGATGCTCTCGGTCTCGGGGTCGGCCAGGAACATCTCGAGCACGTCGATGTGCTCGGTCCCCTTGATCGGGTCGCCGCCAATGCCGACGGCCGTGGACTGGCCGAGGCCGCTGTCGGAGGTCTGTTTCACGGCCTCGTAGGTAAGCGTGCCCGAGCGGGAAACAACACCCACCGAGCCGCGCTTGTGGATGTGGCCGGGCATGATGCCGATCTTGCAGGCGCCGGGCGTGATGACACCGGGGCAGTTCGGCCCGATCAGCCGCGACGCGCTGTTCGCGAGCGCGCGCTTCACCTTCATCATGTCGAGCACGGGGATGCCCTCGGTGATGCAGATGATCAGCGGGATCTCGGCATCCAGCGCCTCGAGGATCGAGTCGGCGGCGAAGGGGGGCGGGACGTAGATGACGGAGGCATTGGCCCCGGTCTTCGCCACCGCCTCGTGGCAGGAGTTGAACACCGGCAGGTCGAGGTGGGTCTGCCCGCCCTTGCCCGGGGTCACGCCGCCGACCATCTTGGTGCCGTAGGCGATGGCCTGTTCGCTGTGGAAGGTGCCCTGGGAGCCGGTGAAGCCCTGGCAGATCACCTTGGTGTTTTCGTCGACGAGAATGGCCATGGCTGGATCCTTGCTGATTATGTCCTGTGGCCGCGCAGGGCGGGGATGCCCGCTGCGGCGGAGTGTCGGGGATGGGAGGTGCCGGGCACGCGCAGGCCGACCGGCGCGCCGACGCCGTTGGCGACGGTCCGGGCGCGTTGATGGTGTGTGGTGAAGGGAGGTTCCGAGTGCGGCGCAAAGCTGAGCCGCGGTGCGGAGCGCACCCGGCAGGCCGTGTCGGCGCCGCGGAACAGGAAGTGGCCCGGCGCCGTGTGGACGGCGCGGCGTGCGGCCGTCAGTCGTCCGATGCGATCTCGTCCAGCAGCCGCGTCAGCAGCATCGCCGCCCCGGCGACGACCATCGAGCGGCCGAGCGACACGCCGAGGTTGCCCGGCGCGATCCTCGAGACCCCGTCGCGCGACCGCCGCGCGGCGCGGCGCAGCAGCGTGTCGTCCGCGTGGTCCCCCAGCGGAACCGGGTCCGGCATGTCCATCAGCGACGGCTTCGACCGCCACAGCAGCGCGCCGAGCCCGATCAGCCCCAGGCTGACCAGCGCCGGGGACACCCGCGACGAGGGCGGCGGCGGCGCGATGGTGGAACGGCTGGGCAGATGGATGTTGCGCATGGGAAATATCTCCTTTCAGCGGAGAACGTGCGCCGGAGCCTGTCCGTTCCACGGTCGCGCGATGCGCGCCGTAATCGCTGTCGGATATTCCGGAGGGAAGCGGGATCAATCCTTTCCTTCGCTCACCAGAAGCTGCGCATGACCTCGAGTCTGTCCCGGATCCCCCGGCCGTCATCTTGCGTCCGTCAACATCTTGCAACTGCTCCCGGAAAACCACGTGCCTTGCGAACGTCGCCGAGGCGACCAACATCATGAGCACGGCTTGCTTCCTCCCGAATCGATGAAACGATTGAATTTGCGAAAGGCAAATCCGAGAGGGATCCAGAGGATGACGACCAGCAGAATGTTAACGGCCAAGGCAGTCGCCGCCATGGGCTGATACCCGTTGTTGGCACCGAAACTGAGGTCGGCGGACAGCCAGAAACTGAGGAGGCAGAGTAAGGAAAGCGTCGTGAAAATGCCGACGGCGACTATGTCATAGACCTTCGGCGAACCGAAAACGCTGAACAGGAACAAGGGCAGAACAGCGGTCGCCAAACTACTTGTAACCAATTGCAGCAATCCCGACGACCTCCCGAAAACACGTCGCAGGCATCTCATGCACCCCGCCAAAGCGGTGGCGGGGGCAGGGACACGGAACAACGCTTACCCCTTCACCGCCTTGACGATCTTCTCCGCCCCGTCGCGCAGGTCGTCGGCGGCGATCACGTCGACGTCGCTCTCGTTCAGGATGCGCTTGCCTTCCTCGACGTTGGTGCCTTCGAGCCGGACGACCAGCGGCACCTTCAGGCCCACTTCCTTGACCGCCGACACCACGCCCTCGGCGATGACGTCGCAGCGCATGATGCCGCCGAAGATGTTGACGAGGATGCCCTTCACGTTCGGATCGGAGGTGATGATCTTGAACGCCTCGGTCACCTTCTCCTTCGTGGCGCCGCCGCCGACGTCGAGGAAGTTGGCCGGTTCGGCGCCGTAGAGCTTGATGATGTCCATGGTCGCCATGGCCAGGCCTGCGCCGTTCACCATGCAGCCGATCTCGCCATCGAGCGCGATGTAGTTCAGGTCGTATTTCGAGGCGGCGAGTTCCTTCGCGTCCTCTTCCGTCTCGTCCCTGAGTGCGGCGATGTCGGCGTGGCGGTACATGGCGTTGCCGTCGAAGCTGATCTTGCTGTCCAGCACCTTCAGGTCGCCCTTGTCGGTGACGATCAGCGGGTTGATCTCCAGCATCTCCATGTCCTTCTCGAGGAAGGCCTTGTAGAGGATGCCCATCAGCGACACGCACTGCTTCACCTGCTGGCCTTCGAGGCCCAGCGCGAAGGCGATGCGGCGGCCGTGGAACGGCTGGTAGCCGGTGGCCGGGTCGACGGCGAAGGACAGGATCTTGTCGGGGGTGCTGGCCGCGACCTCCTCGATGTCCATGCCGCCCTCGGTCGAGCAGACGAACGAGATGCGGGACGAGCCGCGGTCGACCAGCAGGGCGAGGTAGAGCTCGCGCTCGATCCCCGAGCCGTCCTCGATGTAGATGCGGTTCACCTGCTTGCCCGCGGGTCCGGTCTGGTGCGTCACCAGCGTGCGGCCCAGCATCTTCTTCGCTTCCTCCGCGGCCTCGGCCACGGACCTCGCCAGCCGGACGCCGCCCTTCTCGCCGGCGTCGGCCTCCTTGAAATGGCCCTTGCCGCGGCCGCCGGCGTGGATCTGCGCCTTCACGACCCAGAGCGGCCCGTCGAGTTCGCCCGCCGCCGTCTTCGCATCCTCGGCCCGCGTCACCGGACGCCCGTCCGACACGGGGGCGCCGTAGGAGCGGAGCAGGGCCTTGGCCTGGTATTCGTGGATGTTCATGGGGCGCGTATCCTTCTGGAGGAAGTCAGTTTCCCCTTCCATGACACGGCGCGGCGCGGGCTTTAAGCCTAAAGTCGGGCTTTTGAATCATTGGGCGGAAAATTTCCGGTTTTGTGATCACGCGAAATGCAGGTGTGATCACAGCGCCCGCGGCCGGGCCCGGCGATGGGGCGCGAGGATGATTCGGAGGGATCCCGCCAGCGCCCAAAGCAAAAAGGGCCCCGCGCGGGGGCCCTTCCTCGGTCCTTCGCCGTCCGCTCAGGCGAGGGAGCTGTCGATGCCCTTGCAGGCCTCGACAAGGCCCTTCACCGCGTCCACCGACTTGTCGAACATGGCCTTCTCGTCCTTGTTCATCTTGATGTCGATGATCCGCTCGACACCGCCCGCGCCGATCACGGTCGGCACGCCGACATACATGCCCTTGAGGCCGAGGGCGCCATCGACCCATGCCGCGCAGGGCAGGACGCGCTTCTGGTCCTTGAGATAGGCTTCGGCCATCTCGATCGCCGAGGTCGCGGGGGCGTAGAAGGCCGAGCCGGTCTTCAGCAGGCCGACGATCTCGGCCCCGCCGTCGCGGGTGCGCTGGATGATAGCATCCATCTTCTCCTGCGTGGTCCAGCCCATCTCGACCAGGTCCGGCAGGGGGATGCCGCCTACGGTGGAGTAGCGGGCGAGCGGCACCATGGTGTCTCCGTGGCCGCCGAGGACGAAGGCGGTGACGTCCTTCATCGAGACGTTGAACTCGAGGCTCAGGAAGTGGCGGAAGCGGGCGCTGTCCAGCACGCCGGCCATGCCGCAGACCTTGTTGTGGGGCAGGCCCGAGAATTCGCGCAGCGCCCAGACCATCGCGTCGAGCGGGTTGGTGATGCAGATCACGAAGGCGTCGGGCGCATGCTCCTTGATGCCCTCGCCGACCGACTTCATGACCTTGAGGTTGATGCCGAGCAGGTCGTCCCGGCTCATCCCCGGCTTCCGCGGCACGCCCGCGGTCACGATGCACACATCGGCGCCCGCGATGGCGGCGTAGTCGTTGGCGCCGGTCACGGAGGCGTCGAACTTCTCGGAGGGGCCGGATGACGCGATGTCGAGCGCCTTGCCCTGGGGGGTGCCTTCGGCGATGTCGAACAGGACGACGTCGCCGAGCTCCTTGATGGCGGCGAGATGGGCGAGGGTGCCGCCGATCTGCCCGGCGCCGATCAGCGCGATCTTGGGTCTGGCCATGGAAAAGTGCCTTTGCTGGTTTCCGGTTGCCGCGGTGGGTAGCCATTCGGCCCGAGTCGCGCAAGGGCGCCGCGACGCAGCACCGGCTGGCGGGTCCCTGCGGCCTGCGCTAAGCCTGCGCCGGTGAACCGGCGGCAGGGGGGCGACGGATGATCGAGATTGGCCCGGAATTCTTCGCCTTCGCCGTACCCGCGGTGCTCTTCGCGGCGGTCTCGAAGGGCGGATTCGGATCGGGGGCAGCCTTTGCCGCCGCGCCGTTCCTGGCGCTCATCCTGCCGCCGGCGCAGGCCATCGGGCTGATGCTGCCGCTGCTTCTGGTGATGGACGCGACCGCGCTCCGCCCCTTCTGGGGCCGCTGGGACTGGGCCATCTCGAAGCGGCTGATCCTCGGCGGGCTGCCGGGCGTGGCGCTTGGCGCCGCGATCTACAGGGTGGCCAACGCCGATGCGCTGCGGCTGATGATCGGCGTTGTCGCGGTGGGCTTCGTGATCTGGCAACTGGCCCGCGCCCGCGGCTGGATCCGGCTGGAGCGGGCAAGCCCGGGGCCTGTCGCGGGATACGTCTGGGGGGCCGTGGCGGGGCTGACGAGCTTCATCAGCCACGCCGGCGGACCGCCCGCGGCGGTCTATCTGCTGACCCAGAAGCTCGACAAGACGACCTACCAGGCGACCACCGTGATCTCCTTTGCGGTGGTCAACCTGTTCAAGCTGGTCCCCTATACCGCGCTCGGCATCTTCAGCCGCGAGACCCTGATCGCCGACCTCTACCTGGTGCCGGTCGCGGTCCTCGGGGTTTATGCCGGGGTCTGGCTGCACCGCATCGTCAACGAGCGGCTGTTCTTCGGGCTGACCTACGCCTTCCTGACCGTCACCGGCTGCAAGCTGATCCTCGACGCGCTGACCTGAGGGCGGCGCCTCAGGCCGGGTTGCCCTTCGGCGGAAGCGTCTCGGTCACCGCCTCCCAGGCCTGGCCCGCGGCGACCACGCAGGACAGGCCCGCGGGGGTCGAGACGAGGATGGTCCACGTGCCGGTGTCGCGGGCGGCAAAGACCTCGACCACCTGGTTGCCGCCGCCAAGCCCGATGGACTGGCGCACCTCGCCATAGCGGTCGGCCAGCCGTTCCGCCACCACGGCGCGGGGGGCACAGTTCGTGGCGGGGCGGGGCGCTTCGGCAAAGGCGCGCTGCGCGGCCAGCATCAGCCCGGCGAACCCGAGGGAAAAGGCAACGACGTCGCGGTGCATGGACATTCTCCTGTGAAACGGCGACGGGACCGTCCCGGCGCGGGTCCGAGACTGCGGCTAGACTGCCCGAAAGAGCTTAACACGGCGTTCGCATCCCTCTGCTGCGTTGCGGCAAAAGAGTCCTTGCGAAGGGCCGCGGTT
The DNA here is from genome assembly GCF_002869745.1 of Oceaniglobus roseus. Taxonomy (GTDB): domain Bacteria; phylum Pseudomonadota; class Alphaproteobacteria; order Rhodobacterales; family Rhodobacteraceae; genus Oceaniglobus; species Oceaniglobus roseus. The sequence goes on from NZ_PNOS01000009.1 coordinate 18,293, forward strand.
GCGTGCTGTTCTCGGCGCGATGAAACGGGAGGCATCGGCATGACGGAGGCGAAGGCGCGGCCCTGGCGGTCGGTCCTCTACATCCCCGGCTCGAACGCGCGGGCGCTCGACAAGGCCCGGAGCCTGCCGGTGGACGCGATCATCTTCGACCTCGAGGATGCCGTCGCGCCCGAGTCGAAGGCCGCGGCGCGCCAGACCCTGGCCGCCGCACTGGCCGAGGGCGGCTATGGCGCGCGGGCGCGGCTGGTGCGGATCAACGCGCTCGACACCCCCTGGGGCGCCGAGGATGTCGCCGCGCTGGCCGGGGCGGGCGCCGACGCGCTGCTGCTGCCCAAGGTGAACGGGCCGGGCGACGTGGCCGCGCTGGCGGCGATGCTCGACGCGACCCCGGGCACCGCCGGGCTGGCCATCTGGGCGATGATGGAAAGCTGCGCGGGCGTGCTGAACGCCGCCGCCATCGCGCGCGCGCCGCGCATGGGCGGCTTCATCCTCGGCACCAACGACCTCGCCAAGGAGATCGGCTGCGATACCGGCGACGGACGCGCGGCGCTGGTCACGGCGCTCCAGAGCTGCCTCATGGCGGCGCGGGCGGCGGGCATCCCCTGCGTCGACGGCGTCTACAACGCCTTCAAGGACGAGGCGGGCCTGCGCGCGGAATGCGAACAGGGCCGCGCCTTCGGCATGGACGGCAAGACGCTGATCCACCCCGCCCAGGTCGCCACCGCGAACGAGGTCTTCGCGCCCACCCCCGCCCAGATCGAACTGGCGCAGCGCCAGATCGAGGCCTTCCGCGCCGCCGAGCGCGAGGGCAAGGGCGTCGCCGTGCTCGACGGCAAGATCGTCGAGAACCTGCACATCGTCACCGCCGAGGCGACCCTCGCCAAGGCCGACGCCATCCGAGCGCTGGAGCACACATGATCCTCATCCTTCTCGGCCTGATCCTCTGGGCGGGCAGCCACTACTGGAAACGGCTCGCCCCGGGCAGCCGCGCGCAGGCGGGCGACAAGGGCAAGATCGTCGTCGCGATCGCCTCCGTCCTCGGCATCGTGCTGATGGTGATCGGCTATCGCGGGGCCGAGGGGACCTTCTTCTGGGGCCCTTCCGCCGCGCTGGTCGGCATCAACAACCTGCTGGTGCTCTTCGCCTTCTACCTCTTCGCCTCGAGCGGCGCGAAGACCCGGATCACCCGCAGGATCCGCCATCCGCAGCTGACCGCGGTCAAGGTCTGGGCGGTGGCGCACCTGCTGGTGAACGGCGACACGCCCTCGTTCCTGCTGTTCGGCGGCCTCCTCGCCTGGGCCGTGGGAGAGGTGATCCTGATCAACCGGGCCGAACCCGCCTGGACCCCAGCCCACCCGGTGCCGGTGAGGAAGGAGATCACCGCGATCATCGCCACCGTCGTCGTCTTCGCCGTCGTGGCGGGAATCCACACCTGGCTCGGAGTGAACCCCTTTGCGTGAACACATGATCTACCGCCTGCTGACGGGCGACGACACGTCGGAGTTCTGCCACAAGGTCTCGGACGCGCTCGGCAAGGGGTGGGAGCTTCACGGCTCCCCGGCCTACGCCTTCGACGCGGCCAACGGCGTGATGCGCTGCGCCCAGGCGGTGACAAAGGTGATCGCCAAGCCCTACGAGCCGGGGATGAAGCTGGGCCAGCAATGAGGGGGGCGAAGACCAACCCCGGCCGCTTCTTCGAGGACTACCGGGTGGGCGAGGTGATCCGCCACGCCGTGCCCAGGACCGTCGGCGCGGGAGAGCGGGCGCTCTACCACGCGCTCTACCCGGCGCGCCACGCGCTCTACTCCTCCGACCGGTTCGCCCGGACCTGCGGGCTGCCGGCATCTCCCCTCGACGACCTGATCGCCTTCCACACCGTCTTCGGCAAGACGGTGCCCGACATCTCGCTCAACGCCATCGCCAACCTCGGCTATGCCGAAGGCCGCTGGCTGGCCCCGGTCTGGCCCGGCGACACCCTGCGTTCGGAGTCCGAGGTGATCGGGCTGAAGCAGAACTCGAACGGGAAAAGCGGCGTCGTCTGGGTGCGCACCCGGGGGCTGAACCAGCACGACGAGACCGTGCTGTCCTATGTCCGTTGGGTGATGGTGCGGCGCCTCGCACCGGGCGATGCGCCCGACACCGTGGTGCCCGACCTCGCCGCCGCCGTCGCCCCGCAGGATCTGGCGGTGCCGCAAGGCCTCGACTTCACGGGATACGATTTCACCCTCGCCGGCGAACCCCACCGCCTTGGCGATTACACCCCCGGCGAGGTGATCGACCACGTCGACGGCGTCACCGTGGAAGAGGCCGAGCACATGCTCGCCACCCGCCTCTGGCAGAACACCGCGAAGGTCCACTTCGACGTCACGGCGCGCGAGGGCGGCCGCCTGATCTACGGCGGCCACGTCATCTCGCTCGCCCGCGCGCTCAGCTTCAACGGGCTCGCGAACGCGCAGATGGTCGTCGGCCTCAACGGTGGCGCCCACGCCAACCCCTGCCTCGCCGGGGACACGGTGCGCGCCTGGTCCGAAGTGCTCGACACCGCCGCGACCGCCGCCCCCGGCGTCGGCGCGATCCGCCTGAGGACGGTCGCGGTGAAGGGCGAGGGTGAAGGCCTGAAAGGCGAGGACGGCAGATACCTGCCCCACGTCCTGCTCGACCTCGACTACTGGGCGCTGATGCCCACCTGACCCGCCGCCGCCGGGGCGCGGCACGGCGGACCGCTGCCCGGGTCGAGACGCGGGGATGCCGCCTGCGGCAGTATCCTGCTGAAGGAAGAAGCGGGGACCAGGCCCGCGATCGGTACTCCGCCAAGGACCCTCCGGCGCGGGACGGCCGATCCGGAGGGCGCTGCCGCCCCCATCTTTGCTTCACAAATATCCCCGCCGGAGGCTCCCGAACTCCCGACCGGCGCGACGATCGGGGCCGTGCGCGACCGCGCCGGTTCCCTAAAGGCCGAGAGCGCGGTAATGGTCGCTGATCGCCCCCGCGGTGGTGATCCAGACCCGCTCCCCGGCATGCTCCACGATATGCGCGAGCGCGCGTTCGAGATGCCTCAGCCGGTGCGGCTGTCCCACGAGATAGCCGTGCAGCGCGATGCCCATGACCAGCGGGCGGCGGCGGCTTTCCTCCAGCATCACGTCGAAGGCGTCGACGATCATCGCGCCGAACTCCCGCCCCTCGCGTTTCCGCCCGACGATCTGGGGAATGTCGTTCAGCTCCTGCGGATAGGGGACCGACAGGATCCGCCCGCCCCGGGTCTTCATCCACACCGGCTGGTCGTCGTGGCACCAGTCGAGGAGATAGTCATAGCCCGCCTCCTGCAGAAGGTCCGGGGTCACCTCGCTCTGGCTGATCCAGGGACCGAGCCAGCCCTTCGGCGCGCGGCCCTCCTGCCGCGTCAGTTCGGCCGTGGCTTCGGCGATCAGGGCCGCTTCCCCGGCCTCCGGCAGCACGCCCTGCCGCTCGGCATTGGTGCGCCCGTGCCCGGCGATCTCGTCGCCGCGGGCGCGGAAGGCCTCGATCACGCCGGGCGCCTCGCCGTAGGCGGCGCTGTTGGCGAGGACCGTCACCGGCAGGGACAGCCGGTCGAACATCTCGATCATCCGGAACAGGCCGACCCGGTTGCCGTAGTCGCGCCAGGCGAAGTTCAGCACGTCCGGTTGCGGCCCGCCCGGCGCGAGTTCGGCGCCAAGCCCCTCGCCGAACGGGAAGACCTCGACGTTGACGCCAAGGTAGACGGCCAGCCGTCTGCCGCCGGGCCAGTCGAAACCGGGCCGTGCGGTGATGGGCGAGAAGGGGTAACGGGCGTGGTGGCGGAGCATGCGGGACCTCGGAACTTGAGCTGCCGCGCGACTTCAGCAGGCTTTCGCGCCCGGCACAACGACAGGTCCCGGCCATCCGCGGCGGCCGGCGGGCGGGGCGCCGGTTTCCTGCAGGAAACCGGGTCATTTTCCTTCAGGAAAATGATGCCGCGCGGGGTCCGGGGTGCGGGCGCGGCAATCGCGCGCCGCGGCAGGTGCGTCCAATGGCGCGGCGGAAATTGTCCGATTGCCGTGGCTTGCAGGTGCCTGCCGCTATAGGATAGCCCATAGCCAAGAGAAAATTGCGCCGCGCCGCAGCGGCCAGGAAAAGGGAAGACGGCCATGGCTGACGTCAACCGGGGCAACCGGCCCCTCTCGCCGCATCTGTCGATCTACAGACCGCAGCTGACCTCGATCACCTCGATCCTGACCCGGATCACCGGCAACGCGCTGATCGTCGCTGCGCTGCTGATCGTCTGGTGGTTCGTCGCCGCCAGCGTCTCGGCCGAAGCCTTCGCGACCGCCGACGCGGTGCTGACCGGATGGTTCGGCGATCTGGTGCTGTTCCTGTCGGTGCTGGCCCTGTGGTACCATAGCCTTGCCGGGCTGCGTCACCTCTACTGGGACACGGGCCGGGGCATGGACATCGAGACGGCCGAGAAGCTCGGCTGGGCCTGCATCGGCGGTTCTGTCGTGCTGACGGTGCTGACCGTCCTCGTGGTCTGAAGGAGACAGAGACATGACGTTCATGACAGACAGGAAGCGCGCCGTCGGCCTCGGTTCGGCCAAGTCCGGCACGGCGCACCACTGGCAGATGACGCTGAGCTCGGTGGGTCTCCTGATCCTCGTGCCGCTCTTCGTCTTCACCTTCGGCCCGATCCTCGGCGGCAGCTGGGAAGAGGTCACGGCCTATTACGCGCAGCCCCTCCCGGCGGTGATCGCCGGGCTGACGCTGGCCGTCGGGTTCCTGCATTTCCGCAACGGCTGCCAGGTGCTGATCGAGGACTATACCGACGGCGTCGCGCGCAAGGCGCTGATCGTCGCCGTGACCTGCCTCAGCTGGGGCGCTGCGGCATTGGGTCTGCTCGGCATTGTCCGGCTGGCGCTGTGAAATATCTGACCGACATCAACCGTATGAACGGGAGCTTGCCGCATGGCTGCATATGATTACGAGACCCATGAATACGACGTGGTCGTCGTGGGCGCCGGCGGTGCCGGTCTGCGGGCGACCCTCGGGATGGCGGAGCAGGGGCTGAAGACGGCCTGCGTGACCAAGGTGTTCCCGACCCGCTCGCACACCGTGGCGGCGCAGGGCGGCATCGCCGCCTCGCTGTCGAACATGGGGCCGGACAACTGGCAGTGGCACATGTACGACACCGTGAAGGGGTCGGACTGGCTGGGTGACACGGACGCCATGGAATACCTCGCCCGCGAGGCGCCGAAGGCCGTGTACGAGCTGGAGCACTACGGCGTGCCCTTCTCGCGCACCGAGGACGGCAAGATCTACCAGCGGCCGTTCGGCGGCCACACGACCGAGTTCGGCGAGGGCCCGCCGGTGCAGCGCACCTGCGCCGCCGCCGATCGCACCGGCCACGCGATCCTGCACACGCTCTATGGCCAGAGCCTGAAGCAGAAGGCGCAGTTCTACATCGAGTATTTCGCGATCGACCTCATCATGTCCGAGGACGGCGTCTGCCAGGGCGTGCTCTGCTGGAAGCTCGACGACGGCACGCTGCACCTCTTCGCGGCGAAGATGGTGGTGCTGGCGACCGGCGGCTACGGCCGCGCCTATTTCAGCGCCACTTCCGCCCACACCTGCACCGGCGACGGCGGCGGGATGACGGCGCGCGCCGGGCTGCCGCTCCAGGACATGGAATTCGTGCAGTTCCACCCCACCGGCATCTACGGCGCGGGCTGCCTCATCACCGAGGGCGCGCGGGGCGAGGGCGGTTACCTCACCAACTCCGAGGGCGAGCGGTTCATGGAGCGCTATGCGCCGACCTACAAGGACCTCGCCTCGCGCGACGTGGTCAGCCGCTGCATGACCATGGAGATCCGCGAGGGCCGGGGCGTCGGCAAGGACGGCGACCACATCCACCTGAACCTGAACCACCTGCCCAAAGAGGCCCTTCAGGAGCGGCTGCCGGGGATCAGCGAATCCGCCAAGATCTTCGCCGGCGTCGACGTCACGAAGGAGCCGATCCCGGTCCTGCCGACCGTGCACTACAACATGGGCGGCATCCCCACGAACTACTGGGGCGAGGTGCTGGCGCCGACGGCGGACAACCCCGACAACATCTCGCCGGGCCTGATGGCCGTGGGCGAGGCGGGCTGCGCCTCGGTCCATGGCGCCAACCGCCTGGGCTCGAACTCGCTGATCGACCTCGTGGTGTTCGGCCGCGCCGCGGCGATCCGGGCGGGCAAGATCGTGGATCCCGCCACCGCCGTTCCGACCCCGAACAAGCGGTCCATCGAGGCCGCGCTCAGCCGGTTCGACGGGCTGCGCTATGCCAAGGGCCACGTGCCCACGGCGGAACTGCGCCTCGAGATGCAGAAGACGATGCAGGCCGACGCCGCCGTCTTCCGCACCGACGAGACGCTGAACGCGGGCCAGAAGAAGATGGAGGAGGTCGCGGCGAAGCTTTCGGACATCAAGGTGACGGACACCTCGATGATCTGGAACTCGGACCTCATGGAGACGCTCGAGCTCGAGAACCTGATGCCGAACGCGGTGGCGACGATCACCGCGGCGGCGGCGCGGAAGGAAAGCCGGGGTGCCCATGCCCACGAGGATTACCCCGAGCGCGACGACGAGAACTGGCGCAAGCACTCGCTGATCTGGTTCAAGGGGCAGAAGGCCTCGCTCGGCTATCGCGGGGTGCACATGCAGCCGCTCACCAGCCACAACGACGGCGGCATCGACCTGAAGAAGATCGCGCCGAAGAAGAGGGTGTACTGATGAAGAAGCTCCTCGCCCTGATGACGGTCGGCGCCTGCCTGGCCACCGCGGGCTCTGCCATGGCCGGGGGGCGCGCGCTCTGCCCCGCGGGATATGCCGTCGGGCAGGATGCGCGGGGCCGCACGGTCTGCGTGGCGTCGGCCGCGACGCCGGTGCGCGGGCTTGCGGTGCTGAAGGTCCAGCGGGAATATCGCAACGGCCGCCTGTGCCTCTATCCCTACCGCCCCTCGGACATGGTGTTCATCGGTGGCGCGGGATACCTGACGAAGGACCAAGCGCGCCGGCGGCAGGGCTGTCTGTGAAGCCGCTCCTGCTGATCCTGGCCGGTGCGAGCCTTGCGGCCTGCACCCCCACGGCGCGCGACGACCTGACGCGTGCCGCGGCGCGCAACGCGATCCGGCCGGTGGTGGCGCAGCGGCTGCCCGGCGTGCCGGTCGAACCTGCCATCGACTGCATCATCGACAACGCCGCGTCGAACGAACTGCTGGGTCTCGCCTCGGACGCCGTGACCGGGCCGACGGCCAGCACCGTGCAGTCCGTCACCCAGATCGCGTCGCGTCCCGCGACGATCCAATGCCTGGCGGCCGAGGGGTTGCCGGCGCTCTTGAGAACATAGGAGCAGAGACATGGTCCAACTGACCCTGCCGAAGAACAGCCGGATCAAGACCGGCAAGACCTGGCCGAAGCCCGAGGGCGCGACCAACCTGCGCACGTTCAACATCTACCGCTGGAACCCGGACGACGGGCAGAACCCGCGGGTCGACACCTATTTCGTCGACATGGACACCTGCGGGCCGATGGTTCTGGACGCGCTCATCAAGATCAAGAACGAGATCGACCCGACCCTGACCTTCCGCCGCTCCTGCCGCGAGGGGATCTGCGGCTCCTGCGCGATGAACATCGACGGCGTGAACACGCTGGCCTGCATTCGCGGCATGGACGAGATCAAGGGCGACGTGAAGATCTATCCGCTGCCGCACATGCCGGTGGTCAAGGACCTGATCCCGGACCTCACCCATTTCTACGCCCAGCACGCCTCGATCCAGCCCTGGCTCGAGACCAAGACCCCGGCGCCCGCGAAGGAGTGGAAGCAGAGCGTGGAGGACCGCCGCAAGCTCGACGGACTCTACGAGTGCATCATGTGCGCCTGCTGCTCGACGTCCTGTCCCTCCTACTGGTGGAACGGCGACCGCTATCTCGGGCCGGCCGCGCTGCTCCAGGCCTATCGCTGGATCATCGACACCCGCGACGAGGCGACGGGCGAGCGGCTGGACGATCTCGAGGATCCGTTCAAGCTGTATCGCTGCCACACGATCATGAACTGCGCCAAGACCTGCCCGAAGGGGCTGAACCCGGCGAAGGCGATCAGCGAGATCAAGCAGCTGATGGTCGAGCGTACCGTCTGACATGACGCCCGCCCCGGACGGCACCCAGCCCGCGCCGGGGCCCGCGTCAAGCGCTGCCTTCAGCGTCGTCATGGTCGATTACGACGGCGCGGTGTCGCGCGACGATTTCCGCCGCGCCGTGGCCGCGCTGGCCGCCCAGACCTGCGACGATTTCGAGCTTCTGGTCTATCACGACGGGCCGAAGGCCGCCGCCTATGACGACGACCTGGCCGACACGCCGCGCCCGTCGCGGATGCGCACAGTGGTGACCGGGGCGCGCGCCAACGACTGGGGCCATTCCAACCGCGACCGCGGCATCCGCGAGGCGACGGGCCGCTGGATCGTCCACACCAACGCCGACAACCTGTTCTATCCGCAGGCGATCGAACGCCTGAAGGCGGCGGTGACCTCCGACGCGCCCTATTTCGCCGCGCGCCAGCGGCCGCTCGGCTGGGGGACGAAGAGCATCGCCAAGCGCTGGGACAGGTGGTTCGGCAGCAACCTCCAGGGTCGCGCGCTGGAGCGGGTGACGGAGCGGCAGATCGTGATCTACGCCGTGCTGATGCGCGGCATGATCCCGGCCGGGAACCGCTTTCGCCGGGTGCCCGAGGCGGGGCAGGGGCAGGCGATGGTCATGGGCGGGGTGCCGGTGCGCCACGGCATGATCGACGCGATGCAGCTGGTCATGCGGCGCGACCTGTGGCTGGCCGAAGGCGGCTGGTCGGACCGCAGCGCGGAGTCCGACGGGGTCCTGTACACGCGCTTTGCCGCCAAATACAACGTGCTGGTCCTGCCCGAAATCCTTGGGGAACACTGGTGATGCGGTCATTGCGCGAATACTGGCATCGCCTCCGGCGGCCCGACCGGCTGACCTACCGCGGGCTGACCGTGCCGATCGACCGCGATTTCGTGCCGAAGGCGGTGGTGAAACAGCTTCTGCGCGACGATTACGAGACGCCCGAGATCGACGCGGCCTTGGCGCTGGTGCGCCCCGACGACCGGGTGCTGGAGATCGGCAGCGGGCTGGGCGTGGTCTCGGGCCTCGTCGCGCGGCGGCTGAGCTCGGGCCGGGTGCTGACCTTCGACGCCAATCCCCATCTCCAGCCGCGGCTGGCCGCGCTGCACCGGCTGAACGCAATTAGCAATGTCGAGACGCGGCACGGCATCCTGATGCGCGCGCCCTCGGCGCCCACCGTGACGTTCCACCTGAACCGCCATTTTCCCGAAGGCAGCGTCGCGGGCGGTGCCGGCACTGTCGAGGCGATCGAGGTGCCGGTGCATGACTGGGACGGGGTGCGGGCCGACTTCGCGCCGAACGTCCTGATCTGCGACATCGAGGGGGCGGAGGCGGACCTGCTGGTCGGGGCCGAGCTCGGTGGCATCCGCGCACTGGTGATAGAGCTTCATCCCGAGGTGGTGCCCGCACCGCGCCTCGCCGCGCTGGAGACCTTCCTGGGGAAGGCGGGCTTCACCCCCCGGCCCGACCTCGCCGCCGGCACGGTCGTGGCCTGGGAGCGCGCCGCGTCCTGAGCGCCGTCGACTCAGGCGGGATCGGGAAAGGCCGCCTCCAGCGCGATCTCGACCATGTCGGCAAAGCTGCGCTCCCGTTCGTCGGAGGGCAGCGCCTCTCCGGTTTCGAGGTGGTCGCTGATCGTCAGCACCGCCAGCGCGCGACACCCGTAGCGCGCCGCGAGGGTGTAGAGTTCGGCCGTCTCCATCTCGACCGCGATCGCGCCGTGGTCGGTCAGCAGCGCGGTCAGGTCCGAGCGGTGGTCGTAGAAGGTGTCGGTCGAGTGGATCCCGCCGACATGCACCGGCAGGGCGCGGCGCCGCGCGGCGTCGAATGCACGGTGCAACAGGGTGAAATCTGCGCAGGGCGCAAAGTTCAAACCGCGGAAAAGGCCCGAGGACGGCGTGGAGAAAGACGATGCCGCCTGCGCAAGTACGATATCCCTAATACCTACCTCTGGTTGCATGCCGCCGGCGGACCCGATGCGGATCAGTGTTCTTGCGCCGTAATCCCGGATCAATTCGTTCGCATAGATCGAAAGGGAGGGCATCCCCATCCCGGTTCCATGAATTGTCACCGGATGTCCGCGCCAGCTGCCGGTAAAGCCGAGCATGCCGCGAACTCGGTTCGCGCAACGGGGATCGTCCAGAAATCGTTCAGCCGCCCATTGGGCGCGCAGCGGATCGCCGGGCAAAAGGACCGTTTCGGCGATCTGCCCGGGCTCCGCCCCGATATGCACCGTCATTGCCGTGCCGGATCAGATTTCGAACATGTCGAGCGACTGGTTGCGCTCGAGCGCCTCCTTGATCCAGGCCGGCTGCCGTCCGCGTCCCGTCCAGGTCTGCGTGGGATTTTCGGGATTGCGGTATTTCGGCGGGTTCTTCTGCTGCGTCTTGCGGCTGCCTTTCGCGGCCTCGACCAGTTCGTCCAGGTCGAAGCCATGCTCCTTGGCGGCGGCCGCGGCGGCCTTGCGGGCCTCGGCCTTCCTGCGCGCGTCGAGCGTATTCAGCGCGGTGTCCACCTCCTCGCGAAGTTTCAGCAGTTCCTTCCGGGAGAGAGCATCAAGTTCCATTTCATCTTTCCAGCTTGACAGGGCCGAGGTGCCGCCCACTGCCAATGGTTTTTTGCGCCTTTTCCGGAATTGGCAAGACAAAACTTCCTGAAATTCGGAAATGAGCGACTATCCGGAGAAAAGGAGCTGGATTGCGGTTGAAGAAGTCTATTGCGCTGCAACCGGTGGAGCTGAAGCCACCTCGACAATGTCGTGCATGATTTTGGTGAGGTCGAAATCCTTGGGCGTATAGATCCGCGCCACGCCCATTGCCAGAAGCTCGGCCGCATCGGCATCGGGAATGATTCCGCCCGCGACGACGGGAATGTGGTCCAGCCCTTCCTCGCGCAGCTGCGCCAGGACTTCGGCGACGAGGGGCACATGGCTTCCCGACAGGATCGAAAGCCCGATGACATGCACATTTCCGTCGCGCGCCGCGGCCACGATCTCGGACGGGGTGAAGCGGATGCCGTCGTAGCGGATCTCCATGCCGCAGTCGCGGGCGCGGGCGGCGATCTGCTCGGCGCCGTTGGAATGGCCGTCGAGGCCGGGCTTGCCGACCAGGAAGGTCAGCCGCCGCCCCAGCCGGGCCGAGACGGCATCGACCTCGGCGCGGATCCGGTCCAGCCCCTCGGTGCGGTTCGAGGGGTGGCGCGACACGCCCGTGGGCCCGCGGTACTGTCCGAAGGCGGCGCGGATCGTGTCGCCCCATTCCCCCGTCGTCACGCCCGCCTTCGCCGCGGCGATGGAGGCGGGCATGATGTTGCTTCCGTCCCGGGCCGCCTTGCGCAGCGCGTCGAGGGCGGACTGCACCGCCGCCCCGTCGCGCCCGGCCCGCCAGGCGGCAAGCCGCGCCACCTGGTCGGCCTCGGCGTCCTTGTCGGCCACCATGATCGCGTCGGGCCCAGCGGTCAGCGGCGAGGCTTCGCCACCGGTGAAGCGGTTGACGCCGACCACCACCGTCTCGCCGCCCTCGATGGCGGCGATGCGCGCGGCGTTGCTTTCGACCAGCCGCGCCTTCATGTGCTCGATCGCCTTCACGGCGCCGCCCATGGCGTCGATGGTCGCAAGCTCCGCCCGCGCGCCGTCCTTCAGCGCCTCGACCTTCGCGGCGATCACCGGATTGCCGTCGAACAGATCGCCGTATTCCAGGAGATCCGTCTCGTAGGCCAGGATCTGCTGCATCCGGAGCGACCACTGCTGGTCCCAAGGACGGGGCAGCCCCAGCGCCTCGTTCCATGCCGGCAGCTGCACCGCGCGGGCGCGGGCGTTCCGGCTGAGCGTCACCGCCAGCATTTCCAGCAGGATGCGGTAGACGTTGTTTTCCGGCTGCTGTTCGGTCAGGCCCAGCGAGTTGACCTGCACCCCGTAGCGGAAGCGGCGGTATTTCGGATCCTCGACACAGTACCGCTCGCGGCAGATCTCGTCCCAGAGCTCGGTGAAGGCCCGCATCTTGCACAGCTCGGTGACGAAGCGGATGCCCGCGTTCACGAAGAAGCTGATGCGGCCGACCATCTCGGGGAAATCCTCGGCCGACACCTTGCCCTTCAGGTCGTCGAGCACGGCCGTCGCCGTGGCCAGCGCGAAGGCCAGCTCCTGGTCCGGCGTCGCCCCCGCCTCCTGGAGGTGGTACGAACAGACGTTCATCGGGTTCCACTTCGGCAGATGCTCCCGCGTGTAGGCGGCAACGTCGGTGATCATCCGCAAGGACGGCTCGGGCGGGCAGATGTAGGTGCCGCGCGAAAGGTATTCTTTGATGATGTCGTTCTGCACGGTCCCCTGCAGGGCCGCGACATCGGCGCCCTGTTCCTCGGCCACCGCGATGTAGAGCGCCAGCAGCCAGGGCGCCGTCGCGTTGATCGTCATCGAGGTGTTCATCTGCTCCAGCGGGATTTCCGCGAACAGCGTCCGCATGTCGCCGAGATGTGCCACCGGCACGCCCACCTTGCCGACCTCGCCCTTCGCCAGCTCGTGATCGCTGTCGTATCCCGTCTGCGTCGGCAGGTCGAAGGCGACCGACAGACCCGTCTGCCCCTTGGCAAGGTTGCCGCGATAGAGCGCGTTCGACGCCTTCGCGGTCGAGTGGCCGGCATAGGTGCGGAACAGCCAGGGCCTGTCCTTTTGCGGCGTCTCCGTCTCGGGCGTGGCGGTCATCGGGGTGGCTCCTGCGGGGTGCGCAATATTCTTACGTTTCAATTCTGATAGTAGCAACAATATGCCAAAGTCAATCGCCGCATCGCGGCATTACGGGATTTACCGGGCGCATCCAAGCTGCCACGCTCCGCCCTATGTTCCGGACCGTCGAACTGCCGCTGTGGCTTCTGATCCTGATCCTTCTCTTCGCGGCGTTCACGGCGGCGAGCCACCTTCTGTTCCCCTCGGTCCGCTGGTTCTTCCGCAAGCGGGCGGAACGCGTGGTGGCGCGGCTGAACCGCCGCCTCCAGGTGCCGATCCAGCCCTTCAAGCTGCTGCGGCGCACCGACACGATCCAGCGGCTGATCTACGACACGCGGGTGATCGAAGCCGTCAGCGCAAGGGCGAAGGAGACCGGCGTGCGCGAGGATGTCGCCTTCGACGCCGCCAAGCGGTACGCCCGCGAGATCGTCCCGGGCTTCAGCGCCACGGCCTATTTCTCGGTCGCGATCCGCGCGGCGCGGTGGCTGGCGAACAGCCTGTTCACCGTCTGCCGGGCCGATCCCCCTCCCGAGGTCCACCGGGCGCTGGAACATCTCGATCCCGACGCGACCGTGGTGTTCGTGATGAACCATCGCTCGAACATGGATTACGTCCTCGTCACCTACCTTGCCGCCGAGCGTTCCGCGCTGTCCTATGCCGTCGGCGAATGGGCGCGGGTCTGGCCGCTGTCCTCGCTGATCCGGGCCATGGGCGCCTATTTCATCCGCCGCCGGTCGCGCAACGCGCTCTACCGCCGGGTGCTGGCGCGTTATGTCCAGATGGCGACGGCGGCGGGTGTGACGCAGGCGATCTTTCCCGAAGGCGGGCTGTCGCTGAACGGCGCGCCGGGGGCTGCGCGGCTGGGGTTGCTGAGCTACATCATCGAGGAGCACAGGGCAGGGGGCCGCGACGTGATCTTCGTGCCCGTCGCGCTGAACTACGACCGGGTGATCGAGGACCGGATCCTGGTGCAGGCCGCGGCCAGCGGCGAGCGGCGCTTCCGCGGTTCCTTCGCCAGCGGTGCCGCCTTCGTGCTGCGCTGGGGCTGGCGGCGGATCACCGGCAAGGCGCGCCGCTTCGGTCTGGCCGCCGTCTCCTACGGGATGCCGCTGGCGCTGTCGGGCACGGATCCCGACCCGGAGAAGGTGGGCGCGGTGCTGATGGAACGGCTGGGTGCCGCGGTGCCGGTCCTGCCGATCCCGCTCGCCTGCCTCGCGCTGAAGCAGGCCGCAGGGCCGCAGCAGGAAGCGGCGCTCCTCGCCCGGATGGCCGCGCTGGAAGCCGCATTCCGTGCCGCCGGTGCGCGGCTCTGCCTCGACGCGCCGCCCCGGTCTCTGGCCCCGCTCGACATGCTGCGCCTGCGCGGCATGGTCCGGGACTCGGGCGGCGGCCTCGGGATCGTGCCGGGGAAGGAGGCGCTTGTGGAGTTCTATGCGGCGTCCGTCGCGCACCTGCTGATCGGGGCCACCTCCGAGACGACACAGACCTCCTCGGCGCAAACGGTAGGGACATAAAATTACAAAATTGCCACTCTTGCAGTTGCAAAATTGCTTAAACGACCGTATCTCACGGGAAAGGCCGCGCGATTCTGCGCTGCGGCGAGGCGATTTGGAGGTTGCACCGTGATGGCTCTCGACACGAAATCCGCTCCCGGGGCCTATGAGGCCGAGACCAAGGATCTCTACGACATGGGCGAGATGCCCCCGATGGGCCACCTGCCGAAGCAGATGCACGCCTGGGCGATCCGCCGCGAGCGCCATGGCGAGCCCGACACGTCGTTCCAGCTGGAAGTGGTCGACGTGAAGAGGCCCGACAGCCACGAGGTCTGCGTCCTCGTGATGGCCGCGGGCGTCAACTACAACGGCGTCTGGGCCGGGCTCGGCATCCCGATCTCGCCCTTCGACGTCCACAAGGCGCCTTATCACATCGCGGGCTCGGACGCGTCCGGCATCGTCTGGGCCGTGGGCGACAAGGTCACGCGCTGGAAGGTCGGCGACGAGGTGGTGATCCACTGCAACCAGGACGACGGCGAGGACGAGGAGTGCAACGGCGGCGACCCGATGTTCTCGCCTTCGCAGCGGATCTGGGGTTACGAGACGCCCGACGGCAGTTTCGCGCAGTTCACCACGGTGCAGGCGCAACAGCTGATGCCGCGCCCGAAGCACCTGACCTGGGAAGAGTCCGCCTGCTATACCCTCACGCTCGCCACCGCCTACCGGATGCTGTTCGGGCACCACCCGCACGAGCTGAAGCCGGGGCAGAACGTGCTGGTCTGGGGCGCCTCCGGCGGCCTCGGCTCCTACGCGATCCAGCTGATCAACACGGCCGGAGCGAACGCCATCGGCGTGATCTCGGACGAGGACAAGCGCGACTTCGTGATGAGCCTCGGGGCGAAGGGCGTGCTGAACCGAAAGGATTTCAACTGCTGGGGCCAGATGCCCACGGTGAACACGCCGGAATACAAGGAGTGGTTCGCCGAGGTGCGGAAGTTCGGCAAGGCGATCTGGGACATCACCGGCAAGGGCGTGAACGTCGACATGGTGTTCGAACACCCGGGCGAGGCGACCTTCCCCGTGTCCACCTTCGTGGTGAAGAAGGGCGGCATGGTGGTGATCTGCGCCGGGACCACCGGCTATAACCTGACGCTCGACGCGCGTTACCTTTGGATGCACCAGAAGCGGGTGCAGGGCTCGCACTTCGCCCACCTGAAGCAGGCGGCGGCGGCGAACAAGCTGATGGTCGAGCGGCGGCTCGACCCCTGCATGTCCGAGGTCTTCACCTGGGACCAGATCCCCGCCGCCCACGTCAAGATGCGGCGGAACGAACACAAGCCGGGCAACATGGCGGTGCTGGTCCAGGCGCCGCGCACCGGCCTGCGCACCTTCGAGGACGCGCTGGAGGCCGGGCCGCGCTGAACCGGCCGATCCGGAAACACACCGTGCACGCGCTGACAAGGCCCCCGACCGGGGGCCTTTTTGCATCAGGCACTTGCAGGCGCGAGACCCGCCATTTTAGGGGAGTTGAAATCCGCGAATATCGCCTGTCCCGCCCTCCATGGTAGGGTTGTATTAACCATTGGTTAACGTTTGGAAGGGAGATTTCGAGATGGCGGATGAGTGGATACTCGACGTCCTGGCAGACCTGAAGACCTTCGCCACCAGGAACGATCTTTCCGCGCTTGCCGTGCAGCTCGACCGGGCGGCAGCGGTGGCGCGGTTCGAGATCACGTCGCGTGAGAACCGGGCCCTGGCCCTTGTCGGTGTGTATGCGTCCCAACCGAGAACGCTTCCTCGAGAGTTTGCAGTCGGCGACGACTCGTGAGGAGCTGGGCAACCAGATCCAGACGCTGCGGGACGTCTTCGATGTCGAACACCTGTCCTATCACACCCTGAACGCCAATGGCGAAGCCTACGCGGCGACCACGTACAGTACGGCCTGGGCGGACGAGTATTTCGGCTGCGACTATGCCCGGCTCGACCCCGTGGTGCAGGGCTGCCTTCGCCGCTTCCACCCCGTCGACTGGAAGAACCTGGACTGGACGCCGAAACCCGCCCGCAGTTTCATGGGCGCGGCCATCTCCTCGGGTGTCGGCAACCAGGGCTTTTCCGTGCCGATCCGCGGACCGGCCGGCCAGTTCGCCCTGTTCACGGCAAGCCACCGCGCCAGCGACGACGCCTGGAAGACCTACTGCGACAGCCATCTCGAAGACCTGCTGCTGCTCGCGCATTTCCTGAACCAGAGGGCTCTCGAGATCGAACTCGGCAGCGACATGGTGAATGCGAAGAAGCTTTCGCCGCGCGAGGCGGAGGCGCTGACCCTGCTTGCCGCGGGCCAGAGCCGCGCCCAGGCGGCCGAAACCATGTCGATTTCCGAGCACACCCTGCGCGTCTACATCGAAAGCGCCCGCCTGAAGCTCGGCGCGGCCAACACCGTCCATGCCGTCGCCCTGGCCCTGACCCAGGGGCTGCTGGTGTTCTAGCGGCGGCGGGGGAGAGGAGACCCTCTCCCCCGACCCCTCTCCCCGGCGCTCCGCGGGCGAGGGCAGCGCCGGCGCTCCGGCGCGCCGACTGCGGCCTGAGCCACGCCGGACAGCGCGAAAGGCAGCGGGAACGGAGACCCGCCTTGCACGCGTCGCCCTATTTGCCAAGCATTCTAACGACCGCGCGCCCGGTCAGCGTTCCCTTAACCGCGCCCGGTTCAAGCCTGTCCCGTTGCAGAACGCAAAGGGGCTTGCGGATGATCCGATACATGACCGGCACAGACCTTCACACCTATCCGAACCTGCGCGACAGCATGTTCGCCGACCGCGCGCGGCAGTTCCGCGACCGTCTGCGCTGGGAGGTGCCCGTGGATGCCGCGGGCTTCGAGCGCGACCAGTACGACCCGCTCGACCCGCTCTACATCCTCTGGGAGCGGTCCGATGGCCGTCATGGCGGCTCCATGCGTTGCCTGCCGACCACCGGGCGCACGATGCTGGCCGATCACTTCGCCCACCTCGCCACGCCGCCGTCCGACCCGGGGATCTGGGAGTGCACCCGCTTCTGCCTGTCGCCCGGCGCCCCGGCCCATGTCTCGGCCGCGATCCTGCTCGGCGCGCTCGAGTTCGGGTTGCACCACGGGCTGAGCCACCTCGTCGGCGTGTTCGACGCCCGGATGCTGCGCGTCTATGGCCGCATCGGCTGGTCGCCGGCGGTGCAGGGGCAGGAGGGCGAGGGGCGCCATGCGATCTGCGCGGGGCTCTGGAGCGTGACGCCCGCGGTCCGCCCGGTGCTGCTGCGCCGCGCCGGGGTCTCGGGCGAGCTGTCGGAGCACTGGTGCCGCCGCGCGTTCGGGCCGCGGAAACTGCCCCGCGCGGCCTGAGGCATCTGGGCATCGGCGCGGGCGGGCCCTATGGTCCGCCCATGTCCACGACCCTGCCCGCCACCACCGCCGCCCTGCCGCTGTCCGAGGACCAGGCCCAGGCCTTCGACCGCGTCGCCGACCTGTTGCGCGGCGCGGGCGTGGACATCGAGAACGACACCCTGCGGCCGATGACCGAGGGCAGGTCGAGCGTGCTGGCGATCACCGGCAAGGCCGGCTCGGGCAAGACGCTGCTGCTGGCGCGTCTCTACAAGGCGATGGAGGAGGCGGGGGTCGACGTCGTCTCGGGCGATTACGAGAGCCGCAAGAGGAAGGACCGCCGCACGCTGGCGATCCTCGCCCCCACCAACAAGGCGGCCTCGGTGCTGAGAAACCGCGGCGTGCCCGCGACCACGATCCACCGCATCCTCTACACCCCCGTCTACGACCCCGAGTACGAGAAGGTCGCCGAGTGGCTGGCGGGGAACGGCGAGCGGCCGGTGGTCGAGGGGCTGTCCGACGCCGCCCTCGACCGCGCGCTGGCCTTCTACCAGACCAACAAGTCGGTTCCCGGCGCGCTCGCGACCGCGGGCCTCCGGGGCAGCGACTTCATCACCGGCTGGAAGCGCCGGGAGGAACCGCTCGACATCGGGCTCGTCGACGAATCCTCGATGCTCGACACCCGCCAGTTCGAGGACCTGCAGGAGATCTTCCCGACGCTGCTGCTGTTCGGCGACCCGGCCCAGCTGGCCCCGGTAAACCAGTCCGGCAGCATGGTCTTCGACAGTTTCGAGGACCGGAACCGGCTGACGCTGAACCGCATCCACCGCCAGGACCTCGACAACCCGATCCTCGACCTTGCCCATGCGCTGGCCGACGACGCGCTGACCTTCGAGCGGTTCGAGCGGATGGTCGAGGACGCCGCCGCCTCCGACCCGCGCGTGGTGATGGCGGGGCGGGTCGAGGCGTCGATGATGGCGCGCTCGCCCGTACTGGTCTGGAGGAACGCCACCCGCATCCGCCTGATCCACGCCTTCCGCGCCGCCTATGACGCGCCCGCGGACGCGCTGTTGCCGGGCGAGCCGCTGATCTGCGACGGGATCGAACTGCCGCTGAAGCACCGCAAGAAGCGGATCGACCTGGAGGCGCGGGGCCTGATCAAGGGGGCGCAGGTGATCTTCCTCGGCGACGGCCGCAAGCCCGGCTTCTCGCGGCTGCACGTAATCGGGGCGGAGGATCCGCAGGTCTCGGCCGCCTCGATCGTGAAGATCGAGATGCCGGACGAGGAGGAGCCCTTCATCCCCTTCGCCGCCCGCATGGGCGCGACCTTCCTGCATGGCGCGGCGGTGACGATCCACAAGGCGCAGGGCTCGCAGTGGCGCGACGTGCAGGTCTTCGCCCCCGACCTCTATGCCGCCGCGCGGGCGGGACGGACCGAGGCGGGCATCGCCCTCTGGAAGCGCCTCGCCTATGTCGCGATCACCCGCGCCGAAGAGCGGCTGTTCTGGGTGGTGAGGAACCGCCTCGCCCGGCCGACCGAGCCCTTGGGGGTGGACGACCTGGTGGTGCCAGCGCGGCCCCTGACGCTGGACGGCGAGGACGAGATCTGATTTCGGGCGGGTGGGGCCGGCCGGGCGGTGGGTCGTGTCGTTCGGGTCTCGGCATTGGCGGAGAGTGCGGGACCGGGGCTTTGCCGTCTTGCCGGAGGCAAGCTTCGGCAAGACCCCCGGGATATTCAGGAAAGCAAGGATCGGCAGCGGGAAAGGCTTTTCCGGCGAACCGGGCCCTGTCAGCTGCGGATGTAGCGGAAGGCCTCGGAGGCGCCCCAGCCGGCGGCGACGGCGAGCAGGAGGGACAGCAGGCCGTAGAACAGCGGCTGTTCGTGGGCGAGGGTGTAGAGGAAGCGCTCGAGCCCGACCTTCTGGACGAAG
Source organism: Oceaniglobus roseus (assembly GCF_002869745.1). Taxonomy (GTDB): domain Bacteria; phylum Pseudomonadota; class Alphaproteobacteria; order Rhodobacterales; family Rhodobacteraceae; genus Oceaniglobus; species Oceaniglobus roseus. The sequence continues at coordinate 37,946 of NZ_PNOS01000009.1, forward strand.
ATCACCGTGTCGAAGCTCGTCACCACCTGGCGGTCGCGGGTCAGGAGGATGCGCACGGTATAGTTGCCCTCGACCAGGTTCGCCGGCAGCACCACCGAGGTGCTGAACAGCGTGTCCTGCACCAGCTCCACCGTGCTGTCGCGGTCCTGATACAGGTCGTTGCCGGTGCGGATCCTCACCAGGGCCTCGGTGAAGGCCTCGGAATCCTGCACCTCCGACGGGGCCCCGACCGAGCGGATGGCGCGGGGGATGCTGACGGCGTGGCGCAGGTCCTCGGTCCAGCTCAGGATGTCGCGGATCGGGGCCGAGGTGGCGATGGCATAGAAGCTCGGGGCGCGGTCCACCTCGACCGCCGCGCGGTTGATCCAGATGCCCGCGAACCGCTCCTTCCGGCGCACCGTCACCTTCTGCGCGGGGCCCGACACGGTGACGACGATCCCCGTCATCGCCTCCGGGTCGCCAGGCGCATCGCGCTTGACCGTGCCGAAGATCAGAAGCTCGGTCCCGTCGAAATCGGCGGTGATCGAGATCCGGCTCTGGCTGAGGCCCGCCAGCACCTCCTCCTCCGCCGTGGCGGGCAGTGCCCAGGCCACGAGCAGGAGGAGCGCGCGCAGGATCACAGGATCACCGGGGTGAGGGAATAAAGCTCGGCCGGGCGCGCCAGGAGGTCGTAGGCGAGCTTGCCGCAGACCAGCAGCACGAGGCTCGCCAGCAGGATGCGCAGCTGCTCGGCCTTCATCATCAGCCCGATCCGGGTGCCGATCTGCGCCCCGATCACACCGCCGACGATCAGCAGGAGCCCAAGCATGATGTCGACGGTATAGTTCGTGGTCGCGTGCATCAGCGTCGTGGCCGCGGTCACGAAGATGATCTGGAACAGCGAGGTGCCGATCACCACCTTGGTCGGCATCCCGAGCAGGTAGATCATCGCCGGCACCATGATGAAGCCGCCGCCGACGCCCATCACCGCCGCCAGCACGCCGACGAAGATCCCCACCACGAGCGGCGGGATCACCGAGATGTAAAGGCCGGACTTGCGGAACTTAATCTTCAGCGGCAGGGCGTGGATCCAGTTGTGCCGCTTGCGGGTGACCGGCCCGCCCCGGCGGCTCTTGCGGATCGCGTTCACCGACTCGATGAACATCAGCGCGCCGATCACGCCCAGGAACACGACGTAGCAGAGGCTGACCAGCAGATCGACCTGGCCGAGCTTCCGGAGCAGGTTGAACAGCTGCACCCCGATCAGCGAGCCGATCAGGCCGCCGACCAGCAGCACCGTGCCCATGCGGATGTCCACGGTCCGCCGCTTGAGGTGAGCAAGCAGTGCGGAGAAGGACGAGGCGACGATCTGGTTGGCCGAGGTCGCCACGGCCACGGCGGGGGGGATGCCGATGAAGAACAGCAGCGGCGTGATCAGGAACCCGCCGCCGACCCCGAACATCCCCGACAGCACCCCGACAAGCCCGCCGATACCGAGCAGCAGGAAGGCGTTGACCGAAACCTCGGCGATGGGGAGGTAGATCTGCATGGCTGTCCGTTCGCCCGGAGTTGCCCCGATCAAAGCACCGCGGCAGCGGCATTTCCAGTGCCGCGGTGCGGAAATCTGCGTCTCAGCGGCTGCGGAGGAAGGCGCGCAACACCTTTTCCAGCTTTGCCGCCCCGATGGGCGCCATTTCCTTCGTGTGCTCGTGGCTGATGCGCTCGTCGCTCATGCCCGCGGCCATGTTGGTGATGGTCGAGATGGCGGCGGCCTTCAGCCCGAGGAACCGCGCCAGGATCACCTCGGGCACCGTCGACATGCCCACGGCATCGGCGCCGAGGATGCGGATCGCGTTGATCTCGGCCGGGGTCTCGAACGAGGGGCCGGAGTACCAGGCATAGACGCCCTGGTCGAGGGTCACGTTCTCTTCCGCCGCGGCGTCCAGAAGGGCGGCGTTCAGGTCGGGATCGTAGGCGTCGACCATGGGCACGAAGCGGGCGTCGGTCCTTTCGCCGATCAGCGGGTTCAGGCCGGAGAAGTTGATGTGGTCGGCCAGCAGCATCAGGCTGCCCGTGGGCATGTCGTGCTGGAGCGATCCGGCGGCGTTGGTGGCGATCACCGCCTCGGCGCCAAGGCCCTTCAGCACCTCCAGCGGCAGGCGCATGGCATCGGCCCGGCCGGATTCGTAGTAATGGGCGCGGCCGCCGAAGACGGCGACGCGGACGCCCTCGAGATCGCCGATCACGAGCTTCGGGTTGTGACCGGAGACGCCCGCATGGGGGAATCCCGGCAGATCGGCATAGTCGATCGCCACCCCCGAGACCCGGTCCGCCAGGTGCCCGAGCCCGGAGCCGAGGATCAGGCCGAAGCGCACCTTTGCCGGGCCCGCGCGCTCGTGGATCTGCGCGACAAGCGTCTCGCATGTGTCGGTCATGGTCTGTCTCCTCCCGCCGCGCCGCGCGTCAGCCTGTTTTCATCTCTCCGCCCGCCTCGAAGGACGGACCCGCACTTGTCTTTTCACGATATCGCGCGGGACCTTCGCCTGCTCGAAGGGGCTGGAATTTGCACTTATCGGACAAAAGGCGGATCACCGCTCCTTCACGTAGGCCTCGCCGCCCGCCCTTGGGGGCACCGCCTTGCCGACGAACCCGGCCAGGATCACCACCGTCAGGATATAGGGCAGGGCCTGCATGAACTGGGTCGGGATCGGCACACCCAGCAGCTCCAGGCTCTGGTAGCGGTTGCCGATGGCGTCGAGCAGCCCGAACAGCATCGTCGCGCCAAGCGCGTACCAGGGCCGCCACTTGGCGAAGATCAGCGCCGCCAGCGCGATGTACCCGCGCCCGGCCGTCATGTTCTGGGTGAAGCCGGCTGCCAGGCCGGTGGCGAGGTACGCGCCCGCCAGCCCGCAGAGCACCCCCGCGATCAGCACCGCCGCATAGCGCAGCCGCACGACCGAGATCCCGGCGGTGTCCACCGCGCCCGGATTCTCGCCCACGGCGCGCAGGCGCAGCCCGAAGCGGGTGCGATAGAGGATGTACCAGGTCAGCGGCACCATCAGCAGCGCGACGTAGACGAGGATCGTGTGGCCCGAGATCAGCTCGGAATAGATCGGCCCCAGCACCGGCACGCCCGCGACGCTGTCGGCGAAGGGCAGGGTGATGTTCTGGAACCGCGCGGCGCCGTCCAGCGCGGGGGTGCGCCCGCCCTCGTTGAACCAGTCCCGCGCGATCAGCACGGTCATGCCGGAGGCGAGGAAGTTCAGCGCCACCCCGGAAATCAGCTGGTCGCCACGGAAGGTGATCGAGGCGATGCCGTGGATCAGCGCGAAGATCAGCGACGAGACGATCCCGGCCAGCAGCCCCAGCCACACGTCCCCGGTGATCGCCGCGACGGCGGCCGAGAAGAAGGCCGCGGCCAGCATCTTGGCCTCCAGCCCGATGTCGAACACCCCGGCGCGCTCACTGAACAGCCCGGCGAGGCAGGCGAGCAGCAGCGGCGTGGCGAGGCGCACGGTGGAATCGAGGATCTGGATCAGGGTCAGGAAATCCATGGGCCTACTCCGCGGGCTCGGCGCGCGGCCTGCGGCGTCCGTAGCGCAGGAAGGCAGTCGTCACCGGCCCGCGCACCATGTTGTCGAGGGCTCCGGTGAACAGGATCACCAGCGCCTGGATCACCAGCACCATCTCGCGCGGCACCGAGGTCTCGAACTCCAGCTCGGCGCCGCCCTGGTAGAGCGCGCCGAACAGGATCGCGGCCAGCAGCACGCCCACGGGGTGCGACCGACCCATCAGCGCCACGGCGATGCCGACGAAGCCCGCGCCCAGCACGTTGTCCTGCAACAGCCGCTGCTGTTCGCCCATCACCGCGTTGATCGCCATGAGCCCCGACAGCCCGCCCGAGATCAGCATGGTGATCATGATGATGCGGAACGGCGCGATGCCGGCGTATTTCGCGGCCGGTTCGGAATGGCCGTAGGCCCGGATCTCGTAGCCGAGGCGCGAGCGCCAGAGCAGCAGCCAGACGAGGAAGCAGCCGATCAGCCCGACGAGGAAGGAGATGTTCAGCGGCGAGCGGGCGAAGGGGATGCCCACCATGGCGAAGACGTCGCGCGCGTTCGGCAGGAAGGTCCCTTCGGGGAACCGGGCGCTTTCCGGGGCCATGCCCGGGGCCTTCAGCGCGCCGACCAGAAGGTAGACCAGCAGCGCCGAGGCGATGAAATTGAACATTATGGTGGTGATGACGATGTGAGAGCCGCGCCTGGCTTGCAGATATGCGGGAATCGCTGCCCAGGCCGCCCCGAACAGCGCGCCGCCCACCATCGCCGCCGGAAGCGCCAGCGTCCAGTGCGGCCAGGGCAGGGCGAGGCACACCAGCGCGACGCCGAGGGAGCCGAGCTGGGCCTGCCCCTCGCCGCCGATGTTGAACAGCCGCGCGTGGAAGGCGACGGCCACGGCAAGGCCGGTGAAGATGAAGTTCGTGGCGTAGAACAGCGTATAGCCCCAGCCATAGGTCGACCCCACGGCACCGTTCACCATGATCTTCATGGCATTGACCGGATCCTCGCCGATCAGCAGCACGACGAGGCCCGAGACGAAAAGCGCCAGCAGCAGGTTGATCAGCGGGATCAGGACCACGTCGGCCCATTTCGGCAGGTTCATAGGGTATCCCTCACGGCGTTCCCCATCTCATCTACCGCCCCAGAAGCACAAGGGAACCGCCCAGAAGCAACCCCACGAAGACTGGAATCAGAACGAACAGAGGCGGCAACCAATGACGGGTCATCTTGGCGAATGCATGCTCGCGCCGGGCCCATACGAGTTCTCTCTCGGACTGCATCGCAACCATCTCCATGAGACGGCTGAAACTGGAGTCGAATTCTCCGGAACCCGGGGACCTGCGCTTCAGATTGTCGTTCTCCGCCCGCAGGCGTTCCAGTTCTAATTGCATGGAGTCGTTGCTGTTCATTGCACTCTCCTTCCCACAGACTTTGCCAGGTTCGCCTCGACCTCCTCCGCCGAATGGGCCCTGTCCGTGTCGGTGATCCCCGCCATCAGCAGCCCCAGCTCCCGCTCGTTGGTTTCCGATGGCAGCCGTTCGCCCATGATCTTGCCGTCGAACATCACCGCGATGCGGTCCGACAGGGACATGATCTCGTCCAGCTCCACCGACACCAGCAGCACCGCCTTGCCCGCATCGCGCAGGGCGACGATCTGCTGGTGGATGAACTCGATCGCGCCGATGTCCACGCCCCGCGTCGGCTGACCGACCAGCAGCAGGTCGGGATTGCGCTCCAGCTCGCGGGCGATGACGATCTTCTGCTGGTTGCCGCCCGAGAAGTTCTTCGCCGTCAGCCAGCAGTTGGCGGGGCGCACGTCGAAGCGGGCGATCTTCGCCTCGGTGTCGCGGCGCAGCGCGTCGTTGTCCATCAGCCAGCCGCGGTTGTACTTCGGGTCGTGGTGATAGCCGAACCCGACGTTCTCCCAGGCATGGAAGTCCAGGATCAGCCCCTCGCGGTGCCGGTCCTCGGGGACGTGGGCGATGCCCTGCTCGCGCCGCGTCCGCGCGTCCGACCGTGCGCCCTCCAGGTCCAGCGGGGTGCCGTTCATCCGGACCGTGCCCGTGGCCGGGCGCACGCCGCCCAGCACCTCGAGCAGTTCCGACTGACCGTTCCCGGCCACCCCGGCGATCCCCAGGATCTCGCCCGCCCGCACGGAAAGCGAGACGGACTTCAGCCGCTCCACCCCCTTGTCGTCGGTGACGCGCAGGTTCTCGACCTCCAGCACGGTCTTGCCCGGCTGCGCGGGCGTCTTGTCGACGCGCAGCAGCACCTTTCGGCCCACCATCAGCTCGGCCAGTTCCTCGGGCGAGGTCTCGGCGGTCTTCACCGTCGCCGTCATCTCGCCCCGGCGCATGACGGATACGGTGTCGGTGATCTCCATGATCTCGCGCAGCTTGTGGGTGATGAGGATGATCGTCTTGCCCTGCGCCTTCAGCCCTTCGAGGATGCGGAACAGGTGGTCGGCCTCGGCGGGGGTCAGTACGCCGGTCGGCTCGTCCAGGATCAGGATGTCGGCCTGGCGGTAGAGCGCCTTCAGGATCTCCACCCGCTGCTGCATGCCCACGCCCAGGTCCTGGATCAGCGCGTCGGGGTCCACGTTCAGCTCGTATTCCTTCGCCAGATCCGTCAGCAATTTCCGCGCCTTGGACAGCGAAGGAGTAAGCCGCGCGCCGGACTCGGCCCCCAGCACCACGTTCTCCAGCACCGAGAAGTTCTCGACCAGCTTGAAGTGCTGGAACACCATGCCGATCCCGGCGGCGATGGCGGCCTGGCTGTCGGGGATCGGGGTCGGCCTGCCGCCGATCAGGATCTCGCCCGCGTCGGCCTTGTAGAAGCCGTAGAGGATCGACATCAGCGTCGACTTGCCCGCGCCGTTCTCGCCGATGATGCCGTGGATCGTGCCGGGCATCACGCGGATCGAGATGTCCTTGTTGGCCTGCACCGGGCCGAAGGCCTTCGAGATGCCCTTGAGCTCGATGGCGGGCGTGCCTGCGTCTGCGCTCATGCCGCCGCTCCGTCGCCGCGAAAGCCCGCAAGGGTCTCGATCCGGCCGAGATCGTCGAGCCGTGCGAAATATGTGCCGTGCATCTGTATCGTCTCGCCCTCGCCGAAGCCGACGAGAAGCCTGTGAAATCCGTGGTGCGCGTCATGGCGCAGCACCCGGGCCTGCCATCCGGGGGCGCCGGAGGTGAAGGCCGCGACATAGTCGAGCAGTTCGCCCTCGGTCGCGATCGGCCCCGGGACGCGCGGATCGACATAGGTGAAACCCGGCGCCAGCGCCGCGCGCAGCGCCTTGCCCTGTGCGTCGGGGTCGCTCTCGCCCCAGGCGCGGAAGAAATCCGTCAGATGGTCGGCCATGCGCGTGCCCCCGGTACCGTCCAAGCCACGGGGGCGGCCGCGTCGGGCCGCCCCCCCCAGGGTCGGTGTCATGCGAACCCGAAGGATCACATCACCGGGCAGCTGTCGTCGGTGGTGTAGTCGTGTACCTCGATCTCGCCCGAGATGATCTTGGCCTTGGCCTCCTCGACCTTGGTCTTCATCTCCTCGGTGATGAGGTCCTTGTTGTTGTCGTCCACGGCATAGCCGACGCCGTCGTTGTCCAGCCCCATCGTGACCACGCCGGTGGGCAGGTCGCCCTCGGCGCCGGTGTTGAAGACGGTGTAGACGGCGTTGTCCACGCGCTTGACCATCGAGGTCAGGACCGAGCCGGGGTGCATGTAGTTCTGGTTCGAATCCACGCCGATCGACATCACGCCCTCGTCCGCCGCGGCCTGCAGCACGCCGACGCCGGTGCCGCCCGCCGCGGCGAAGACCACGTCGGAGCCCTGGCTGATCTGCGCCTTCGTCAGCTCGGCGCCCTTCACCGGGTCGTTCCAGGCCGCGGGCGTGGTGCCGGTCATGTTCTCGATCACCTTGATGTCCGGGTTCACCGCCTTGGCGCCCTGGGCATAGCCGCAGGCGAACTTGCGGATCAGCGGCACGTCCATGCCGCCGACGAAGGACACGGTGCCGGTCTTCGACGCCATCGCCGCGATCATGCCGACGAGGTAGGATCCCGTGTGCTCGGTGAAGACGATCGACTGCACGTTCGGCTGGTCCACCACCATGTCGACGATGGCGAACTTGGTGTCCGGGTAATCCGGCGCGACCTTCTCGAGCGTCGAGGCGTTGGCGAAGCCCAGCACCACGATCGGGTTCGCCCCGCGCTCGGCCATGCGGCGCATGGTCTGCTCGCGCTGCGCTTCCGAGGACAGCTCGGTCTCCATGTATTCGCCGCCGGTGTCCTTCACCCACTGCTGCGCGCCGTTGTAGGCGGATTCGTTGAAGGACTTGTCGAACTTGCCGCCGAGGTCGATGATCAGGCCCGGCTCGGCCAGGGCCGCGCCGGCCGACAGGGCCAGGGCCGCGGAGGCGCCGAGGAATTTCTGCAGAAGGGTCATTGAGGTCTCCCAGAGTTTATCGGGTTTTGGGGCCGCGCGCGGTGGCGGAAGGCCCGGGTCTTGGTCGCGGAGTGCTCCGTCACCCCGGATAAGGCCGCAGCGGCCCGAGGGGGTCAACTGGTTTTTCGGGGAAAACCGCCGGTCGGACGGGAGGATGCCGGGCTTTTGAGCGCATGACGTGGTGTCACGAAACAGAACCGGGCAGCCGCCTTCAGGCGAGCCGCAACGCCATGGTCAGCGCGTCCGTCGCCGGGCCGCCGTCATGCCGGTAATAGCCGCGCCGCCGCCCGGTCTCGGCATAGCCGGCGGCGGCATAGAGCGCCCGGGCGGCGCGGTTCGCCTCGTCCACCTCCAGGAAGGCCGTCGCCGCGTCCCGCGCCCGCGCCTCCTCGTGGAAGGCGGCGAGCGTCGCGCGCCCCAGCCCCTGCCGACGGTGGGCGGGATCGGTCGCGAGCATCAGCAGTTCCGCCTCGTCCACCACCACCCGGCCGAGGGCGAAACAGCGGGAGTCGCCCGTCACGAAGACACCCCGCTGCGCCAGCAGCGCGGCGAACTCCGCCGCGCTCCAGCCCCGGCTCTCCATCGCGGCGGCGTGGAGGCGGGCCAGCGCCTCGGGGCTCAGGGGGGTCACGGCAGGATCGCGGGCGGCGCCTCGCGCGGGGGGGCGGCATCGGCGCCGCGCAGGTAGAGCGGGGCAGGGCGCCCGACCGGCGTGCGCACCGCGGCGATCCGCGCCATCGCCTCGGCCAGCCCGAAGCGCGGTTCCGCCACCGTCCCGCCAAGCGCCGCGGCGATCTCGTCCGCGCCATGGCCGATGCAGACCGGCCGCCCGGCGACCTCGGGCAACGTCTCCAGCGTGCAGGCCAGAGGCTCCGAAGCCCCCGTGCCGAAGACCTGCACATGCAGCGCCCCGCGCCGCCCGTCGAGGCTCGAAACGACGACGCCCTCCGTCCCGAAGGCCTGCGCCTCCAGCCCCGAAACCCCCACGGCGGGCACCGAGAGCGCCAGCGCCAGCCCCCGCGCCGCCGGAACGGCGATGCGGATGCCGGTGAAGTTGCCCGGACCGATCCCGACGCCGATCCGCGCCAGATCGCGCCACCCGGCGCCCCCCTCGGCCAGAAGTTCCTCCAGCAGCGGCATCAGCCGCTCGGCCTGGCCTTTCGCCATCTCCTCGTGCCGCGCGGCCAGCAGCCGGTCGCCCGACAGCAGAGCGGCCGCGCAATGCGCGGCCGACGTGTCGAAGGCAAGGATCAGCGGGGCAGGGGGCATTGCGCGGCGGATCAGGCCGCGACGGGCCGTACCTCGATCACCTCGGGAATGTAGTGACGCAGCAGGTTCTCGATCCCCATCTTCAGCGTCAGGGTCGAGGACGGGCAGCCCGCGCAGGCGCCCTGCATGTGCAGGTAGACGATGCCGCGGTCGAAGCCGTGGAAGGTGATGTCGCCGCCGTCCTGGGCCACCGCCGGGCGGACCCGCGTGTCCAGCAGTTCCTTGATCTGGCCGACGATGGCCTGGTCCGGCCCGTCGTGCTCGGCATGGCCGCTGTTGGCGGCGGCCTCGCCTTCCATCACCGGCGCACCGGACTGGAAATGCTCCATGATCGCGCCCAGCAGCGCGGGCTTGATGTGCTCCCAGGCCACGCCCTCGTCCTTGGTGACGGTGACGAAGTCGTTGCCGAAGAAGACGCCGTTCACGCCCTCGACATCGAACAGCCGCCGCGCCAGCGGAGATTTCTCGCCCGCCTCCTTCGTGGGGAAGTCGGCGGTGCCGGCCTCCAGCACGGTCTGGCCGGGCAGGAACTTCAGCGTCGCCGGGTTCGGCGTGGATTCGGTCTGGATGAACATCGCGGGCCCCCTTCGGTTAGGGCACAGATATGCGCCCCCGGGGCCCCGATGTCAACGATCTGGAACCGTTCTAAACTGGGCCCGCCGCCCGCCGCGAAGGGGCCGACCCGGGTCGTGCCGACGGCCACGCGCTCTTCACAAGAGCGTAAGGCCGCTTCGCCGACCGTCCGATTGCCTCTACCTTGAAGCGGGACACGCCCCCGGCCGCCCCGCGCCGCGACGACCGATGCAACGGAAGGATCCGACATGACCCCGATACTGCTGACCCGCCGCACCCTGATTGCCACCGCCGGCGCCGCCCTGGCCCTCGGCGCCCTGGGCCTGCGCCTGCCCGCCCTGGCCCAGGGCCTCGCGCCCACGCCCTCCATGCGCGGCGGCGCCAACAACTATCGCCCCGGCGCGCCCATCGTCGAGCGTATCGGCAATGGCGGCTTCTGGATGACCGGCACCGTCCGGCGCGCGGGCGACGGCGCGCCGCTGCCGAACCAGCGCATCCAGGTCTGGGCCCACACCGTCGAAGGGCACGAGCGCGACCCGGAAAGCCACGGCGCCACCCTCACCGCCGCCGACGGCACCTTCCGGCTGGAGATGCCGCAGATCGTCCCCGCCTTCGGTCAGCCCCACGCCCACCTCGCCTATGACAGCGGCGACTTCGCGACGGTCTTCCTGCGCCCGGTGATGCGCAGCGCGAAGGACACCACGCTGCACGCCGATTTCGTGCTGCAACCCGCCTGAGTCCCGTGCCGCCCGCCAAGGCCGTCCTGACATGGCTTGCCCTTGCCGCCGCGCTCGCGATCCCGCTTGCCGTCGCGGCGACCAGTCCGCTTCTCGAATGGCGCGGCCCGGTCTACATCGCCGCCGGCCTCGCGGGGGTCGTCGCGCTCGCGCTGATGCTGCTCCAGCCGCTGCTCGCCGCGGGGCTGCTTCCCGGCCTGCCGCCCCGGCGCGGCCGCCGCGTGCACCGCTGGACGGGTGTGGCCCTGGTCCTCGCCGTCCTGCTCCACGTCGCGGGCCTCTGGGTCACCAGCCCGCCCGACGTGATCGACGCGCTGCTCTTCGCCTCGCCGACCCCCTTCACCCCCTGGGGTGTCCTCGCCATGTGGGCCGTCTTCGCCGCCGCGCTGCTGGCAGCTCTGCGCGCCCGCCTCTCGCCCCGCACCTGGCGCCTCGGCCATACGGCACTGATCGCCATCGCGGTGACGGGCGCGCTCGTCCACGCGCTGCTCATCGAGGGGACCATGAGCACGCTCTCGAAGGCCGCGCTCTGCCTGCTTACCGCCGCCGCGACCGCGAAGGCCATCGCCGACCTGCGCGCGTGGCGCATGCTGCGCCGCCGCGCCTGACCCGCGCCCTCACGTCACCGCCTCCAGCTGCTCCTTGCTGAGCTCGCCCGGCACGATGGTGATCGGCACCGAAAGGCCCCCCGCCGCCCGCGACAGCTGGGTGACGATGGGCCCTGGGCCGCCCTTGTCGTTGCTCGCCCCGAGGACCAGCACGCCGATCTCGGGATCTTCCCGGATCTGGGCCAGGATCTCCGGCACCGCCTCGCCCTCGCGGATCGACAGCTCGGGGTCGATTCCCTGGCGGTCGCGCATCCACTTCGCGAAGACCTCGAAATGCGCCACGATCCGCTCCCGCGCCTCCTGGCGCATGATGTCGCCGACGCCGATCCAGTGCTGGAACTCCTCGGGCGGGATCACCGCGACGATCACGACGCCGCCGCCGGTCTTCGCCGCCCGCATGGCGGCGAAGCGCATGGCGTTCAGGCACTCGCGGCTGTCGTCCAGGACGACGAGGAACTTGCGCATCTTCGGCTCCGGGATCCCTTGGCGGCAATGATGGACGAGCGGCAGGCGGCTGGCAAGAACCGCCCGCTCAGGCCCCCGACAGCGCCCAGTCCCAGTAGAGATCGCGCGCCTTCCGCGTCACCGGCCCGACCTGGTAGGAGACGTCCTCGAACCCCGTGACCGGCGTCACCTTCGACATGTTGCCGGTCAGGAACACCTCGTCCGCGCCGCGGAAGTCGTCGAAGGACAGCACCGTCTCGACCACTTCCACGCCGTCGGCGCGCAGGTTCGCGATGTGCCGCGCCCGGGTGATCCCGGCCAGGAAGGTGCCGTTGGCGACGGGCGTGAACACCGTGCCGTCCTTCACCATGAACACGTTCGCCGTCGCCGACTCGGCCACGTTGCCAAGCGCGTCGGCGACCAGCGCGTTGCCGAAGCCGCGCCCGCGCACCTCGGCCAGCATCCGGGCGTTGTTCGGATAGAGGCAGCCGGCCTTGGCGTTCACCACCGCGCTCTCCAGCACCGGGCGGCGGAACCGCGTCAGCCCCAGCGTCACCGTGGCGTCCTCGGGCGGCATCGGGATCTCTTCCAGGCAGATGCAGAAGCCGGTGGCCTGCCCCGAGGGCACGATCGCCGCATAGCCGCTCCGAACCTCCCAGTACATCGGCCGGATGTAGACGGCGGCGTCCTTCGGATAGGCGGCCAGCCCTTCCCGGACCAGCGCCACCATGTCCTCGGTCTCGACCGTCGGCGTCAGCATCAGCGCCGCCGCGCTGCGGTTCACCCGCGCGCAATGGGCGTCGAGGTCAGGCGCCACCCCGTGCACGTAGCGCGCGCCGTCGAACACGGAGGAACCGAGCCAGGCCCCGTGGTCCGCCGCCCGCATCACCGGAACGTCCCCGTCGTGCCACTGCCCCTCGAAATAGGTGCGAATGTTGGTCCCCGTGGCCATGGCGTCCCTCCTGTCGTCTCCGGCCCTGCGCTTAGACCACGCCGCGCCGCCCCGGTCCAGCCCGGGCCCCGACACCGCTGCGAAGGGGGCCGCCGCACGCCGCACCCCCCTGCTTCTTCTTTGCCGAGAATACTCCCGCCGGAGGCGTCCGACCTCCCGACCGCCGCGCCGCCGCCCTGCGCGCGCGACCGTCGCCGCACCCCGCGGGCCGGGCTTACCTTCGCCCGACCGCGCGCCCGATCCCCTCGGGCCTCTCGAGCCCCGCATGGGCCGCCGCGATCGCCGAGAGCGTCGCCGCGATCCCCTCCGAAGGCGGCGTGGGCCGCCGCGTGGCCAGCGAGACATGCAGCAGGAAATGCTCGCCCGTCGCGATCAGCCGTTCGCCCTCGAACATCCGGTGGAACAGGTGCATCTTGGCGCCTTCTCCCTTCAGCACCAGCGTCTCGACCCGGATCACCGCCCCCGCCAGCACCTCGCCGATGTGACGGATATGGGTCTCGGCGGTGAAGAAGCTGCCGCCCGAGCGGATGTAGGCCGCGTCGCAGCCGACGATCTCCATCATCCGGTCGGTGGCGTCGCCGAAGGCCTGGAGGTACTTCGCCTCGTTCATGTGGCCGTTGTAGTCCGTCCAGTCGAGCGGCACCGCCCGGCGCAGCGTCTCCACCGGGGCGTCGTAGGATGGGTGGTCTCCACCCATCCCCCCCGCAAGGCGCGCGTCCTGCGCCTTCAGCACCGCGCCCGCGCCCCAGTTCTGGGCCTTCAGCGCCCGCATCATCGCGACGAGGTTGGTGTCGCGGATCCGCTCCAGGTCGCGGATCGAATGCATTCCCGACTGTTCGTCCGACTGCGCGGCCACCGCGTCGATCAGCTCCTCCGTCAGCTCCGGCACGTCCATCAGCCTGGTCCAGGGCCAGGACAGGCAGGGCCCGAACTGCTCGATGAAATGGCGCATCCCGGCCTCGCCGCCGGCGATGCGGTAGGTCTCGAACAGCCCCATCTGGGCCCAGCGAAGGCCGAAGCCCATGCGGATCGCCTCGTCGATCTCCGCCGTCGTCGCCACGCCGTCGCGGATCAGCCACAGCGCCTCGCGCCAGACGGCCTCCAGGAAGCGGTCGGCGATATGGGCGTCGATCTCGGCCCTGACCCTCAGGGGATACATGCCGATCCCCTGCAACACCGCCTCGGCCTCCGCCACGATATCGGCCGGATTGGCGGGCAAGGCGACCACCTCGACCAGCGGCAGCAGGTAGACCGGGTTGAACGGATGGCAGACCAGGATCTGCCCCGGCCGCGCCGCGCCCTCCTGCAATTGCGAGGCCTTGAAGCCCGAGGTCGAGGAGCCGATGACCGCACCTTCCGGACAGGCCGCCTGCACCTCGGCCAGCACCCGGTGCTTCAGCTCCAGCCGTTCGGGCACGCTCTCCTGCACCCAGGCGGCACCGTCCACCGCCTCGGCCACCGTGGCGCACAGCACCACCGACCCCTCCGCGGGCAGCGCCACGTCCGACAGCCCCGGCAGCGACCGCCGCGCGTTGGCCATGACCTCGGACAGCTTCCGCTCGGCCTCGGGGTCGGGGTCGAACACCCGCACGTCCCAGCCCATCAGCGCGAAGCGCGCGGCCCAGCCGCCGCCGATCACGCCGCCCCCGATCACCGCCGCCGTCCGTGTCATCGCGCCCCCTGTGGCACCGTCATCAGCTTCGAGACATCGTAGCCGTTGAAATCCAGGATCTCCTTCGCCGCCGCCAGCCGGTCCGCCGGAATCTGCGGATCGCGGTTCAGGATCCACCCCGCCCGCCCCGAGGGCACGCCCACCACCGCGGTGCGATACCCCTCATCGACCCAGAGCACCCAGTAGGGCGAGGAGAGGAACGGCACCTGGTCGAACGTCACCGTCAGCCGCCCCGGCCCAGTCACCTCGGCCCGCCCCTCGATCCGCTTCACCGGCCCGTCGAGCGCGCCCTCGCGGCAGAGGTTCACCACCGACAGCCCGCCGTCCGGCAAGGGGGCATAGGTCGCCGTCGTGCCGACGCAGCCCTTCTCGAAGGCCACCGGGAACCGCGCCACCTCGTACCAGGTCCCGGCATAGCGGGCGGGATCGAACAGCGCGATGGACGAGATCGGCACCGAGGTGTCGCGATAGACCGGCACCGTGCCCGGCGGCAGCGGGATCTCCGAGGAACAGGCGGCCAGCGCCAGCAGGAACGGGATCAGTCGATGCACAGCGTCGACGCCTGTCCGAGCGAGGTCAGGACCTCGGTGCAGCCGAAGATCGGCTTCACCGGCGCGCAGGTGCGCGAGCGGGCGAGGCAGAGGCCCGAGCAGTCGTCTGCCGCGGAACAGCTCCTGCCCGCGTCCGGCGTGTCCTCGTAGCAGACGAACCCGGCCTTGCCGCCCTTGCCCCAGCGGCCCTCCCGCTTCTCGCAGGCGGCCTTGGCGTTCTCGACGAGGTGCGGGTCATAGCCCGGCAGGCTCAGGTCGGGCGCCTCGGGCTCGGACCGGCAGGCGCCGAGCGCCAGCAGCGCCGCAAGGACCAGGGCAGGGCGGATCATGTCAGGCTTCCCTTCTCCAGCCGCGCGAAGCGGTCGCGCAGCGCATCGGCCATCACGGCACCCAGCACGGCGTGGGAGCGGACGTCAAGGTGCACCCCGTCCAGCGGATCGACCGCCACATGGGCCCCCGCATCGACGAAGCCGCAGCCCCGCCGCGCCGCCTCCTGCATCATGTGCACGAACAGGCCCGCGCCCCGCGTCTCGGCCCCCTGGTAGACGTCGGCAAGGCAGCCGGTCTCGCGCACCGGGGCGGGGCAGACGATCAGCACGTCGCGCGCGCATCCCGAGGCGCGCACCTCCTCCACCAGCCGCCCGACAGAGGTGGCGATGTCCACCGCCGGAAGGTTGAAGCGCATCTTCAGGTCGTTCGTCCCCAGCATCAGCACCACGATGTCGATCGGCGCATGGCTCTCCAGAACCGCGCGCAGCGCCAGCATCCCGTTCTTGTGCGGCCCGTCCACGGGATCCGGCTGCACCGTCGTCCGCCCCGGCAGCGCCTCGACGATCACCTCCCACTCGGCCCCGAGCGCCCGCGCCGCGACCGAGGTCCAGCGCTGCGCGAAGGGCATCCGCGTCCAGACGCCCCGCTCGGCCATCGGCGGCGTGCCGTGGGAATTGCTGTCGCCATAGACCAGGACCGTCGGCACGCGCCTCAGCCCCCCACCGGCGCGCGCTTGGTCAGCGAGAGCTTCCCGCGCACCTCGGCAGGCGTCAGCACCCGCGCGCCCAGCCCCTCGACGATGGAGACCGCGCGCTCGACAAGCTGCGCGTTGGTCGCCAGCACCCCGCGCCCCAGCATCAGGTTGTCCTCCAGCCCGACGCGCACATGCCCGCCCGCCAGCACCGAGGCGGCCACGAAGGGCATCTGGTGCCGCCCGAGGCCGAAGGCCGAGAAGGTCCAGTCGTCGGGGATGTTGTTCACCATGGCGAGGAAGGTGTTCAGATCGTCCGGCGCCCCCCAGGGCACCCCCATGCAGAGCTGGACGAGGGCAGGGGCCTTCAGGATGCCGTCGGCCATCAGCTGCTTGGCGTACCAGAGGTGGCCGGTGTCGAAGGCCTCGATCTCGACCTGCACGCCGAGCTCGGTCATCGCCTTTCCCATCGCCCGGAGCATGCCGGGCGTATTCGTCATCACGTAATCGGCCTCGGCGAAGTTCATCGTCCCGCAGTCGAGCGTGCAGAGTTCGGGCAGGCACTCGGCGATGTGGGCCACCCGCTCCTCCGCCCCGACCATGTCGGTGCCCCTGGCCACCGGCAGCGGCGCGTCGGGCCCGCCGAAGACGATGTCGCCGCCCATCCCCGCGGTCAGGTTCAGCACAACGTCGGTGTCGCTGTCGCGGATCCGGTCGGTGACCTCGCGGTAGAGCTTCGGGTCGCGCGACGGCGCCCCGGTCTCGGGGTCGCGGACATGGCAGTGGACGATGGCCGCCCCCGCCTTCGCCGCCGCGATGGCGCTCTCGGCGATCTGCTGCGGCGAGCGGGGGACATGGGGGCTCTTGTCCTGGGTGCTCCCCGCGCCGGTCACGGCGCAGGTGATGAACACCTCGCGAGTCATGGTCAGTGGCATCCGGTCCCTCCCTGCGCCCTGTCGGGAGGGAAGGACATTTGCCGCCCGGGCGCAACCGGAATGATCGCGCCCGGCCGTCGTCTCAGGCGGCGGCGGCCTCAGGCAGGTCGCGCAGCACCTCCGCCGCGATCTCGAAGCTGCGCAGCCGCGCCGCATGGTCGTGGATCTGCCCGGTCAGGATCAGCTCGTCCGGCGCGTAGCGGTCGATGAAGCCCGCCAGCGTCTTCCTGACCGTCCCCGGCGCCCCCACCGCCGAGATCCGCAGCGCATGGTTCACGCCGTTCAGCAGCGAAGGCCCGAGTTCGGCCTCGATGTCCTCCACGGGGCGCGGCAGCTTCCCCGGCCGCCCCGTCCGCAGCCGCGCGAAGGCCTGCTGCATCGAGCTACGCAGATACGCGCCCTCGGCATCCGTGTCGGCGGCGAAGACGTTCACCGCCAGCATCGCGTGAGGTTTGGTCAGTTGCGCCGAGGGGCGGAAGGTCTGGCGATAGACCGCGAAGGCCTCTTCCAGCGCATCCGGCGCGAAATGCGAGGCGAAGGCGTAGGGCAGGCCCAGGTGCGCCGCAAGCTGCGCGCCGTAGAGAGAGGAGCCGAGGATCCAGATCGGCACATGGGTGCCCTCGCCGGGATGGGCGCGCACCGCCGCGCCCTCGCGCGGATCGCCGAGAAAGCCCATGAGGTCGACCACGTCCTGGGGGAAGGTGTCGGCGGCATGGCCCCGCCGGAACGCCATCGCCACCGCCATGTCGCCGCCGGGCGCGCGGCCCAGCCCGAGGTCGATCCGCCCGGGATGGATCGTCGCCAGCGTGCCGAACTGCTCGGCAATGGCGATCGGCGCGTGGTTCGGCAGCATGATGCCCCCGGCGCCGACGCGCATGGTCTTCGTCGCATCCGCGATGTGGCCGATCAGCACCGAGGTCGCGGCGCTGGCGATCCCGGGCATGTTGTGATGCTCCGCCAGCCAGTAGCGGTGATAGCCCCAGCCCTCGGCGTGACGGGCAAGGTCCACCGAGTTGGCGATGGCCTCCGCCGGGCCGTGACCTTCGGGGACGGGGGCGAGATCGAGGATCGAATGGTGCATGGCTCTGCTCCTTTTTCCCCGATATGGGCGCTGGCGGCGGCGTTGCAAAAGAAAAACTTCCGATGCTTGGAACGGGCGGAGCCCGGGCAAGCAAGGATGGGGAAAGATGCTCCCGCTGCCGGCGCGGTGCGCCGGGTGACAGTCGAACCTGCGCCGGTGCGCACTGGCAAACCGGCGCGTCGGGTATAGGTTGGGAGCCGACAGACACCCTTCCGAAAGGCCAAGCCATGAGCGACACCGAGACTTACCAACCCCCGAAGGTCTGGACCTGGGACGCCGAGAACGGCGGCCAGTTCGCCAAGACCAACCGCCCCATCGCCGGGCCGACCCACGACAAGGAGCTGCCGGTCGGCAAGCACCCGCTCCAGCTCTACTCGCTGGCCACGCCGAACGGCGTGAAGGTGACGGTGATGCTGGAAGAGCTGCTGGCCCTCGGCAAGACCGGGGCCGAGTACGACGCCTGGCTGATCAAGATCGGCGACGGCGACCAGTTCGGCAGCGGCTTCGTCGAGGTCAACCCGAACTCGAAGATCCCCGCGCTGATGGACCACTCCACCACGCCGCCGACCCGGATCTTCGAATCCGGCGCGATCCTCCTCTACCTCGCCGAGAAGCACGGCGCCTTCCTGCCGTCGGACCCCGCGAAGCGGCCCGAGATGCTGTCCTGGCTGATGTGGCAGATGGGCAGCGCGCCCTATCTCGGCGGCGGTTTCGGCCACTTCTACGCCTACGCGCCGGAGAAGATGGAATACCCGATCAACCGCTTCACCATGGAGGCGAAGCGGCAGCTCGACGTGCTCGACCGCCAGCTGGCCGAGCGGCCCTTCATCGCGGGCGACGAATACACCATCGCCGATATCGCGATCTGGCCCTGGTACGGCCAGCTGGTGCTCGGGCGGCTCTATTCCGCGGCCGAGTTCCTGGACGTCGAAAGCTACAAGAACGTCATGGCCTGGGCGAAGAAGATCGACGCCCGCCCCGCCGTACAGCGCGGCCGCATGGTGAACCGCGCCTTCGGCGAGCCCGAGCTGCAGCTGCACGAGCGCCACGACGCCTCGGATTTCGAGACGAAGACGCAGGACAAGATCGGCACCGCCGCCGAGTGAGCGCGGAATCATACCTGTCGCGCGGCGGTCCCTCGGGAACGCCGCGCAGTGCGCCCGATCAGACGCCGCGGAACACGGGCGCGCGTTTCTCCATGAACGCCCGCCGCCCCTCGGCATAGTCCGCGCTGTCATAGCAGGCCTTCACCAGCGCCTCGACCGCAGCAACGTCCGACCCGGGACGGATCGCCGCCTTCGCCGCCGTCACCGTCAGCGGCGCGTTGCCCGCGATGCGCCCGGCCAGCTCGTCCACCGTGGCCGCCAGCGCCTCGACCGGCACGACCCTGTTCACCAGCCCCATCGCCCGCGCCTCCGCCGCCGGGAACAGCGACGCGGTGAACATCACCTCCGCCGCAACCGACGGGCCCACCAGATCCACCAGCTTCCGGATCCCCTCGACGCCATAGCCAAGCCCCATCCGCGCCGCCGTGATGCCAAGCCGCGCATCCTCGGCCGCGATGCGCATGTCGCAGGCCAGCGCCAGCCCCATGCCGCCGCCCACGCAGAAGCCGCGGATCATCGCGATCGTCGGTTTCGGGAAGGCCCAGAGCGCCCGGTCCGCCCCCTCGGACACGCGGTTGTAATCGGCGATCGCCGCCTCCGACGCGCGCTGCGACTCGAACTCCGAGATGTCGGCGCCCGAGACGAAGGCCCTGTCGCCCGCGCCGCTCAGCACCACCACGCGCACCGCGTCGTCGGCCGCAAGCTGCGCCAGCGCATCCGTCAGCCCCTGCCACATGGCGAGCGACATCGCGTTGCGCTTCTCGGGCCGGTTGAACAGCACGTGGCCGACCGCCCCCGTCCGCGAGGCGACGATCAGCCCCCCGGCCAGCTCCTGCCGCATCTCGGCCGCGCTCACGTCCAGCGCCCGCCGCCGTCCATGTCCACGACCGTGCCCGACAGGTACTGGACTTTCGGCGAGGACAGCATGACGGCCATCGCCGCCACCTCCTCGGGCCGCTTCGGGCGGCCGAAGGGGAAGGCGGCGGGGTCGATCAGCTCGCGCCAGCGGCTCTCGTCGCCCAGCTGTTCCGCCGCACGCCCGCGATAGTTGCGCCCCATCCGGTCGGTCAGGGTGGCCGAGGGGTTGATGCCGAACACACGCACCCCGTCCGCCGGCGTCTCGGCGCCGAGCGCCTGGGTGAAGCCGATCAGCGCCGCGTTTCCGGCGGCGCCGATGATGTAGGAGGGCCGCGTCGCCCGCCCGCCCATGCCGATGATGTTGACGATGGTGCCCGCCCGCTTCTCGCGCATCCGCGCGACGTAGAGCTTGCAGAGGTGGATGTAGCCGAAGACCTTCAGCGCCCAGCCCTCGTGGAAATCCTCCATCGAGACCTCGGCGAGCGATCCCGACCGGATCGCCCCGGCGTTGTTCACCAGCACATCGACGTCCGGCACGGCCGAGAACAGCGCCCCCCGGCCCGTGTCGGTGGACAGGTCGGCCGCCAGCGTGTCGGCGGCGATCCCCTCGGCCCGCAGCCCCTCCGCCGCGGCCTCCAGCGCCTCGGCGTTGCGCGCGACCAGCGTCACCGCCGCGCCCTCGGCCCCGAACGCCCGCGCCGTCGCCAGCCCGATGCCCTTCGATCCGCCGGTGACCAGCACCTTCTTTCCGCCCAGTTCCAGATCCATCCCGTCCTCACTCACAGGTAGTAATGCGTTTCAAGCAGCAGGCAGCCCTCGTCCGAGGCGAAGGGACCATGCGCCGTGCCCGGCGGCCGGCAGACATAGGCCGGCGCGCGGTGTTCGACCCCGCCGACCCGCAGCGCGCCGTCGACCAGGAAGGCCTCCTCCCAGTGGTCGTGGCGCGACACGCGGTCGAGCACGGTGCCGGGCAGGAAGCGCACCAGCCGCGTGCGGGCGCCGGTCTTTTGCGCCTCGTCCAGCCCCTCGGCGAGCGGCTTGATCTCGATCCCCGGCACGCCCTCCACCGGCGCGAAGCCCTCCGACAGATCGACGCCGGCCAGCGGCACCTCGGGCTTGGTCACGGACATCTCGGCACCTCGCGGGCAGGGGACACGACGCTGGCGTGAAGCGCGCGGCGGCCCGCGTCAAGCCCTTCCGCCCGCCCGCGTCCTGCCGGCACCGGCAAAACCCGCTGGACCCTCCGGCCCGCGGCGACGATACCTGATGCGTCCGCCGCCCTGCCGCGCGGAGCAGCGAAAGGCACGAAGGACGATGAGCGCCCTCTCCCATCTCCGCATCCTCGACCTGACCCGCGTGCGCGCGGGGCCCCACTGCTGCCGACTGCTGGCGGATTTCGGGGCCGACGTGGTCAAGGTCGAGGCGCCGAACGGGCAGGAGCGCAACGCGGGCGTCTCGGGCGACCGGCACGGCCATGACATGCAGAACCTGCACCGCAACAAACGCTCGATCACCATCGACCTGAAGCATCCCGAGGGGCGCGCGCTGCTGCTGCGCATGGCAGAGCGCGCCGACGTGGTGGTCGAGAACTATCGCCCCGCCGTGAAGACCCGCCTCGGCATCGACTATGCCGCGCTGTCGGCGGTGAACCCGCGGATCGTCCTCGCCTCGATCTCGGGTTTCGGGCAGACCGGCCCCTACGCGGACCGCGCAGGCTACGACCAGATCGCGCAGGGCATGGGCGGGCTGATGGCCACGACAGGCTTTGCCGACGGGCCGCCGGTGCGGGCCGGAACGGCGGTGGCGGACCTGTCGGCGGGGCTCTATGCCGCGACCGGCATCCTCGTCGCGCTGGCCGAGCGCGAGGTGTCGGGGCGGGGGCAGTGGGTGCAGACCTCGCTTCTGCAGGCGCAGATCGCGCTGATGGACTTCCAGGCGGCACGCTACCTGATGGACGGCGTGGTGCCCGGGCGGGCGGGCAACGACCATCCGACCGTCACCCCCATGGGCGTGGTCGAGACGGCGGACGGCCATCTGAACCTCGGCGTCGGCGGTGACGGCCAGTGGCGGGCGCTCTGCGAGGCGCTGGAGCGGCCCGACTGGCGCGACGATCCCGCCTTCGCCGCGATGTCCGACCGCACCGCGCGGCGGGACGAGATCTGGGCCCTGCTGCGCCCGGTGTTCCGCACCAGGACCTCGGCCGAATGGCTGGACCTGCTCGAAGCCCCCGGCGTGCCCGCGGGACCGATCCTGACCATGGATCAGGTCTTCGACGATCCCCAAGTGCGCCACCTGAACATGGCGCAGGGCGTTCGGCACCCGGCGCGCGGCGAGGTCCGCCTCGTCGCCCAGCCGGTCGACCTGTCGCGCACGCCCGCCGCGCTGCGCACCCCCGTGCCCGAGGCGGGAGAACACACCGCCGCGGTGCTGGCCGAATACGGCCTCGCGCCGGACGAGATCGCGGGGCTGCGCGCCGCGGGCGCGATCTGAGCGGCCTCGCGGATGAGACAGCCCATCGCACGCAGGCGCCGCCATTCCGGACTCCTCCCGACCGCGAGGCATCCCTGATGGTCAGCGCGTCCGAAACCCTTCCCCGCGCCACCGGCCGCATCCGCTGGACGCTGCTTCTGGGGGTCTGGCTGATCTACTTCTGCTTCGGCCTGACCTCGGCCGTCATGGCCCCGATGGTCGGCCTCATCCGCAGCGATCTGGACGCGGGCAACGCTGCCATGGGCGCGGTGCTCGGCGCGTGGCAGCTGGCCTACATCTTCGCCGCCATCCCCTGCGGCATCCTGCTGGACCGGCTCGGCGTGCGCTGGATGCTGGTGGCTTCCTGCGCCGTCATGGCGCTGTCCGCCACCGCCCGCGCGCTGTCCGACACGCCGCTCCAGCTCTGGCTCGCCGTGGCCTTCTTCGGTCTCGGCGGCCCGATGATCTCGATCGGCGCGCCGAAGCTCATCACCGGGCTGTTCCGGGGGGCGCAGCGGGGCGGGGCGATGGGCGTCTACATGACCGGGCCGTTCCTCGGCGGCATCGCCGGGCTCGCGCTGACCCATACCGTGCTGCTGCCGGCCTTCGGCGACTGGCGCGGCGTCCTTCTTGCCGTCGCGGCCTTCGTCGCCCTCGCCGGGCTCTGCTGGGCGGTGCTGACCGCGCTGCCGGGTTTCGCCGAGGCGAGCCACCAGGAGGGGCAGGGGAAGAAGTTCGACCTCTCCGCCTTCGGCGCGCTGCTGCGCTACCCGGAGGTGCAGCTGATCCTCGTGATGAGCATCGGCATCTTCTTCATCAACCACGGCATGAACAACTGGCTGCCCGAGCTTCTGGTCGCGGGCGGCCTTTCGCCCACCGACGCGGGGTACTGGGCCGCCTGTTCCACCGCAGTCTGCATCCTCGGCGCCGTCGCCGTGCCGCGCCTCGCCACGCCCGAGCGGCGGATCGGCGCGATGGCGGGGCTCTTCGCCGCGGCCCTGGCGGCGAGCCTGCTGCTCCAGTTCCCGCCGGGCCCGCCGGTCGCCCTGGCACTGGTGCTGCAGGGGATCGCGCGCGGCTCGATGATGACGGTGGCGATCATGCTTTTGATGGAGAGCAAGGGCGTGCCCGCCGACCGGCTGGGCCTTGCCGGGGGGCTGTTCTTCACCATGGCCGAGATCGGCGGCGTCCTCGGCCCCGTGACCTTCGGCGTGCTCTCGGCGGCCACCGGCGGCTTCGCGGCACCGCTCGCCGCGATGAGCCTCGTCTGCGTGGTGCTGATGGGCGTGCTCTGGCGGCTGCGCGGGGCCTGAGGCTCAGGCTCCCGCCGCGCCGACGTAGGCCGCGAGGAACACGCGCACCGCCGCCGCCACGTTCGCCTCCAGCGCCTCGCGCGGGGGCGGAGCGGTCATCGCACCGAACAGGCGCGGCCGCCAGATGCCCGAGGTGGTGAGGTCGACGAACTGGTAGGCCGCGAGTCGCGTGTCGGGGATGGCGAGCCGCCCGGCGGCCACCTCGCGGTCGAGAAACCGGCTGAGCCCCCGCTGCGCCCGCTGCGCGCCGCCCTGGTAGAAGCGCGCGCCGAGGTCCGGCATCCGCTCGGCCGTGCCGATGATGATGCGCTGCGCCTTGATCACCTGGTCCGAGCAGATGATCTCGGCCAGCCGCAGCCCGTAGCGGGTCAGCTTCTCGGGGATCGACAGGTCGCGGTCGAGGATCTGGTCCACGTCCGCGAACAGCCGGTCGCGCTCGCCCTCGATCATGGCGACGAACAGCTCTTCCTTGCTGGAGAAGTAGACGTAGAGCGTGCTCTTCGACACGCCCGCGGCGGCGCGGATGTCGTTCATGCTGGCGGCGTCGAACCCCGACTCGAGGAAGACGCGCAGCGCCCCCTTCAGGATCTGGTCGCGCTTGGCCGGATCCTCGCCGGCGGCATGGCGGCGCGCGGCCTCGGGATTGCACGTTTTCTGGGCGTTCTCTGCAAACACGGCGGGTTCCCTTCTGCTCGCCCCCATATAATCGAACCAGGTGGTTCGATAAACCCTTGATCCCTGCGTCACCCTGCACTAGGTGCTGGATCGAACCGAACGGTTCGGTCCGGATGGGCCGTTCCGCAGGACAGAAGGACCGCCCCCATGTCGCGCCACGACCGCAGCCTGAAGACCGTCGCCCCCGCACCGCTTCCCCTGCGCCCGCAGGACGAGACCGCCCGCGCGCCCGAGCCCGAGACGCCGGCGCAGGCCGCGCCGCCGCAGGAGACGCAAGACAGGGCACCGGAGGCGCCGAAGAAGGGCGGGAAGAAGAAGAAGGCGGTGCTGGGCCTGATCGCGGCCGCCGTTCTGGCCGCGGGCGCCTACGAGGGGCACCATTACTGGACCGTCGGCCGCTTCATGGTCGAGACGGACGACGCCTATGTGAATGCCGACATCACCCTGATCTCCAGCCGCGTGCAGGGCTATGTGTCCGAGGTGCCGGTGCAGGCGAACCAGCATGTAAAGGCGGGCGAGGTGCTGATCCGGCTCGAAGACGGCGATTACCGCAACGCTCTGGACACCGCCCAGAGCCGGTACGAGACCGCGGGCGACACGCTGGCCCGGATCGACGCGCAGATCGAGGCGGCAGAGGCTGCCGTGACCCAGGCCGAGGCCGGGCGCGACGCGGCCGAGGCGCAGCTTCAGAACGCCACCACCAGCGCGGACCGCGTGCGCAACCTGACGGAGCGCAAGGTCGCGGCCCAGGCCCAGCTCGACTCCGCGACCGAGGCGCTGGCCACCGCGACCGCCAACGTCGCCCAGGCGGAGGCCGCCATCGCCAGCGCGACGGCGCAGGTCGACGTGCTGCGCGCCCAGAAGGCCGAGGCCGAGGGCCAGCGGCACGAGCTGGAACTGGCCGTCGAGCAGGCGAAACGCAATCTCGACCGCACCGTGCTGCGCGCCCCCGCCGACGGCACGCTGGCCGCGCTGCAACTGGAGAAGGGCGACCTTGTCGCGCCCGGCACCCGGCTGGCCGCGCTGGTCCCCGACAGCGGGCTCTATGTCGAGGCGAACTACAAGGAGACGCAGCTTCCGGGCATCGAACCCGGCGCTACGGTCCACCTGACCTTCGACGCGCTGCCCGACCGGACCTTCGAGGGCCACGTGCAGTCCGTCGCCCCCGCCACCGGCTCGGTCTTCTCGCTGCTGCCCGCCGACAATGCCACGGGCAACTTCACCAAGGTCGTGCAGCGCGTTCCCGTCCGCATCGCCCTGCCGCCCGAAGCGGTGGAGACGGGCAAGCTGCGCGCGGGCCTCTCGGTGATCGCCGAGGTCGACAGCCGCACCGCCGACGGCGAGACGCCGACCGCCGTCGCGGCCCTGTCGGAGTGATGCGCCATGGCCGCCGTCGCAGAGCAGGGCGCGACCGAGCTGACGCCCCGGAAGATCGTCGCGTTCTTCGTGATGGTCTTCGGGATGTTCATGGCGATCCTCGACATCCAGATCGTCTCGGCCTCGCTACCTGACATCCAGGCCGGTCTCGGCGCCTCCCCGGACGAGATCAGCTGGGTGCAGACCTCCTACCTGATCGCCGAGGTGGTGATGATCCCGCTCTCGGGCTTCCTTGCCCGGGTGATGTCGACCCGCCTTCTGTTCGCCACCGCCGCCGCGGGCTTCACCGCGGCCAGCTTCATGTGCGCGACCTCCTCGACCATCTCCGAGATGATCATCTGGCGCGCCGCGCAGGGCTTCCTTGGCGGCGGCATGATCCCGTCGGTCTTCGCCGCGGCCTTCACCATCTTCCCGCCCTCCAAGCGCGCCGTCGTCTCGCCGATGATCGGCCTCGTCGCCACGCTGGCGCCCACCGTGGGGCCGACCATCGGCGGCTATCTCTCCGACGCGCTGTCCTGGCACTGGCTGTTCCTCGTCAACGTGATCCCCGGCATCCTCGTCACCATCGGGGCCTTCCTGCTGATCGACTTCGACAAGCCGGACTGGAAGCTCGCCAACCGGTTCGACTGGTGGGGCCTCGTGGCGCTGGCCGCCTTCCTCGGCGGGCTCGAGTTCGTGCTGGAGGAGGGGCCGGGCAACGACTGGTTCGCCGACCACGCCGTGGCGCTGATGTTCGTCGTCATGGTCGTCGGCTGCGTCGCGACCTTCTGGCGGGCGCTGACGCGGGACGAGCCCATCGTCGACCTCTCGGCCTTCACCGACACCAACTTCTCCGTCGGCTCGGTGTTCAGCTTCACCATGGGGATCGGGCTTTACGGCCTGACCTACCTCTACCCGCTCTACCTGGCCTCGATCCGCGGCTACGACAGCCTGATGATCGGCGAGACGGTCTTCGTCTCGGGCCTCGCCATGTTCTTCTCGGCGCCGCTCGCGGGGGTGCTGTCGTCGAAGATGGACCTCAGGGTGATGCTGCTGATGGGCTTCGTCGGCTTCGCAAGCTCCACCTGGATGCTCACCGGCATGACCGCCGACTGGGACTTCGCCGAGCTGTTCTGGCCCCAGGTGATCCGCGGCATGTCGCTGATGATCTGCATGGTGCCGATCAACAACCTCGCCCTCGGCACCTTGCCGCCGAGCAAGATGAAGGGCGCCTCGGGCCTCTACAACCTGATGCGCAACCTCGGCGGCGCCGTGGGCCTTGCGACGATCAACACCATCCTGTCCGACCGTCGCGCGCTCCATTACGAGCGGCTGTCCGAGGCAGTGAGCTGGACCAACGCAGAGGCGGTGCGGCAGATGGACATGATGGCGGCGAACCTGTCTTCCCGCGGCCTCGACGGGCAGACCGGGGCCATCGCGCAGATGGTGGGCCGGGTGAAGGGGCAGGCGGCGGTGATGTCGTTCATCGACATCTTCTTCCTGATCACCGCGCTCTTCGCGGCGCTCGCGCTGACCGCGCTGCTGATGAAGAAGCCGGGGAAAGCGCCGGTTGCCGCTCACTGAGGCGGTCCGACCAAGGGCGGGCTTGCCTCGCGCGGTTCGTCCGGCCAATCTGCCGCCATGCGCTGCCACGCTTTTCGGGCGCCGGGCCTTCTGCTCTGTGCCGTCATCACCCTATCGGCCCTCGGCCCCGCCGAGGCCAGCCAGCGGCCCCGACCGCGCCCTCCGGGGCTGGTCGAGGTGATTCCGAAGACCCAGTGGGACCACCGCCCCGAGGCCGAGGCCTGGACACGCGCCGCCCTCGCCGCGCTGAAGGCCCACGGCAGCCCGCTGGTGAAGAGCACGCCGCGCGACATCGCCGAATGGTGCCCCGGATACCCCAAGGCCGCCGCGCCGCTGCGCCGGGCCTTCTGGGTCGGGTTCCTGTCGACGCTGGCGAAGTACGAAAGCCGCTGGCGGCCCCGCGCCGTGGGCGGCGGGGGGCTGTGGTACGGGCTGCTCCAGATCCTGCCGCAGACCGCACGCCATTACCGTTGCCGCGCAGGCTCGGGCAGCGAGTTGCAGGCCGGGGCCGACAACCTGTCCTGCGCGATCCGCATCATGGCCCGCACCGTTCCGCGGGACGGCGTGATCCAGGCCGAGGCGCCGCGCTGGAGCGGGGTGGCGGCGGACTGGGGGCCGATGCGCTCGGACGCGAAGCGGCAGGCGATGGCGAACTGGCTGCGCACGCAGGACTACTGCCAGCGCACGACGAGCCCCCGGCCGAAGCCGCGCCCGCGCCCGGTGGCCGAGGCCGAATGGCTGCCTGACCTGCCGCCCGCCCCCTCGCTGGGCCTGCCGGTGCCGGAGGTGGAAGCGGAGGGGCCCGAGGCCCCGATCACGCTCAGCCGGAACTAGGAAACGTGCGCCGGACGGGCGCGCTCAGTACCCTGCCGCCGAGACCCAGCGGGGGCGGCGCGTGCTGTCGATCAGCGACAGGGCCGGGGCGTGCCGGCCGCCGAGCGCCAGCGTGGCGGCGCGCAGCATCTCGATCCCGTCCTCCGACGTCGCGGGCAGGGCGGCCGGCGAGATCGGCTCGCCCACCCGCACGCGATAGGGCTGGCGGTGCTTGTTCAGCGTCTCGTGGAACAGGGTGATGTCGCGCAGGGTCGGGTGGATGATGTCGAACAGGTAGAACAGCGCCGAGTTGCGGGCGCGCAGGTTCACCGGGATCACCGGCAGGTCGAACTTCCGCGCGATCATCGCGGCGCTCGTCATCCAAGGCCGCTCGTGCAGCTTCAGCCCCCGCCGCTTCGCCAGCCGCCCCGAGGGGAAGATCACCCCGATCCGCCCCGCGTCGATGGCCTTGCGGGTCAGCGCCATGGTCTCGCGCGTCTTGGTCAGGCTGCGCTTCTCGATCCGCCATTCGACCGGCACGATCAGCGTGTCCATCTGCGGCATGACGCGCAGGATGTCGGAGTTGGCATAGATGAAGAGGTCGGGCCGGATCGCCGCCAGGAGGTGGTGCAGGATGATCCCGTCCGCGATCCCGGTCGGATGATTCGCCACCACCAGCGCCGAACCCTGCCGCGGGATGTTCTCGAGCCCCGAAACCGTGACGTGCTTCGCCAGCATCCGGCCCATGTGGCCCATCAGCTCGGGCGTCGGCGAATCCTTCAGCTGTTCGGCCAGCTCCAGTGTCTTGTGATACCCGAGAAGCCGCTCGATCGCGTGGCGCGCAAGGCGCGTCCCCGGACGGCTGGCGAAGAGCCAGGGGGCACGCTCGGCGATCAGAGGATCGAAACGGTCTCGCATTGTGCCCTCTGAACAGGTTTCCGTTACGTTTAAATGACGTGGCCCGTGTCCGGTTCCAAGGGGAGATGATATACTCTGTTAACGAATGAGGCGCAAAGATACGCCGCGCACCGGCAGAACACTGCCGATGCGCGGAGTCGTTTCAGAAGGCCATGTGGCCATGTGCCGGATCAGGCGGCCTTGCGCTCGTGGCGGCCTTCCTGGATCTCCTCCACGATCTTCTTCACGAAGGCGTCCAGATCGTCGGGGTTGCGGCTGGTGACGATGCCCTTGTCGCAGGCCACTTCCTTGTCCACGACCCTGGCCCCGGCGTTTTTCAGGTCGGTGCGGATCGAGGGATAGGACGTCACCTCGCGGTCGCGCACGACGTCGGCCTCCACCAGCAGCCACGGCCCGTGGCAGATCGCGGCGACGACCTTGCCCGCGTCGAAGAACGAGCGCACCAGCGACACCGCTTCCGGCTTCGTGCGCAGCACGTCGGGGTTGATCTGGCCGCCCGGCAGAACGATGGCGTCGTAATCGGCGACGTTCGCGCTTTCGATGGTCAGGTCGACCTCGGCCTCGCGGCCCCAGTCCGTCTCGTCCCAGCCCTTGATGGCCTTGCCGTCGGGCGAGGCGACGTGGACGGTGGCGCCATGGTCGCGCAGCTTGTCGCGCGGGACTTCCAGTTCGGACTGCTCGAAGCCGTCGGTGGCGATGATCAGGATCTTGGCTTGTTCGATGGTCGGCATGGGTATGCCTCCTTTCAATCTTGCGGTTCGCCCGGAAAACGGGTGAGCCGGACAAGAGTTCCGGGTCTTCCGCGGCGGCAGTGCCTGACGTTTTGCCGCACCGCCTCGGTTTTGGATCGAACGGACGGGGGGCGCCGCCCCCCGCCGCCTCAGCCGAGGATCCGGCCCACCATCTCGGTGCTGTCGCGCGACAGGCCCGGCGCGGCCGCGATCCGCTCCAGCGCCGCGCGCATCATCTGCTGGCGGTCGGCGTCGTAGCGCCGCCAGGTCTCGAAGATCGTCGTCATCCGCGCCGCCGTCTGCGGGTTCTTCGGGTCGAGCCGGATCAGCCAGTCGGCGATCAGCTCGTAGGATTCGCCCGAGGCCTCGTGCAGCCCGGCGTGGTTCGCCGCCAGCCCGCCGATCAGCGACCGGAAGCGGTTCGGGTTCCTCCAGTCGAAATCCGGGTGCTGCGACAGCTTCTCGACGATCCCCGCCGCGTCCTCGGGCGGCGCGTACATCGCCTGCAGGTTGAACCACTTGTCCAGCACCAGCCGGTCGTGGGACCACTGGCGATAGAAGTCGGCGACCTGCGCACCGCCCTCGCCGATGGTCAGCAGCGCCGTCAGCGCGCCCAGCTGCTCGGTCATGTTGTCGGCCTGCTGGAACTGCCTCGCGGCCCGCCTGCCGCCGTCCACCCGGCTGAGGAGCCCGAGCGCCGTCAGGCGCAGGGCCCGCACGCCGGCGGCCTTGGCATCGGGCGTGTAGGGTCCGGGCACGTCCATCGCATCGTAGGTGTCGGCCAGCACGCCCGAAAGGTGCTGCGCGATGGCAAGCGACAGCTTCCGGCGCGCGCCGTGGATCGCCGCCGGATCCGGCGTCATGCCGCCGTCGGCCAGGGTCTGCGCCAGGTCGTCCTCGCCCGGCAGGGCCAGCGCAAGGCTGCGGAACGCGGGGTCGAGGCCGTCGTCGCGCAGCACCTGCTCCAGCGCCGACAGGTAATCGGGCCCCGCGACGCTGCCCTTCGTGATCATCCCCACCAGCACGTCCTTGGCCAGCGCGCGTCCCGCCTCCCAGCGGTTGAACGGGTCGGTGTCGTGGGCCAGAAGGAAGGCGCGGTCCTCGGCCGTCAGGTCGCGCTCGACGATGACGGGGGCCGAGAAGCCACGCAGCAGCGACAGCACGGGGCGCACGCCCTCGGTGTCGAAGGTCAGCACCGTCTCGACCTCGTCCATCTCGACCATCTGGGTTCCGACCATCTCGTGCCCGTCGGGATGCAGAAGGCCGAAGGCCAGCGGGATCACCTGCGGCAGCTTCTCGCTCTGCCCCGGCGTCGGCGGCGTCTCCTGGCGCAGCCGCACGGTCAGGCGGCTGCCCTCGAAGCTTTCCTCGACATGGAGGCGCGGGGTGCCCGACTGGCTGTACCAGCGCTTGAACTGCGCAAGGTCGCGCCCCGTCGCATCCTCGAACACCTTCAGCCAGTCCTCGATCGTGCAGGCCTGCCCGTCGTGGCGGTCGAAGTAGAGGTCCAGCGCCTTGTAGTACCCCTCGTCGCCGACAAGCCGCTTCAGCATGCCGATCACCTCGGCGCCCTTCTCGTAGACCGTCGCGGTGTAGAAGTTGTTGATCTCGATGTAACTTTCCGGCCGCACCGG
Organism: Oceaniglobus roseus; assembly: GCF_002869745.1. Lineage (GTDB taxonomy): Bacteria > Pseudomonadota > Alphaproteobacteria > Rhodobacterales > Rhodobacteraceae > Oceaniglobus > Oceaniglobus roseus. The sequence continues at coordinate 69,167 of NZ_PNOS01000009.1, forward strand.
GTGGGCCAGCGGGCCGTTGTCCTCGCGGAACTGCCGCGCCCTCAGCTGCAGCACCGACTCGATCCGCTTCACCGCGGCCGAGCGCATGTCGCCCGAGAACTGCTGGTCGCGGAACACCGTCAGACCTTCCTTGAGGCAAAGCTGGAACCAGTCGCGGCAGGTGATGCGGTTGCCGGTCCAGTTGTGGAAGTATTCGTGGGCGATGATCCCCTCGATCAGCTCGTAATCGCGGTCGGTCGCCGTCTCGGGCGAGGCGAGGACATACTTCGAATTGAAGATGTTCAGCCCCTTGTTCTCCATCGCCCCCATGTTGAAGTCGTCGACCGCCACGATGTTGAACACGTCGAGGTCATAGGCCCGGCCATAGACCTCCTCGTCCCACTTCATCGAGCGGATCAGCGCGTCGAGCGCATAGTCGCACTTCCCCTCGTCGCCGGGCCGCACCCAGATGTTCAGCGCGACGTCGCGCCCCTCCATCGTCGTGAACCGCCCCGAATGGGCCACCAGGTCCCCCGCGACCAGCGCGAAGAGATAGGCGGGCTTCCTCCAGGGATCGTGCCACTCGGCCCAGCCCTTGCCCTGCGCGGTCGGGTTGCCGTTCGACAGCATCACCGGCAGGTCCGATTCCACCCGCACGTCGAAGGGGGCCATCACGTCGGGACGGTCGGGGTAATAGGTGATCTTGCGGAAGCCCTCGGCCTCGCATTGGGTGCAGTACATGCCGTTCGACATGTAGAGCCCTTCGAGCGCGGTGTTGTCGGCCGGGGCAATCTCCACCTCCGCCTCCCAGACGAAGGCGCCCTCGGGCACCGCGCAGGTCAGGCCCGTCTCCGTGACCTCGGTGTTCACCGGCCTGCCGTCGATCCGCGCCGAGATCAGCTTCAGCTGCTCGCCGTCGAGCTTCAGCTCGCGCGAGGGCGCGGCCTCGGGGTTCGGACGGAAGGCGATCTTCGAGATCACCCGCGTGCCCTGCGGCGACAGCCGGAAGGTCAGCGCGACGTGGTCGATCAGGTGCGAGAAGGGGCGGTATTCCGACAGGTGAACGGCCTGCGGGGCTGCATCTTTCATGGAAGACCTTTCGGAGTGGACTAGATGACGTCGGGACGACGGCCGAGGCGGAGGTTACGGCGGCAGGGCCCGGCCTTCAATGGGGGCACCACGCCGCAAGACCCCGCCCCGGCCCGAACCGCCGCGCCCGGCGCGGCAGAGAAAGAAACGAAGGAAGAAGAATGTCCGCACCGAACACCGACCCCGAGAAACAGGCAAAGCGCCACAAGCCCGCGCTGCTCGGCATGACCGCCGTGGTCATCTATGCCCTGATCCTGCTCGCCGCGCTCATCATCTGGCTCGCCTGGAGGGGCAACACCCCGGAGGAGGAAGGCGCGATGATCGACGCACGCACGGGCGAGACCGTGCAGCCCTCGGAATGACCTGAGGGGAAGGGGCGATGCCGCGCGGCGTGAAGAAGGCCGACCTGCCGCAGAAGACCTGCGCCACCTGCGGCCGTCCCTTCGCCTGGCGCCGGAAATGGGCGCGGGATTGGGAGTCGGTGCGCTTCTGCTCGGACCGCTGCCGCGCGGCGGGGCGGAAGGGTCGGGAGGCCGTCGTGGCCGACAGGGCCTGATCCCCGGGCCGCACCCCGGGACACCGCACAAAATTGCGGCGAACGCTTCCGCCCGCGGCAGTGCGGTGGCGGCGCCCTGTTCTTTTTCCGCCTTTCGCTTTATATGAAAGTCAGGATTGTGTGACAGAGTGAGGCAGCGCAATGGCCCGTCCCGTGGTCGGCATCATCGGCAACCATCACCTCATCAACGAGACCTACCAGGTCCATGCCGGCGGCGCGATGAACTCGGAAGCCGTGTCGCAGGTGACGGGTGCCGTGCCGATGCTGATCCCGGCGGACCCGCGGCTGGTTTCGGTCGAGGAGCTGATGGAGGTCTGCGACGGCTTCCTGCTGACCGGCGGCCGCCCCAACGTCCACCCCGAGGAATACGGCGAGGCGGCGACCGAGGCCCACGGCACCTTCGACCGCGCCCGCGACTCGATCACCCTGCCGCTGGTCCGCGCCTGCGTCGAGCGCGGCCAGCCCTTCTTCGGCGTCTGCCGCGGCTTCCAGGAGGTCAACGTCGCCATGGGCGGCACGCTCTACCCCGAGATCCGCGACCTGCCGGGCCGGATGAACCACAGGATGCCCCCGGACGGCACCATCGAGGAGAAGTTCGCGCTGCGCCACCTCGTGACCTTCACCGAGGGCGGGCCGTTCCACCGGCTGATGGGCGCGCAGGCGGTGATGACGAACACGCTGCACGGGCAGGGGATCCGGACGCCGGGGCCCCGCGTGGTGATCGACGGCCTCGCCCCCGACGGCACCCCCGAGGCGACCTATATCAGGGACGCGCCCGGCTTCACCCTTTCGGTCCAGTGGCACCCGGAATACCGGGCGGCCGAGGATCCGGTGTCGCGCACGCTGTTCTCCGCCTTCGGCGACGCCGTCCGGGCCTGGGCCGAGGCGAAGCACGCGATGCCGGTGCGCAGGATCGCCTGAGGCGGGCGGGCGCGTCAGGACGCGCCCCCGCGGCATCTTTTCCGGCCCGATCCGCGTCCCGCAAAGCCGCCGCGGCGTTTACCTAAAAATCCGCGCAAAGCTTCTTGTTCTCTCAAGAAACTTGCCGAGGATTTGACTCAATCTCCCCCGAAACCAGCCCTCGTGCAGGCGGCGGCCCGGCGTCGTCCCACGCTGTCCATTCACTGGCAAGGAGAGGCAATCCGATGGGATTTGCGAGTTTCATCAAGACCTTCGGACGGTCCGAAGACGGCGCCGTCACGATCGACTGGGTGCTGCTGACAGCATCCGTGGCCGGTCTGGCCGTGGCCGCGATGGCCACCGTCTCGGACGGCACCGGCGATGTGTCCGGGGCGATAAGGCGGCAACTGGAAGACCTGTCGATGTCCGCCGACGATCCGTCCGGACCGCCGCCGCCCGACATCGCGGGATGAGGGGGCGTGCCCTCAGGTCACCGCCGCGCGCGTCCGGCATTCCGCCCGGTCCCAGAGCCCGCCGTCCATCACCGCCCGCAGATGTTCCACCGCCGCCTGCACGTCCTCCATCCCGATGTAGAGCGGGGTGAAGCCGAAGCGCAGGATGTCGGGCGCGCGGAAATCGCCGATCACGCCCCGCGCGATCAGCGCCTGCATGATCGCATAGCCCTCGGGGTGGCGGAACGAGACCTGGCTACCGCGCCGCGCCGGATCGCGGGGCGAGGCGAGGTCCAGGGCGGGGCAGGCGGCCTCGACCCCGGCGATGAAGGCTTCGGACAGGTCGATCGAGCGCGCCCGCACCGCCGCCATGTCGACCCCCTCCCAGACGTCGAGCGCGGCGTCGAGCGCGGCCATCTGGATCACCGGCGGCGTGCCGACCCGCATCCGCTCGATCCCGACGCCGGGGCGGTAGTCCGGGTCGAAGGCGAAGGGCGCCTCGTGCCCCAGCCACCCGGCCAGCGCGGGCTTCATCGCGCCTGCATGGCGTGGCGCGGCATAGATGAAGGCAGGGCCGCCGGGGCCGGAGTTCAGGTACTTGTAGGTGCAGCCGACCGCGAAATCGGCATCGCAGCCCGTCAGGTCCACCGGCAGCGCCCCGGCGGAATGGGCCAGGTCCCAGATCACCAGAGCCCCGGCCTCGTGCGCCTTCTCGGTGATCGCGGCCATGTCGTGCAGCCGCCCTGTGCGGTAGTCGACCTCGGTCAGCATCACCACCGCCACCTCTTCGGTGATCGCCGCCGCCACGTCCTCGGGACGCGGCGTCAGCAGCCGGTGGCCCTGTCCCAGCGTCTCGATCAGGCCGCCCGCCATGTAGAGGTCGGTCGGGAAGTTGCCGTCGTCGGACAGGATCACCTTGCGCTCGGGCCGCAGCGCCAGCGCCGCGGCGAGGGCCTGGTAGACCTTGATCGACAGCGTGTCGCCCAGGACCACCGTCCCCTCCGCCGCGCCGATTAGCCGCGCGATCCGGTCGCCAAGCCGGGCGGGCGCCGCCATCCATCCGGCCCTGTTCCAGCCGGTGATCAGCATCTCGCCCCACTCGTCGCCCATCATCCGGGCGACCCGCTCGGGCGTGGATTTCATCAGCGGCCCCAGGGAGTTGCCGTCGAGATAGATCACCCCCTCGGGCAGCTGGAACTTGGCGCGTGTCGCGGTGAAGTCGGTCATGCCTGGCCCCCTGAAATCTCGATCGCCTGCCCGTTGACGCTGCCCGAGCCGGGGCCGCAGAGCCACATCGCCGCGGCGGCGACCTCCTCGGCCGTCACCAGCCGCTTGTGGGGGTTCACCTGCACCATCATCGCCTCGGCCTCGGCCTGCGACACGCCCGCCCGCGCGCTGATCGCCGCGGTGTTGCGGGTCACGATCTCGGTCGCGACATAGCCGGGGCAGAGCGCGTTGAAGGTGATCCCGGACCCCGCGTAATCTGCCGCCAGCCCGCGGACCAGCCCGACCATGCCGTGTTTTGACGCGGTATAGGCGGGCGCGCCCTTCAGCCCCTTCAGCCCCGCGACCGAGGCGACGGCGATCACCCGCCCCCAGTCGCGCCCCCGCATCGTGCGCAGCGCCGCGCGGATCGTCAGGAAGGCCCCGTCGAGGTTCGTGCCCAGCATCCGCCGCCATTCGGCAAGGTCGGTCTTGTGCAGTGCGCGGCCCTCGGCGATGCCGGCATTGGCGATGCAGATCGAAAGCGGCCCCCGTGCCGCCACGGCCGCGTCGACCGCGGCGTCGAGCGCCGCCTCGTCCAGCACGTCGGCGACCGCCGCGTGCAGCCGCGGATGCGCCGCCGCCTCCTCCAGCGCCGCCGCCCGCCGCCCGGTGATCGTCACCTCGGCCCCGGCGTTGCCCATGGCGCGTGCGATGGCCAGCCCGATGCCGCTGCCGCCCCCGGTGACAAGGGCGTGGTGTCCGGTGAGATCCATGGGTTTTCCTCCTGGCCTTTTGCCGCCGAACCTGACGAAGCGGCGCACGGAGGGCAAGCGGGATCGCCCTCAGGACTCCGGCGGCGCGGCGCTCCAGCGATGGGTGTCGAGGTGGGCGGCGCGGAACGGCGTGCCGGGATCCAGAAAGCCGAGCCCGTCGCCCAGTCCCATCACCGCCGCCGGGCGGCCGGTGGCCATGGCGATGGCGGTGGAAAGCTCGGCGCCGCACTGCTCCACCATCACGCCGACGGCCCGGGGCAGGGTCAGGTGCGCGCCCGCCAAGGTGCCGTCGGCCAGGGTCAGCCGGTCGCCCGCCTTCAGGATCCGCCGCCCGTTCAGGGTGAAGCCGTCGATCTCTGCCCCGACCGTCGCCATGGCGTCGGTGACAAGGAACAGCCCCTCGGGGCAAGCCGCCATCGCGGTGCGGATGGCGGCGGGGTGGACGTGGACCCCGTCCGCGATCAGCCCCGCGGCAAGGCCGGGCAGGTTCAGCGCCGCGCCGACCAGGCCGGGGGTCCGGCCGCCAAGCTGGCTCATCGCGTTGAACAGGTGGGTGACGCCCCGCGCCCCGGCGGCGACGGCTTCGGCGCAGAGGTCGAAAGGGGCGTCGCTGTGGCCGAGGAAGACGGTCGCGCCCGCCTGCGCCAGTTCGGCGATCTGCGCGGGCGACACGGCACCGGGGGCGACGGTCAGCAGCAGCGCGGGCAGGCGGCGGGCGGCATCGCAAAGCAGCGCCAGGTCCTCCGCCGTCATTGGCCGGATCAGCGCGGGGTCGTGGGCCCCGGCGCGGGCAGGGTCGAGGTGCGGCCCTTCGAGGTGCAGCCCCGCGATCCCGTCCATCCCCCCGGCAATCGCCTCGGCCGCGGCGTCGATCGCGCGGCGGGTGGTGTCGGGCGTGTCGGTGATCAGCGTCGGCAGAAGCGCCGCCGTCCCGCTGGCATGGTGGGCCGCGGCGATGGTGGCCAGCGTCGCGGGCTCCGGGGCGTCGTTGAACATCACCCCGCCGCCGCCGTTCACCTGGAGATCAACGAACCCCGGGCAGAGCACGCCGCCGGGCGGGGTGATCCGCCGCGCGTCCGGCGGCAGGTCCGCCCCGGGCAGCAGGGCGGCCAGGCGGCCGTCCTCGACCAGCGCCGCCGTGCCCTCGGGCCGGAAGGCCGCCCCGTCGTGGATCCGGGCGCCGGTGTAGGCGACACGCCCGCTCACAGTGCCGCCGCAAGGGCCAGGGCGTGGTCCACGGCGCTGGCCGCGGGCGCGATCAGCGTCGCCTGCGCCGCGCTGGCGAGGTAGGGCGCATAGGCCGGCCCGACGCCACCCATCAGGCAGAGCCGCGCGCCCGGCCGGAAACCGACCGCGGTCAGCGCGCGGTCGAGATAGGCCGCGGCCTCGAGCATCGCCGCCAGCGCCTGCGTGTCGCCCGCCGCGGCCGCCGCGACGATGCGCGGCGCGAAGCGGGCGTAATCCTCGGCTTTCGCGCCGACGGCGAAGGCGACCAGCCCGCGGGGATCGCCGCCGAGTTCGGCGAGAAGAGCGCGGGTCAGTCCGGAATGGTCGGCGATGCCGTCCTCGCAGAGCAGCACCCGGCGCAGCACCGCGCGCCCGAGGTCCGCGCCCGAGGCCTGGTCGGACAGCGGAAAGCCCCAGCCGCCCGCCCGCCGCAGCCTGCCCCCGGTGCGCCCGGCCACGATGGTGCCGGTGCCGATGGCCAGCACGAAGCCGTCGCCGGATCCGAGCGCGCCGCCCACCTGCAACTCGAGGTCGCCGCCCACCTCGGCGCGCATCGGCAGAAGCTCGGCGAAGGCGCGGCCCATCGCCTCGTCCATGATCCCGGCCAGCCCGATCCGCGCCCGCGCCGCGGCGATCTCCGCCGCCTGCGCACCGGCCAGGGCGGCCACCCGTGCCACCACGGCCCGGACGCTCGACAGCGCCTGCGCGCGGTCGGTGGTGGCGTTGGCCGGGCCGCCCGTGGCCGCGAAGACCTGCGGGCCGTCGGACCAGCGCGCCGCCGCGCGGCAGCCGCTGCCGCCGCCGTCGATCCCAATCAGGAGCTGCCGTGTACCCGTCGCCACGTCCGATCCCCGCGTTCGTTCGCCGTGTCCGTTCCGTCCCCCGGGATCAAGCAGGTCGCGGCGCCGGAGTCGAGACGTTGCCGTGTGAATCCCCCGACCGGAGGCCGGGCCAGGAGCGGTGAACAACTTGAAGTTGCGGAATCATGGGGCGCGGGTTACCATGCGTCAAGTTTCAGATGTCCGATTTCAGTCCGGCCGACACCGCATTTCCGTCGGCGCCGCCACGAGGCCTGCTTCGATGGGTTCCACGACCCCCGGCGCGTCCCTTCGCAACACGATCCGCGAGGATTTCGTCGATCTGCGCGACCAGCCCTATGTCCCGAGCCTCGCGGTGCTGGCCGAACGGCTCCAGCTGCGCGACGCCCTCATGGTGGGCCGGGGCGGTGGCGCGCAGCCGGTGTTCGGCGTCCGCGACCAGGGGGCAAGCGGGCGCTGCGCGGGCTTCGCGCTGGCCAACCTGATCGACCTGCAACGCGCCCTGCAACGGCTTCCGGGGCCCGCCGGGGGCAGGGGGGTGAGCATCGACGACGACATCGTCAGCGCCGACATGCTCTACCACATGGCCTATTTCCACGACCGCTATCCCGATCTCGACGCCGAGCGGGATCCGGGGCAGGAGGGGCTGCGCTCGCTCCGCTCGGCGATCAAGGGCTTCTACCACCACGGCGTCTGCTTCGACTGGCCGCACAACGCCGCCTGCGAGGACAAGGCGCGCTGGCAGAGCGAATGCTACTTCGCGCTCCAGACGCGCCAGATCTACCCGAGCGTCGAGCAGGCGAAGACGGCGCGCGGCACCGGGCTTGGCGCCTATTGCCGGCTCGCCTCGGTGCTGAACCACTTCCACGCCGCGCTGAACGATGCCGAGGCGGTGCTGGTCAGCGCGCGGATCCACGACGGCTGGCAGGCGCTGTCCGACCCCGCGAAGGGTGGCGTCATCCCGCCCCCCGTGGGCGAGGATCGGGGGAACCACGCCTTCGTCATCGTCGGCTACGACGAGCGCGGCTTCCACGTCCTGAACTCCTGGGGGCCGGGCTGGGGCGGCTATCCGCGCGCCGGCGGCCGGTTGCACGGCCTTCCGCAGGCGGGCATCGCGCTCTGGCCCTACGAGGACTGGGCCGAGAACGTGCTCGACGCCTGGGTGCTTCGCCTCGGCGTGCGCGCGCCAAGCGCCTTCGGCGCGGGGATCGGCGAGAAGGGGATGAAGGGCGTCCTGTCGGGCGCGGTGCAGGCCGGATCGCAGCCCTGCTTCGACCTCATGGGGCACTACATCCACCTCGACGACGGCCGCCACGTCGGGACCGGCTCCTATCCCTCCTTCCACACCGGCTGGAAGACGACGCGCGACTATCTCGCCGGGAAACTCCACCCGCAGGAGGAGGGCGCGTGGAAGGGGATCCTGGTGTGGATCCCCGGCAGCCTGGAGGGGATCAAGCCCGCCTTCGCCGCCGCGGTCCAGCGCAAGTCGCGGATCAAGGCGGCGGGGCTCTATCCCTACAACCTCTTTTGGTGCAACGCCTTCGTCGAGAAGTCGATGGAGGTGCTGCAGGGGCTCTTCGACGACTGCGCCGCGCAGGCCGGGCAGAACGGCGCCCATCTCGACGCGCTGATCGAATCCCGCGTCAGCGGGGTCGGGCGCGCCTTCTGGCGCGACATCGAGTTCGGCGCCCGCCGCGCCGTGCTGGGACCGGGCGAGATGCCGGGCGATCCGGGCGACCGGCGGCGCAGGCCGGGAGATCCGAAGGGCGTTCTGCACGGCTTCTTCGACGACGTGCTGACCCTCGCGGCCGAGACCGGGACCGAGCTGCATCTGGTGGCCGAGGGCGCGGGGGTGCTGGTGCTGCACGAGCTTCTGCTCGGGATGGACGGCAACGGGCTGGCCGGGCGGCTGCGCGACGGGCTCTCCTCGCTGCACCTCGTGCATCCGGCGATCGACATGACCCGCGCGGCGCGGCGCATCGTGCCGCAGCTTTCGCGGATGAACGCGCGCATCGGCAGCGACCGGCGGGCCGGTGCCGCGGGCTGGCCCGAGGGGCTGTCGCCGCTGGTGCCGGGAGATCCGGTGCGCCCGGCGACGCTGGTCACGCCTTCGCCTGACCTGGAGAAGCGGGTGGTCTTCGGCGCCTACGGCAAGTCGATCCTGCACCTCGTCGCCAACGCCTTCGAGGACCGCGATCCGCCGCCCCCCGCCCCCGCGCCGGGGCCCGACCCCGGGGCCCCGGACCGGCGGCCTTGGCGGCCCCGCACCTTCCTCGGCACGGCCGCGGTGGCGGCGGAGGGGGTGCTGCCCCGCGGCGCGCGCAAGGCGGTGGTGCAGCTAAAGCGGGTCAGCGGCCAGGTTCACGCGCTCGACAAGGTGCCGCAGACCGTCCTGCAGGCCGAACCGCTGGTCTTCGAACACATCCTGTCCACCATCGTCCGGCTCCGCGACGGCGCGGGCCGCCCGGAACACCCGGCCTAGGAGCATCCCATGGCAAAGATCACGGTCGAAGAGCTGATGGCCAAGATGGCCGACCTCGGAACAAGCGAGTCCGAGCTGGCGCCGTACTTCGTCGCCGACCCCGACGCCTCGCGCGCCTTCGCACCGCGGCTGGTGTTCAACCCCGAGACGGTCGAGATCCCGCTGGGCACCGAGGCGCTGAACCGCAGCGCGGCGGCGATGAACGCGGCCAACTGGTTCGCCCGCCTGCACAGGAAATCCCTTTTCTACGCGCGCCTGCGCGACGGCTACACCGGACCGCTGATCGTCTCCGAAGGCGACAGCTGGTTCCAGTACCCGCTGCTGCTGAAGGACACCATCGACCACCTGAGCGAGACCTACGCCATCCTGTCCCTCGGTGCCGCGGGCGACCTGCTCCAGCACATGGCGGACCAAGCGGAATACATCGGCGCGCTCGAGGAGACGGGGGCGCGGATCCTGCTGCTCTCGGGCGGCGGCAACGACCTGGTGGCGGGCGGCGCGCTGGCCGCGCATCTCGAGGCGTTCGACCCGGACTTCGGCCCCGAGGATTACCTGCTGCCCTCCTTCGACGCCCTCGTGGCCGGCGCGCTCGAACAGTACGGGCGCATGTTCACCCAGGTGCGGCAGCGATTCCCCCATGTCTCGATCCTGTGCCACGGCTACGACTATCCGGTGCCGAACGGCGACCGCTGGCTCGGCAAGCCGATGGAATCCCGCGGGATCCGCAACAAGGCGCTGCAGAAGCACATCGCGCAGGTGATGATGGACCGCTTCAACCGCGGACTGCGCCGCGCCGCCGGGCGCCATCCCCATGTCACCTACATCGACTGCCGCGGCGTGGTCGGCGACGGCCGCTGGCACGACGGGCTGCACCCGACGAACGAGGGCTACCGCGATGTCGCGGCGAAATTCGACCGCGAGATCCGCCGCCTCGCCAACCTGCCCGCCGCGACCCGGGGCGGGGTGCCGCTTCTGACCGCGGGGCCGTTCGGGCTGAAGTCCGACCTGCGCGCCGCGGCCCTCGCGGCCCCGGCGACGGTGGCCGGCGGCGCGGCGAGGGGGATCTCGCTGCACGTCGGGCTGAACACCGTCGATCCGGTGCATTACGACGGCTGGGACGGGCGCCTGACGGCCTGCGAGGCCGACGCCCGCGCCATGTGCGCCCTGGCCGAGACCGAGGGATTCGAGACGCGGATGCTGCTGACCGCCGAGGCCACCCGCGGCGCGGTGACGGCGGCCATCGAGGAGGCGGCGGACGGCCTTCAGCCCGGCGACATGTTCCTGATGACGGTCTCCTCCCACGGCGGCCGGATCCCGGACTTCAACGGCGACGAGGACGAGACCGGCGACGACCGCATGGACGAGACGCTGTGCCTCTACGATTTCCAGCTGATCGACGACGAGCTCTACATGCTCTGGGGCCGGTTCCGGGCCGGGGTGCGCATCCTCATGGTGCCCGACACCTGCCATTCGGGCTCCATGGTGCGCATCGGACGGCCGCTGGCCGGGCTGACGTTCAACATTCCGGACACCGTGGCGGCTGCCGTCACCGCCGCCGCGACGCCGCGGGCGATGCCGCTCGGGGTTGAGGACCGGGTCTGGCGGAAGAACCTCGAGGCCTACCGCAAGGTCTCGCTCGGGCTGCCGAAGACGCGGGAGTCCGACATCATGAACCCGCTGATCAGCCCGGTGCACGCCTCGGTGCTGAACCTCGGCGCCTGCCGGGACGACCAGTTCGCCATGGACGGCCCGGCCCACGGCGCCTTCACCCAGGCGCTGCTCGACACCTGGCAGGGCGGGGCGTTCTCCGGCGACTATGCCGCCTTCCGCGCCGCCATCGACGCCCGGATCGCCAGCCCTGCTCAGACCCCGCAGCTGTTCGACCGGCTGCACAAGGCGCCCCTGTTCATCGACGACCGCCCCTTCACCATCCAGCCCCGCGCGGCGGCGGCAGAGGCCACGGCAATGCCCTCGGCGGCGATCCCCGCCGCGCGGCCGCCCGTCCCCGCCGCCGCCCCCCAGGAAACGGAGGAAGAGACCGAGACCAGCGACCAGCTGCCCGAGGCCGAGGTGCAGGCGATTTTCGATGCCAACGCCCGCGGCGCGCGCCCGCGCTCGGGCGGCGCGGCGGCGGCCTGGGCCGATTACGCGGACTTCGACCTGTTCATCCGCTCCCTCGGGCTTGCCCATTTCACTAGTGACGAGTTCCTGGTGCTCGGCGGCTCGCACACCAGCACCACCTCGCCCTGCGCCGGGCTGAACACCTATCCGCCGCGCGCGCTCTGGCCGAACATCGCGAGGACGGCGCGGGTGCTCGACCACCTGCGCGGCCGCCTCGGCCGGCCCATCGCGATCACCAACGCCTACCGCGCCCCCGCCTACAACGCCTGCCTGCCCGGCACCGCGTCCCAGAGTGTCCACATGTCGTTCCACGCGCTCGACTTCCAGGTGTCGGGCATGGCCGCCCCCGAGGTGGCCATGGCGCTGCGCTGGCTGCGCGACCGCGAGGGGCTCTTCGCGGGCGGGATCGGCCGGTACAACACCTTCACTCACGTCGACACCCGCGGCAGCAACGCCACCTGGCCCCCGGCCTTCCGCGACGCGCCCCTGCCCGAGAGCTCGCCCGTCGGCGGCCCGCAGCCGCAGAACCGGGCCGAGCGGGCGGCGATGCTTCAGGCGGTGGAGCTTGCCCCGGCGAAGGCGCCGCGCGGCAAGTCCCGCTCGGCCTTCGCCGAGCCGGTGCGCCGCGACGCGCCGCTGGAGGCGCCGGAGATCGGCCTGGGGCAGCAGACGGCCAAGGCCCTCGTCGCCGCCGCCGGGGTGGTGTCCTTCACCGACAGCCTGACGCCCGCGCAGAAGGAGGACGTGCTGCTCTCGACCCTCTTCGCGCAGCGCGCGGCGGATGCGAAGGTGGATCCGGTGGCCGACCGCGCCGCCTGGTTCGGCATCTACATGGACATGCTGAGCCTCATGGGCTGGAGCCGCGTCGCGCAGCCGTTCGAGGACAGCCGCAGGCTGACCGGCGGCGGCAGCTTCGAATCGGTGATCCTCGGCACCCTGGCCGCGGTGGCCACCGGCGCGCAGATGGCGGTCGTGCAAAGCGCGCTCGACGCGCTGAAGGCGCTGGCCGAGGACGACGGCCGGATCAAGTTGTTCGACCTGTCGACGACGAAGGGCCGGGGGTCGAACTTCCAGATCGCCAGCGCCGAGGCGGCGGGCGAGGCGGTGTCGATGGCGCTCGGCGCGTTCTCCCTCAGCTTCGAGGACGCGCGCCGCAACATCCTGTTCGTCTCCTGGGGCAGCCAGACCGTGGACTACTGGATGTCGGCGGGCAGCCTGCTGCTCAGCCCGTCGATCTTCGCCGACGTCCGCCCGATCCTGCGCGAGAAGCTGGCCGAAAGCCGCAAGGCGCTGCTGATGGACATCGAGATATGAGGGCGCTCCTCAAGCGGGCGCCGGGCTTCGGCACCCGCGCACCGCTCACCCGGCGAGCCAGCCGCCGTCCACCATCACGCAGCTGCCGGTCGTGAAGGACGCCGTGTCGCCCGCGAGGAACAGGATCGCCTGCGCCACCTCCTCCGCCCGCCCGAGCCGCCCCATGGGATGGCGCGCGACCGACCGGGCGCGGGCCGCCGCGGGGTCGGGGCTGCGGGCGAAGCTGCGCGCCAGCAGGGGCGTCTCGATGGCGCCGGGGATCACGGTGTTCACGCGGATCCCCTGCTCGGCATGGTCCAGCGCCATGGACCGCGCCAGGCTCATCACCGCGCCCTTCCCCGCGAGGTAGGCGGCGTTCGACCGCCCGCCCGCCAGCGCCAGCTGCGAGCCGACCATGACGATGGCGCCGCCGCGCTCGGCCATGGCGCGCGCCCCCTGCTGCGCCCAGAGGTAGGTGCCGTCGAGCACGGTGCCGAGCACCGCGCGCCAGCCGGCGAAGTCGCCGTCGGCCACGCTCTTGCCGTCCGACCAGCCCGCGGCGGTCACGAGGATGTCCATCGGCCCGCACTGCTCGGCCACGGCGGCGGCGTGGTCGGCGACCACCGCCGGGTCCCCCACGTCGCCCGAAAGCAGCAGCGCCGCCGGGAACTCGCGCGCCAGCGCGGCGAGCGACTCCCGCTCGCGGTCCACCAGCGCCAGCCGCGCGCCGCAGGTGGCGAAGAGCCGGGCGGTCGCCAGCCCGATCCCCGAGCCCGCGCCGGTGATGACCGCGACCTGACCGGCCAGCGGCGACATGCGTTGGAACGCGGTACTCATCTGCAGACCCCTCATCGCGCAGGGCGACCGCACCGGCGGACCGCCCAACCCCATCCCGACGCCAAAACCCGCACCGCCGCAAGCGGAGACCTTCGGACGGGACCGCTTCCGGCGGCGAGCCGCTGCGCGGGCACCGCGCCCGGCCGCCCGCCGCTCAGGACACCGGCAGGTGGATGCGGAACTGCGCCCGGATCCGCGCATCGGTCGGCGGATCGAACCGGGCGCGCACCGGCATGGCCAGAAGCTCGGCCTTGCGGCGCGTCGCGTTCTTCAGCAAGTCCGGGCGCTGGCGCTCCTCCCATTCCTTCGGGCTCGTCCGGTCGCCGAGGGCGGGGTAGATGTAATCGGTCTGCATCCGCGCCAGCGTCTGGTCGGATCCGAGGTAATGCCCCGGCCCGCCGAGACAGGTCGCGCGCATCACCTCGAGCGACAGCGTGTCGTCGTCCACCTCGATCCCCCGCACGCAGCGCAGCGCCTGGCCGATCAGGTCGTCCCCGAGGATCAGCGATTCCATGCAGAACCCCAGGAGCGAGGCATGCATTCCCGCCGCCTCGTACACCAGGTTGAGCCCCGAGAGCCCCGCCATGACGTTCGAGCACATCTGCTCCCACCCCGCCTGCATGTCCGGCAGCTTGGCATCGGCGATCCCCGCCGCCGCCCCGCCGGGCAGGCCGTAGAAGCGATGCATCTGCGCGCAGCCCGCCGTCAGCAGCGCCTGCTCGCCGGACCCGCCCGACATCGCGCCGGTGCGCAGGTCCGACACGAAGGGCCAGGTGCCGAAGATCGCCGGGAACCCCGGGGCGATCGAGTTGACGTAGACGACGCCGGCCAGGCACTCGGCCACCGCCTGCACGATGGCCCCCGCGATCGGGGCGGGCGCCGTGGCCCCGGCCTGGCCCGCCGAGAGCAGCAGCACCGGCATCCCCCCCGCGATGCAGCGCTCCATCACCATGCAGCTTTCGGTGGCGAACTTCATCGGCGGCACGACGAAGCAGTTCGAGTTCGACACGAAGGGCCGCGCCCGCCACTCCGCCTCGCCGCCCGCCATCAGGTGCAGCATGTCGAAGGCCAGCGGCACCGAGGCAAGCTCGAAGAACGAGGTGCCGACATGCTTCGTCGTCCCCGCGCAGCAGGCATAGAGCGTGTTCAGGTCCATCTCGACATTGTCGGGGATGTCGCGGCAGACCATGGGGCGCTGCACGAAATGGATGTTGTCCAGACGGTCGGCGATCCGCGCCGCGTCGTGCAGATCCTGTACGGTCGAGTCGCGATAGCTGCGCCCGTCCACGTCCACCACATGCACCGCCGCGCCCGCGGTGCCGTAGTGCACCCGCGTGCCCGACAGAGCGAGATCATGTTCGGGGGCGCGGCCATGCAGCGTGATCCCCCGCGCCGCCTTCGCCAGCATGTCCTCGACCAGCGCGGGCGAGAAGCGCAGCCGCCCGTCCTCGCCCAGCCGCGCCCCCGCCGCGGTCATCGCGGCGATCCCGCTCGGCGGCGCGTCGGCCAGCCCGATCTCGTCGAGGGCGCGCAGCGCGGCGTTGTGGATGCGCAGCACTTCGGCCTCGCTCAGGGGGGCGTAGAGCCCGCCGCTCATCCCCGCACGCACCGGGCGCAGGGCCTGGGGCAGGGGGGCGGCGCGGGCGGCCTTCCGGGCGGTTCGCCCGCCGGCGCGGCGGGTCTGGACGAGTTCGGTCATGGGGGCGGCTTTCGGATCTGCGGAGAGGCGTGGGAACGGCGGTTGAATTGCAGCGGGCGCCCTCAGGGACGTCCCCGCGCGGCGCGGCCGCGGCGGGCGCCGATGGTCCGCGCAACGAGGGCGATCCGCCAGTATCCGGCCACGGCACACCTCACATGACCCCGGTGATGGCGCCCACGCTGCGGCCCGGCCGGGGCGCGGTCTGTTCCGTTTGCGGCGCGATGTCGGTTTCGGACAGCGGCGGCGATCTGCCGGAACGGCGCGCATACCCGGCAAGGGATGGCCCATCGCATCCCCGCGCGCGGTTTCGTGAGCGCCCGGGGGGAACATCCCCCGGGAGAATTCATTAGGTGGGCACAGACGCCGCAGTGCAGCGGCGCCAAGACGCTGGATTCACCAGCCAGACGAACGGAGCAGACACATGAAGATCATCGCAACCACCGCCATCCTGTCCGCGGCTGCCTTCCCGGCCTTTGCCGGCGGCCTGACCCAGCCCCAGCCCGAGCCGGTCATCGCGGCCCCCGTGGCCCCGGCCCCGGTCTACAGCGGCGCCGACTGGACCGGCGGCTATGTCGGGGCGCAGCTGTCCTATGGCGACCTGAACGCCGACACCGGCGTGGTGGACGACGGCGCCAGCGGCGTGGTCGGCGGCCTGAACGCGGGCTACCTCTACGACTTCGGGAAGTTCGTCGTCGGTGGCGAGCTCAGCGCCAATGCGGCGGACCTCGACTTCGACAGCGGCAACGGCTCGATCGACAGCCTGACCCAGGCGAAGCTGAAGATGGGCTACGACGCCGGGCGCACGCTGCTCTACGGCACCATCGGCGCGGCCTATGCCGACGGCACCATCGGCGGCGTCGGCGCCAACGACTTCGGCTACGAGGTCGGCGCGGGCATCGACTACATGGTGACGGAGAACGTCTCGGTCGGCGGCGAAGTGACCTACAACCGCTTCGACGACTTCGACGGCACCGGCACCGACATCGACGCGACCACGGTCGGCGCGAACGTCGCCTACCACTTCTGAGAGACGAGGGTCCGGGCCGGGAGGCCCGGACCGCGCTGCGGGATCAGGCCTCCCCCCCGACCAGGTCCCGCAGCACCTCCTCCACCGTCATCACGTCCTCGCGGGTGCAGTCGAACTGCCCCACCGAGACGCGGATCACGAAGCGCCCCGCGTGCCGGGTCTGCGTCAGGTACACCCGCCCGTCATCGTTGATCCGGCGAAGCAGCGCCTCGGTCTCCGCGTCCGAGCGGTAGCGGAAGGTGAAGAGCGACAGCGCCGGACCGGTCACGATCTCGAACCCCGGAAGCGCCGCCACGGCCTCCGAAAGCTCCCGCGCCCAGGCGACATGGTTGCGGATCCGCTCTCGCAACCCCTCCAGCCCGTAGGCGCGCAGCGTGAACCACAGTTTCAGCGCCCGGAACCGTCGGCCGAGAGGCACGGTCCAGTCGTTGTAATCCGTGACCTGCGCCTGCCCGAGCGTCTTCAGGTAGTCCGGCTTCATCGTCAGGGTGCGCAGCTGGTCCGCCGGGTCGGCCAGGACCTGCACCGCGCAATCGAACTGCGCGCCGAGCCATTTGTGGGGGTTGAACACCACGCTGTCCGCGCCCTCGATGCCCGACCACAGCGACCGGAACTCCGGGCAGATCATCGCCGAACCCGCCCAGGCGGCATCCACGTGCACCGGCAGCCCGTGCGCCTTCGCCACATCCACGCAGGCCCCGACCGGATCGCAGGCGCCGATCCCCGTGCCGCCGACGCAGAGCACCACGCCGACCGGCAGGAACCCGGCGCCGATGTCGGACCGGATCGCCGCGTCCAGTGCCTGCGGGTCCATCCCGTGACCCGCGCCGGTCGCCACCTTCACCAGGTTCTCCTGCCCGATCCCGGCGATCCTGACCGCCTTGTCGACCGAGGAATGGGTCTCGGCGCTGGCATAGAGCCGCAGCCGCCTCTGCCCCGACAGCCCCGCCGCGTTGCCCTGCCAGTCGAGCGCCGCCTCGCGCATCGCCAGCACCGCCGACAGCGTCGCCGTCGTCGCGCTGTCGTGGATCGTGCCGGTCCACGTCCCGGGCAACCCGAGGGCCGAGAGCAGCCAGCGGATCATCACCCCCTCGATCTCGGTCGCCGCCGGCGCGGTCTGCCAGAGCATCCCCTGGCCCGCCATGGCATTGGCCAGCTGTTCCGCCAGCATCGAGGCCGGGGAGGCGTTGGCGGGGAAATAGGCGAAGAAGCGGGGATGCTGCCAGTGGGTCGTCGCCCCCGGCACGATCGCCTCGAAATCCGTGAAGATCCGCTCCATCGGCTCCGCCTGCTCGGGCGCCGCCGACGGCAGTTGCGCGGCCACCGCTCCCGGAGTCACCCGCGGCCGCACCGGCCTCTCCCTCAGCCCCGCGTGATACTCCCGCGCCCAGTCCGCCGCCCGCTTCGCCCAGTGATTCAGTTCGTCGTGGTTCACGCCACTCCCCCGCCGTTCCCCGTCAAGAAAAACGGGCCCCGGAGTCTTCCCCGGCCCCCCTCATCCATGCTTCCTTAAATATCCCGGGGTCCGGGGCAGAGCCCCGGTCCCGCACTCTCGACCTTCGCAGGGTTTGCCGCTCGGGGAAGTCCGGTCCCACCCTCACCCCAGATACCGGTCCACGTCCTTCCCGCCCATGACCTTCATCGCCGCGAACTCCCCCCGCTCGAGGATCGCGCGTCCCGCCTCCTCGATCACCCGGTGGGTCGCGCGGGCCAGCGAGGAGCCGAGCGAGATCCGCGCCACCCCGAGCGCCGCCAGCTCCGCGCGGGAAAGCCGCATCATCGGCCCCGCGGCCAGGGCGTTCACCGGGACGGAGACCGCGGCGCAGACCGCCGCCTGGTCCTCGGCCGTGCCGGGCAGGGGGACATAGACGCAGTCCGCCCCCGCCTCGGCGAAGGCCCTCACCCGCCGGATCGCCTCGGCAAGGTCGTAGGCGCCGGTCATCACCCCGTCGGCGCGGGCGCAGAGCACGAAGTCCTCGGGCAGCGCCCGCGCGGCCGCGGCGGCGGCGGACACCTTCTCCACCGCCAGCGCGAGGTCGTAGACGCCGCCCTCCGAGGGCACGTCCTCCAGCGAGATCCCGGCCAGCCCCGCCTCCGCCGCGAGACGGACGATTCCGGCGGCGCTGTCGGCGGTGTCGCCCCAGCCGTTCTCGAAATCGCCCGAGACCGGGACCGCCACCGCCGCGGCGAGGGCGGCGGCATGGGCCAGCGCCTCGTCCCGGCTGACGCGCCCGTCGGGGCGGCCCAGGGTGAAGGCATGGGCGGCGGAGGAGGTGCCGATCGCCTCGGCCCCCATCCCCGCGAGCATCTTCGCGCTGCCGAGGTCCCAGGCGTTCATCAGCACGAACGGGTCGCCCGGCCGGTGCAGCGCGCGGAAGGCGGCGCCGCGGCTCATGCGAGGGTTCCCGCGAACGCCACCAGCGTCTTCAGCGCGGCGGCGAAGCGGTCGTCGTCCACCGTCATCGCCACGCGGACATGGCCCGCGGCGCAGGTGCCGAAGCTTTCGCCGGGCATCACCGCGATCCGGTGGGTGTCGAGCAGGCGGTTGGCGAACTCCTCCCCCGACAGCCCCGTGGCGCGGATGTCGAGCATGACGTACATCGCCCCCTTCGAGGGCACCGCGCGCACCGTGTTCTGCCCGGCCAGCACCGACCGCGCGATGTCGCGGCGGCGGCGGAACGGGGCGGCGACCTTTTCTTCCAGCGCGGCGCCTTCCGAGAACGCGAAGACCGAGGCCTCCTGGATGTAACCCGGCACGCCGTAGGTGGTGTTGGTGGCGAGGTTAATCAGGTGCTCGATCACCGGCGCGTCGGCGACGATCCAGCCGCAGCGGCTGCCGGTCATCGCGTGGCTCTTCGACATCGAGCCGATCACCAGCGTCCGCTCGGCCATGCCGGGCAGGGCGCGGGGCGACAGGTGCGCGCCCTCCCAGACCTGGGTGTCGTAGACCTCGTCCGAGATCAGCCACAGCCCGTGGTCCTGCACCGCCCCCGCGATCCCCTCCAGCGTCGCACGGGTGTAGATCGAGCCGGTGGGGTTGTTCGGCGTGTTGACGAGCAGGGAACGCGCGCCCCCGGCCACCGCCTCGATATCCGCGCGGCGGGGCTGGAAGTCGTTCTCGGGGTCGGTCTTCACCGACACGGGGTCCAGCCCGAGCGAGCGCAGGGTGCCGGGGTAGGTGGCATAGTAGGGATCGACGATCAGCGCCCGATCGCCGGGATCGCCGACGGCGAGGTGGGTGGCGAACAGCGCCGACTGGCCGCCCGGCGTGATCAGCACGTTCTCGGGGCCGGTCTTCACGCCGGTCCGCGCCTCCACCCGCTCGGCCACGGCGCGGCGCAGGGCGGGGATGCCGGGGACGATGGCGTATCCGGTGGCGCCGCCCCGCGCGGCGCGGCCCATGGCGGCGAGGATCGTCTCGTCGGTGCGGATGTCGTGCTCGCCGATGGTCAGCTCGATCACCGGCTCTCCGGCGGCCACCATGGCGCGGGCGCGATAGAACACGTCCCAGCCGTCGCTGCCTTCTGCGAGGATTCCGGTGATGCGGCGCGACAGTTCCATGGGACCTCCTGAGACAAGCGCGCGCAGGGGACATGGCGGCCGTGAAAATGTCAAACCCCGGATGCCCGAGATCGCGTGATGGCGCCCATCACCGAACGTGAACTCCCCTCAGCCGAGCGCCGCCCGCACCTTCTTCGGCAGGCCCGCGCGGATCGTGGCATAGGAGCTTTCGATGCGGTGCCCGAGAGCCCCGGCATCGGTGGTCGCGAAGGGCAGGTGGACCCAGGAGCGGTGGAAGTAGGGCGCGCGCTCGGCCGCGCCGACCTCGACCAGCATCTCCGCCGTCCCGACATCGGGGCACTTGACCGAGACACCGGTGCCTGAGGTGCCGACGACCGCGAACATCTTGCCGCCCACCTTCCAGGCATCGTGACCGCCGCCCCAGGGGTCGCTGTTCTCGGCCCCGGGAAGTGCTGCGCAAATGCGGTTGACGGTGTCGCGGCTCATGGGCCGAGCCTGCGGCGGAGCCGTGCCGCGGGCAAGCGGAATCCCCGGGCCGGCGGACGCCGCCGGACTTGCCCGGATGCGCCGCCCGTGCTATCGCCGCGCCCATGACCAGACCCGCCCCCATCCGCTGCTGCATTACCCGCTGACATCGCCGCGCGGGCCGGTCTTCTGTTTCCAAACACCTCCGAAGCCGATAAGCCCGCCGCGGTACCGCGTGCGCCTTTTGCCGTTCGTGCCAGGAGAGACAGACATGACCGAGATCCGGCTCCACAACTCGAAGACCCGCAGGAAAGAGGTCTTCGTTCCGCTCGACCCCGGAAACGTGCGGATGTATGTCTGCGGGCCCACCGTCTATGACCGCGCCCACCTCGGCAACGCGCGCCCCGCGGTGGTCTTCGACGTGCTGTTCCGCCTGCTGCGCCACGTCTACGGGGCGGGGCACGTCACCTATGTCCGGAACATCACAGACGTCGACGACAAGATCAACGCGCGGGCGGCGGAGAGCGGGCGGTCGATCGGCGATATC
The DNA here is from genome assembly GCF_002869745.1 of Oceaniglobus roseus. Classification (GTDB taxonomy): domain Bacteria; phylum Pseudomonadota; class Alphaproteobacteria; order Rhodobacterales; family Rhodobacteraceae; genus Oceaniglobus; species Oceaniglobus roseus. The sequence goes on from NZ_PNOS01000009.1 coordinate 90,160, forward strand.
ACCGAGGAGACGACGGGCTGGTATCTCGAGGACATGGCCGCGCTCGGCGTGATGGAGCCGACGCACATGCCGCGGGCGACAGGCTACATCGCGCAGATGATCGCGATGATCGCCGGGCTGATCGAGAGCGGCCACGCCTACGAGGCGGAGGGCCACGTGCTGTTCGCGGTGGAAAGCTATGCCGCGTACGGCGCGCTGTCGGGGCGGTCGGTGGACGACATGATCGCGGGCGCGCGGGTCGAGGTCGCGCCCTACAAGCGCAACCCGATGGATTTCGTGATGTGGAAACCCTCGCCCGAGGGGCTGCCCGGGTGGGACTCGCCCTGGGGCCGGGGGCGGCCCGGCTGGCACATCGAGTGCTCGGCCATGGCGGCGGACCTGCTGGGCGACAGCTTCGACATCCACGGCGGCGGCAACGACCTGATGTTCCCGCACCACGAGAACGAGATCGCCCAGTCCGCCTGCGCCCACCCCGGCGTCGAGATGGCGCAGGTCTGGATGCACAACGAGATGCTGATGGTGGAGGGGAAGAAGATGTCGAAATCCCTCGGCAACTTCTTCACCGTGCGCGACCTGCTGGAACAGGGGGTGCCCGGCGAGGTGATCCGCTTCGTGCTGCTGTCGACGCATTACGGCAAGCCGATGGACTGGACCGAGGCCAAGCGCGAGGAGGCCACCGCGACACTGAAACGCTGGTACGCCATCCTGCACCGCCACGGTTTCACCGCCCGGCTGGTCGAGACGCTGCGCCAGGGCGGACAGTGGCAGGCGGACGCCGAGTTCGCGGGCGTGCTGGCCAACGACCTGAACGCGCCGGGCGCCATCGCGCGGCTGCACGTGCTGTCCAAGGGGCACACGGCCCCGGCGCTGGCGGGCTTCGCCCACGGGCTCGACATGCTGGGACTGGTTGCGGACTGGGACCGGCTGGGCGAGATGGCCGGGATCGCGGCGGCGGAGCAGGTGGTGCCGGACTGGGTCGGCCCGCTGGTCGAGGACCTGCTGGCCCGCCGCCAGGCGGCGCGGGCGGGCAGGGACTGGGCCGAGGCGGACCGGCTGCGCGACCTCCTGAACGCGGCGGGGGTGAACGTGACGGACGTGGGCGGCGGTGCCTCGTGGTCCCCGGGAGAGCGCTTCGATCCGGCCGTGCTGGAGGCGCTGCGGTGAGGGCGGCGCGCACTTCGGGCCGGGGAGGGGGGCTGTCTGCCCCCCGGCCTTCGGCCTCCCCCCGAGGATATTTGGAAAGCAAAGATGGGGGGTGCCGTCTTGGCTGAGCGGCTGTATCTCTACGACACCACGCTGCGCGACGGGCAGCAGACCCAGGGGGTGCAGTTCTCGACCGCCGAGAAGCACCGGATCGCGGCGATGCTGGATGCGCTCGGGGTGGATTACGTCGAAGGGGGGTGGCCGGGGGCGAACCCGACCGACTCGGCCTTCTTCGAGGAGAAGCCGCAGCTGAAGGCGACCTTCACCGCCTTCGGGATGACGAAGCGGTCGGGGCGGTCGGCGGAGAACGACGACGTGCTTGCGGCGGTGCTGAACGCCGGGACGCCGGCCGTCTGCCTGGTCGGCAAGACCCACGAGTTCCACGTCAGGACCGCCCTCGGCGTCTCCCTGGAGGAGAACGTGGAGAACATCGCCGCCTCCGTCGCGCATATCGTCGCCGAGGGGCGCGAGGCGCTGTTCGACGCGGAGCATTTCTTCGACGGCTACCTCTCGGACCCCGGCTATGCGCTCGAGTGCCTCCGGGCCGCCTTCGACGCGGGGGCGCGGTGGATCGTGCTCTGCGACACCAACGGCGGCACCCTGCCCGCCGAAATCGGGCGGATCGTGGCCGAGGTGATCGCCTCCGGGATCCCGGGCGACCGGCTGGGCATCCACACCCACGACGACACCGGCAACGCGGTGGCGGGGTCGCTCGCGGCCATCGACGCCGGGGCGCGGCAGGTGCAGGGGACGCTGAACGGGCTGGGCGAGCGCTGCGGCAACGCCTCGCTGACAACGCTGATCCCGACGCTGCTGCTGAAGGAGCCCTACCGCTCGGCCTACGAGATCGGGGTGAGCGAGGCCGCGCTGAAGGGGCTGACGCGGGGCTCGCGCCTGCTTGACGACATCCTGAACCGGGTGCCGCTGCGCTCGGCCCCTTACGTCGGCGCCTCGGCCTTCGCGCACAAGGCGGGGCTCCATGCCTCGGCGATCCTGAAGGATCCGACGACCTACGAGCACATCGACCCGAAGGCCGTGGGCAACGCCCGGATCGTGCCGATGAGCAACCAGGCCGGCCAGTCGAACCTGCGCGCGCGCCTCGCCGACATGGAGCTGGAGGTCGACAAGGGCGATCCGGCGCTGGGCCGGATCCTGGAGGAAGTGAAGGCGCGGGAGGAGGCGGGGTATTCCTATGACACCGCGCAGGCGAGTTTCGAGCTGATCGCCCGCGCGGCGCTGGGTCGGCTGCCGACCTTCTTCGAGGTCAAGCGGTACCGCGTCACGATCGAGCGGCGGAAGAACAAGTACAACCGCACGGTCAGCCTGTCGGAAGCCGTGGTGGTGGTGAAGATCGGCGACGAGAAGAAGCTCTCGGTCAGCGAGTCGATGGACGAGACCGGCAGCGACCGCGGCCCCGTCAACGCGCTGGCCAAGGCGCTGGGCAAGGACCTGGGGCCCTACCAGGGCTATATCGACGACATGCGGCTGGTGGACTTCAAGGTGCGGATCACCCAAGGCGGCACCGAGGCCGTGACGCGGGTCATCATCGACAGCGAGGATTCGCAGGGGCGGCGCTGGTCGACCGTCGGCGTCTCGGCCAACATCGTCGACGCCTCCTTCGAGGCGCTGCTCGACGCGATCAACTGGAAGCTGGTGCGCGACGGGGCGGTGGCGGAGGGTGCGCGATGACGCCGTTCTTCCAGCTCCACAGCGGGCTTCTGCGCGAGGGGCCGGGCACGCCCGAGGACGTGGCCTGGGCGCTGGAGGTGGCGGGCACCCCGGCGCGGGCGCGGATCTGCGACGCGGGCTGCGGGCCCGGCGCCGACACGGTGACGCTGGCGCAGCTGCGCCCCGCCGCGCGGATCGAGGCGGTGGACGCGGTGCCGCATTTCGTGACCGAGGCGCGGGCGCGGCTGACCCCCTTCGCCGACCGCGTCACGGTCAACGAGGACGACATGGCCGGGATCGAAGGGCCTTACGATCTGATCTGGTGCGCCGGGGCGCTCTATTTCCTCGGCGTGACCGAGGGGCTCAGGGGCTGGCGCGGGGCGCTGGCGCCGGGCGGCCATGTCGCATTTTCCGAACCCTGCCTGACGGGCGAGCCCTCGGCGGCCGTCCGTGCCTTCTGGGCCGACTATCCCGCGCTCGGCGATCTCGACGACATCGCGGCCAGGGTCGGGCGGGCGGGGTTCCGGGTGCTGGATCACCGGATGGTCACGGGTCAGGCCTGGAAGGCCTATTACGACCCCATGGTGCTGCGTATCGCGGGACTGCGCGAGGCGGCGGATGACGAGCTTTCGGGCGTTCTGGACGAGCACGAGCGCGAGATCGCGCTCTGGCGCGAGGCCGCCGGCGAGATCGCCTATGCCCTCATGGTGGTGGCGCCGCGATGAGCGTCAACGCCTGCGCCGAACTGGTCCGGCGGGGCGACCCCGACCGCTTCGCCGCCGCCATGGCCGCGCCGCCCGGCGCGCGGACGGTGTTGTTCCCGCTCTATGCCTTCAACCTCGAAGTCGCGCGCGCGCCCTGGGTCACGCAGGAGCCGATGATCGCCGAGATGCGGCTTCAGTGGTGGCGCGATGCGCTGGCGGAGATCGCGGAAGGCGGGCTGGTGCGGCGGCACGAGGTGGTGGTGCCGCTGGCGCAGGTGCTGGACGGTGCGGGGGCGGGCCTGCTCGACGCGCTGATCGAGGCGCGGCGCGCGGATATCGGGGGGCCGGACTTCGCCGACGGGGCGGCGCTGATGGACTATCTGGATGCGACGGCGGGCAGCCTGATGTGGGCGGCGGCCCTCGGTCTCGGGGCGACGGAAGGGGAGGCGACGGTGCGCGCCGTGGCGCGGGCCGCGGGGCTTGCCCGCTATCTCGCCGCGGTGCCGGAACTTGTCGCGGCGGGTCGTCAGCCGTTGCCGGAGGGGTTCGACGTCGCCACCCTCTGCCGTCGGGCGCTGGCCGACTGGCCGGGGCGTCCCGGCAGGGTGCTTCGGCCCACGGCGCGTCCGGCGCTTCTGGAGGCCTGGCAGGCGCGGGGCGTCCTGCAACGGGTCATCGCCGCGCCGGAGCGGGTGGCGGCGGGGACGCTGGCGCCCTCGGAATTCGCCAGGCGGGCCGGGCTGTTGCGGGCGGCGGTGGCAGGGCTCTAGCGGCGCGGCGCCTTCGGCGGGATCGCTTCCAGCAAGCAAGAAATGGACGCGGCTCAGGCGCGCGCCTCGGACCTCGGGCGCAGCACCAGCCAGATCAGCGCGCCGCCGGCGAGGGCCAGGAACGGGATCATCGCGTAGTTCACCGCGTGCCAGCCCGCCTGGGGCGTGCCGCCCGAACAGTTCATCAGCCCGCCCGAGGCGAGCGAGGCAATGGTGACGCAGCCGAAGACGATCATGTCGTTCATCCCCTGCACCCGTCCCCGCTCGGCCGCCGTATGGGCGCCCGCAAGCATCGAGGTCGCGCCGATGAAGCCGAAGTTCCAGCCGATGCCGAGCAGGATCAGCGCGACGAAGAAGTTGCCGAGGTGCACCCCCGCCAGGCCCACGACCCCCGCCGCCGCGAGGATGGCGAGGCCGAGGGCGACGATCCGCTCGACCCCGAAGCGGGCGATCAGGTGGCCGGTGAAGAAGGAGGGGATGAACATGGCCAGCACGTGGCCCGAGACAACGTCGGCGGCGTTGTTGCGGTCGAAGCCGCAGCCGACCACGGCGAGCGGCGTCGAGGTCATCACCAGGTTCATCAGCGCGTAGGAGACCATGGCGCAGATGATGGCGACGGCGATCCGGGGCGTGGTCAGAAGCTCCCACCGGCTGCGGCCGAGGGAATCACCCTCCCTGGGCGCCGGGGGCTTCGGGATGTCGAGGCCGAGGAAGAGCAGCGAGCCGATGGCATTGATCGCGATCACGGCAAGGTAGGAGCCGAGGAAGGGCACCACCATGGCGTCCGACGTCACCTTCACCAGCTGCGGACCGATCACCGCCGACAGAAGGCCCCCGGCCATGACGTAGGAGATCGCCTTGGGCCGGAACTCGTCCGAGGCGGTGTCAGAGGCGGCGAAGCGGTAGAAGCCCTGGGCCGACATGTAGATGCCGGTCAGGAACGAGCCCGCGAGGAACACCGGGAAGCTGGCGATCGACAGGCCGTAGGCCCCCACCGCCGCGCCCAGCGAACCGCCCATGCAGCCGGTGAAGAAGCCCGCGCGCCGCCCGAACTTCTGCATCAGCGCCGACATCGGCGTGGCGCAGAGCATGTTGCCGAGCACGATCATCGAGATCGGCAGCGTGGCGAAGCAGATGTTGGAGGCCAGCGACTGCCCCGCCAGCCCGCCGATGGTGAAGATCATCGGCATCTGCGCCCCGAGGAACGCCTGTGCGGCGACGAGGATCAGGACGTTCTTGCGGGCGGTGGCGCTGGCGGTGCTCATGGCGCCGGATTATCCCTGTTGTACGACAAAGGGAAGGGGCCGCGCACAGCCTCTCGCCGCGGCCGGATCATGTCCGGGGTGCGATCAGGTGCGCGAAGCTCCCGGCCACCCATCCCTCGCGCAACCCCATCGGCGGAAGCCGGTTTCCCTCCGCATCCGTGGCTTCGAAGAGCGGGATGCCGCGGGCCTCGAGCGTCGTCGCATAGTGGAACTCGTGCCCCGCCCAGGTGCCCGCGAAGGGGCCGGTATCGGCGCTGAGGGTGCGGTAGCCGAGGTGCAGGCGCCGGGCGGCGAAGCTGGTGGAGAGGCGCAGGAGGCCGGCCATGGGGTGCCGTGTACCGTCGGCATCGGTCAGGCTGTCGCCCAGCACCATGTAGCCGCCACATTCTCCGTATATATTAGTGGATTCCGCGGTGTTTCTCAGGCTCTGCATGAAGGTGCGTGCAGCGGAAAGGGGACCGGCGTGCAGCTCCGGATAGCCGCCGGGCAGGATCACGAGGTCGGCCTCCGGCACCGGCTCGTCCGCGAGCGGAGAGAAGGGCGTGACGTTGGCGCCGGCCGCGCGCCAGGCCTGAAGGAGATGCGGGTAGGCGAAGGCGAAGGCGCGGTCGCTGGCCAGCGCGATGCGCTGCGCCGGGGGCTTCGCGGTCGGCGCGGGCGCGGCCGTGGCGAGGGGGGCCATCAGGCCGACGAGGGGGTCGAGGTCGACGGAGGTGGCGACGAGTGCGGCGGCGGCGTCGAGGAAGCTTTCGAGGTCCGCCCGCTCGCCCGCCTGCACGAGGCCGAGGTGGCGCGAGGGATGGACGAGCCCCGCGTCGCGCGGCAGGGCGCCCAGCACCGGCAGGCCGAGGGACGCGACGGCGCGGCGCAGCATCGCCGCGTGGCGGGGCGAGCCGGTGTTGTTCAGGATCACCCCGGCGATGTGCACGTGCGGGTCGTGCCGCGCGAACCCCGCGACCAGCGGCGCGACCGACTGCGCCATACGCCCGGCGTCCACCACCAGCACCACCGGCAGGCCGAGGATCCGCGCGAGGTCGGCGGTGGAGCCGCGCCCCTCGGGCGGGGCGCCGTCGAACAGGCCCATGGCGCCTTCGACGATCAGGTCGCCATCGCCCGCGGCCAGCCCGCGGATCAACGCAGGGGGCATGGCCCAGGCGTCGAGGTTGAAGCAGGGGCGGGCGCAGGCGGCCTCGTGGAAGCGGGGGTCGATGTAGTCGGGGCCGGACTTCGCGCCGCGCACGGGCAGGCCGCGGCGGTGGAGGGCGCGCAGTAGCCCGAGGGTCAGGGTGGTCTTGCCGCTGCCCGAGGCGGGGGCGGCGACGATCAGGCCCCGGCTCATCGCGCGCGTGCGGCGCGGTCGGTCGCCACCGGCGCCGGTGTTCGGGATACCGGGGAAGGGCGCGCGTCACGCGGGGCGGCCCGGCGGAGGGCGCATCCGGCGATGGTCATGTGCCTGACAGGCGTGATGGTCATGGGACCGCGGGCCCGGCTCAGGCGGACTGCGCGGCGTCGTCGCGGCCGAGCGGGTCGAGATCGCGCGGCGGCACGCCCCTTGCCATCGCCTGCCAGTCGAGGGTCTGGCGCATCAGCGCCGAGCGTCCCACGCAGATGATCGCGGGCGGCTCGAGCCCCGCGTCCGCGATGTCGGTGGTGCAGGCGGCGAGCGTCGTCTCCAGCACGGACTGCGCGGGCAGGGTCGCGTTGGTGACGACGGCCACGGGCTCGGATGGAGCGCGGCCCGCGGCAAGGAGGGCGGCGGAGATCTGGGCGATGTGCTTCATCCCCATGTAGATCACGATCACCTGCGAGCCCTTGGAGATCGCGGCCCAGTCCAGCGAGCCGGGCGTGTTGCCCGACTGGTCGTGGCCGGTGACGAAGGTCACGGACTGGTTCACGTCGCGGTGGGTGACGGGGATCCCGGCATAGGCCAGCCCGCCGATGCCGGCCGAGATGCCGGGAATGATGCGGATCGGCACGCCGTGCTGCACCAGCGTCTGCGCCTCTTCGCCGCCGCGCCCGAAGACGAAGGGATCGCCCCCCTTCAGCCGCAGCACCCGCTTGCCCTGCCGCGCGAGGTCCACCAGTTGCAGCGAGATGTCGCGCTGCAGCGCCGAGGGCTTGCCGCCGCGCTTGCCCGCGTAGACGTGGCGCGCGCCGGGCGCCCAGTCGAGGATCGCGGGTTCGACCAGGGCGTCGTAGACCACCACCTCGGCCTGGCGCAGGGCGTTCAGGGCGTGCAGCGTCAGCAGCCCCGGATCGCCGGGGCCCGCACCGCACAGCCAGACCCAGCCGGGGTGCAGCCGGGGCCAGTCCATCGGGGGCAGGGGATCGGGTGTGCTCATGGGCCGGTTATGCCGCAGCGCGCGGCGAAGGCAAAGCCCGGAAGCGGCATCGGGCGGGGCGTTGGCGGCAGCCGCGGCGGGGCCTATAGAGAAGGCATGACACGCAAACCCGCCCGAGAGTTGCGCCGCGGCTGGACCACGGGCGCCTGCGCCACCGCCGCGGTGAAGGCGGCGCTGACCCGGCTCTGGACCGGGACGTTCCCCGAACGGGTGTCGATCGTCCTGCCGCGGGGCGAGGTGCCGGAGTTCGCGCTGGCCCATCGCGACTCGGGGCCGGGCTGGGCCGAGGCGGGAATCGTGAAGGACGCGGGCGACGATCCCGACGTGACCCACGGCTGCCTCGTCGTCGCCCGCGTCACGGCGTCGCGGGGCGGCGTGACCTTCCGCGGCGGCGCGGGGGTCGGCACCATGACGAAGCCGGGCCTGCCGATCCCCCCCGGAGAGCCCGCGATCAACCCGGTGCCGCGCCGGATGATGGCGGCGGAGGTCGACGCGCTGGCGGCGGAACTGGGGCGGGCGGCGGACATCGAGATCACGGTGTCGATCCCCGGCGGCGCCGAGATCGCGCAGAAGACGTGGAACCCGCGGCTGGGGATCGAGGGCGGGCTGTCGATCCTCGGCACGACCGGCGTGGTGCGCCCCTTCTCCTGCGCCGCATGGATCGCCTCGATCCACCGCGGCATCGACGTGGCCCGCGCCGCGGGCCTCACCCATGTCGCGGGCTGCACCGGGGCGCAGAGCGAGGCGGCGGTGCAGAAGCTCCACGGCCTGCCGGACCACGCGATGCTCGACATGGGGGATTTCGTCGGCGGCATGGTCAAGTACCTGGTGCGCCACCCGGTCGCGCACCTGACGGTGGGAGGCGGGATCGGCAAGCTGACGAAGCTCGCGCAGGGGGCGCGGGACCTCCATTCCTCGCGCAGCCGGGTCGACTTCGCCCGCCTGGCGCTGCTGTCGGACAATCCGGAGGTTGCAACCGCCACCACGGCGCTCCATGCTCTGACCATCGCCGGACCGCCCCTCGCCAGGGCGGTCGCAGAACAGGCGAAAAGGGAACTGGAGACGATGGTGGAGGAGACCGGGATAACCGTGGACGTGGTCGTGACCGACCGCGCAGGGCAGATACTGGCCCGGGCGGTCTGATGCGCCTGCTGCTGCTCGCGGGAACCATGGAGGCCCGGCAGATCGCCGCGGCCTTCTCCAGCGACAACCGCATCAAGGTCATCGCCTCGCTGGCGGGGGCCACGCGCACCCCGCGCGCCCTTGGCGTGCCGACCCGGATCGGCGGCTTCGGCGGGCGCGAGGCCTTCGCCGCCTACCTTGAGCGCGAGCGGATCGGCGCGGTGCTGGATGCGACCCACCCCTTCGCCGCCGCCATGTCGCACCGCAGCGCCGATGTCTGCCACGAGATGCAGGTGCCCTACATGCAGTTCCTGCGCCCCGCCTGGATGCCCGGGCGCGGCGATCACTGGACCTTCCTGAACAGCGAGGAGGACGCGGCGCGCCACATCCCCGAGGGCGCGCGGGTGTTCGTCGCCACCGGGCGGCAGACGCTGGAGCGTTACGGCAACATGCACGGACGCACCTTGATCGTGCGGCTGATCGACAGCGTGCCGGGGCATTTCCCGCTGCCCGAGGGGTATTTCCTGCCCGGAACGCCCCCCTTCACCGTCGAGGAGGAGGTGGCGCTGTTCCGCCGCCAGGAAATCGACTGGCTCGTGACCAAGAACGCCGGCGGCAACGCGAGCCGGGCCAAGCTGGACGCGGCGCGCCACCTGGGGCTGCCGGTGGCGATGATCCGCCGGCCGCTCCAGCCCGAGGGGCCGAAGCTCGAGACGATCTCGGCCGCGCTCTCCTGGGTGCGGCGGCTGCTGTGAGCGGGACCGCCCGTCGGATCATCGACACGCAGGACGACATGGAGGAGGGGATCGCCGCGCTGGCCGTCGTGGAGCCGGCCTTCGCCCGGATCCGCGCGCTGACCGGGCCCTGGCCGCTCCGGCGGCGGGACGGCGGGTTCGGCGCGCTGGCCTTCGCCATCGTCGGCCAGCAGGTCAGCGTCGCCTCGGCCGCCGCGGTCTGGGGCCGGGTCAGCGCGGCGGGGCTCGACGATGCGGCGCGGATGGCGGCGGCGACGGGGGACGACCTCTGGGCCTGCGGGCTGACCCGGCCGAAGCAGGGATACCTGAAGGCGATCGCCGTCTCCGGCTTCGACTACGCCGCGCTCGAGCACATGGAGGACGAGGCGGTCCTCGCGCGGCTCTGCGAGTTGCCGGGGATCGGCCGCTGGAGCGCCGAGATCTACGCCGCCTTCGCGCTTGGCCGCGCCGACGTGCTGGCCGCGGGCGATCTCGCCATGCAGGAGGCGGCGCGGATGCTGTTCGGCCTGCCCGCCCGCCCGAAGGAGGCGGAGCTGCGCGCGCTCGCCGCCCCCTGGTCGCCCTGGCGCGGCGTTGCGGCGCGGGGGCTTTGGGCCTATTACCAGCACGTCAGATCACGCGAGGGGATGTTGTGAGCAGAACTCTGGACAGCGGGCGCGCCGGGGCGCCGAAGGGGCAGGCCGAACGGCTGGTGGTGCTGCTGCACGGCTACGGCGCCGACGGTGCGGACCTCCTGGGCCTGGCCGAGCCGCTGGGCCCGCACCTTCCCGGCACCGCCTTCCTGGCCCCGAACGCGCCGGAGCGCTGCACGGTCAACCCGATGGGATTCCAGTGGTTTCCGATTCCCTGGATCGACGGGTCGAGCCAGGAGGAGGCCGAGGCGGGAATGCAGGCGGCGGTCGGCGACCTGAACGCCTGGCTGGCCGCCACGCTGGAGGACGAGGGGATCGGGCCGGAGAGGCTGATCCTCCTCGGCTTCTCCCAAGGCACGATGATGAGCCTGCACGTCGCCCCGCGCCTCGGTGACGAGATCGCGGGCGTTGTCGGCTTCTCGGGCCGCCTGCTCCAGCCCGAGCTCCTGGCCGACGAGGTGGTGAGCCGCCCGCCGGTGCTGCTGATCCACGGCGACCAGGACGAGGTGGTGCCGCCCCAGAGCCTGCCCGAGGCGGCAAGCGCGCTGCAGGAGGCGGGGTTCGACGTCTATGCCCACGTGATGAAGGGCACCGGCCACGGCATCGCGCCGGACGGTCTGTCGGTCGCGCTGGCCTTCATGCGCGAGCAGCTCGGGCTCGAGGATCAGGCCGGATGAGGGCACACCGCGGCGCCTGACCGTTCTTTGGTGCCGCGAACCGCCGTCATCGTTCTGCCGCCCGGACGGGCGGTGCATCCCGGCAGCGGCGCATGGTCCGTCATGTCCCTGTCATGCGCAGGCGTTACCCCGCACCCGGCGGCGGTCCACAGTTTGTGGGGCTTGCCACGGGTCCGCCGCCATATATAGTCCTTCCCTGACGGGGCGGCGAACCCGCCCTCGACCGGAACGACGGCAGCGTGTGACGGGAGACGTGACGACGATGGACGGTGATTTCAGAACCAGTTTCGTGCGCGAGCCAAGCAGCCTGAAGCATTTCCCGGCCCTTGTCCTGAACGCCGACTACCGCCCGCTCTCCTACTATCCGCTGTCGCTCTGGCCCTGGCAGGAGGCGATCAAGGCGGTCTGGCTCGACCGGGTCGAGATCGTCGCCGAGTACGAGAAGTTCGTGCACTCGCCGACGACCCAGATCCGAATACCGTCGGTGGTGGTGCTGAAGGATTTCGTGAAACCCCAGAAGCGCGTGGCCTTCACGCGCTTCAATCTTTTTCTGAGGGACGAATTCTGCTGCCAGTACTGCGGCAGCAAGGGCGACCTGACCTTCGACCACGTCGTGCCCCGCGCCCGCGGCGGCATCACCTCGTGGGAGAACGTCGTCGCCGCCTGTTCGTCCTGCAACCTGAAGAAGGGCAGCAAGAGCCTGAAGCAGTCGGGCCTGACGCTGAGGAAGCCCGCCCGCCGCCCCGGCGCGGAGGAGCTGAAGAACCTCGGCCGCCGGTTTCCGCCGAACCACCTGCACGACACCTGGCTCGACTTCCTCTACTGGGACGCGGAACTGGAAGCATGAGCCGACCGAAGGCCGTCGCCACGCCGCTGCTCGAGGACGCGCGCGTCATCGTCACCCGCTTCGACTTCGCGCCGGGGGCGGAGACGGGCTGGCATGTCCACGGTCACGACTACGTCATCACCGCGCTGACCGACTGCGCGATGCTGCTGGAGACGCCGGAGGGCGAGCGGACGGCGGAAATTCCGGCCGGTGACGCCTATCGCCGCGACCGGGGGATCGAGCACAACGTGGTCAACCGCGGCGACGCCCCCATGAGCTTCATCGAGATCGAACTGAAGGATCCCACTTGACCGACCCGTTCTTCCACCCCGTCTCGGGGTCCGTCCTGCCGCGCTATGCCGGGATGGCCAGCTTCATGCGCCTGCCGATCCTCGGCCCCGACCACCCCCGCCTAGGCGAGGTGGATGTCGGACTCTACGGCATGCCCTGGGACGGGGGCACCTCGAACCGCCCCGGCGCGCGGCACGGCCCGCGGGCGCTGCGGGACGCCTCGACGATGATCCGGGCGCAGAACGGGGTGACGGGCGTGCGGCCCTTCGAGACGCTCGCCTGCGCCGATCTCGGCGACGTGGCCTGCAACCCTGTGGACCAGGACGCGGCGCTCGGGGCGATCCAGGACTTCGTGGCCGACATGGTGCGGCGCGGGATGCGGCCGCTCGGCGCGGCGGGCGACCACCTGTGCACCCTGCCGGTGCTGCGGGGCCTCGCCCAGGCGCGGGGCGACGCGCCGAAGCCGGGGCTGGTGCTGCTCGACAGCCACACCGACCTGAACCCGCCCTATTTCGGGTCCGAGACGCTGACCCACGGCAACCCGTTCCGCCAGGCGGTGGAGGAGGGGCTGATCGACCCGCGCCGCTCGGTCATGATCGGGATGCGCGGCACGATGTACGACGCGGCGGACCGGGAGTTCGGGGCCGAGCACGGGATCAGCATCGTGCCGATGCACGAGGTCTTCGCCCGCGGCATCCCGGAGGTGGCCGAACAGGCGCGCGGCATCGTCGGCGACGGCCCCGCCTACCTGTCCTTCGACATCGATTTCGTCGACCCCGCCTTCGCGCCGGGCACGGGGACGCCCGAGGTCGGCGGCCCGACCTCGGCCCAGGCGTTGCAGATGGTGCAGGCGCTGGCGGGGCTGGATTTGGTCGGCGCGGACCTGGTGGAGGTGTCGCCGCCCTTCGACGTGGCGGGCCTCACCGCGTGGATGGGCGCCACGGTGCTGTTCGAGCTTCTGTGCCTGATGGCGGCCGACGGGTGACGCGCGGCTGACGCCGACGCCCCACCCGCCGTCCCGCAGGGCGGCGCGGCGGGCGCGGCCTGCCGAAAAGGCGGGCGATTTCCGCGGTCGCAGTTGTGAACATCTCCTGCAATGCTAGACACGGTGCAGGCGGCGGGGTTATCACGCGCCGCAAGGGCGGTTAGCGCTAACGGCGCGCCGCGGCAGAGCAGACGAGAGGATGCAGCATGGTCTCACGCGTCATTCCGGTCGACCCGTTCGATCTGGTCATCTTCGGCGGCACCGGCGACCTGGCCCGCCGCAAGATCCTGCCGGGCCTGTTCCGACGCTTCAAGGCCGGGCAGATCCCCGAGGACTCGCGGATCATCGGCGCCTCGCGCTCGGACCTCAGCGACGACGACTATCGCCGGTTCACGAAGGAGGCGATCGAGGAGTTCATTCCCGAGGACGAGCGGCGCAACAGCCCGCTCGACAAGTTCCTGGACTGCCTGCATTTCGTGACCATCGACGCGACCGGCGAGGCGGGCTGGCAGCAGCTTTCCGACAAGATGCGCGACAACGTGGTGAACGCCTTCTACTTCTCGGTCGCGCCGAGCCTGTTCGGCGCCCTGGCCGAGCGGCTGCACACCTACGGGATCGCGGACGCGAAGACCCGGATCGTCGTGGAAAAGCCCTTCGGGCGCGACCTGGAAAGCGCCAGGGCGCTGAACGCGACGCTGGCGGAGCACTTCAAGGAAACCCAGATCTACCGGATCGACCACTATCTCGGGAAGGAGACGGTGCAGAACCTGATGGCGGTGCGCTTCGCCAACGTGCTGTTCGAGCCGCTGTGGAACGCGCAATACGTCGACCACATCCAGATCACGGTGGCCGAGACGGTGGGGGTCGGCGGGCGCGGCGCCTATTACGACAAGTCGGGCGCCATGCGGGACATGGTGCAGAACCACCTGATGCAGCTTCTCTGCCTGATCGCCATGGAGCCGCCGAGCCGCTTCGATCCCGATTCGGTGCGCGACGAGAAGCTGAAGGTGATCCGGGCGCTCGAGCCGGTGCAGCCCTATCACATCGTGCGCGGCCAGTACGACGCCGAGGGCGACGCGCCGAGCTATCGCCAGGATGCCGAGAACCCGCGCTCGCTGACCGAGAGCTTCATCGCGCTGCGCGTCCACGTCTCGAACTGGCGGTGGGCCGGGACGCCCTTCTTCCTGCGCACGGGCAAGCGGCTCAAGGCGCGCACCAGCGAGATCGCGGTGGTGTTCAAGGACGCGCCGCACTCGATCTTCGGGCAGGAGGCTGGGACGCACCGCAACATCCTGACGATCCGCCTCCAGCCGAACGAGGGGATGACGCTGGGCGTCACCATCAAGGAGCCGGGACCGGGCGGCATGCGGCTGATCGACGTGCCGCTCGACATGACCTTCGCCGACGCCCTCCCGCAGGAGGCGGAGGACGTGCACGACGCCTACGAGCGGCTGATCATGGACGTGATCCGCGGCAACCAGACCCTGTTCATGCGCGGCGACGAGGTTGAGGCCGCGTGGGCCTGGACCGACCCGATCATCGACGGCTGGGAGAGCCGCGGCGAGGCGCCGAAGCCCTATGAACCGGGCACCGCGGGCCCGGAGGACGCGATGATGCTGATGATGCGCGAGGGGCGGAAGTGGCGCGAGATCAAGGAGTGATCGCGGCCCCGCCGGTCGGCGCGTGATCGCCGCATGACTTGCGGACGGCGTCCGTCTGCACGATCTTCCCGGACAGGAAAGCGAGGGCGGAGATGAAACTGATCGAATACGCCGACAGCGAGATGATGATGATGCAGCTGGCCGACACCATTGCCAGCGAGCTGTCGAACTGCCTGGTGGCCCATCCCTGGGCCTCGCTCGCCGTGCCGGGGGGCACGACGCCGGGGCCGGTCTTCGACACGCTGGCCGGGGCGAACCTCCAGTGGGACAGGGTCCATGTCATGCTGACCGACGAACGCTGGGTGCCCGAGACCTCCGAGCGGTCGAACACGCGCCTCCTGCGCCAGCGGCTGCTGACCGACAGGGCGGCCGCGGCGACCTACGTGCCGCTCTATGCCGAGGCGGAGACGCCGGAGGAGAAGATCGGGGAGCTGGGCGAGGGGATCGCGGCGGAACTTCCGATCTCGATCCTGCTGCTCGGGATGGGGGCGGACATGCACACCGCCTCGCTCTTCCCCGGTGCCGACCGGCTGGAGGAGGCGCTGGCCTCGGATGCGCCCCCGCTGATGGCGATGCGCGGCGGCGGCGCGCCCGAGCCGCGGATCACCCTGACCGCGCCGGTCCTGAGGGGCGCCATGTCGACCCACATCGTCATCACCGGCGCCGCCAAGCGCGAGGCGCTGGAGCGCGCCCGGAGCCTTCCCGTTGCCGAGGCGCCGGTGAACGTCGTCCTCGGCGAAGCCACCGTGCACTGGGCCGCCTGAGCCCCCCTGTCCCGAACGAACTGCGGAGCCTGACCATGTGGAGCGACCTGACCGCCAAAGCCGACGCCGTGAAGGACCGGCGCATCCTCGAGCTGTTCGACGACGCCCGCGCGTCCGACTTCTCGATCGCCGCGGGCGACCTGCTGTTCGACTATTCCAAGACCAACATCGACGCGGAGACCCGCGACCTGCTGGTGGGCCTGTTCGAAAAGGCGGGCGTCGCCGACAAGCGCGCGGCCATGTTCTCGGGCAAGCCGATCAACGACACCGAGGGGCGCGCGGTGCTGCACACGGCGCTCAGGAACCTCTCGGGCACGCCGGTCGAGGTCGACGGCAAGGACGTGATGCCGGGCGTGCTGGACACGCTGGCCCGCATGGGCAGCTTCGCCGAGGCCGTGCGGAGCGGATCCTTCACCGGGCAGGGGGGAAGGATCACCGACGTGGTCAACATCGGCATCGGCGGCTCGGACCTCGGGCCGGTGATGGCGACGCTGGCGCTGGCGCCCTACCACGACGGCCCGCGGGTGCATTACGTCAGCAACGTGGACGGCGCCCACATCGCCGACACGCTGTCGGGCCTCGACCCCGAGACGACGCTGGTCATCATCGCCTCGAAGACCTTCACCACCATCGAGACCATGACCAACGCCGAGATGGCGAAGGCCTGGATGGCGGGCGCGGTGAAGGATCCGGGCGCGCAGTTCGCCGCGCTCTCCACCGCCGCCGACAGGACCGCCGCCTTCGGCATCGCCCCCGAGCGGGTGTTCGGCTTCGAGGACTGGGTCGGCGGGCGCTATTCCCTCTGGGGCCCGATCGGCCTGCCGCTGATGCTGGCTGTGGGCCCCGAGGCGTTCCGCGCCTTCCTCGCCGGGGGCGAGGCGATGGACCTGCACTTCAAGTCCGCGCAACCGCTGGAGAACATGCCCGTCATGCTGGCGCTGGTCGGGATCTGGCACAACCAGGGTTGCGGCCATGCCACCCGCGCGGTGCTGCCCTACGAGCAGCGGCTGCTGCGCCTGCCCGCCTACCTCCAGCAGCTCGAGATGGAGAGCAACGGCAAGTCGGTGGCGATGGACGGCACGGACGTGCCGGTGAACACCGGCCCCGTGGTCTGGGGCGAGCCCGGCACCAACGGCCAGCACGCCTTCTACCAGCTGATCCACCAGGGCACCCGGGTGGTGCCCTGCGAATTCATGGTCGGCGCCGAGGGGTTCGAGAGCGAACTCGCCCACCAGCACACGCTGCTGGTCGCCAACTGCCTCGCCCAGTCCGAGGCGCTGCTGCGGGGACGCACGCTCGATGAGGCGCGGGCGCTGATGGAGAAGAAGGGCTTCACCGGCGACGAGCTGGAGCGGCAGGCGCGCCACCGGGTCTTCCCCGGCAACCGCCCCTCGACCACGCTGGCCTATCCCAAGCTGACGCCCTTCGTGCTGGGCCAGATCATCGCGCTCTACGAGCACCGGGTGTTCGTGGAGGGCGCGATTCTCGGCATCAACTCCTACGACCAGTGGGGCGTGGAGCTCGGCAAGGAACTGGCGAAGGCGCTGGAGCCGGTCGTGACCGGCGAGGCCGACGGCGCGGGCAAGGACGGCTCGACCCTGGCGCTGGTCGACTACATCCGCCGTCACGCGGGCTGACGGGCTGAAATCTCCTGCCGGTGCGGCGCAGGGGACTGCGCCGCGCGCCATGCGTCACGGGCAATCGCCGCCTGCCGCAGGAATACCGCTCTGTTATTCAGGGCGCCGAGACGGCCGACCGAAGAACGTCGTCCCCGCCAGCCACCCCCGGCGGTGGTCTGCCACGGGATGACCCTGGGCCTTCTCATGCTGCCGAAGGGGTGAGGATCGCCGCAGTTTGACCTGACGCCGACTCTCTTCTCACCGCGCGATCCCGCTGACGCTCGGTCGAGGAAACGCACCGCCTTTCCCGGCCCGCCGCAAGCGGGGCAGGCCAGACCGCGAACGGCCCGCGATCCGAGAGGCCGCCGCCCGCCGAGGCAACCGCGCGCTGTCCCCGGCCAGCGAGAGCGTCGCATGCCCTGACCACCGGCCCCGGGCGCGGATCATGCGCAGGACTCGCCTCGTGCAACAGGCAGGTCCGGGGCGGGGTCCGCCCGCGCACCGTCGCAACCCGCGCAAGCGCCGGCACGCGAAGCCCGGAGAGGGGGTTCGGGGGAGAGGATCCTCCTCTCCCCCGCTGCCTCAGCCGAGCGCGCGCCAGCCGATGTCGCGCCGGAACACCCCGCGGGGCCAGTCCACCGCCTCGGCCAGCGCATAGGCCCGCGCCCGCGCCTCGGCCAGCGTGGCGCCGCGCGCCGTCGCGCCCAGCACGCGGCCCCCGGCCGAGACGATCTGCCCGTCCCGCTCGGCCGTTCCGGCGTGGAACATCATCGAGAAGCTGTCGCCTTCCAGCGCCTCCAGTCCGCCGATCCGCTCGCCCTTCGCGTAGCTGCCCGGATACCCCTCGGCCGCCAGCACCACGCACATCGCGTGATCGTCGGCCCAGTTCACCCGCGCCTCGGCAAGCCGCCCCTCGGCCGCCGCCAGCATCAGGTCCAGCGCCTGCGCGCCAAGCCGCATCATCAGCGCCTGGCACTCGGGATCGCCGAAGCGCACGTTGTACTCGACCAGCCGCGGCGCGCCGTCCGCGATCATCAGCCCGACGAACAGCACCCCCTGGAACGGTGTGCCCCGCCGCGCCATCTCGGCCATGGTCGGGCGCACGATCCGCTCCAGCGCCGCCTCCGTCACCGCCTCCGTCATCACCGGGGCGGGGGAATAGGCGCCCATCCCCCCGGTGTTCGGCCCCGTGTCGCCCTCGCCGATGCGCTTGTGATCCTGCGCGGTGCCCAGCGGCAGCACCGTCTCCCCGTCGCAGAGCACGAAGAAGCTCGCCTCCTCGCCCGCCATGAACTCCTCGATCACCACCTCGGCCCCGGCCGCTCCGAAGGCGCCGCCGAACATGTCGTCGATCGCCGCCAGCGCCTCGCCTTCCGTCATCGCCACGGTCACGCCCTTGCCCGCCGCCAGCCCGTCGGCCTTCACCACGATCGGCGCGCCCGTTGCCCGCACATGGGCCTTCGCGCTGTCGGCATCGGTGAACCGCGCCCAGCCCGCCGTCGGCGCCCCGGCGGCATCGCAGACCTCCTTGGTGAAGGACTTCGACGCCTCCAGCCGCGCCGCCGCCTCGGACGGGCCGAACACCGCGATCCCCGCCTCGCGCAGCCGGTCCGCGACGCCCGCCGCCAGCGGCGCCTCGGGGCCGACGATGACGAAGCCGATGGCGTTCTCCTCGGCGAAGTCCACCACCGCGCCGCCGTCGAGGATGTCGAGGCTGGCGCAATCGGCGATCATCGCGATCCCCGCGTTGCCCGGCGCCACGATCAGCCGGTCGCATTTCGGGTTCTGCATCACCGCCCAGGCCAGCGCATGTTCGCGCCCGCCGCCGCCGAGGATCAGGATGTTCATGTGCCGCGCCCCGCTTTAACTTGACTTCCGGGCGTTCTAGGGTTCGCGCAGAACCAGCACAAGACGCACCGGGAACCGCCGCCATGTCCGACCTGATCGACGATCCCGTTCCCGGCGGCAACGCGCCGGAGTTCACCGTGTCCGAACTCTCGGGCGCCGTGAAGCGGGTGATCGAGGGCGAATTCGGCCGCGTCCGTGTCCGCGGCGAGGTCGGGCGCGTCTTCAAGGCCCGTTCGGGCCACCTCTATTTCGACATCAAGGACGACCGCAACGTGCTGGCCTCGGTCACCTGGAAGGGCCAGGTGCCGCTTCTGACCCAGCTGCCGGAAGAGGGCATGGAGGTCGTCGCCTCGGGCCAGCTGACCACCTTCGGGTCGCAGTCGAAATACCAGCTGACGGTCGACGACCTGCGCCCGGCTGGCGTGGGCGCGCTGATGGCGATGCTGGAGAAGCGCAAGAAGCAGCTCGAATCCGAAGGTCTCTTCGCGCCCGAGCGCAAGCGGCCGCTGCCCTACCTGCCCGAGGTGATCGGCGTCGTCACCTCGCCCTCGGGCGCGGTGATCCGCGACATCCTCCACCGCCTGCGCGAGAGGTTTCCGCGCAAGGTGCTGGTCTGGCCGGTGGCGGTGCAGGGCAAGGACTGCGCGCCGCAGGTCGCCCGCGCGATCCGCGGCTTCAACGCGCTGACCCCCGGCGGCGCGGTGCCGCGCCCCGATCTCATCATCGTCGCCCGCGGCGGCGGCTCGATCGAGGACCTCTGGGGCTTCAACGAGGAGATCGTCGCCCGCGCCGCCGCGGAAAGCGCGATTCCCCTGATCTCCGCCGTCGGCCACGAGACGGACACGACGCTGATCGACTACGTCTCGGACCGCCGCGCGCCGACGCCGACCGCCGCCGCCGAACTGGCCGTGCCGGTGCGCGCCGAGCTTCTGGGATGGGTGCAGGGACAGGGCGCGCGGATGACCGGCGCGACGGGGCGGATGCTGGTGCAGCGGGGCCAGCGCCTGCGCGACCTCGGACGCGCCCTGCCGCGCCCCGAGGGGCTGCTCGCCCCCGCCCGCCAGC
>NZ_PNOS01000079.1 GCF_002869745.1 Oceaniglobus roseus
GGCGGGCGGCGCGGACGCTGGCGCGGTTCTCGCACCCCGCGGTGATCCTCTTCGCGCTGGCCCTCGGCCTTGTCGGCTGGCTGGCCGAGGGGCTGGCCTTCTGGCTGCTGCTCGGCTGGATGGGCAGCGAGGTGGCGCTGTCCACCGCCATCGCGATCTTCGTGTTCTCCACCCTCGCGGGTGGGCTGACCGGCGCGCCCGGCGGCATCGGCGGGGCCGAGGCGGCGATGGTCGCGCTCCTGTCGCTGCAGGGCGTGCCGCTGTCCGTCGCCCTGCCCGCCACGGCGATCATCCGCCTCACGACGCTCTGGTTCGCCATCGCCCTGGGGCTTGCCGCCTTCGCCGAGGCCGAGCGGCGGTCGGGAAAGGGAGCCCATGCGCTGGAAGACGACTGATTACACCGGCTGGGGCCGCGCCCTGCGCGCCACCGGACGGCTGGCCCGCCCCGAACGGCTGTCGACCCTGGCCGGCCTGATGCGGGACGAACCCTCCCCCGCCATCGGCAACGGCCGCTCCTACGGCGACGCCTGCCTGAACGACGGCGGCGCGGCGATCCGCACGGTGCGGCTGGACCGCGTCCTGTCCTTCGATCCCGCCACCGGCACGGTCGAGGTCGAGAGCGGCGCCACACTTGGCGATCTCGCGCGGCTCTTCGCGCCGCGGGGCTGGCTGCCCGCGGTGATGCCCGGCACCGGCTTCGCCACCGTCGGCGGCGCCATCGCCCACGACGTCCACGGCAAGAACCACCATGGCGCCGGCTCTTTCGGGCAGCATCTGCGGGCGCTGACGCTGCTTCTGCCCGGTGGCGAGACACGGCGGGTGACGCCCGGCGATCCGCTCTTCGCGGCCACGGTCGGCGGGCTGGGCCAGACCGGGGCCATCGCCACGGCCGAGTTGCAGCTTCTGAAGTGCAAGGGCGACGTGATGATCGTGACCGAGCGGCGGATCCCGGGCTGGGACGCGTTCCTCGAACGGCTCGACGCCTCCGACGCGACCTATACCGTCGGCTGGATCGACGCGACCGCCCGGGGCGACGACCTGGGCCGCGGCATCCTCGAGGAGGGCGAGACCGGCTCGGGCCTCGTCACGCAGCGCGGCCGGGCGCGGGCGGTGCCCTTCGACGCGCCCGCCTTCGCCCTGTCGCCGCCGGTGGTGAAGCTGTTCAACGCCGCCTACTTCCGCCGCGTGCCCGCGGCCGGGCGCACGGTGGTGAAGCCGATCCAGGACTTCTTCTTCCCGCTCGACCGGATCCGCGACTGGAACCGCCTCTACGGGCGCGAGGGGTTCCACCAGTTCCAGTGCGTCGTGCCGGTCGACGGCGCCCCTGCCCTGCGCGCGATGCTCGAGCGGATCGCACGCTCCGGCCTCGCCTCGCCCCTTGCGGTGCTGAAGCGGATGGGGCCGGGCGCGGCCGGGCTGATGTCCTTCCCGATGGAGGGCTACACGCTGGCCGTCGATTTCGCCAACCGCGCCGGGGCGCAGCGGCTGATCGCCGCGCTGGAGGCCGATGCGCTGGCGGCGGGCGGTCGGATCTACCTTGCCAAGGACGCGCTGTCGAAGGGCGCGACGATCCGCGCGATGTATCCCCGCCGTGCCGAATGGGCCGAGATCGTGAACGGCATCGACCCCGAGGGCAGGCTTGAAACCGACCTGGTCCGCCGCCTCGACCTGAGGAGCGCGTGATGCCGCCAGCCCGTCCCGAGACGCCCCCCGAGACCTGGATCCTGCTCGGCGCGACCTCCTCCATGGCCCGGGCGCTGGCCCGTGCGCTCGCCGGCAGGGGCGCGGCGCTGGTGCTGGCCGGGCGCGACATGGCCGACCTCGAGGCGACGGCGGCCGACTGCCTGATGCGCGGCGCCGCCTCGGCCGAAGCGGTGCGATTCGATGCGCGCGATCCTTCGACCTTCCAGCCGATCCTCGACGGACTGGGCGAGGGGGTGGTCAACGCCGCGGTCTTCGTCGGTTCGATGCCGCCGCAATCCGCGATCGACGCCGACCCCGCCCTGATCGACGGCACCGTGACCGACAGCTTCACCGGGCCCGCCCGCTTCCTCCAGATGCTCGCACCGCTGATCGAGGCGCGGGGCGCGGGCTGCGTCGTCGGCCTCGGCTCCGTCGCGGGGGACAGGGGGCGGATCGGCAATTACGTCTACGGCGCCGCCAAGGCGGGGTTCCACACCTATCTCTCGGGGCTGCGCAACCGGCTGACCCGCGCCGGAGGCCACGTGGTGACGGTGAAGCCCGGCTTCACCGACACGGCGATGACCTGGGGGATCGAGGGCATGTTCCTCGTCGCCTCGCCGGATGCGGTGGCGGCGAACATCCTGAAGGCGGTCGAGAAGCGGCGCGACGTGATCTACACGCCGGGCTTCTGGCGGCTCATCATGCTGATCATCCGGGCAATCCCGGAACGGATGTTCAAGAAGATGTCGGTCTGATCCGGTTCAGCCGAACCACTGCGCCCAGAGGCCCGCGGCCCAGAACATCAGCGACAGCGTCAGCAGCAAGAGCCCGATCCCCAGCCGGTCCCGCATGGCAAAGACGATCGGGTCATAGTCCTGCCGACCGGAGTAGCCGAGCGCGATCATCCGCAGCAGCCAGCCCGCCAGCGGCACCAGCGCCAGCAGCAGCACCCAGGTCGTGGGATAGAGCGCGCGGCCCTGCGCGCTGAACGCATAGAGCGCGAAGATCACCAGCGCCCCCACCATGCCGACCCCCGACATGTTCAGCAGGTCGCCCCTGTCGCGGCGGCCATAGCCGCGGCCGGGCAGGATTCCGTCGTCCCGCGCCAGCGCGAGTTCGGTCATCCGCTTGACGCAGCCGAGGGTCACGAAGACCGGGAAGATGAACACCAGCATGTAGACCGAGACCTCGACCTTCGCGGCCGCCGCCCCCGCCACGACGCGCAGGGTATAGAGGGCGGCCAGCGTGAAGATGTCGATCCAGCGCATCCGCTTCAGCCGCAGCGAGTACGACAGCGACAGCACCATGTAGACGAGGATCACCGCCAGGAACGCGGGGCCGAGCAGCACGCCGAGCCCCAGGGCGACGGCTGCCGCGGCCAGCCCCGCCGCCATGCCCGCCGACAGCGGCACCGCGCCCGAGGCGAAGGGGCGGCGGCATTTCGTCGGGTGCAGCCGGTCGGCGTCGAGGTCCAGCAGGTCGTTCACGACGTAGATCGCCGAGGCCGCCGCCGAGAAGGCCAGGATCCCCGCAAGCACGGGCAGGAGCGTGGCCAGGGTGAAATCGTGGGCCGCGATCATCGGCAGCACCAGCAGGATGTTCTTCACCCACTGGTGCGGCCGCAGCGCCCGGAGCAGCGCCTTGGGATCGGTGCCCGCCCGCTCCGGCAGGGCGTGCACCCGGCGC
>NZ_PNOS01000080.1 GCF_002869745.1 Oceaniglobus roseus
GCCCGGAAACTGGCCGTCGTTGTCGGCGAAGCTCGGGCGCGCGAAGCTGCCGCGCGCGACCAGCCGGGCGACGGCGTCGAGGTCGGCGCAGGCGCCCGCGGGCTGATCTCCGGCCACGGCGGCGAAGTCGCGCCCGCCCATGCAGAGCGCGCCGCCCGCGGGATTGCCGAAGACATCGGCGTTCAGCGTCATGCCGCGGGCCGGGTCGATGCGCTCGGGCGCGATGCCGTCGGCCATGGCGACGATCCAGGTCCCGGTCGAGACCAGCACGAACTCCCGCAGCCCCGCGGCCTGGTAGCGGAAGAAGTTGGCCGAGCTGTCGTGCAGGCCCGCGTGGATGCGCAGCGTCTCCGGCAGGCCGTGCCTGCGTGCAAGGTCGGGCCGGATCGGGCCGAGGTCTTCCCAGGCCGGGGTCAGGGGCGGCATCAGCTGCTCCCACCCCCTGCCCTGCACGATGGCCGACCAGCGGCGGCGGGGCACGTTCCAGAGGTGGGATTGCGCGCCGACGTGGCTGACCTCGGCCACGGGGCGGCCCGAGAGGCGCCAGGCCCAGTATTGCGGAAGGCCGAGGATATGGCGCGCCCTGGCGAATCCCGCGGGCTGCTCCATCTCGGCCCAGAGCATCTGGCGCGCGATATGGGTCGCGCCCTGAAGGATGGCGCTGCCGCGGTCGAGGAAGTCGGCGACCTCGGGGGCATAGGCGGCGTTGACGTCCTCCGGCACCGGCTGTTCGTAGTCCGGCATCGGCAGCGCGGCGCCTTCGTCGCGGTCGGGGTCGTCCGTCACCAGCAACGCGCCGACGCCGTGGCCCGAGGCGATGACATGGGCCAGCGGGTGACGGGTGGCAAGATCCGCGAGCGCGGAGAAAAGCCAGGCTGACTGGCCCGCAAGATCGTGGTGGCGCCAGGGCGGTCCGGGCAGCGTGGCGTTCGGGAAGGACTGGGTTTCGGCCACCGCACCGGTTTCGGTGCAGGCGGAAAGCTTGATGTTGGTCTTGCCGATGTCGAGCACGGCGACGGTGGCGGGAGTCATGGCGTGGCTTTCAGCG
The DNA here is from genome assembly GCF_002869745.1 of Oceaniglobus roseus. GTDB lineage: Bacteria > Pseudomonadota > Alphaproteobacteria > Rhodobacterales > Rhodobacteraceae > Oceaniglobus > Oceaniglobus roseus. The sequence goes on from NZ_PNOS01000080.1 coordinate 1,049, forward strand.
GCGCGGCGGATCGGCGGCTCCGGCGCTGTCCCGCCCTGCGCGCCTTCGGTCTACGACGGGACAATCTTCGGAAAGGCGGAACAGCGTGGAGACGGGTGTGAACGTGGAAACCCCGATCGTCAGATCAGCCCGTACTGCCGCGCCTTGCCCTTCAGGAACGGAAGGCCGTTGTCCATCACCTCCTCGAAGTTCGCGGCCACCGGGCGCCAGACGGCGAGGCCGTAGGCGACTTCGGGCGGCATGTTGATGAAGCTCTCCATGGCAAGGCCGCCCTTGAAGCCGATGGCGGCGAGGGTCGCGTGGATCTCGTCCCAGTCGCAGGTGCCCCAGCCGGGGGTGCCGCGGTCGGATTCCGACAGGTGGATGTATTTCAGGTGTTCGCGCGCGGCGAGGATGCCGTTGCCGGCGCCCTTCTCCTCGATGTTCATGTGGTAGGTGTCGAGGTGGACGAAGATGTTGTCCGATCCCACCTTCTCGATCATCCACACGGCCTGGGCGCCGGTGTTGATCAGGTGGTTCTCGTAACGGTTCACCGGCTCGATCCCGAGTTGCAGGCCCGCGCCCTTCGCATGATCGGCGGCGGCCGACAGCGCGCGGGCGATGTTGTCGTACTCGGCCTCGGTCGGCGGCAGGCCCGTGCGCTCGCCGATGCCGCCGAAGGTGACTCCGGTCAGCGCCTCGCAGCCCATGGCGGCGGCGACGTCGATGGCCTGGGCGAGGTGGGCGATCGCCGCCTCGGGATCCTTCGAGGCCCGGGCCGGTTCGGGCAGCCCCAGCGAGGCGACGGCGCGCAACCCGTGCAGGTCGAGTAGACGCCGCGTGTGGGTCGTGTCCACGGCTGGCGCGTTCAGCAGCGCGATCTCGATGAAGTCGAGCTCGTATTCAGCGGCGGCCGGGATCGTGCGCTCGGCCCCTGCCCTGTCCCAGTTCATGGTCCACATGCTGGTGTGAACGCCAAAGCCCTGCATCGTCTTCCTCCCGTTTTGGCCCGAGCCTAACCTTCCGCGGCGGCGGTTGCCAGAGGCGGCCGCCACGCTCAGGCGAGCGCGGCGATCACCTGGTCAACCGTCGTGACGGTGGCGATGTCCTGCATGGCATAGTTGATCGACACGACATGCCATTCCGCGTTCATGGTCGAACATGCGTCCTCGGGGACGATCATGCGGAAGCCCTTGTCGCAGCCGGTACGGGCCGTGTGCTCGACGCTCATGTTGGTCCAGGCGCCGCAGTTGATGATGGTGTCGCGCCCGCCGTGGCGCAGGTAGCTTTCCAGGCGCGAGGTCTCCCAGGCGCTCATCGACATCTTCTCGACCACCAGGTCCCCCGGTGCCGGGGCGAGACCCGGCGCGGGCTGCGCGCCCCAGGTGCCGCGCACCAGCGCGTTCTGCCCCTTCAGCCCCTGGTACAGCCCGGAATGCTGGGCCAGGTGCGGGTGGCCCGGTTCCAGCACCATCCAGACGTGGATCACCATGACCCCCTTGGCCCGCGCCGCGGCGGCAAGGCGGGCGGCGTTGGCCAGCACCTTCTGCCGGCGCGCATGGAGCGGCGCCCCGGTCGATGCGAAGGCGCCGCCCTCCATGATGACGTCGTTCTGGAGATCCTGGAGGATCAGCGCGCAGCGATGGCCGTCCAGCCGGTCCTCGACCGGGTGGGTGATGAGATAGGGCAGCTCGGGCTCCACCGCGTGCATGGCTGGCTGAGGCCTGGGCGGCTCGGGGGGCGTCGGCGGTGCGGCTGGCGGCCTCGGGGCAGGCG
>NZ_PNOS01000081.1 GCF_002869745.1 Oceaniglobus roseus
CGGCGCGTCCTGCCGGGCCTGCGCCGGGCGGCGGGGCGCGCCGCCCACCACCGCCATGGGCTCGGGCGCCGGCTTGCCCGTCATCTCGCCGAGGCGGGGCACCGCGGCCAGCAGGTTGCGGGTGTAGTCCTGCCGGGGGTGCTCGAAGATCTCGGCGACAGGCCCTTCCTCCACGATCCGGCCGCGGTACATCACCGCCACGCGGTCGGCCATCTGCGCGACCACCGCCATGTCGTGGGTGATGAACAGCACCGCCATGCCGGTCTCGCGCTTCAGCCGGTCGATCAGGGCCAGGATCTCGGCCTGGATGGTGACGTCGAGGGCGGTTGTCGGTTCGTCCGCGATCAGGAGGCGCGGACGGCAGGCCATGGCCATGGCGATCACCACCCGCTGGCGCATCCCGCCGGAGAGCTCGTGGGGGTACTGCCGCAGCCGCTGCTCGGGCTCGGGGATGCGCACCTCGCGCAGCAGGTCCAGCGCGCGGGCCAGCGCCGCTTCCTCGGAGAGGCCACGGTGCAGCATCAGCCCGTCGGCCAGTTGCCGGCCGATGGTGAAGACCGGGTTGAGCGAGGTCATCGGCTCCTGGAACACCATGCCGATCTCGCCGCCGCGGATCGCCTGCATGGTCGCGTCGTCGGCGGCTGTGACGTCCAGCTCGCTGCCGTCGGCGCGCCGGAAGCGGATCGTGCCGTCGGCGATGCGGCCGCCGCCGAACTCGACCAGGCGCATGATCGACAGCGACGTGACCGACTTGCCCGAGCCGGATTCGCCGACGACGCAGACGGTTTCGCCGGGGGCAATGGAGAAGCCCACGTCCTCGACCCCGGTGACGGTCCTGCCGCCGCTGTCGAAGTCGACGCGCAGGTTCCTCACGCTGACGATCGGGGGAGGCGCTGTCATTTGCGGGCCCTCGGATCCAGCACGTCGCGCAGCACGTCGCCCAGCATGTTGAGCCCGAGCACCGTGATCGCCACGGCGAAGCCCGGCACCAGCGCCGTCCACGGGCCGCGGTCGAGATAGTCGCGGCTGGCCTGGATCATCAGCCCCCACGAGGCCGAGGGCGGCTGGGTGCCGAGGCCGAGAAAGGACAGCCCCGCCTCGGCGAGGATGGCGAAGGCGAGGCTGATCGTCGCCTGCACGATCATCGCGGGCATGATGTTGGGCAGGATGTGCCGCAGCATCATCGGCAGGTCGCGGGTGCCGCCCGCCCGCGCCGCCTCGACATAGGGCATGGCGGCGACGCGCAGGGCCTCGCCGCGGATGATCCGGGCGAGGAAGGGGGTGAAGGCGATGCCGATGGCGATGATCGTGTTCTGGAGGTTGGGCCCCAGCACAGCGCTGATCGTCAGCGCCAGCAGCAGCGCCGGGAAGGACAGCAGCGCATCGACGAGGCGCATCAGCACGTTGTCGATGCGGCCGCCGTAGTAGCCCGAGACGAGGCCGAGCGGCAGGCCGAGGACGAGGCTCATTCCCACGGCAGCGGCGGCGATGCCGAGCGAGGTCTGCGCGCCGAGCAGCACGCGGTACATCAGGTCTCGGCCCAGCTGGTCGGTGCCGAGGGGGTGGGCGAAGGTGGGCGGCGACAGGCGGGCGCGCATGTCCATCTTCGTGGCGAACTCCGGCGGGATGACCAGCGGCGCGAGGATCGCGACGAGCACGACGGTGGAGACGAGGACGAGGCCGATCAGCCCCTTGGTGGTGAGAAAGCGCCGCATCGCCCTATCCCAGCCGGATGCGCGGATCGACCGCGCGGTAGAGGAGATCGACGATCAGGTTGGTCAGCATCACCACCGCGGCGATCACGAAGACCGAGGCCTGGATCAGCGGCAGGTCGCGGTTCAGCAGCGCCTGGTAGGTCAGCCAGCCCATTCCCGTGTAGCCGAACAGGCTTTCGACCACGATGATCGAGCCGAACAGGTAGCCGATCTGGAGCCCGGCGATCGTGATGACCGGCCCGATGGCGTTGGCCAGCGCATAGCGCCAGATCACGGTACGTTCGGACAGGCCCTTGGCGCGGGCGACGCGAATGAACTCCTGTTCCAGGATGCCGGTCATGGCCGAGCGGGTCATCCGCGTCAGGTGCGCCATCAGCCCGAGGCCGAGGGCGAGCGAGGGCAGCAGCGCGTGGCGCAGCGCTCCGAAGAAGCTGTCGGAGGGCTCGACGAAACCCGAGGACGGCAGCCAGCCGAGCCAGCGGGCGAAGACGAGGATCATCACGATCCCCCAGAAGAAGTCCGGCAGGCTGACCCCGAGCAGCGAGGTGGTGGAAGAGGCCGTGTCCTGCCAGCGGTCGCGGTGGACCGCCGCCCAGACCCCGAGCGGGATCGCGCAGACCAGCGCGAAGGTCATCGACATGACGACGAGGAAGGCGCTGGCGGTCATCTTGCCCAGCAGCAGCGGCGCGATCTCGGACTTGAAGATCAGCGAGGCGCCGAAGTCCCCCGAAAGCATGCCGCCCATCCAGCGGGCGTACTGCACCACGACGGGTCACGCCGGAGGCGTGCCTTCGGCACGACGCCATGCCGTGCAGCTTCAGGCTGCGGAGCATGATGACGATGGCGGCGCTGGCGGGATCATGACGCATGGCGGTTCTCCGCACTGCGGCGCT
>NZ_PNOS01000082.1 GCF_002869745.1 Oceaniglobus roseus
CCGACACCGCCGGCGGGCGCGCCGTCCTATACCCCGCCGTCCTACACGCCCCCCGCGGCCGCGGCCCCGCGCCCTGCGCCCAATCCGCCGCCCGCGCCCGCGTCCCAGACGGCGCCCGAGCCGCAGCGTTCGGCGTTCGAGCCCTACAAGCCGGCCGAGCCCTTCTCGCGCGGCACCCGAAAGCCCGGTACCTCGCCCTTCGTCTCCGGCACGAGGAGGCGCTGACATGGCAATTCACAAGGGGCGCGGCTTCGCCTGCATCAACTACCCGATCGGCATGAACCTCGGCGGCGACCCGGCGCAGGCGCTGGTGCACTCGACGCCGGACGGCAAGTTCATGGTGGCGCTCTCGGCCATCGACCTCGGGCAGGGGATGAAATCCGTCACCCGCCAGATCGCCGCCGAAACCCTCGGCGTGCCGGTCGAGGATGTCTATGTCGACACCGCCGACAGCGACACCGGCCCCCACGACATGGGCAGCTTCGCATCGCGGGGGACCCACCGCGTCGGCAACGCCGTGATCCGGGCCAGCGCGGAGGCGCGCAAGCAGATGCTCGACGCCGCCGCCGACGAGCTGGAGGTCGCCGCCACGGACCTCACCACCGACGGCAAGGGCAACATCCATGTGAAGGGCGCGCCCTCGCGCAGCATCACCGTGGCCGACACCGCCATCGCGGCGCAATTCAAGCAGGGCCGCACGCTCTCGGGCCGGGGCATCTTCCTGGTCCCGCTTTCGGACGTCGACGCCGACACCGGCGAGATGTCCCCCGTCACCTGCTTCGCCCACGCGGCCCTGATCATCGACCTCGAGGTGGACGACGAGACCGGCGAGGTCGAGGTCAAGGAGATCAATTCCGCCTACGAGGTCGGCCGTGCGCTGAACCCGAAGCTTGTGGAACAGCAGCTGATCGGCGGCGCCTGGATGGGCGTGTCGCACACGCTCTACGAAACGACCGAGCCCTACTACCCCGACCGCGGCCACGGCCCGACCGATTTCAACACCTACCTGATGCCGGGTCCGGGCCAGATCGTGCCCCACCACATCGCCGTGCTGGAGCGCCCGGCCGAGGACGCCCCATTCGGCGGCAAGGGGCCGGGCGAGATGTGCGCCAACCCGGTGCTGCCCGCCATCGCCAACGCGATCTACGACGCCGTCGGCGTGCGCTGCGACCGCCTGCCGATCACGCCCGAGAAGATCCTGCGCGGCCTCAAGGCCAACGGCGGCGCCCGCCCGCAAGGGGCGCGCTGATGGCGGTGCAGCCGAACATCGGCGGGCTGAAAAGCCCCGAGGCGCTGCAACGAGCGCTGACCGACGCGCAGTACCTCGCCGACGATGCGCTGGCGACGGCGGCCTACCTTGCGCTCGCCCTCGGCAAGCCGATGCTGCTGGAGGGCGCACCGGGCGTGGGCAAGACCGAAGCCGCGAAGGCGCTTGGCGGCGTCCTCGGGCGGCAGGTGATCCGGCTTCAATGCTTCGAAGGCATCGACGCGGCCGCCGCGCTCTACGAGTGGAACTATCCCCGGCAGATGCTGGCGATCCGGCAGGCGGGGCAGGGCGCGCCGAACCTCTATTCCGACGACTTCCTGCTGGAGCGGCCGCTTCTGGCCGCGCTGCGCCATCCCGGCGACAGCCTGCTGCTGATCGACGAGATCGACCGCGCCGACCACGAGTTCGAGGCCTTCCTGCTGGAGTTCCTCTCCGATTTCACCATCTCGATCCCCGAGACCGGCACGATCCGCGCCACCCGTCCGCCCGTGGTGGTCCTGACCTCGAACCGCACCCGCGACCTGCACGAGGCACTGCGCCGCCGCTGCGTCTATCACTGGATCGACTACCCCGATCCGGGGCTCGAGGCCGCCATCGTCATGGCCCGCGCCTCCTCCGTCGCCGAGGCGACGGCGGTGGCAGTCGTGGGGGCGGTCAACGCGCTGAGGGCCGAGCCGCTGGCGAAACCGCCGGGGGTGGCCGAGACCATCGAATGGGCCGAGGCGGCGACGCTGCTGGCGGGCCAGGGCGCGCGCTGGCCCGATGCCTTCCGGCGGGCGATCGGGGTGGCGCTGAAGGACCACGACGACCTGACGTACCTCGCGCCGCGGCTCGGGCAGTTCCTGCCGGGAGAGGCGGCGTGAGGTGCGGCGGTTCCTTCCGCCTGAGGGCGGCGCCTGCGGCGGGCGGGGGATGGGGGCGCTGCCCCCGAGGCGCTGGCGCGCCTCTCCCCCGCAGTATTTCTGCAAAGAAGAAACAGGGGGTTGTGTCGCCGGGGGTGACGCCATGAGCCTGCCGCGGGCGCTGGAGCCGTTCGTGACCTTCGCGCAGGTGCTGCGGCGGGGGGGCTTCGCCGTGTCGCCGGACCAGACCATCGGCTTCATCGAAGGGGTCGGGGTGCTGGGGCCGCGGTCGCTGGAGGATGTGCACCGGGCGGGGCTCGCGCTGTTCTCGGTGCCTCCGGAGCGGCGGG
>NZ_PNOS01000083.1 GCF_002869745.1 Oceaniglobus roseus
CGCGGCCGCCCCGACAACGGCCCCCGCCCCGGTCAGCCGCGCCGCCGCCGCGCTGTCGGCGCTGGTGCTCGTCGGCGGGGCGCTCGGGCTCTACGTCTGGATCGGCGCGCCCGGCTATTCCGACATGCCGCTCCAGGCGCGGATCGACCGCGCGGCAGAGGTGCGGGCGACCCGCCCCGACCAGGCCGCGGCCGAGGCGGAGGCGGCACCGATGCTGGCCGAGGCCGCGAAGACGGCCAAGGAACAGGCCGATCCGCAGTTCATCGACCTGATGGACAAGCTGCGCACCACGCTGAAGGACCGCCCCGACGACATCCAGGGACACGCCCTCCTCGCCCGCAACGAGGCCGGGCTGGCGCGGTTCGACGCCGCGGCGGCGGCGCAGCGGCAGCTGATCGCGCTGAAGGGCGACGAAGCGGGGCCCGAGGATTACACCGACCTGGCCGAGTACCTGATCTACGCCGCCGGCGGCTACGTCTCGCCCGAGGCCGAGGATGCGTTGACCCGCGCCCTGCAACGCGACGCGAACGCCAAGCGCGCGCGCTATTTCACCGGCCTTCTCTATGCCCAGACCGGCCGCCCCGACCTCGCGTTCCGGCTCTGGCGCGGCCTGCTGGAGGCGGGGCCGGAGGACGCGCCGTGGATCGCCCCGATCCGCCAGCAGATCGACGCGCTGGCGCAACTGGCCGGCGTCCGCTACACCCCGCCCCCCGCCACCCCGGGGCCTAGCGCCGCGGACATGCAGGCGGCGAGCGAGATGAGCCCGGAGGACCGCGAGAACATGATCCGCGGCATGGTCGCGCAGCTGGCCGACCGGCTGGCGACCTCGGGCGGCCCGCCGTCCGAATGGGCCCGGCTGATCGCGGCCTACGGCGTCCTGGGCGAGACCGATACGGCGCGCAGGATCTGGACCGAGGCGCAACAGGTCTTCGCCGAGGCGCCCGACGAGGTCGAGACGATCCGCAAGGCCGCCGAACAGGCCGGTGTCGCAGAATGATCTTCGACGACATCGAAGCCTTCGCCGCCGCCCTGCCCCCGCGCCGCGCCCTCGCCGGGCTCGACCTCGGGACCGCGACTCTGGGGGTCGCCGTCTCGGACGGGATGCTGTCGATCGCGACGCCGCTCACCACCATCCGGCGCAAGAAGTTCACCCTGGACGCCGCCGCGCTGCTCGATATCCTCGAGAAGCGGCAGATCGGCGGCATCGTGCTGGGCCTGCCGCGGAACATGGACGGCTCGGAAGGGCCGCGGGCGCAGTCGACCCGCGCCTTCGCGCGCAACCTCGGCGGGCTCTGCGACCTGCCGCTCGTCTTCTGGGACGAGCGCCTGTCCACCGTCGCCGCCGAGCGCGCGCTGCTGGAGGCGGATACGTCACGAAAACGCCGGTCCGAGGTCATCGACCACGTCGCGGCCGGGTATATCCTGCAAGGTGCGCTGGACCGGCTTGCCCATCTCAGGACCAACAGGAAGGACGACGGTGTGTCATGAGTGATCCGGTCTGGACCCGGGACGAGCCGCTGTCGCCCTGCATCAAGGTCTGCGTCGTCCACCCGGCCGAGCGCATCTGCACCGGCTGCCTGCGCACGCTCGACGAGATCGCCGCCTGGCCGCGGATGAGCGCCGAGGCCCGCCGCGCGGTCATGGCCGAACTGCCGGACCGCCGGGGCCGGTTGAAGCAGCGCCGCGGCGGCCGCGCCGCGCGGCTTGCCGGAAGCGAAAGCTGAGGGGTCAGTCCGGGACCGGCCAGAGCGCCGGGTCCACCAGGTAGGGTCGGAAATAGGCGATCATCCGGCCCTCTTCCGGCGCCTCGGCGCCCTCCTCCCACGGCGCGACGCCGTGCAGCGCAAGGCGGTGCACCAGATAGCCTCCGCCAGGTTTCGCCGCGACGACAACCCGCGCGCAGGTCTCGAAGCAGCGCCGGCGGGCGGCGTGATAGGCGTCGGTCAGGTCGACATTGTCCCACTCCCGCGGGTGCGCGGCATTCAGGACCGGACCCAGGGTCTCGGCCATGATCCGGTGACTGCCTTCCCAGACCACCATCGGGCTGGCCCCCGCGCCGCACCGGTTCAGCGGCAGGCCGAGGACGAAGGCATGGGGTTCGCGCAGCATCCGCCGCCGCTCCGGCCCCACGGGGAGCAGACCGTCGACATGGGCCGCGTCGCGGTCGCGCCGGTAGCGCGCCGCCGCCGCGCTCTCGCCCTCGGATGGCAACGGATAGCCCGGGCGGCAGACCGACAGCTGCGCCCGGTCCCAGATCACGCCCTCCCCGGCCAGATCCCGCGCGACGCCCTGGAGGAAACCCGGCAGCGGCGGCCCGTCGGGCAGCCGCCCGGCAGCATCGTTGTCGAGCGCGTTGACCCCGGCGAACCACGTGCCCCCGCAGCGCCAGTCGCCGCCGGGGCGCGCCAGCACCGCCCTGCCCGCCTCGGCCGCGCGATCCGCCCAGTCC
>NZ_PNOS01000084.1 GCF_002869745.1 Oceaniglobus roseus
CGCGGTTCATGGCGCGGGAGGCGGCCGCACCGCGGCGCGAGGCCTGAGGCGTCCGCCGGTCGCGGGTGTCAGCCTGCGCCGGTGGGATTGGCGTGGCGGGCCCTCGGCCCCGGGCGCGCCCCGAAACTCCCGGAAATGCCGGGGTGCGGGTTTGATCGGCCCCCCCCTGCGTTCGCGGCTTTGCCTTCCCACCCGGCGTGTTAGGTAGTGGCCCCGAAACGGACCAAAGGGGGCATCGGACATGCGCATTCTCTTCACCGGCGGCAGCGGCAAGGCGGGGCGGCACGTCGTCCCCTATCTCGTGGCGCAGGGGCACACGGTCACCAATCTCGACCTCACCCCTCTGGGCCATCCCGGGGTCAACGACCTGAAGGCCGACATCACCGACTCGGGCCAGGTCTTCAACGCCCTGACGATGTACGCCGGCATGGACGAGATGAAGCCCGGCAACGGCGTGCAGGGCTATGACGCCGTGGTGCATTTCGCGGCGATCCCGCGGATCCTGATCACGCCCGACAACGAGACCTTCCGCATCAACACCATCGGCACCTACAACGTGATCGAGGCGGCGCTGAAGCTCGGGATCCGCAAGATCGTCTTCGCCTCCTCGGAAACCACCTACGGCATCTGCTTTTCCGACGGGCCGCGCCAGCCGGAATACCTGCCGGTGGACGAGGCGCATCCGACCGTCCCCGAGGACAGCTATGCCATGTCGAAGGTCTGCAACGAGGCGACGGCGCGCTCGTTCCAGCTGCGCTCGGGCGCCGACATCTACGGGCTCAGGATCAACAACGTGATCGAGCCCCACGAATACGGCGAGCTGTTTCCGGATTTCCTCGAGAACCCCGCCCAGCGGCTTCGGAACTTCTTCGCCTATATCGATGCCCGCGACCTCGGGCAGATCGTCGACCGCTGCCTGAAAACCGACGGGCTGGGCTACCAGATCTTCAACGCCTCGAACGACGACCACTCGGTGAACCTGACCACGCCGGAACTGATCGAGCGCTACTATGCCTCGGTGCCGGTGCGGGGCGAGATGGGCGAGCACGAGACCTTCTACTCCAACCGCAAGGCGCGCGAGGTGCTGGGCTTCCGGCAGGAGCATCCCTGGCGGCGGTATCTCTCCGATCCGAGGGCCTGAGACATGCCGTCCCTTGCCGGTCGGGCGCGATGAGGTAGTGTCCGGCGCCATGATCCTGCGCCCGCTCCTTGCCCTCCTGCTCTGCGCCACCAGTGCCGCGGCGCACCCCCACCTGTTCATCGATTCGGGCCTTTCGCCGGTCTTCGATGACGAGGGGCGGCTGGCGGGCGTGCGGGTGGTCTGGGTCTATGACGAACTCTACTCGCTGATGATGCTCGAGGATTACGGTCTCGACCCCGACGGCGACGGCGCATTGACCAAGGAAGAGGCGGCGGGTTTCGCGGGCTTCGACCAGAAGCCCGAGGAGGGGTTCACCGGCACGACGAGGGCCTATCTGGGAGAGGCGGAACTGCCGCTCGGCCCGCCGGTGCTGCCGCTGGTGGTGTTGTCGGAGGGGCGGCTTGCCTCGAGTCACGTGCGCCGTTTCGAAACGCCGGTGGCGGCGGACGCGGGCGCGGTCGAGATCCGAACCTTCGATCCGACCTATTACGCGGCCTTCTCGCTGTCCCTCCCGCCGCGCCCGGAGGGGCGGTCGGACTGCGAGACCGGGAAGGTCGCCGCCGACGTGGAGGCGGCGAATTCGGTGCTGGAGGCGGTGCTGAAGGAGCTCCAGGGCACCGATTTCGACGACGACGACTTCCCCGAGGTCGGTGAACGCTATGCCGACACCCTCCGCGTGACATGCGCCGCGCCCTCCTGATCCTGCTGGCCGCCGGGCTGGGCCTTGTCGCCGTCCTCCTCTGGGCCACAGGCGGGGCCGAGGCGCTGATGCGGCTGGCCGAGGCGGCGCAGCAGCGGTTCCAGACCGCCATGGCCGGGGCGCTCCGGGCGCTGCGCGCCGGGGAGCCGGGGGCGCTGGCGGGGCTGCTCGGGGTCTGCTTCGCCTATGGCGTCGCCCATGCCGCCGGACCGGGCCATGGCAAGGTGGTGATCGGCGGCTACGGCGTGGCGCGGCGGGTGACGGCCTGGCGGCTCGCCGCGCTCGCGGTGGCCGCGTCGCTCGCGCAGGC
>NZ_PNOS01000085.1 GCF_002869745.1 Oceaniglobus roseus
CGGGGTGTCGTCGGGCGTCCACGCCGGCTTCGCCTCTGGCGTCGCCTCGCGCGGCGCGCGGGGTTCCGGGCGCGGGGCACGGGGCGGACGGGGGCCGCGGGCGGCGAAGTCCGGGGCGCGGTCCAGCTGTTTCAGGGAAGTGCCACCTTCCAGAGCCATGGCCGGGCCGATGGCCTTGAGGAAGTCGGCGGCGCGGGATTCGAGGATCTCGACGAAGGTCTCGGCCTGCTGGATGCGGATCGCGCCGATGTCGTCCTTCGACAGCCCGCCCGCCTTGCAGAGCATCGGCAGAAGCCAGCGCGGCTCGGCGTTCTGGGCCCGGCCCACGCCGACCGAGAACCAGACCGCGGGCCCGAAGGGCGCGCGGGGCGGCGGCGGAGCGGCGGGATCGGACAGGTCCTCGGGGGCGGACTGGCGGGCGCGGAACAGCCGCAGGTAGGCGGCGGCGATCTTCTCGGGCTCCTGCATCTCCAGCAGCTTCCCGGCGAAGGCCGCTTCCTCCTCGCTCAGGTCCTCGTCCCAGACCGGATCCTCCAGCATCCGCTCCTCGTCGCGCGCGCGCACCTCGTCGGCCGAGGGCGGCACGGTCCACTCGGCCCGCACCTTGGCGCCGCCAAGCAGCCGCTCGGCCTTCTTCGTGGCCTTCGGCGGCACGATCAGCGCCGAGACGCCCTTGCGCCCGGCCCGGCCCGTGCGCCCCGAGCGGTGCAGCAGGGTCTCGGAGTTCGACGGCAGCTCGGCATGGATCACCAGTTCGAGGTTCGGCAGGTCGATCCCCCGCGCCGCCACGTCCGTCGCCACGCAGACCCGCGCCCGTCCGTCGCGCATCGCCTGCAGCGCGTGGGTCCGCTCGTTCTGGGTGAGCTCGCCCGAGAGCGCCACGACCGAGAAGCCGCGGTTCGAGAACCGCGTGGTCAGCCGGTTGACGACGGCGCGGGTGTTGCAGAAGACCAGCGCGTTCGGCGCCTCGTAATAGCGCAACACGTTGATGATGGCGTTCTCGGCATCCGCTTCGGCCACCTTCATCGCCTGGTAGGCAATGTCGGAATGTTGCGATTTTTCCGCGGTGGTCGTGACCCTTACGGCGTCCTTTTGATAGTTCTGTGCAAGCGTGGCGATGGCCTTCGGCACCGTCGCGCTGAACATCAGGGTGCGCCGCCCCTCGGGCGCCTCGCCGAGGATGAACTCCAGGTCCTCGCGGAAGCCGAGGTCCAGCATCTCGTCCGCCTCGTCCAGCACCACGGCCCGGATCGCGTCCGTCTTCAGCGACCCGCGCATGATGTGGTCGCGCAACCGGCCCGGCGTGGCGACGACGATATGCGCGCCGCGGTCCAGCGCGCGCCGCTCGTCGCGCATGTCCATGCCGCCGACGCAGGAAGCGAGCACGGCGCCGGTGTTCCCGTAGAGCCACTGCAACTCGCGCTTGACCTGCATCGCCAGTTCGCGCGTCGGCGCGATGACGAGGGCGTGGGGGGCGCCCGCCTCGCCGAAGCGGCCCGTCTCGTCCAGCAGGGTCGGGCCGATGGCCAGGCCGAAGCCCACCGTCTTGCCCGAGCCGGTCTGGGCGGAAACCAGGAGATCGGCGCCGTCCAGCGCGGGATCGGTCACCGCCTGCTGGACGGGCGTCAGGGTGTCGTAGCCGCGGGCGGCAAGGGCATCGGCAAGGGTCTGGATCACGGGCGTCACATCTGCTGTTCGGGGGCCGGTCCCGGGCACACGATCTGAGGTTCGGGTGTGGCGGGGGCTGCAAGCTGTGGCGCATAGACCCTTCGGGCCCGAATGTATAGCGGCAATCGGGGGGCAGCGACGTTGCGTGGCGCCGCCGCGCCCTATCCCGCCACGGCGGTCTCGGCCACCGGGACCGGCGCGCCGAGCACCGGCAGGGCGGCCTCCGGCGCCTCCAGCGTCCAGGCGGCGGGAGGCGCGCTGCGG
>NZ_PNOS01000086.1 GCF_002869745.1 Oceaniglobus roseus
GAACGGGCGTCGGGCGGCGCGGCTCACCGCTGCCCGCGCGCCATGAAGGCGAGGCGCTCGAACAGCTGGACGTCCTGTTCGTTCTTCAGGAGCGCGCCGTGGAGCTTCGGCAGGGCGTTGGTGCCCGAGCGCTTCAGGTCCTCGGGCGACAGGTCCTCGGCCAGGAGCAGCTTCAGCCAGTCCAGCACCTCGGAGGTCGAGGGCTTCTTCTTCAGCCCCGGCGTCTCGCGCAATTCGAAGAACTGGGTGAGGGCGGTGGAGAGCAGCGCCTCCTTGATGCCGGGATGGTGGACGCGGACGATCTGCTTCAGCGTCTCGGGATCCGGGAAGCGGATGTAGTGGAAGAAGCAGCGGCGCAGGAAGGCGTCGGGCAGCTCCTTCTCGTTGTTCGAGGTGATGATGACCACGGGGCGGTGCCGTGCCGATATGGTCTCGCCCGTCTCGTAGACGTGGAACTCCATCCGGTCGAGCTCCTGCAGCAGGTCGTTCGGGAACTCGATGTCGGCCTTGTCGACCTCGTCGATCAGCAGCACCACGCGCTCGTCCGCCTCGAAGGCCTGCCAGAGCTTGCCCTTGCGGATGTAGTTGGCGACGTCGTGCACCCGTTCGTCGCCAAGCTGGCTGTCCCTGAGGCGCGACACGGCATCGTATTCGTAGAGCCCCTGCTGGGCCCGCGTGGTCGATTTCACGTGCCATTCGATGATCCGCATCCCGAGCGCGCCGGCCACCTGGCGGGCCAGCTCGGTCTTGCCGGTGCCGGGTTCTCCCTTGACCAGCAGGGGGCGTTCCAGCGTCACCGCGGCGTTCACCGCGACGGTCAGGTCCTCGGTGGCGACATAGGCGTCGGTTCCGGTGAATTTCATGGCCTATCAATCCTCTGCCCGTGCTTTTTCATCTGCGGCGCGCGCAGGGGTCACATTGCATCATGGGCGCGGCGAAGAGTAGTGACAAGCGGGGCGGGTTCGGATATTTGACCGCCGAGGGGAGAGTCCGGATGGCAGAGATCGAGTGCGAAACCACCCCGGGGCTTAGAGAGGGAAGCGCGATGAAGGTAGAGACATTTCTGCCCGACGATTACCGTCCGGCCGAAGACGAACCGTTCATGAACGAGCGACAGGTCGAGTATTTCCGCCGCAAGCTCTTGGCCTGGAAGAACGACCTCATGGACGACAGCAAGAGCACCGTCCAGGGCATGAAGGACGGCACGCGCAACATTCCCGACATCGCCGACCGGGCCTCGGAAGAGACGGACCGCGCGCTGGAACTGCGGACCCGCGACCGCCAGAGGAAGCTCGTCGCCAAGATCGACGCGGCGCTCCGGCGGATCGAGGAGGGCGAGTACGGCTATTGCGAGGACACGGGCGAGCCGATCTCGCTGAAGAGGCTGGATGCGCGCCCCATCGCCACCCTGAGCCTCGAGGCGCAGGAGCGGCACGAGCGGCGCGAGAAGGTGCACCGCGACGACTGAGGTCGTTCGCGGCGAAGGATCGGGGGCACCGGGGCGGCGACGCTCCGGTGCCTCGCGTTTTCGGGGCAGGCATTTCGCGCGCCGGGACGAAGGCAGGAGAGGGAGGCCGGACAGGCGGGCATGATCGACGGACGGCGGATCACGGTACTGGGGGCCGGCGTGGCGGGGCTGGCGGCGGCGCTGGCGCTGGCGCGGCAGGGCGCGCGGGTGCGGGTGCTGGAGCGGGCGGAGGTGCTGGACGGCGACACCGGGGCCGGGATCCAGGTCTCGCCGAACGGGGCGGCGGTGCTGCGGGCGCTGGGCCT